>NC_019684.1:4500000-5136250 GCF_000316645.1 Nostoc sp. PCC 7524
ACGAGCGATTAGCGTTCCTGCTGTGACTTGATCTGGGAAACAAGGGAAGACGCAAGCTCTACTGCTTGCCAGAGTAAGTCTGGTTCTTCTTCCAGGCGAACAGTCACCTTGACATTATTTTTCACCTCCTTGTTTTCCAACTGTTCAATAATGGGTGCTAGCATTACACGGGCATAGCTACCATAGGCGACTCCAGCAATGGATGCTGAGGAGCTGAGTGTCTGAGGGTCGGAGTCTTCCCCTACTCTGTTCAGTAGTGCCATTGCTTTTAACTTAGCAACTGTGTAGCTGTTAGTGCCACCTGCTAATTGTACATATCCTGGTAATTTAGCTGTCAAAACTTTTTGTCCTAATTTGATAGTGGCTAATGTGGTGCCATCGCCAATATCCCCACTCATAGGACGGCCGTCTGTTTGCCAAATTAAAGTAGTACGAACCGGAGAAATTAAGTCAGAGATAGATTGAAGATATTTGACTATACCTTCTCCATCAGGGCAACTAATGGCTAGTACCTTTAATTGCTCTACCCATGGTGAAATTACTTGCCATAATCTTTGAAATTCTGCCAAACGACCTACTTTAGTGTGTATTTCTATGGCATCTATTCCCGTTGATATTACCAATGGCGCGATCGCTCCAGGCGTTGTCACATAGGACTTTGTATAAATTATATCATATGGACAAACTGGCAAGCAACGACCGCAGCCATAGCATTTTTCCGGCTCAACTCCTGAAAAATTCTCTTTTAGGGAGTTGAATACGATGGCTTGGGCTGGACAAATCTTTTCGCAGGGTCTGGAGCAGTCTGGTGGACAATCTTGAGGATTAAACTCTGCTTTACGAAAATGCGGGTCTTCTCCATCATTCAAGCTCACCATTAAAAGCGGTGAGCTACCTTTGTAATTAAAGCCTCGTGTTTGGGCATCTTTAACTAAGGTTTTGGCTACTTTTAAGGCTTCTTGGGCGGCGCTGATCACTGCTGGATCAGCTGCAACATCTATACAGTCAGCGCCCGCTAAGGTATAGGCTAATGTTAAACTTCTGACTGCGGGTAGATGTTGGAAACTGGCTCCGCAGATGAGCTTGAACCAGCGGCCTTGTTTTAGAGATTGTAAAGAGGTTAAAGGATCAGTCACATTTCTATTATGCTTTTATGTGACTGAAAATAGAAGTCTGGGATCAATAAAAATTCTAATTCTTTGATTCTGAGTTCTCAATTTATTGATTTACTTCATCTGTTAAATTGTCTGCATTTGGTTAGAATTTGGGCAAATAGACGTGATGGCAACGATTTGTCTATGCCAAAAATCTTGTTGGCGATCGCGTTTTGACAGGGTTTCAATTCAAAAACTTCTGTATGAAGGCTAATTCGTGTTTTTTTGAGAGAATTTCCTTCTCAGTTACTGAGGAGTTGCTATATCTGTAGAGAAACTTTGATGTGCAAACAAGCTGGTCAATAATTTCATTTTACCATTGAGGTGATGACTGCATCAATTCGAGAACCAGTTTCTGGGATATAGCTTGAGAAAATAAATATCCTTGAGCAAAATGACAGTTTAAATTTTTTAGTTGTGCTAATTGTTCTGGAGTTTCCACTCCTTCAGCGATTGCAGTCATACCCATCGAGGTGGCAATGCCAATCATCGCTGGCACTAATCCCATATTTTCTTTGTTTTCCTGCATGAGTTTGACAAATGATTGATCAATTTTTAAAGCGTCAAAAGGAAACATATGTAAATAACTTAACGAAGAATAACCTGTGCCAAAGTCATCCATAATTAGTTTAATTTTTCTATCTTTCAATTGTTGTAAAATAATTTTGATTTCATCAGTATTTTTCATAATAACACTTTCTGTAATTTCTATTTCTAGGCTCGCTGGATTTACTTGCGTATCACAAAGAATATTATCAATTTGGGCGATAAAGTTAGGTTGGTAAAACAAGCCAGCACTTAAATTCACGCTCATGGTCAGAGTTTGAGATGCCGTCGAGTGATTTTGCCAGATCTGCAATTGCTGACAGGCTGACTGTAATACCCACATATTAATCGGATTAATCAAACCAGTTTCTTCAGCTACAGGAATAAAATTTGTAGGATAAACTAAACCATGAGTTGGGTGTTGCCAGCGTAAAAGTGCTTCAAATCCAGATATTTTACCTGTATTTATCGAAATAATTGGCTGATAATAAATAATGAATTCTTCTCTTTCAATAGCTTTACGGAGGTCATTTTCCATCTCTAATAATTCGATGGCTTCTTGATACATTTTAGGAGCAAAAACATGATATCTACCTTTACCTAGAGCTTTTGCATGATACATCGCCGTGTCAGTATCCCGTAGCAAATGCTCTGGTTTATCGTAGTTTTGACCTCCCCAGTTAATGCCTATACTGACATTCATAAATACTTCATATCTTGATAATTTAAAAGGAAGCGATAATTTTTGTAAAATAGATTCTGCTACTTGAATTGCTTGGCAGACATCTGTTAGTTTATCTAAAATGATCCCAAATTCATCACCACCTAATCTTGCTATTGTATCAAAAGATGTTAAGCATGATTCTAGCCGACGAGCAATGACAATTAGCAATTCATCTCCCACTAAATGCCCTAAAGAATCATTGACTACCTTGAAGCGATCGCAGTCTAAACACAGGACTGCAAAATGATAATTAGCCTCTTGTTGAGTACGAATCAAAGCTTTTTCTAGTCGCTTGATAAATAAAACTCGGTTTGGTAAGCCAGTAAGTGAATCATGTAAAGCTAAGTCTAATAATTTACTTTGCAGTGATTGGCGAACAGAAATTTCTCTTTGTAGTTTTTGCAGAGTAGTTTCTAGCTCCCAGGTACGCTGTTTTACCCTTTGTTCTAGTTGAGAATTTAGTGTGATTATTTCTAACTGTGCTGTCCTCAATGTAATTTGATTTTGCACTCGTACCAAAACTTCTTCTAGTTCAAATGGTTTGCTAATATAGTCAACCGCACCGATTTTAAAAGCTTTAACTTTATCAAATACATCATCTAAAGCACTAATAAAAATTATGGGAATATTTGCAGTTAAATCCCAAGCTTTAAAACGCTGACAAACTTCATAACCATCTATTTCCGGCATCATAATATCAAGTAAGATTAAATCCGGTAATAATGTCTGACAAGCAGTCCAAGCCATCTGCCAGTCTAAAGCTTTGCGAACGTTATATCCTGCTCTGCTGAGAATTGAAGACAAAACTCGCAGATTATCTACCATATCGTCAATTATCAAAATATCTGTTTTATATTGCTCTAACTGCTGGTAATTCATTCTGCATTTATCTTAATCAGATTCATAATTTTTTCAAATTGATAGTTGTTCGCTAAATCCTTGATAAATTGGGCAATGAAATTATTGCTTGAAGGTATTTGCTGGATTAATTTAAAAATTAACTCATCACTACAACTAGCTGCGGCGTAATATAACTTTTTTCGCCAATCAGATGACATTTTTGACAAATTCAATACAATATCAGTTTCACTTGGTAGTATTGATCTGTCCGAATCTAAATCTGTGGCTTTAGGCATTTTGACTTCAGTAATATATTTTATCCCTAAATATTTTTTGAGTTTTTCCAGTAATACTCCCTGTACAAAAGGCTTACAAATACAATCATCACAACCACTAGATAGAATTTTTTGTCGTTCTTCCTCAAAAGCAATGGCAGTAAGAGCAATGATGATTGTGCGAGTGTTTGTTTTTGACTGTACGGCACTCATACATTCGGATAAATATCTCAAGTTAGGAAGACATTGAGTTGTAGAGTTGTTCCTAATTGACGTAAGTATGGGCTTTTCATGTTGCATTTCATGGTTACGAATCAAACGTGTCGCCTCATAACCATCCATCACAGGCATTCGCATATCCATCAAAATTAAGTGAGGTTGCCATGAATGCCATTGAGTAAGAGCTTCTTGACCGTTAGTCGCTTCTCGCACGGAGAAGCCAAGCGATGATAGAAGTTTTACAAGTAACAGACGGTTGTCAGTGACATCATCGACAACTAAGATGCGATATTGTTTTTGTTGTGGCAATAAGCCAATTACTGCATCTGGGGTGGGTGGGAGTTGAATCTCACTAGCAGAGATTAAATCAACCTGAATATTAAAAGTAAATTTACTCCCAATACCTACGGTGCTAAATACAGTAATATCTCCCCCCATCAGTTGCACATATTTACGACTAATTACTAGCCCTAATCCCGTTCCTTGTTGTGATTTTCTACCACTTTCAGTTTGTCTAAAAGCTTCAAACAATAGATCAAGTTCTTGTGGGGCAATTCCCATGCCAGTATCTTGAATTTCAAAGATGAGGGATGGGAGATGGGTAACAGACAAAGGAGAGGGGGGTGACAAGGTGGTGGCTTTACTTCTTTGTCCCCTGGTGTTGCAATGTTCAATGGGGAAGAAGCAACTGCTTGGATTTCTCTCTTTATCTCCAGTTCCCAGTTTTACTCTCAATGTCACACTACCAGATGCTGTATATTTGATGGCATTACTCAAGATGTTGAGTAGGATTTGACGTAGTTTACTTGCGTCTGTTTGTATGTATCGGGGTAAATTGGCTGCATATTCAAATTTCAACTGTAAACCTTTTGCGGCTGCACGAACTTGCAATATTTTCTGCACGTTATCCAAAAGGTGAAGTAAATCAAAGTTGCTGAGATTTAAAGTAGTTCTGCCTGCTTCAATTTTGGAAATGTCCAAAATGTCATTGATTAAGTTGAGTAGATGTTCGCCAGCACGGTTAATAATTTCCAAGTTCTGCTGATTTTCAGTAGAAAGTGTATGGTCATGGCTCATGATTTGCGTGAATCCCAATATGGCGTTGAGGGGTGTCCGCAATTCATGACTCATGTTTGCTAAAAATTCGCTTTTGGCGAAATTTGCTTGTTCAGCTGCTTGCTGACGTTTAATCAGTTCTTGTTGAGAGCTTTGCAGTTGCTCAATGACTACTAGGAGTTCTTGGGTACGTTTTTTGACTTCAGCTTCGACAACACGGTTGTACTCTGCTAGTAACTGCTCTGGTTGATTACACGGGGTAATGTCAGCAAAATTAGCGATCGCAAAGGCGATTTTACCAGATTCATCATAAATCGGCACTGTTACAGATGGGACTGGCGTGATCGCACTGTGGCCACACAATTTGATTTCTGATGAGTTGGTTAACTTCTGTCGTGCGTCAGAACATGGCTGGAGTCTCATCTGCTGGTATCCATCGGTAGTCATTTTCTTGGCTAAAGTGGGTAGTTAAACATATTGATATGTCAGGTATTGTTCCATGCCATGCCTGATGCTTGCTTCCCTAACTTGCGCTGCAAAAAACTACGCCAGAAAGAACAACTTGGCTGCAATAGAAGTTGAGCGAACAAAATTTCAGTTGTTAATTGAGTAGTTAGCTGTCTGCACAAGAGATCACCCATCAGTTTCACCACCCTGTCAATCTGCAACACTAAAAGACTAATCAGAGCTAACTTGAGAGACAACTGGGCAAAAACTTTGCTAATTGAGTGATGAGGGAATTTAACAGACTGAAGTTGGAACAACATGGATGTTGAAATTTTTCCTGACACTAATGATAGAGAATATAAGACATATCAGCTACCTTATCTTTAAGGGTTAATACTTAAAAAAATAGGGAAAAACATCAAGCAAGTAGCTGATATCAGTATATAAACTTACAGAATTTTATTAGTTCGTACTCATGCTGTAAACGCATATCTACTGAAATTGAAACCTCAAACTTTGTTATAACACCATAATGTGTTCCCTATCATCTGACAATACATAAATATGTATGACTGAGGGAAAAGATATATTTACATAGATTCCCAAAAGACTGGTTTTTAGCTTAGATGTCGCTATTAGCACCCTAATAGCAGTGATAAGATAATAAGTGCTATAAATTACTCATATGTACATTTTTCCTCAACCTAGAGGAAATTTCCCAAATATTGTCTAGATTCCCAGTGTGCAGATTTTGGTTCTGCTCCAACCTGTTGAAAATCTGTATCTTCAATAAAGTCAAAAAATTAGTATGTAGTTGGTACAGTTAATTAATAATAATTTTTATTTATTATTATGAATAATTGTAAATATATATAACGATTGGGTGCAGTGCAAATTTAGCGGAGAAAGAGGCTATAGAAATGTACCTCATATAGATGCAAAGTGGTGCATTTTGAATAGAAATCTTTGTTATAAAAATTATGAATTGAACAATAGTTCCTAAATGGTCAAGGCTGCCAAATTTATCTGTATAATCAAGCCCAAATCAAAAATCCCAAATGGTTTGACTGGGGTGAACAGTCATCATTTAGGCAATATACAAAGTAGTTATTTTGTTTTTTCACCCCAAAATTCTATTCGGTAGACAATTAATTATTCACTGTCCATAGAGTGGTGACTTATCAATTTCTCCAATATTATTGAGTGGCCAAAAGCGAATTATGGCACGACCGATAATATTCTGACGAGGAACAACACCCCAACAACGGCTATCGTAGCTGCTATTACGGTTGTCGCCTAGCACAAGATAAGAATTGGGTGGTATGGTTTGGGGTTTAGCTAAGAATGGCGGTTGTTGACCAGATGTACAAACATCAATAACCGTACTTCCCTGAATTTTGAGATATTTGTCTTCATCAAGAGGTTTTTTGTTGATGTAGACTTTGCCATTTTTAATTTCTACTGTTTCTCCGGGTAAGCCAATGATCCGTTTAATGAAAGCATCCTGATATTGTTCTTTTTGTAACTCTTCTGTAGGTGAAAAAACTACAATATCTCCCCGTTGTGGTGCAGAGAATCTATACTTCAATTTATCAACAATAATCTTGTCTGCCTCCCATTGGTTTGGAGTTCCGTGTAAAGTGGGTTCCATAGAGCCAGAAGGAATCCAGCGTGCTTCTGCTACGAAGGTACGAATGCCCAAGGCTAGGACGATACTTAATACAACTGTTCTACCTAGCTCTGCGATCCAGGAATTATCGGTTTGTTTACTAGAATTGTTGTCAGACACTTGATTTTGCATGAAATTACTGAAGTAAGGAAAAATGCAAGTTAATGGACTCGTTGAGGGAGACTATATTTGTTAATCTTAACGACAGAAAGTTGATTGAGTAATCATTGGACTATTGAATGAACCAAGTGGTTGCAGTTCGCGATGGATATGGCTCTAATAGCAAGTATATTCATAAATTTAAAATAAATTTTTTCAGGAACTGCAAAATTCTATAACAAAAATTTCTCGTCAACTTGACCGAAAAGTAGATTTTTCTCTATCTTGAGCTTCCTGTTAGAAAATTGTTAATCTCATGTCATCACCCCAAAGTTTACTAATTCGTCACGCTCGCATGATCTTACCTAATGGTGAATTCATGGTAGGAGATGTGCTGATACGCGATCGCCTGATTGTGGAAGTTGCACCAGAAATTGCCACAACAATCCCCGCCAGAGAAATTGACGCACAAGGGTTAACTTTGTTGCCGGGAGTCATAGACCCGCAGGTACATTTCCGCGAACCAGGGTTAGAACATAAGGAAGATTTATTCACCGCCAGTTGTGCCTGTGCCAAAGGTGGAGTGACATCTTTTTTAGAAATGCCCAACACTCGTCCTTTGACCATTAACCAGGAGGCTTTAGACGACAAGTTACAACGCGCCTCCCAAAAGTGCTTAGTTAATTATGGCTTTTTTATTGGGGCAACAGCAGATAACTTACCAGATTTGCTGGCTGCCTCACCCACACCAGGAATCAAGATTTTCATGGGGTCAATGCACGGTCAACTCTTGGTTGATCAAGAAGCGTTGCTAGAGTCCATATTTGCTCAAGGTCAGCGTCTGATAGCCGTTCACGCCGAAGACCAAACCAGAATCAATCAACGCCGCCAAGAATTTGCAGGTATTCATGATCCGGCAGTTCACTCCCAAATTCAAGATAATCAAGCCGCACTTTTAGCAACACAGTTAGCATTAAAACTTGCTAAAAAATATCAGCGTCGGTTACATATTCTGCATATGTCCACGGCTGAGGAAGCAGAACTGCTACGTCAAGATAAACCCAGTTGGGTGACAGCAGAGGTAACACCACAGCATTTGGTGTTAAATACCAGTGCCTATGAAAAGATTGGCACATTAGCACAGATGAATCCGCCCTTGCGATCGCCCCACGATAATGAAGTCCTCTGGCAAGCGTTGCGGGATGGTGTAATTGATTTCATTGCCACAGATCACGCACCCCATACCCTAGAAGAAAAAGCTCAAGAATATCCCAATACGCCCTCTGGGATGCCAGGGGTGGAAACTTCCCTAGCTGTGATGTTAACCTCGGCAATGGAGGGAAAATGTACCGTTCCCCAAGTCGTGAATTGGATGTCTAAGGCTGTAGCTGAGGCTTATGGTATTCCCAATAAAGGTGCGATCGCTCCCGGCTACGATGCTGATTTAGTTCTAGTAGATTTGAACACTTACCGTCCCGTCCGACGAGAGGAATTATTAACCAAGTGTCGCTGGAGTCCCTTTGAAGGCTGGAATCTCACAGGGTGGGCTGTCACAACTATTGTCGGGGGTCAAATTGTCTATGACAAAGGGCAATTAAATACAGAAGTGCGGGGTCAAGCTTTAAGTTTCTCATAGCAAAGAAGAGCTTGAATATCAAGCATAGTGTATGCAGTTAAGGAGGCAGGAGACAGAATTTGTCTTGAATTTTGTACTCCTGCCCTAGGGGACATTTTGTCAACTAAGAATCCATAGGGTATTTTGAATTGGTATAATTTCTGTCTAGGTCAGAAACTATACCTTAACTAAACAACAAAATACTATTAAGGAGAACGACAATGTCCTTCAAAATCTTGAGTTTGGATGGTGGCGGTATACGTGGAGTAGTTACAGCACGCATCCTTCAAGAAGTGGAGCGACAAATTCAAAAACATCAGGGTAAGTCTTTACACGAATATTTTGACCTAATTGCCGGCACTTCCACAGGGTCGATTTTGACAGCCGGTATTGCAGCGCAGAAACAAAGTGTCGAATTAATTCAACTGTATAGAGAACAGGGTAGGCAGATATTCCCCATTCATCGAAAAGAACGCTACAAAAAAATGCCTCGTTTTATCCAACCACTTTTAGAGGCATTTTCACCACCTAAGTATGCTCATCAAGGACTGATTGATGCCCTAACGGGTGTGTTGGGTTACAAACGTATCCAGGATATTGAAAAACCTATTATCTTAATTCTGGCTTACGATACTCTGTATCGGAACACGACATTTTTTACTAATTGTCATCCAGATTTGGGAGCGAGATGGTACGACGAGTGTTATTTGTGGCAGATATGTACTGCATCTGCGGCTGCGCCTACCTTCTTTCCACCTTATAAATTAGAGCCAGTTAACAAAGAAAAATTCGGCCATTGGGTTTTTCCTCATATTGATGGAGGGGTATGTGCTAATAACCCAGCACTAGCCGCACTCAGTTTAGTCATGAGGTTGAGTCAGTCTTCCATTTCATCGGCAATCAAGCAGCAATATAACTTGAATGGTGTGGGTTTAGAAGATATTGCGATTTTGTCGATTGGGACTGGGCAAACTGGCGAACCATATCTATATGAGCAAGTCAAAGATTGGCGAAGCATACACTGGGCGCAACACCTCATCGATATCTTTATGGAGCCGACATCTGAGATTAGCAGTACCATTTGTCGTCAAATCATGGGCGGATACAATTCTCAACGCTACTTGCGTCTTCAGTTTGATTTGAACGAGAAATTTCAAGCCAAACAAGAGGAAACTTATAAAGATACTCGTAACCTTTTGAAACGAAACGAACGAGTGAACAGGTTTACTCAAACCCTGATTAGTGAAGATATGGATGATGCTAGAGATCAGATGGTTGAACAGTTAATATATGCTGCATCTCAATTTATTGAAGAAGGGCGCACTTATTACACCAGAAATGGCCATGGCCCGAAAGTAAAGGATGCGATCGCTGATTTTATTCTGTCCAATTAGTATTTTTACGTAAAAAAATTTAGGGGAAATTTTTTAAATCATTTGGCTAGTGTTTATACTGAAGATTTTCGTATAAATACTAAACCATCTCGTTAGAATTGCTGCAATTTTCATAAACCTAGAGTTAATCATAAGAATTTCTTGTCAGAAGAATTAACCAAAATCAGTTTATCTCATAATTAACAATTAGTAACTTTATGAGTATAGATCCTGAGTTGAGTTTGGGAATACTTAAGTACCAGGACAGCTTAGACGGCTAGTACGGAAATTAGTCATGATTTAACTTGTCTCCGTTAGCTTTTTGGGATTAACTATCCGGATGTTTGAGCAAATAACTGTAGAGAACAATAGGTTTAAGTAAACGGGCAAATTTCTGAGACAACTATGTTTTATACATATAAAAATTTTAGATGCACTTAATTTGTACCCCCTTAAAACCTATTTCTGACATCTCTGATTGCCTACTGTTTCAGCAATATTATGGCTAAAAATCTTAGCCTTACTGAGCATAACACCGTCAGAAACCAAGAATAGGCAATTGTTCTAGCCAACTCCAGGACAAATATCTAGAGACGATTAAGGAATGGGTTAACAGTAACAACCGTAGTGCATAAAACACAAAATTTTTACCAGTATTGACTGGTTCACTGAGAACTGATAACAGCCAGAACAACAAAATTATTCACCAAAGGACAAGTTTATGTGAGTTTTTATATCAATCTAATTTATTGAAAAAGCAGGTATTAAAAAAATCTTGTTCATTACTAGATATCGCCTGCAAAACCATTTTTGAAGACAATTTGAGTTATTTTTTTACCCATCTACTACCATATTCACCGCGAGAATACGCAATTTAGCTAACCTCAGCCAGCAATTGAGTAGATGGTAAATATCACCACAAATGTGCTTGTGAATCATATTTCATTGATTTTGGGATTAAAGCAGATAACTATGTTAGTGAATTTTCTTGATGAGCGTGGTAGCGGTAGATAGAACGAGTGCGGAATTCTCCCTCGACTATCGTGGAATATTTTGGATTGTCGTCAGACTGTGAGGTTAAATTGGGAATGACGCTGTTTGTGCTGATACATTTAGGAGAATACGGGTGTACTTGGGGGTAAATTTGTTGATTTACCCTCCTCAATGTCAAAATGTACTGTATTCAACTAGCAAACTAATCTGTAGAAATGTTGACAGCGTTTTTACCCAAATTGAGCAAGACATTTCACATAACAGCAATAAATTCGTTGATGGTGCAGTTAAATGGTATGATTTCAGCTTGACGAATGCCCTCATCTCCATAAGTCAAATGCACTTGTAGAAAACTACTTGGCTTGTAAGGCATTCGTTCTGCCCACTCAATCGCTACAATACCTGGAGTCACCTCAACACCTTCCCAATAGATTTCTATATTTAAAGCTGAAACCTCTTGTGGTTCTAAGCGATACAAATCAAGATGGTAAAGGGGTAAACGTCCTTCTAAATACTCATTAATTAGTGTGAAAGTAGGACTAACAATTGGATCAGTGATACCTAAACCTTGTCCGATACCCTGCACCAACGTAGTCTTACCAGCACCTAAGTCACCTTCTAAAAGAATTACGCTACCAGCACTCAGAGTTTGCCCAAGACTGATACCCAAGTGTAGCGTTGCTTCTGTATCTGCTAGCAAAATTTTCATAATTTAGGCAATAGGCAAAGTCATTTCTTCGTTGAGTCAGCAATGAGATATTTTTATTTGGAAGTCTAACTGTGGACTATGGACTGTGGAATGTGGGCTGAATTCTCATTTTCCATGATGAGCGCCACTGTACCACTTTAATAGGACTTTTGCTAACTTCTGAGGATTGTGACGCACAAAACCGGTTTCATCTTCGTACATCACATTAGCTAAAACAATTCTTCTTCCTAGTTGGGATACAGCTTCTCTGTCTAAAAAAACGGGATGGGAATTTTGTTGTGCGTAGCGGATAAGTGATTGGGCTGAGGGTGATTTTTTGTGTACTAATACAGCATCAAATAGTTGTCTTTGCCCACAAGCAACATCAACAGCCCGAATGTGATCAGCAACACTATACCCTTGAGTTTCTCCTGGTTGGGTCATAATGTTGCAGACATAAATGCGGGGGGCTTCGGATGCTGCGATCGCATCCGCAATTTCTGTGACTAATAAGTTAGGAATTATGCTGGTATAAAGGCTACCTGGGCCAATAATAATATAGTCAGCTTCTTTAATAGCTTTAATCGCGGCTGGCAAAGCTGGTGGGTTAGCAGGAATGCAACCAATGTTAACAATTGTCCCTCCGGCTTTGGGGATATTCGACTCGCCCTCAATCCGACGGCCGTCAGCTAATTCTGCCCAGAGACGAACATCGCTTAAAGTGGCGGGTAAGACTTGTCCTCGCACTGCTAACACTTTGGAACTAGCAGCTACAGCCCGTTCTAAATCGCCAGTGATATCACTCATGGCTGTTAAAAACAAGTTACCAAAACTATGACCAGTTAACCCATCTCCAGCCCGAAAACGGTATTGAAATAATTCTGTTAATAATTTTTCTTCATCTGCTAAGGCTGCTAGACAGTTGCGAATATCCCCTGGCGGTAAAACTCCAAATTCCTGGCGCAATCGCCCAGAAGAACCTCCATCATCGGCAACAGTAACAATAGCAGTAATATTAGCACTGTAGGTTTTCAATCCCCGGAGCAAAGTAGATAGTCCTGTACCACCACCAATGACAACTATTTTTGGCCCTCGGTACAATCGGCGATGGGCTAAAAGTACATCAATGAGTTCCTCTTCTGCATCTGGTCGGAGTACCTGTGTAATTGAACCAACAGTGCGAGTTTGTCCCCACAGCAGTAGTAACAGACCAAAAAGTATAACTAAAGGGCCGCTGACATAGTTAGGTAAGATATAAGCGATCGCTCCCAAAAAACCCCTAACCAACTCCAACATCCAGAAAATAGGGGTCAGCTTCACCCAAATAGCTAACCCCAGAATTGCCAACAGTACACCACCCACACTGATTAACAACCAACGTTTGATTGACAGTCCAGGGGATAACCATTTGAACCACTGGTTCACACGATGGGAAGTGCGACTGCGCGACTGCTTTTGCAGCGCATTGAGGGCTTGTCTGAGAAAACCGATTGACATACCTGATTCGGAACAGTGGTACAAACAAAAATTAACAGAAAATGTACACTAACTGGTTTTAACACCAAGTATGAAATTATGGAACTTTTCAGATCCATAAGACTAGAGCCACATTGTTAAATTTGGCAATACTGGCTATTAAACAATAAATTGGCATGGTAGAAGATATTTTCATGGAAAAGCGAATTTTAGGCTTAGATCCAGGACTGGCAATTTTAGGATTTGGGGCAATCACCTGTACAACTAGCCCCACCCATGCCCAAGAGACAGTAATCAATATTTTAGATTTTGGGGTAATCAGAACTGCGGCAAATATAGATGTCGGGCAACGTTTATGTACTTTATTCGATGATCTGCACACTCTGATAGACCATGTGCAACCGGATTTAGTAGCAATTGAAAAACTATTTTTCTATCGTATGTCAAGCACTATCGTTGTGGCACAAGCTAGAGGTGTGGTCATGTTAGCCTTGGCGCAGCATCAACTGCCATATGTAGAATTTACTCCTGCTCAAATTAAACAAGCCTTAACAGGTTATGGCAATGCAGATAAATCAGAAGTACAAGAGGCGGTAGCACGGGAGTTAGATTTAGAAGATATTCCCCAGCCTGATGATGCAGCAGATGGTTTGGCTGTAGCTTTAACTGCGTGTTTTCAATTGTAATGATGTATGCCAACAATTAGGACTTACCCAGGAGTCATGAAATTGGGAATGGTGGAGGCAGTGCGTTGCTCTGGTTTCCAGAGTTGTAGCAACTGCTCTCATCATCACTAAATTATCCGGACTTAATACCAAATATATTTATGCTACCAAAACCTTGTCTCCAACTTCTGGTTGAGGACGCAGCTCATTTGGACAAGTACGACCTTGTTCCACATCGGTAATATTTGCCAAGGTCGTATCAGCAATATTACGCAGAGCCTCTTCTGTGAAAAATGCTTGGTGTCCGGTAATCAGGACATTAGGAAACGTTGTCAACCTTTGAAAGACATCATCCTGAATGATGTGTCCAGACCAATCCTCAAAAAATAGCTCTGATTCTTGTTCATAGACATCCACACCCAACGAGCCTAGCTGACGTGTCTTCAGCCCTTCGATGACGGCTTGGGTATCAATGAGTCCACCTCGGCTAGTATTAATTAACATTACACCAGGTTTCATTTGTGCGATCGCCTCGGTGTTGATGAAATGATGAGTTTCCGGTGTGAGGGGACAATGCAAAGAGATAATGTCAGACTTGGCAAATAGTTCCGGTAATTCTACATACTTTCCACCTAATGCTGCCATGTCAGGATTGTGATACACGTCATAGGCCAGTAGATGACAGCCAAACCCTTTCATAATCTGTCCTAAAATCAGACCGATTTTGCCAGTACCGATAATCCCTACTGTGCGTCCGTTTAAATTAAATCCCAACAGTCCATCTAGGGAAAAGTTACCTTCTCGGACACGGTTGTAAGCACGATGAATTTTCCGATTCAGACTCAAAATCAAGCCTACAGCGTGTTCTGCAACTCCATAAGGCGAGTAGGCGGGAACACGCACAACGGTAATACCCAAATTAGCTGCGGCTTTTAAGTCCACATTATTAAAGCCTGCACAACGGAGAACAACTAAGCGAGTTCCTCGTGCAGCCAGAAGTTCTAAAGTAGGTGCATCCATTTGATCGTGGACAAATACGCAAACCGCCGGAAATCCGGCGGCTAGGATAGCAGTATCTTGATTGAGACGGGGTTCAAAAAACACCAAATCGTGTTGCTTGGGAGAATTTGCAGCTTCTAAAAACTGCCGGTCATAGGCTTTTGTACCGAAGACTGCGACTTTCATGTACAACCTCAAATTGTATGGTGCAGGTTTTTCCAGTACATAATAGCTTGGTAATCAGAGAAGCAATGTCTATAAAAAGCTATATCTAAACCTCTATAATGATTGTCAGCTATAGGTTTAGTTATTTTTCTGGCTCATCTCACCACTAAAGCAAAAATTAATTGTTTTACTCCTAAGAGGGTGTTTGAAAAGTTTTGAGGGGTAAAATTTTATGCCAATCGCCTCACCATGATCCGGATCATGGCAAGGTAGGATGAAACACTTTAAACTTCTCCGTGATTGGGAAATTGTAGATATAACTTGGTTTTTAATATAAAGTGCGCCACGATAAATTAGAGTTTGATCTGTTTGGATATTTTGGTTAACAACTGAACAGTTAATATTGTAAGCAGCATCACGATACTTTAAAGATACTTTTGCTTCCGTCTCTTTAGATAAAGTATCATCGCATTTATAGGGTAATAATTGACTAATTTATTTATAGGATTTCTAGAAATTAATGTCCATGTATAAAAGTTAAGGATTTAGCACAGAGGGGATTGACTTAACTTTTCGCCCTTTTTCTCAGCCACAGGTGCAGTTTATTGCTGTTTTACCCAATTAAGTTAAGTCAGTTAAGCCAGATAAGTCCTTAGCTTTTCTGTATCGACAATTATTTGCTCTCATTTCATTATGGTAATTGTGAAGCAGAAAAAATCAAGCTTCAACAAGTCGAAATAACTCAAATTAGGATGTTAATCATGAATACTCAATCTGTAAATAATTCCAATAATGACACCAAAATCAATAGCCAAAATACTGTTAAGTACCCAGAACTTAACGACTCAGAATTAGAGGTTGTTTGCGGAGGTGGAAATTTGATTGGACGTAGAAGGGGTTTTTCAAGTCATGTCAAGTAACTCAGTCATTGCAGTAGAGACTGAAGCAGCTTGACTGTCAAAGTAGATGATGACGTGAACTCTGATAAGTCAATAGGAACGGGAGTAAAGAATATGGGTAAAATTCCATGCGTTGACACGGTGCAATCATGTCAATTGACTTTGATTGGTACAACCAATGCCTCTGTTTATGAGGAATTTACTTATCCGCACTTCCGTTTCCTGTTGCAGAACTTGACACCCGATGTCCCTGTTGTGGGCATTGGGGTTGAGTTAGCAGGAAATCCCATTGGGTTAGCTTTAGCTCGTTATAGTCCACAAGTTTATGGGCAAATACTTTCTTTATTTGTTGTCCCTAGCCATCGTAGCCAGGGTGTGGGTACAGCATTAATGGCGCGAATGGAAACAGAACTTCAGCACCGAGGTTGTACTGAAATCGAGATTAACTATCTCACAAGTTCTAATTCTCCGGCTTTGGAAGGTATTCTCAGCCATCAAAAATGGTCTACACCCAAAGCTACAGCCTTGATCTGCTACGCTTCCACAGATCGAGTTGAAAAAACTAAGCAACCGCACTTGACGCAATATTTAGATTGTTTACTTGCCAATCTCCCAGCAGATTACAGCCTTTTTCCTTGGAATACTTTGACAAATAAAGAACGAGAAGAAATTGCACAGCAAGTAGAAACTGATACTTTGGTGCGTCGATTTAATCCATTTTCAGAAGAGAAGAAGCTAGAACCTCTTAATAGTCTGGGCTTACGCTATCAAAATCAAGTAGTTGGCTGGATAATTACCCATCGCACTGCACCTGATACTATCCGCTATACCCAAATGTTTGTAAATCCCAAATCTCAGCCTTTGAGCCGCAGTACCTTATTATTAGCTAGAGCAATTCAACTACAAGTAGAGAATCTTCCCCATACCAAAGGCACTTTTCGGGTGGATATAGACAATACCCCAATGGTGAAGTTTGTTCATCGTCGCCTCAAACCATATTTGGACGAGATTCGTTATGCCTGGAGTGCAACTAAGGTTTTGTCATGAAGTACCATTGGGTAAGACAACATAGTGGGGAAGACTGTGCAGCCGCGAGTCTGGCTATTGTCGCCAAACATTATGGACGCTGTTTAAGAATTAACTATATTCGAGAATTGGTAGGCACTCGGCAAGGGGGAACTACCATGTTGGGGTTGAAATATGGCGCACAAGCTTTGGGATTTGAGACGAAAGCGATTAAGGCATCCCCCGACATTTTAGACGAACTGCACGAGCTAACTTTACCTGCCATTCTTTACTGGAAAGGTTATCACTTTGTGGTGTTCTACGGGCGAAAAGGTAGGAAGTTTGTAATTTCCGATCCCGCAATGGGTATTCGCTATCTCACCCGCCAAGAACTGCTTAAGGACTGGCAAGGCTATATGATGTTATTGCTAGAACCAGATCCACAGCGTTTTGCGGCTCAAGCTGAAGACCCAACTCCGATTAATCCATTTGCTAGTTTGCTGCATCGTCTCTGGCAACAACGGGGAATTTTGCAGATTTTGCTACCTTTAAATTTAGGGGTGGGATTGTTAGCTTTAGCTACTCCATTGTTGCTGCAATTCCTCACCGACCAAGTTTTGGTAGAAGATAATAGTCAACTGCTGACTCTGGTGGCTGTGGGAGTGATGGAGTTAACCCTAGTAAATAGTGGTTTGACTTGGACGCAATCGAATTTGGTGGCTGCATTTGCAGAAAAGTTGCAGAAAGAATTAAAACTGGATTTTGGTAAACAAGTGCTGCATTTGCCTTTGTCCTATCATGAAGCTCGTCGCAGTGGTACGGCAATTCGCCGTTTGGCTGATATTCAACAGATTAATTTGCTGATTTCTCAATTGGTGATTGAGTTACCAATTAAAACCTTTATTGGCTTGGTTGCTGTTAGTTTTATTTTTGTTTATAGCTGGCAGTTGGGATTAGTGACTGTAGGATTAGGCATTGCCATGATCTTCGCAGCTTTGGCTTTTCAACCGAAAATTAAACAAGTAACTAACCGTTCCTTTGCCGTTGCAGGTGAAAATGCTGGGGTATTATCTGAAGCATTTAATGGAGCATTAACCCTGAAAACAATGGCAGCTGCACCGCAACTATGGTCAGAAATTCAAGAGCGTTCAGAACGGGAATCAAAATACAACTTACGTGCAGCGAAAATCCATGTTAGCAATCAGACAGTTTCCGAAGCGATCGCAGGTGTCGGTACAGTTATCTTACTTTGGTTTGGTAGTTGGCTGGTTTTTCAGGATCACCTCACTATTGGCAGGTTAATTGCCATTTACGGCTTGAAAGAAGGCTTTTTGCAGTTTGCGATCGCATTTGTTAAATTCATCAGCGAGTGGACGGAGATTAAAGCCATCACCAACTTACTGGCTGAACTGTTTGAATATATCCCCGAACATCAAGGTGATGCGGCTAAACCCTGGGTTCACTTGTCAGATACAGCCGACATTCAACTCAAAAATCTGACTTTTTACTATCCTGGTCGGTTAAAACTGCTGGAAAATTTATCCGTGACTATTCCTGGTGGTCAGGTGATCGCTTTTATGGGGAAATCTGGTTGTGGTAAAAGTACCATTGCTAAGTTACTAACCCGACTCTATCCTCTACAATCTGGGGAAATTTTCATAGGCGATCGCGCTTTGTCTGATTTACCCCTCGATTGTTTACGTCAGCAAGTGGTTCTCGTCCCTCAAGATAGCTTCTTTTTACACCGTTCCATTATTGATAACTTCCGACTGAGTGTCCCCAATGCCACTATTGAAGAAATTATAGAAGCTTGCCGAGTTGCGGGAGCCGATGAATTTATTTGCCAGTTTCCCCAACAATATGAAACCATCTTGGGAGTCGTGGGTGCAAACATCTCTGGTGGGCAAAAACAGCGAATTGCGATCGCACGCGCTATTTTAAAGAATCCACCAATTCTGATTTTGGATGAATCTACGGCTAATCTCGATCCAGTTACTGAAGATGAAGTTCTGGCGCAAATTTTAAATCATCGTCGTGGTAAAACTACTATTCTCATTAGCCATCGTCCCCAAGTTATTCTGCGTGCAGATTGGTTGGTGATGCTCAATCAAGGGCAGTTGCAATTTAATGGTAAACCCGAATATTTCCAAGCTGCTAATAGTCACTTCAATAAAGTGATGCCGAATGCGTTGACGTTCTGAATAAGTAAATTAATGAAAGTATTTATTTCTTACGTGTAGCTGTGATTAATACTTCCGAGAGACTATGTACCAATCAGCTAATTGCTATTGTAAATAATAAAATCGTGCTGGATGAGTGTTATATCGCTGTGACTCATGATTGTGTATCGAAGGAGAGCGATGTCAGATACATAAACAGTACAAATAGTGTACTCAAGAAGGTGTGGAGTTTTTATCGCTTCCTCCACTTTGTTACTACCAAAGGAAGGTTAAACCCTTCATCAGAGCGGTCTAAGGTAGTAGACTTCTATTAAGTACCTACTTCATTTATGCCACCAAGTAGCCGTTTGGTAATAAACTCTAGAAGAAATCAAACCAAAAATAATCACTATTGCCATGATGATTTGCCAGTATCTTCTCCGTGATGTATTAGCACTATCTATTTGTATAGCTAGTAAATAAGTTACAGCTAATTGAATACCTAAATAAGCTGGGATGAAATAAGGTTCAGAATCGGCACGAATACCACCAGCAAATAAATGTGGCAGGATTAAAGGTAATGATGGTACAACTATCATTGTTACAATAAATAATCTAACTTTATCGTTAGTAGTTTTACATATAAAATAGATAGCGTATCCTACCAAAATTAAATAAAATAATGCAATTATAGTAATTACTGGATTATCTAAACCAAAATTTAAATCAAAGAATATCCGACTTACCTGCATCAGCAAAAATGAAATTAATGGTAGCAGAGTTACCTGTTCAATATTTTTACTATCTGCTGCTAAGATAAATTGGAAGATATGAGCCACTACAATAATAATCCAAGGAACGAAAGCTAAAAACCCTAAAACTATACCTAATAAATAACTTCTGACAGTTGGACTTAGCCGAAAATTAGAAAGTAAAATTACATAAATTCCATGAGCAACCACCACAAATACACTCCATAAACAAGTATATAAACTCAACGCTAAAGTTATGGTATACATCCCCCAGGTAGTGAAGGTATCTGGTGATTTTTGCCCTGTGCTTAACTCCGGCTTCGCTTCTAGCCGAATAGCTCTTAGCAGTGCCGCACTAGATACTAAAATAGTGTTTAACCAAAGAATATATTCTTGTGCTTCTTGGGCATATATTAGGTGAATAGGTGAGATTGCCATGAGTGCGATCGCTAAACTTGGTAGCGATAAAGGTAAAATGAATAATTCTCGGCATAACCAATAAACACACGGAAAAACTAATAAACTCATTAATGCCGATAAATATCTAATTGTTGTCACCGAATTACCAAAAATTTCTACCCAAAATCTAGCTATGATGTAATAAAGTGGTGTCTTAGGAGGTTCTTCTTTAGCTAAAGAGATAATTGTGTCGCCAAAGTCCCTTTCCAAATTCAGACTTTGAAACTTGAGTAAAATTTCCTGATCAATTACATCACCATTAAATATCTGCTGTTTTACTTCACTCACCCTATAACCAGCAACATTTAATGTAGTATAAACTTCATTGATTGAATATACTTTTCTATCAATCTTACAAAAACGAAATAGTATACCCAGTACCAATAGAAAAATCATTAAAAACCGTAACCAACTCTGAACGGGTGCAGAATGCCTCATAACCAGTTTTCTTAAGCAGTGCTTCAAAAGTACCCAGTTAACTGAAGCATCTGGATCAGGTGCTAAAGTATATAGATAACAGGTGTTTTTTTAGTATCACTAGGCAACCATAATAATTTTGTAGTTTATTATGCGATATTGCTTTATTATGAAGGCTGAAAATATTGGGAAACATTAGTTATAGATACTTCATTCAAGTTTTAAATTAACCAAGTTGCTCAATTATTATTTAAGTTATTTTAGAAATTTTCAAAAAACTTAGTAAAACAGGGAATATTTGACTGCTACAATTACTAGCATTAGCTGGTAATTTTATTTATCTATGTCAATTCAAAGAACTTTTTCGGGTGCGATTTGGGAATCTCAAGTTGGTTATTGCCGAGGGGTTAGAGTTGGCAATCATATTTATATTTCTGGAACAGCACCAGTAGATACAACAGGTGCCGTTTTTGCACCTGGTGATGCTTATGCTCAAGCTAAACGCTGTTTTGAAATCATCCAAACTGCTTTACAAGAATTAGGCGCTAACCTGAATAATGTAGTACGTACTCGGATGTTTGTGACTGAAATCAGCCTTTGGGAAGAATTTGGTAAAGCACATCAAGAATTTTTTGGAAATTTTCCACCAGCTACAACTATGGTAGAAGTAAAGTCTTTAATTGATCCAGCAATGTTGATTGAAGTTGAGGTGGATGCTATTGATCACAAGTGATATATTCCATACTTATAATCAAGTAACTTTTTAACGCATAAGATAATGGCATCTAGTAAATTCTTGAAGATTAGATATAGTTAAAAAATCTATGGTTTTAAATTGTTGATCAATTGCAGGCAAACTACATATCCTAGCACCAATACTTAAATATGCTTGCATAATATGGGGTATTTTAACATGGCATTTGTCATAACAATCTTGATGAATATCCAGATGATATTGTGAATTTGGGTAAACCAAAATACTCTTGTGCATTAAATCATTTTTTTGAAAATAATGATAAGTGCAAGCAGCTTCCCAATGGCATTGTGTGAGTAATGAAGCACAACCAAAAAAATATTTGCTGTCACTCCAAATTAAATAATTAGCTAGCCCTTCCCATAGCAATAATAAAGCTTGAATACTACGATATTCTTTAGCTATGCAGGCACGTCCAACTTCTACAGATACCTGTAATACAGAATCAGGAATTGTCTTGAGATTAAATATGTCAGCAGCATCAAAGCCTAGCCCTTGGGATGCCATTTTATAAGTTTGCATCCTATAGGTACCAATCGTTTTACCAGTGGTTCTACAAATTAGCATCAAATGATGGCAAACTGCATCAAACTGATCTTGATCCATTTGGGTAAGGCTAGAATTAGATAATCCCAAGCCTAGTTCCAGATTAAACACTTCAAACCGCAAGCCAAAAATAGATGCTAATTCTTCTTCATTTGCTGCAAGTTTGAGAATATACTTTCCGGTTTCAAGTATGGGAAAATCTTTGATGTCAGAAGGAAAACTAAGAGGGTGTTTGAGATTGCGGGATGTAATTTCCATCTGTCTTCCAACTTAGATGTGTGAAGATATTTTAACTTTCCAGATTTACTGACTATACAAATAGAGTATGTGATGTTTTAACGTGTCAAAGCGTGAAAAAAAAAGTTATAGAGAACAGATTGATCAACGAGTGTTAAAGATAGTAGTTGGCTTTTATTATGGGGTTAATTTTTCCAAAAATCTGGCAATAAGATACAGAATTTTCTTAATATCAAATTTGCATAACTATTACTGATTATTTTGCTATTCAATTTCACCACAATAGAGACGTTGCATAACAACGCCTCTATTCTAGAGATGGATGATGCGTTACCCGAAATTCTTGTAGAGACGTAGCATTGCTACATCTCTACATCACAATCAATTGCGATGATTATTAGTGTAGCGAACCCTAGTGCCTGCCCAGAGCAACTTTTCTCGCAACGTCTGATAATATGAATTGTTCTCTCGCAAAACAATAAACTTAGCCCGACAATCAGCCATCCGGATATCAACGCGATGTCCAGGCCAAATTGAAGTTGCCAATACCCCATCCATCCACAATTTCGTACTCAACTCATAGTCACCCAAAGGCCAGACACTCACAACAGAACCGGCGGGTAAAACTAGAGGACGACTAGAAAGACTCATCGGACAAATGGGCGTGATGGTAATCGCCTCCATACCATCGTGCATGATAGGGCCATTGGCAGAAACAGTGTAACCTGTGGAACCTGTAGGAGTAGAAATAATCAATCCGTCACCCACATATTGATCTACCACTTCTCCGTCGATTTCCATTTCTAGGATAGAGGTGATCATGCGGTCAGCAGAAGCGGGTTTAACGCAAAATTCATTTAACCCCAGAAAGCGTTCCGTTACTGGTTCCAGATTCGTGCGATGTCCTTCATAAACCGCCGCTTGCAACATCATCCGCCGTTGAATAGCATAGCGGTCTTCAAACAGCCGATCCCAAACTTTTTCTGTATCTTGAAATTCTTCTACTGACTCGGTTAAAAAACCTAGATGACCACCAACATTCACCCCTAGAATGGGGATACCAGCTGGTGCTAAATGTCTGGCACTGGTTAAGACAGTGCCATCACCACCTAGGACAATTGCCAGATCGATTGGTTGTCCTGCTGAAGCCAAAAACACCGGATAAGGATTATCCTTTGGCCCGCTAGGCCCCATTAAGACCTGACAATTGCGACTTTCTAGTTGTTTAGCGCAAATTTCTGCCCAGCGTTTGCTCTGGGAATCTCGCGCTTTATAAGCAATGATTACCTGCTTGAGTTGCACACGCAATTACCATTTCAGGAGATTAAACTGCTCCATATCGACGGTATCACGGTTGCGATAAATGGCAAGCACGATCGCTAAACCTACCGCCGCTTCAGCAGCTGCCACGGTAATCACAAACACGGTGAAAACCTGACCCTTAATTAATGTTGAGTCAAGAAAGTTGGAAAATGCCATTAAATTCAAATTAACAGCATTCAGCAGCAATTCAATGGACATCAACACTCTAACAGCGTTGCGGCTAGTAATTAAGCCATAAATACCGATGCAGAATAAAGCTGCTGCAAGTAATAAAAAATACTGGAGTTGCATGAGTTATCGTATTCCTTCTGACAAATCTGGCTGGGATTTACTCGTTGGTTTCGCTACCAGCACCTACCAGTTCTCTGGGGCGTTCTGGTAAGGTCAACACAGTTTGTGGCAAGTCTGAGGGGGTAACTTCTGGCAGATACTCACGACGTGCCAAAATAATTGCTCCTACCATCGCCATCAATAACAATACAGAAGCCAGTTCAAAAGGTAATAAAAAGTCAGTGAAGAAATGCTCACCGATTAATACGATAGAACTTTCTCCCGCCACAGGCGTAGTTGAGTAAGCCCAAGGAGTAGCCAACACCATCGTACTTAACAGCGCGAACAATCCTACAGCTACGATCGCTGTCAAAATTTTCCGCACTCCCGCACTGGGAAAGGGAGTAAAATCCTGCCGCTTGTTCACCAACATAATGGCGAACAAAATCAGGACGTTAACCGCCCCAACATAAATCAGCACTTGGGCAGCAGCAACAAAATCACCATTTAACAACAGGTACATTCCTGCCATGCTGATGAACACGCCCCCCAACAGAAAGGCAGAATAGACAATGCTGGATGATAACACCACACCAAGGGCGGCTCCAATCATCATTACTGCCAATATGCCAAAGGTAACAACCTGTACTCCTTCCGCTAGATTCACTGTTTTTTTGTCCTCAGTCAATGGTCATTAGTCATTAGTCATTAGTCATTAGTCATTAGCAAAGGACAAATGACTAATGACACTTACTTTTCTGCTTGTTCTACTAAGTCTTCTGGACGCGCCCCAGCACGAGGTGCATCGGCGGGTAGTCCGTGGGGTTCGAGAATGCCTTTCGGTAGGTAAACCAGTTCGCGTAGTGGAGTCACCATTGGGTCATTTGTGACTTTGTAAGGCATACGTCCTAGTGCCACACTATCATAGTTGAGTTCATGGCGATCGTAAGCGGCTAGCTCGTACTCTTCCGTCATGGATAGACAGTTAGTTGGGCAGTATTCCACACAGTTACCGCAGAAAATACAAACCCCGAAATCTATACTGTAGTGTTTGAGCTTTTTCTTTTTGGTGGCTTTGTCGAATTCCCAATCAACTACAGGTAAGTTAATCGGACAAACTCGGACACAAACTTCACAGGCGATACACTTATCAAATTCATAGTGAATCCGACCGCGAAACCGTTCACCAGGAATCAGTTTCTCGTATGGGTACTGCACGGTGACAGGACGGCGACGCATATGGTCGAAGGTGACAGATAGCCCCTGACCAATATAACGTCCTGCTTGTACTGCTTCTTTGGCGTAATCACCAACTTGTTTGAGGAACTTGAGCATTTTGTGAGTCTCTCTTGTGTTAATTGTTCAGTTGTCAGTTGTCTTGGTCAATGATCATTTTTCTGAAGACTAATGACCATTGATTAATGACAAATGACTAATAACTAACCACCAAAGGCGACGGGAAAGGCGAGTTTTAGGGCTGCGGTTAATAGAAGATTCACTAACCCAATGGGTAACAAAAACTTCCATCCTAAATCTAACAATTGGTCAATCCGTACCCGTGGTACTGTCCAGCGCAACAGGATAGCAATAAACACGAGAAAGTAAGCTTTGAGTAAGGTCATGGTGATACCCAAAGCGGCATTAACTACCTGGAGTACGGGATTTAGTTCACTCACTCCCAACCAACCAGCTATGATGTTGATGGGAATGGGGAAATCCCAACCGCCTAAGTACAAAACTGCTACCAACAGAGCAGAAAGCACTAAGTTCACGTAGGAACTGAGATAAAATAGGGCGAATTTCATCCCTGAGTATTCAGTTTGGTAGCCTGCAACCAATTCTTCTTCCGCTTCCGGTAAGTCAAAGGGCAAGCGTTCGCATTCAGCCAAAGCGGCAATCCAAAAGATCAGAAAACCAAGGGGTTGTCGCCAAATATTCCAGCCGAGGATACCGTAGCCGGATTGCTGATTGACAATATCCACGGTGCTGAGGCTGTTAGACATCATAGCGATCGCTAACACACTCAAAGCCAAGGGGATTTCATAACTAATTGATTGCGCTGCTGCCCGCAACCCCCCTAACAAAGAGTATTTGTTATTAGAGGAGTAGCCAGCCATCAATAAGCCAATAGGCTGAATGC
Organism: Nostoc sp. PCC 7524; assembly: GCF_000316645.1. Lineage (NCBI taxonomy): Bacteria > Bacillati > Cyanobacteriota > Cyanophyceae > Nostocales > Nostocaceae > Nostoc > Nostoc sp. PCC 7524. The sequence continues at coordinate 4,525,965 of NC_019684.1, forward strand.
TAGATAAAGCAATCCACAAGAATATCCCAGTTCCCACGTTGGTAATGAGGATATTCTGTCCAAAAGGCACAATTAAGTAAGACAGAAACACTGGCAGAACCACCAGGATAGGCCCTAGGGTAAATAACCAAGGGTCAGCTTGTGCCGGTACAATATCTTCTTTGAATACCAGCTTCAGACCATCTGCCACGGGAGCCAGTAACCCCAACGGCCCAATATATTCAGGGCCAATTCGCTGTTGTACGGCTGCCGAAATCTTCCGTTCTAGCCAAACACAAACAAGTACACCCACCGTTGCCCCAATCAGCATCAGGATCATCGGTAGAGGCATCCAAATTGCTTTAGCTGCCCCCTGTGGGAGTCCTAAATCCATCAAGGATTTAATAAAAGTTCCTTGGAGGTCAATTCCTGAATTCATGTTTCCGCTCTTTAAGTCATCAAGTCATGGTGGGTTACAATCATTAGCTAAACTAATACCTGCAACGACACCCATTTATATCTCTGTTGAGATCACACCTGATTGAATTTTTGTTGCCAATTCCCATGCCTAGTATATCGCCGGATGGTTGGCGGCTTCTGTAGCTACACGAGAACTTCTACTTATAGCTAAGATTGAGATTCACTATGGGCATGGAAGGGTGCAGGGGAGATGAGGGGGATGAGGGGATGAGGGAGGATTTTTTAACCAGTCCCCAATCCCCAGTCCCTCAAACAAACAACACAAAGCCGCCGCTTCCATTTTGGCAACGGTTCTCCACTGTCTATGAGGTTTTTATCTCCCCACACTGAGGGGTAATGTGACTGACAATGGAACTACTACTTAACGTTGGTCGAGGGGTGTGTAAGGCACTGCGTGATGACCGTTATAAACCTGGGTAGGACGGAAAATCCGGTTTTCTGCTAGCTGTTCTTTCCAGTGAGCTAGCCAACCGGCCACACGAGCGATCGCAAATATTGGTGTAAATAAGTCTGTGGGAATTCCCATTTTCCTATACACCAAACCAGAGTAAAAGTCAACATTAGGATAAATCCCTTTGTGGCCCAGTTTCTCTTCCACTACCCGTTCCATTTCTTGGGCAATGTCGTAATATTTGTCTGCGCCAAACTTAGCAAATAATTGTTCTGCTAAGTCTTGCAGAATTATCGCTCTTGGGTCTTTGACTTTGTAGACGCGATGACCAAAGCCCATCAGCTTTTCCTTACGTTGCAGCCTATCTTCAACATAAGGACGAACATTTTCCACCGAGCCGATTTCTTCCAACATCTGAATCACTTCTTCGTTGGCTCCACCGTGAAGCGGGCCGCCCAAGGTTCCCACAGCACTAGCCACCACGGCATAGGGGTCAGTTAAGGTAGAAGCTGTCACCCTGGCACTGAAGGTGGAAGCATTCATTGTATGTTCGACATGGAGAATCAAGCAGACATCAAAGATTTTAGCCGCCAACTCATCCGGTTCTTTCTCGTTGAGCATATAGAGGAAATTGGCGGAATAATCTAAGTCATCGCGGGGCTTTACGGGGTCGTTACCTTTCCGCATCAACTGGAATGCCGCTACCATAGTCGGAATCGTGGCTATCAAACGCACCACAGAGTCCCGAATATAAGCCGGATTATGTAAATCCCGTAGGGAGTAGAACAACCCTAAAGCAGCAGCAGAGGCTTGTAGCGCATCCATTGGATGACCGCTTTCCGGGAAACATTTCATCATGTCCCGAATCCGGTACTTAATCCGCCTATGGAGGCGAACTTCTTCCTCAAATGCTTGCAGTTCTTGTTTACTTGGCAATTCACCCCAGATGAGGAGATAAGCAGTTTCCAAAAACGTACTTTTTGCGGCTAATTCCTCAATCCGAATGCCACGATACTCTAGTATTCCCTTCTGCCCATCTACATAACTGATACTCGATTGGGCGGCGGGAATGCCTTCTAAACCAGGCTTGTATTCGCACACCATCATGGCAACACCATTTGCTTAGTGAAATATTCGACACGCTAACTTACCAGAAAATATTGTCGCCATAACAGTAGCCGAGCTTACAACAATTCTTTGAGAAAGGTTGCAAAAAGTTATAGCAGGTACCGGGGAGGTGTCAACCAAAACATCTGACTACGGCCCACAGGTGAATCTATTTCTGGCAGTTTTACTCCGATCATACCTGCTTTTTTGAGGACTAAACCGCCTCTGGCTTCTCCCCAGAGAAGAATTTCTGCCCAATTACTTAAACAAGGCTCATGTCCGACAAGGGCCAGTTGGTTGTTTTGCGGTAAGTTTTTGGGCTTTAACCAATAATCTAGCCAACTGGAAATATGACCATTGGGAGCTAAATGGTTAGATTCTTCTAAATGTGAACTGAGTTTAGCTGTCAGCAGAATTTCTGCTGTTTGGCGGGCGCGGATTAGGGGACTGGTGACAATCAAATCAAACTGCAAACCCAGTTTTTTTAAACGCTGGGCCACTTTCTCGGTTTTTTCTCTACCTTCTTTAGTTAGTTCCCGTTCCTCGTCTTTGATGCCGGCTTGTTGTTCTTGAGCTATGCCATGTCGAATTAAATATAGTTCCACAGTAGAGTCCTAGGTGACAATTGAGGAGTTACGCCCAATGTGAATTAACATATCTTATTCTCGAATACTACGTCCCCAAGCAGTGGTGTCGCGCCACATCCCAATAAAACCATCATTCGCTAAGTCAAAATCTTCTGGCGGATTGATTTGCATCTGTAATTACTGCATATCTTGGTTTTAGTTTTTCTCACTTTCAGTTTTCCACTCTGCCAATAATTCACGAACCAAGTTATCAAAATTATGCACGACTTGTAAATTTAATTTTTCCATATATCCGTGAACAAGACGATTCCGAACTTCAAAACAAGCCTGAACCATATCAAATTGAGAAATTGATAACTCTCCTAAAGAATACATTTGCTTCAGTAAACCTCTGACTGGAAAATGTTCAACAGGAATTGAGGCATCAACTGCTCGCCTTCTTAAAGCACCCTCAAAAATACTCCACAAAAAAAGAAATGCTGGCTCAATTTCATGATTTTCAATCAACCTATGAGCTTGGTCAAAGCGGTCAATCAGTTCTTGCCATGAAGGAAGTTGTTCCGATGCTCCAGGTAATGATTTGGTTTCTGTGTCTTCAAGAGTTACTAATAAAAACCGCCAGCCTGGATGTTTACTAACTTTCTCTGCTAAGGCTTTTAAACTTTCCACAGAAATTCGGCTGAGGTTGGTTTTGACCTCAATGACTAAACCTGCGTTATCTTTAGTAGCAATAATATCTGGTTGGTAATTACCCAAATCAAAGGGCAACTGATCCATTGTAGGTTCAATTAAAACCTGGAACCCTTCGCTAACATACTTATCTGCTAGAGATTTGACCTTTTCATCATATAAAGATTTAGTATTGTTAGTCATAAGTATTTTTCCAATGGTTGAGATTTACTCACTTTTACATATACACACTCTTGACCAATGAGGACACCGTACTGTAGTAAGTAAGGTAGATTGATAAAGTCAATGGGATCAGACAAAAACCGACGATGGCTATCGACATCTGACACTAAGTTATCATCTTCAAAAACTAAGCCTACAAGCGCATCCTGAATCGGCTTGATAATATTATCGATGTCAGGTGGATAATCATCACAAAGATAAACTAGAGTTAGCTGTAGATTAGCGTCTTGAATGGGACTGCCACCTGTCCAAATCTTTTGAGCTTCAGAACGCACGAAATTCTTCCATTGCTGAAGTTTTTTTGGCTTTGCTTGTAACGAAACAGGTCGTCTAGGAATGAGAAATTCAAAAGGTAAATGTATTATTGGCATTCCAAGTGTAACTTTTGAGCATTCATATGCAAACTTACAGCACTTTCCACAACTAACTTCTTTAGTCAATCAAATTTATACATAATTGCATCGATTTCCTCGATATATAGACAGCCAAGAAAGGAATTTCTTGGCTTTAATAGTCTATTAGTTAAAGTTGAATAACTACCGTTTTCTCATCAGTTTTGATAGAATTTGGCTATCGATTTTGAGTAATTTAGCCTAAGACCTCTACTCAGACTGAATTGGGTTATCTTTAGGATTCACTAATTTCAGTAACTTCTGCTTAATTTGCGCGTCAAATACTTCCCATTTCATTCTGGCATAGGCAGAATTTTCATTGCCTCCAGATAAGAATCCCATAGGAATTTCAAAGCCGCCAGCGCCTGTCCTACCACCGCCAAAAAACCGCCCGGTACTATCTTGTCCAAAGGCTTCTTTGATGAATTCATCAGGATCTAGGGTGAGTTTGGTAGTTCTCAGGGAACCAATGACTACTTCTAGTTCGTCATCTTCATCGTGAACAATCCCATAAACTACAGCAGTATGGACGTTTTCTTCAGTAACTAAAAAATCTGCTGCTTGGGGGATGGCATCGCGGTCGTCGTAACGTAAATATCCTACACCAGCAATGGAAAAGTTATTCTGTACAATCCGGTTTTTGAGCGATCGCTCGATGACATCCATCACCCGTTTAGAACGGTTGGCTTGCAGAATCGCATTTAGCAGTTGAGCATCATAAAACCGACTCAGATATGCTGCTGCCATAAAATCTTCTTCTTGGGCTTGCATTAAGCGATTGGTATCGGAACGCAAGCCGTGCATTAAGGCAGTGGCACATTTAACGTGCTGGCTAATGCTACTATCTAAGCCTAGTAAGCCACATTGAAGATATTGAGTAAAAATTGTGGCTGTAGCTCGCACATAAGGACGAACATCTACAAACTCTGATTTCAACTCAGCCTGTAGGCTGTGGTGATCAATTACTGCTACCAGTGGTATGCCTGCTTGTTGTAAAGATGTTAATAGCTGACTGGTTGTACCTTGGTTATCAATTAAAACCAAACCTTGGTAGCCTGATAAGTCTTTCCCTTTCAGCGTTTGCGGTGTCCAGCGTTGGGCAGGTAAGCCTGTTAGCTTCACTAGAGCAATATTTTCTTGATGACTTAACGTCCCAGCATAAATAATTTCACACTTGATATCGTATTGCTGGGCAATTAGTTGGTAAGTCCAAGCACAAGAAAGGGCATCAGGATCAGGAAAGTCTTGCAAAATGATCAACTGACGTTCATGACGGTGTGAGAGTAGTGTCTTTTGCAACTCTTCTGACTTTTGAAATGCTAGGGAATTGCTACGTTGCCCTACATAAATGCCTACACTTTCGCCTGTCGATGTTGGTAACGTGGATCTAGTCAGTGACACTTCTGTATCTTTGTCTATTTCTGGTTCCTCCGGACTTGGTTCCGTAGTTACTGAAAAATTATCAGAATGCTTAATAAAGGGAGAATTCAATTGCATAGTGAAACTTATTGTAAGTGTGAGGCGCTATAAATTTGTTCAGGGATACTACAACCAGCACTGGACTGATTTAGCCTCACATTCTGATCTTCGCAAAAATATGAGGAAATAGGGATATATATCTTGGTATATTCTTTGTCAAGAAGATAGGTCAGCAATCTGCCCAGTTCTACCAAAATGCACATCGAGGCTGAAAACACATCTCCAATGCTCGTTAATCTTGGTTATCTTTTGTAGATCAGTAAATAGCAAAGCTATTCCCAGCTATTGCCTCATTCCAAATGTCGGCAACATCACAGGCTAGAACTGTCTTGTTTGCCCATTACTTTCTAAAGGCACCTGTTCTGCACAATCCACAGGTTTTTTCAGGTCTGAGTTGATTTTTGTTTCCATTCCATGTTTCAGTCTATCCTTATAGTTTATCGCTTGGTTGACAGGTATTGGTGCTACAGTCTTTGAGGTATGCTGATGATTTTTAATTAATTTACAATTATTTATATTTTTAACAAAATAGGGTATCCGATCTAAACATTGACCGAAGAAAGGCATAAGGTAGTCCTAATGAAACAAGCTTCACCACTAACCAGGAAGTGGTAAATCTTAACAAGCAGAGGTGCAAAGGAGACTTTACCTCAATGCCCAACATTTTTTGGCACCCGAAAAACAGGATATTTTTGGTCTGCTAGTCAGAATTTGAGAATAAAGTGTGAATTAATGCAGGTCTTTTTAGGTTTTATGCGCTATAATGAGATGCTGTTGAAAATTCATCTATCAAGTTTGTAAACAGCAGCCAGAGGCAAGTTCAACACCAACCAACAGCCCAGGCAATCAACCCAGTTAATACCCAGTTTAGGGAATCACGATGCAACGTTTGTACCCAAAGCAAATTACATCCAAAATACTGACACTGCCCTACACGACAAGACGAACAGATGTAGCACCTGGATTAGGTGACAACCAAGCTTCTGGGTATTTGGGGTTAGCCTGTTAATGTCAAAGTCCTATTACATATTTTTGCCATTCTTGATGCAGTCCGCTTTTAAGATGCTTGCTGACCTCAAAATAGAGGCTGCTGTAGGGTTGTCTAGGAGGATGACGCAGCAACATATGCGCTTCGTGAGGAGTGCGACTACCTTTTTTGACATTGCAACGGACACAAGCCGTCACAATGTTTTCCCAGGTGTCCCCTCCGCCACGCGATCGCGGAATCACATGGTCTAGTGTCAACTCATCTCCTGTGTAGCCGCAGTATTGACAAGTATGCCCGTCGCGGTGCAAGATGTTGCGGCGAGTCAAAGGAATTTCTTTATAAGGAACGCGGACATAATGACGCAACCGAATTACGGTTGGTAACGGGAAATCCGCATAGAGAAATCTACCGTTATGTTCAACACGTTCTGCCTTGCCTTTAATTAACAGAACCGCAGCGCGACGCCAGCTCGTGATATTGAGCGGTTCGTAAGAGGCGTTTAGGACTAAAACCTTCCCCATTGATTAACGCTCAAGGTATTAGTTTTACATATATTAACACGAATCTCCCCTCATTGGGAGATGAGAATAAATTATACTTCTAAAATAATTTGAAAATTTATACCGATGAGGTATGAGAAGTGCTGAAATACTTAAGATTAGCCATTATCCAGCCTCTTGTTGCATGATCAGGAGCATCTTGACCAGGATTGGATCTGGGAGTTAGTAGTAAAAACAACTGATAAATTTTGATGAAGGCTTTGGTTCACCTACACCCCTTTCCTAATTGATTAATTTTTATTATCTATATATAAATCTTGCATACACCCAAAGATAGGGAATTTAGAATTATTTGCTTCGGTATATTGTATTTATTCCTGAATGAAGGTTAAACTTCCTGATTAACTCTGATATACCTAACAGAATTAGCAATCAAGATAAATATAAAAATTAACAATCGAACAGTGGTGTGATAGGAGGGACGAAAAATGTTAAGTCGCGAGCAAGCTTCAGGCATTGCTGCTAATCAACAGTGCGACACCTATGCTTGGTTTTCACAACGTGCTTGGGTAGAAATTGACCTAGAGGCATTGTCTTATAATATACAACAAATTAAGCAATTTTTATCCCCACACACCCAGTTAATGGCAGTGGTGAAGGCGGATGCTTATGGTCACGGTGCTGTCACCGTTGCCCAAATGGCATTGCAAGCTGGAGCGAGTTGGTTAGGAGTGGCCACCGTTCCAGAAGGAATTCAATTGCGGGAAGGGGGGATTAAAGCCCCAATTCTGATTTTAGGGGCAACCCATACGGCAGAACAAATTCACGCGATCGCTCACTGGCACCTCCAACCCACCATCGGCAGTCCCAAACAAGCTTTAATTTTTTCCAACACCCTAGAAACTATTCAGTATGGTTCACCCATACCTGTACACATCAAGCTAGATACAGGGATGTCACGGTTGGGGACAAATTGGCAACAAGCAGGGGAGTTTGTCCAGTTAGTAGAGCGTTTACCCCATCTTGATATTGCCAGTGTTTACTCCCACCTGGCCACTGCTGATAGTCCTGATCCAGCTATCATGGAAGAACAGCAAAGAAGATTTGAGGCAGCGATCGCGCAAATTAAAACCTTGGGTATCAAAATCCCCAGATTGCACCTAGCTAATTCCGCCGCCACCCTTGCCAACCCCGGATTACACTACGATATGGTGCGCGTTGGTTTAGCTGTGTATGGACTCTACCCAGCACCACATTTACAACCAACAATCAAACTTCAGCCTGTTCTCCAACTCAACGCACGAGTCACCCACGTCAAAACCATCGCTGCGGGTACAGGTGTTAGTTACGGACATCAATTTATTGCTCCCCGTGAAATGCGCCTTGCTGTTGTCGGGATTGGTTATGCTGACGGCGTACCCCGTAATCTATCTAACAAAATGCAGGTATTAATTCGGGGTCAGCGTATACCACAAATTGGTGCAATCACAATGGATCAGTTGATGGTAGATGTAAGTGCTGTACCTGATGTGCAGGAAGGAGAAATTGTCACTTTATTGGGACAACAAGGCAAAGAGCGCATCCTTGCCGATGATTGGGCAGCAGAATTAAACACGATTTCTTGGGAAATTCTGTGTGGCTTTAAGCATCGCCTGCCTCGTGTAGCAGTCATGTAGTGGCTTGAAAAATGGGGAATTTAGTCTTGTCCAAAAATTTGAGTTCCTTTTCCCCATTCTTAGCAAGAATATGTTATGCTAGTATAGTTGCCTAAGCGGATGTGGCGGAATTGGCAGACGCGCTAGATTTAGGTTCTAGTTCCGAAAGGAGTGAAGGTTCAAGTCCTTTCATCCGCATAAACTAAGAATAAATATATTTTAGTAGCTTCGGGATATTTATCTATCCAGACTAGCCACTACAGATCTATTGCGGTTTATTTAAATGGGTGTAGTCTTTCTGTAGGGTATGGCGAATTTTGCCACAACACCCAGAATTAATAATAAAGGTGTCAACCAATCACCCCAACGCACATATAAAGTTTTTGTCTGTCGTCGGTAAACGGTTTCTGCATGGGTTTCGTAGGTATTGTATCCAGACATCCACAGAGTTTTACCGTGGGGATTGACAAAGGCTGAATATCCGGTGTTAGTTGCCCGCACTGACCATCTATCCGTCTCAATAGCCCGCATGATATCCTGGGCGTGGTGCTGGAATGGCATGGCAGCACTATAGTGGGCATCGTTGGAAGAACTCAGGATAAATTCCCCGCCAGCAGCAGCTTGACGGCGAAATACTTCTGGAAAAGCAGATTCGTAACAAATCCCCACAATGGCTCGCCCCAAGGGAGTATCAAATATTTGATTGGGTGAACCATGAACTTGATGTTCATCCAGTGGTGATAAACGCTGAATCAGCTTGCCTAAAATTTCTTCAAAGGGGATATACTCACCCAGGGGTACTAGCTTGGATTTATCGTAGCGGCTGGTAATTTCACCTTGAGCGTTGACGGTAAATAAACTGTTAGTATAGCTGCGCCCCTTTCTGCCAAAAGCCCCAACCCAAGCAATTACACCTTTTGCCTCTATGGCTGAGACTAAGGGTGTAACGGCTAAATCGTTATCAAAAAAAGGCATCGCCCCTTCTGGAGTCAAGACAGCATGGACACCTTGATTCACTAAGGTTAAATATCCCTCTGTATAGCCTCTAACGGCACGTTGCACCCCTTCTGGAAGCAGTTTAATTTTGTTGGGAATGTTACCTTGAACAATACCTACTTTTAACGCTGTTGCTGGTGGTTCGACCAAGGGAATTGCGTATAATATAAAACCAATTATCTGTAAGGTAATGAGTAAACTTGTGGCAACTGCTAAATATTTGTTGATTAACCGTAAGGGTAAAGGCGAAGTTTGGTTTTGTTGGTAATTGATCCAACTTTCAGCCATTAAACCATTGACAGTGACAATGGCGGCTGTAACGGTATTCGGACCGGAGATTTGTCCGAGGTGGAGAATGGGGAGGTTATGGGGGCTTTGGGTGTAGGCTAAAGAACTCCACCACAAAGGGCCAGCACTCCACAAGCTTTCTAAAGCACACCAAATGGCTGTGCCAAATAAGATACGTAGTAACGATTTAGGCAGATTCAGGCGAGACATGACAAATGCCCAAATCGCTACAAATAAACCTCCCCAGAGGCTAATAAATGACCAACAAAACACGGTAATAGCTAAACTCGGCCACCAAGGCACACCCAACCAATCCATAGGATGGATACCAGTAATCCAAAAGAGGGCGACACCGTGATAGCCGATACCCCAGGCTAAACCGAGGAGGGGGATAGGGGGAGATGGATTTTTGTGGTGAGTCACACTAATAACTAGCACCCAAAGGGGGGCTAGGGCTACCCAAGCCAAGAACCATGCACCCACGGGGGCGACGGTTATCCCCATTACAATCCCACTGATGAGAGAAAGTAAAAGGTAAATAGCAAAAGGGACAATTTCTTTTACCTGTTTACTTTTTACTTTTGACTTCATTCTGCCTCTTCAACGTCAGATGTATCAGCAGTATCAGCAGTATCAGGAGGCACTATTGCTACTCCAGTAATTGCATCATCTTCATCAAGACGTTGCACTCTCACACCAGTTGCTGAACGGGATTGTACAGAAATCGCATTCACTGCTTGCCGGATAATAATACCGCGACTTGTGACCATCATAATTTCATTGTCATTGTTGACAATACCGAGGGTGGCTAACTGGTCCTTGGTTTTGCGGTTTTTGAATTTAGTCGCCATTAAACCTTGCCCAGCCCGATTTTGTAACCGGAATTGGGCGACGGGGACGCGTTTACCGTATCCTCCCATTGTGATGACTAATACCCAAGGGCCGACACTGCCGTTACCTGGAACTTCTGCGGTTTCTTCGATGGTTTCGAGTTCTTCAGTTTCAAGTTCTTCAGTTTCGACTTCTTCAGTATTTAAAGTATCTAGAATGGCGGCTGGCAGAATATCCATGCCGACGAGTTCATCACCTGGTTTGAGTTTCATTGATTTCACCCCACGAGTCGCCCTACCTAGTGGACGCAGTTGTTCGTGGTTACATCTAAAGTGAATTGCCATGCCTTGACGAGAACCGACGATGACACTATCTTCGACTTTGGCACGACGTACCCAGCGCAGTTGATCGCCTTCTTCTAAGGAAATCGCAATTAAGCCATTAGCCCTAATATTACTAAAGGCTGCCAATTCGGTTTTCTTGATGTTGCCACCTTTGGTGAGCATGACCAAATATTCTTCACTGCTAAACTCATCCACAGGGACAATTGAGGTAATTTTTTCTTCTCTGGGAATGGGCAGCAGCTGCACAATGGGTGTACCGCGACTGGTACGAGAACCCACGGGGATTTGATAGGCTTTGAGGCAATAAACGACACCGCGATCGCTAAAGAATAAAACACTATCGTGATCACAGCAAGTTAAGAAATGTTCAACGGTGTCATCATCTTTTACCTTGGCGGCGGCTTTACCTCTAGTAGCACGGCTTTGGGCTTCAAAGGTGTTGACTGGCATCCGTTTGATGTAGCCTTGTTGAGTGACTAAAATCAGGGCTTTTTCATTAGCGATTAAGTCACGTTCATCAATTTCCCCTTCGGCGTGGGTAATGACTGTGCGCCGGGGTGTGGCAAAGCTTGTTTTAATTTGGCTGACTTCGGTTTCAATGATTTCTAAAATCCGTTCCCGCCGTGCCAAAATATCTTGCAAATCCGCAATCTGTAATTGTAATTCCTCATGTTCTAAGCGGATTTTGTCAGCTTCTAGGGCAGTTAACCGCCGCAGTTGCATTTGTAAGATGGCATCGGCTTGCACTTCCGATAGTCCGTAAGTTGTGATTAATTCACCTTTGGCACTGGGGGCATCAGGGGCATTACGAATTAAGTTAATAATTGCATCTAAACGTGATAGGGCAATCAATAACCCTTGTAAAAGGTGATCACGTTCCTCTGCTTTGCGTAGTTCGTAGCGGGTGCGTCTGGTAATCGATTCGATGCGGAAATCGAGGAAGACATTTAAGAACTGCTTGAGGGTGAGAATTTGGGGTTCTCCATTCACCAAAGCCAACATATTCGCGCCGAAGTTGGCTTGTAGTGGTGTTTGCTTGTAGAGGTTATTCAGCACTACACGAGGATAGGCATCACGCTTGAGTTCAATGACAATTCGCATGCCATCGCGATCGCTTTCATCCCGAATATCTGCTATTCCCTCAATGCGCTTTTCGTTTACCAACTCGGCAATTTTTTCAATTAGTCCCGCTTTGTTGGTTTGATAGGGTAATTCGGTAATGATGATGGCTTCTCTATCGGGACGGCCTCGCTGTTCAATGGTTTCAATATTGGCGACACCGCGCATAGTGATCGAACCGCGCCCAGTGGTGTAGGCTTCTTTAATCGCAGCTGTCCCCAGAATTTGCCCCCCTGTCGGAAAGTCTGGTCCCTGGACGTATTGCATTAACTGCAAATCGGTGATTTCCGGGTTATGAATCACTGCCACCAACCCATCAATTAATTCGCCCAAGTTGTGAGGGGGAATATTGGTAGCCATACCCACGGCAATCCCCGAAGAACCATTGAGGAGTAATTGGGGGATACGGGAGGGTAAAACTGTGGGTTCTTGTTGGGAACCGTCGAAGTTATCGATAAAATCTACGGTTTCCGATTCAATATCTTGGAGGAGGGCAACACTGGTTAAAGCTTGTAGGCGACATTCTGTGTAACGCATTGCCGCCGGTGGGTCGTTGTCTACCGAACCAAAGTTACCATGACCGTTAATCAGAGGCGATCGCATGGAAAAATCCTGCGCCATCCGCACCAAAGCATCATATACTGCCGTATCGCCGTGGGGGTGATATTTACCCAACACTTCCCCGACGACACGGGCGCACTTCCGAAACGGGCGATCGTGGGTTAGCCCTAGTTCGTGCATAGCGTAGAGGATGCGACGATGCACAGGTTTTAGACCATCCCTGGCATCTGGTAGCGCCCTACCCACGATCACACTCATGGCGTATTCCAGATAAGACCGGGACATTTCATTCCGCAGATCCGTCGGGATAATCCTCTCCTGTGAGGTTGTCATAAACTAAAAAACTCCAAAAAACTTAGATTTTAGCCTTCGTACTTGACAAAGCGCAAAATAATGCCAAATTTCTTTTGAATAATTGCCATATTTTGATACAATTCTAACATAATCTTGCCTCTGTCTGCCGATGTAGCTCACCCATCTGTTTAGTCAAAATTATGATTGAGATTTAGTTAATTAGGCTCTATGAATTTCATTTAAAAATTGAAAGACTTTTTTAACTTAAAATCCTCGATGGGAAATTTGACCAAGAGTTGATTATGTCTTGTATTGAGAGCCTATTAGGAGAAATGTTGGCTCTGTAAAAAAACAATTAAACTAGCAATAAATGATTACTATAAACAGGCTAAAATGAGTCAATTCTATTCATAGAAAAGCTGGCTCTATTGGTGTCCGCCTCACTACTGCATTTATAGCTGTCATTGTAGATATATATCTGATGTGGAATTTATTCAGGAAATTGCATAAATTCATAGTCAACCTCTGATAAATCTACAAAACAATCTTATTTATCGATGCCTGACCATACACATTCAGGCATCTCATCATCAGTTATAAATTTTTTCCAGACACTATGAACTCTTTTGTGAAGCGATTCCAGATTTGCCTTTCACTTGCCATGACTATGGGGACAACCTTCACCTTGCATAGTCCGTCCCCAACACTAGCTGCTACTGCTCCCCCTAGCCTGTTACTAGCTCAATCAGCACCGCAAATCACCGAGCAGATGATTCAGAAATATATCGATTTCTTGAGCTACGCCACTGAAATCCAGTTTAGTCCAGCCCAACGCGCCCAAATTCGCACATTTGTTCAGGGCTATATGCGGGATGGGGATCAAAAATCAATCTCTGAGGTTAAGGGCAGCTTGACCACCTATGATAAATTGCTGGTTCAATCTGCCGAAGAACGTGAAGTCGTTCGTAAGCAAGCAAGACCCATAATTCTGACACAACTACAGCAAGAAGCGATCGCAGGTAAGGAAGATGCAAAGTGGCTGTTGAATGCCTACTACCAAGCCCATCCGCCCATTGCATCCGGTAATCCGCCACTCACGCGCGACATGGTTGATGCTCACATTGAGATGGAACACTTCTTACTCACCCAAGTATTAGGTCAGCAAGCACCACCAATTAATGCTCAAACTAGAGCTAAGGTTTATCAAACTGCTGCTGCCCAATATGCTCAACTATCACCACAAGAACAACGCAGTTTTGCCGAAAAGCCAGGACAATTAGCCTTAACCAAATACCAGTGGGCCAGGATGAGTGCTGAGGATCGTCTGATGATGCGGGCGCAAATAGGGGGAGTCAACAGTCTGTCGCCCCAAGAGCAGATGACGATATCCCAATTTCAGCAACAGGCCAACCAAATGCTGCGTTCCCACAACTGGAACATGATGCAAAGCACGCTCAATAATATGCGGCAAAATACAGACATCATTATGGGTACTCCTCCCATCTGGAACCCAAGTACCAACAGATACGAGCAGCGCGGCGGCATCATCACTGAATTTAAATAACCGGGAGATGAGAGAGTAGAGAAGAAGCAGGAGAGCAGGGAGAAATGGGGAAATTCCTCTCCCCCTTGCTCCTAACCAAATTCCTCTTCTTCCCCCAGTCTCCAATTCCCACCTGAGTATACAATGGCATTCAGTATCCTGCTGCCAATCTTTTCCGCCTTATGTTGCCAGTCATCTATTCCGATGAGTTTCTAGATCACAAAACAGGAAGATATCATCCAGAGAATCCAGAGCGTTTGACGGCGATTGTGAATGCTTTAAAGGCAGCTACGTTTGCAGAAAAAATTGCCTGGCGATCGCCTACCCCTACATCAGCAAATACATCGGTAATGCCGCTTTTACTCAAGGCTCATAGTCCAGCCTACATTGATAAAGTCAAGGAAATTGCGGCTACTGGTGGTGGTTATTTGGATGGTGATACTCCAGTTTCTCCTCGTAGTTATGATGTGGCTCTGCTAGCAGTGAGTGCTTGGCTGGATGGAATCGATGCAGTTTTAAGTACAGCTAATCCGGCTTTTGTGTTGTCACGTCCCCCAGGACATCATGCTGAAAGTGATGCGGGAATGGGCTTTTGTTTATTTTCTAATGCAGCGATCGCAGCTTTTCATGCTCTAGAACATCCAGAAGTTAACCGCGTCGCTATCCTCGATTGGGATGTACATCATGGTAACGGTACCCAGGCGATCGTGGAAATGTACCCCCAAATTGCCTACTGTTCCCTACACCAATATCCCTGTTATCCCGGTACTGGGAGAGCTACAGAACGCGGCTTGCATAGTAATGTGTTAAATTTGCCCTTACCTCCTGGTAGTGATATCGGAGTTTATCAGCCACTAATAGAAAAAAAAGTATTACCATTTTTAGCTGATTTTCAGCCAGATTTATTAATTGTTAGTGCTGGTTACGATGCCAATGCTGATGATCCTTTAGCAAGTATTAATTTGCAACCAAGAGATTATGCTATGTTTACTGATTCTTGTTTAGGAATCACACGTAAAATTCTCTTTGGCTTGGAAGGTGGCTATGATTTTGATACGCTGGCTCAATCGGTAATAGCAACCATTGAACGTTGTTTAATTTAACTAGGACTTACGCAATTGGCACATTCGTTTCCCTTCTGCCTTCTGCCTCCTGCCTTGCCATAGCGATAATTTTTAACACTGAGCTACTTATAGGACTCATATTTGATTTCTGAAAAACCAAATTGGCTAGAAGCTTGCCATACAAAGGTTTATTTCTCAGTATACTTAGCAAGATTCAAGTACGATTCCTATAGTTTGAAGGTAAGGAGTGATAAGCAAAACTTTCACTCTCAATAATTTTCTCGATAGGGAAAATATTAAGTAATGTTTCACCAAAAATCACAAAGGCTAGGACAAAAGACTCAAAGTTGATCATTCGCTTCTGTGATTTAGCAGCAATATTGATTGTTTTAGTTTCTATTAACTTTCATTACAGCGTTAGCCATGAATGTTCTGATTCTTGCTATTCACCTTACAGAATAGGCATTTGCAGAGAAATATTTGTGTCTTTTTGTAATTTAGTTGGAGATGGTTTCAGGGTATTTACTAAGTGCTAAGTATATAATAAGACTATACTAGATTAGTTAATAAACTTTCAGCAGAATCACAACTATCTAGCTAGTTTCATACTGTTTATTAAATAAATATAAACTAATTTATTAATTTACCTTTTATAAATAGTGAAGATAAAATTAAATATAAATAGTTAATATTGTTCAGTAAATTTGCTTAAAACAATATATTAATATTTTTAGCATATCGAATAAAAACAATCTTTATTGGGAGTTTTATCCTATTTAATAGTTGCTATTAAAATTAAATAATAATTGTGCTTTAATTTACAATCTATAACTGAGACTAATTGCAGATTAAACGCTGAAATTGTCTCCAGAAAAAATTTTCAGTATTGTCCGTAACCAAATACAGGCTAAATTCATCGAATCTTCAGAAAGAAAAAATCTTATTGATCTTATGTAGGAGCTAAAGTTTTGTTAAGATGCAAATGCTAGCAGTTTCTCAACGGAATTTCCTACTCAGAACGTGGAGAAATAAGCAATACTAGCAGCACAAAGTTCAACAGGTGAAGCTATGACCACCTATATTTTCTTCGATGATGCCCTGCGGATGTTAACCAACGCCTATTTGCTGTCAGCGATACTGTTAATTGCAGCTTCTGGTATAGGTTTGGCGGTTATAGAAACCATTGAAAAGACAGGACAACGCTAAGTTAACCCATAGTTGTGAAACTATAATATTTCATCAAAACCATATTTAGCGGGGGTGTTCACTGCCAAAAAATCCTGGGAACACTAAACCATGAAAGTCTCACAGCGTTGCAGGTTTACCCGAAGGTTAACAACTGTAAAGGTAACTGTACGCTATTGAGACCCCTATCCAGGAGTGACTATCATGAATCTACTAGATGCAGTTCTGGGCAAGGAAACCCAAGCCCTAGACATACTTAGCCCAGCAGAGGCTTTTGCCGCGATCGCCTTAATGTCTACAGTGTTCGATAGTTATATGACTGATGAGCAAGAGCGTCATGTTACCTCTGTACTATCACAGTCAAAGCCATTGAAACATTACACCCAGGAAGCGATCCATAAGCTATTACAGAGAATTTTGGATATTCTCTGGCGAGATGGTTTTAATGCCTTATTTAATTTAGCTAAAGAAGCTTTATCCCCTGAATTACGAGAAGCAGCTTTTGCTGTAGCGGCTGATTTGGTTTTGGGTGAAGGTTTAGTAACTGATGAAGAAAAAAACTTTTTAAATGATTTATATCAAGCTTTAGGTATTTCTCGCGATATAGCAACACAGATTTTGCAAGTAATGTCAATCAAAAATCTTTGATAGGCTGAGTGGAAAAATTGTTTTGACATAACCCCATCGTCAATACTAAATAGCTTATATACTGAGTGTGCCAAAGGAGTTAAGCTTCTTTGGCACTACTTTTTTTGTGAAGTAGGAGTGTCAGGGTGTAGGGGGAGATGAGAAGAAGCAGGGGAGCAGGGAGCAAGGAGAAATGGGGAAATTCCTCCCCCCAATCCCCAATCCCCAATCCCCAATCCCCAATCCCCAATCCCCAGTCCCCAGTCCCCAGTCCCTAATTATGTTTGCTACCTTAACCCAATTAACTGAAGCACTTCTAGCCCAACCTGTAAATTTAAGTGCAGCTGATTTAGCACAAGCTAGCACTGGTATACAAACAGATACTCGACTGATTAAACCCGGTGAAGTTTTTGTGGCTTTGCGAGGGGAAAAATTTGATGGACACGAGTTTGTAGCAACTGCGATCGCTCAGGGTGCAATAGCCGCTATTGTTGATTTTAACTATGAAAATTCGACACTGCCTGTATTAAAAGTCAACAATACCCTAGAGGCATATCAAAAAATTGGCAGATGGTGGCGCGATCGCTTCCACATCCCAGTCATTGGGGTGACGGGTTCTGTCGGTAAAACCACCACCAAGGAACTGATTGCCGCCGTTTTGGGTACACAGGGTAAAGTTCACAAAACCTTTGGCAATTTCAATAACGAAATTGGTGTACCGAAAACTCTCCTCCAACTAAATGCAGAACACGACTATGCCGTGATTGAAATGGCGATGCGGGGAAGGGGACAAATTGCCGAACTCACACAAATAGCACATCCGACAATTGGCGTGATTACCAATGTGGGGACAGCACATATTGAGTTACTGGGTTCAGAAGAGGCGATCGCTGAGGCAAAATGTGAGTTATTAGCCGAAATGCCTCAAAATAGCGTGGCTATTCTCAATCATGACAATCCCCTATTACTCACTACGGCGAAAAAATTTTGGCAGAGGGAAGTTTTGACTTATGGTTTTTCTGGCGGTGATATTCAAGGAATACTCATTGATAACGACACTATAGAAGTAGCAGGAATCCAGCTACCCTTACCCTTACCTGGCCGTCACAACGCTACCAACTTTTTAGCAGCTTTAGCAGTAGCGAAAGTTTTAGGAATTGATTGGACAAGCCTCAGAGATGGTGTAACAGTGAATATGCCTACAGGCAGATCCCAACGTTTTAATTTACCCAACGACGTTGTAATCTTAGATGAAACCTATAATGCCGCACCGGAAGCTATGCTAGCCGCCTTACAGTTACTAGCAGACACACCAGGAAAGCGAAAGATTGCCGTATTGGGAGCAATGAAAGAATTAGGAGAGCGATCGCCGCAACTACATCAGCGCGTCGGTGAAACAGTGCGAGATTTAAAATTAGACGGTTTACTTGTATTAGTGGACGGACAAGATGCCCAAGCGATTGTCAAAAGTGCCGAAGGTATCCCCTCAGAGTGCTTTAGCGCCCACGCCGATTTAATAGAAAGATTAAAGACATTTATGCAACCAGGCGATCGCTTATTATTCAAAGCTGCCCATTCTTTAGGGTTAGATAGGGTAGTGAATGAATTGCTAAGGGATTAGGGATTGGGGATTGGGGACTGGGGATTAGGTAATATTTATTCTCCTCTGCTCCTCTGCTCCTCTGTTCCTCTACTCCTCTGCTCCTTGCTTTCTGCCTCAATTCACGATCAACCTTGCCACGGCTGCAATTAATTCTTCAGCATTAACAGGCTTGGGTAAGTGGATTTGAAAACCAGCTCCGAGTGCTTGCTCTTGATCGTATTGTCTGGCAAAGGCGGTTAAGGCGATCGCAGAAATTTGGCCATTTTTTTCTACTGCCCAAGTTCTGAGTTCCCGAATCATCATATAGCCATCCATATCAGGCATACTGATATCACTAACCAACACATCTAATCGGGATTTAGCTAATATTTGTAAGCCTTCAACTGCTGAAGCCGCCATGCTTACCTCAGCACCTTCTTGCTGTAGGATGTAAGCTAGAAAATCTCGTGAATCCGTGTCATCGTCAACAACTAAAATCTTGATGCCGGCAAGTAACGAATATTTAGAGGTTGATAATGAAAAGTTACTTTTTTCACCTGTGACATTCAAACCATCCTCTTGGAGAAGCGGTAATCGGACTGTAAATTTTGCGCCCTGATTTTCACCCGGACTTTCTGCTGTGACAGTACCACCGTGAATCTCTACAATTTTGCGAACAATTGCCAATCCCAGTCCTAGTCCACCAAATTTTCTGGTAGAACTGCTATCTGCTTGCCGAAAGTAATCAAAGACATAGGGTAAAAAATCAGGACTAATTCCTTTACCTGTATCACTGACAACAAGCTGAACGTAGTCATCAATTTGTTCCAACCGCACCTCTACCTGTCCACCCTTGGGTGTAAATTTGACGGCATTAGAAAGCAGATTCCAGACTACTTGCTGCAAGCGAGCAGAATCACCCATAACTTTTCCGATACTCGATTGCAAGAACGTAATCATCTGAATTGATTTTGTTTCTGCTGCTAGCCGCATTGTCTCTAGTGCTGCGGAGATTACAGTCTCTAAGTGAATTTTTGTAGTATTGAGGACTAGCTTACCTTGTAAAATTCTGGATATATCTAGCAAATCTTCTATGAGTTGCACCTGTAATGTGGCATTACGTTCAATAGTGGCTAATGCTTGAGATGTTCTGGCTTGGTCGAGTTGGCGGCTTTGTAACAATTTAGACCACCCCAAGATTGAATTTAGAGGTGTGCGTAACTCGTGAGAGAGGACTGCTAAAAATTCATCTTTAATGCGGTTAGCTGTTTCTGCTTCGGCTCGTGCAGCTTGTTCTAATTCCAGTAAATGGACTCTTTGCTCTAGTATTTGTTTTTGTTCATGAATATCTGTACAAGTCCCGAACCATTGAACTACACAACCTTGTTTATCTTTGAGCGGTAAGCTTCGTGCTAAATGCCAACGATAGGAGCTATCAGCAGCTCGTTTAAAGCGATATTCATTCTCGTAGACATTGCCGCTCTTTAAAGCATTTAGCCATAACTCATAAGTTCTATTCACGTCATCTGGATGCAATGCTGCTACCCATCCAGAGCCTAATGACTGCTCTACAGTTAGCCCAGTATAATCACACCAATTTTGATTAAAATAATCACATTCACCATGAGCATCAGCAGTCCACACAAGTTGAGGGATAGCATCAGCCAAGTAACGATAGCGTTCTTCACTTTGTCTGACTACTTCTAGCAGACGCTGACGTTCGGCGATTTCTTGATGTAATTGTTCGTTAGTCTTAGTAATTTCATGAGTCCGCAGTGTAACCAAATCTTCTAGATGATTTTGATATCTCCTTAGCTCTTCCTCTACCTTTAGACGCTCTGCTATTTGTATTTGCAGTTGATGATTTGCTAGCTCTAGTTGAGCCGGACTAGGAAGTGCTAAAGCTTTGGGGACTAAAGGGATGAGTTCTACTGCTGTAATTAAAGATATTCCTGCGGTCAAAGCTTTGACAAATCCCGATATCCAATAGTTGGGATGCCAAAGTGTCCAAACCGCTAAAATGTGAGTTGTGCCGCAAGCGACAATAAACCCACTAAATAATAAGAATATCCAATGAAAGGGCAGATCCTGCCGTTTGCGGACAAAGTAGAAAAGCGTAGCAGGAATAGAATAATAAGCTATGGCAATGAGCGCATCAGATACTAAATGTAATAAAACTAAATCTGTTTTCCAGAGATAACAGTGTCCATGTGGGATGAATGGCCCTGAGTTAAACAAATAAGTCCACAATTCCGCCATAGTCTTTGAGAAGATTACTCTAATTTTTTTAAATTTGCAGAACTATCTAAGTCCCTCTTGGAAAAAATATATTGACCGCAAAAATTTTTAACTGCGCTATTAACCATGTCTGATGGTTAAAGCGTACATAAATTTATGGTTGTAGGAAATAAGGCAAAAGTTTGATTTTTAATAGCTAATTGCTAGCGATCGCTAAGTTGCTCTACCAAATTGATCTTAACGATAGCTTTCACATAAAATGATTAGTCTCAGAATTTTATCTTTCATTTATCTTTCCTGCTCAATTATTACTTATGAGTAGGAACTTGGACGTTATCCAACAATAATTTTGTTAACAATTTCAGGTAAGATAAATCTCTGTGGACTGTGGATAGGGAGATACAAGGGTTGCTGACACTTGGTGTAAACATAGACCATATAGCCACCATTCGCCAAGCACGGCGGACGGTAGAACCAGACCCGGTGGCGGCGGCGGTGCTGGCAGAATTGGCTGGTGCCGATGGCATTACAGTGCATCTGCGGGAAGACAGGCGGCATATTCAAGACCGGGATGTGCGTTTATTGCGACAAACAGTCAGGACGCACTTAAATTTAGAAATGGCTGCTACAGACGAAATGTTGGGAATTGCCCTTGACATTAAACCTGATTATGTGACTTTAGTCCCCGAAAAGCGGGAAGAAGTTACTACGGAAGGGGGTTTAGATATAGTCGGGCAAATTGCTAGAATAAGTGAGATAGTAGATAAATTGCAGGGTGCTGGCATTCCCGTGAGCTTGTTTATTGATGCCGAACCTGCACAAATCGAAGCTTCTGTCAAGGTGCAAGCAAAGTTTATTGAACTACACACTGGTAGATATGCAGAAGCTAGAGATGAAACCAGTCGTCATCAAGAATTAGCTGTGTTAGCTCAAGGTTGTGAACAAGCGATTAAAGCTGGATTGCGAGTTAACGCCGGTCATGGGCTGACTTACTGGAATGTATATCCGGTGGCTGCACTGCCAGGTATGGAAGAGTTAAACATTGGTCATACCATCATCAGCCGAGCAGCGTTAGTAGGCATGGAACGAGCTGTTCGGGAGATGAAACAAGCGATGCGGGGGGAATAGGGATAGGTGACAGGTGATAGGTGACAGGTGACAGGGGAGATGAGGAAGTGGGGGAAGTGGGGGAAGATGTAGCTTTATCTTACTAAAAGGCGGAAAACTCGCTCCCTTGTCTCCCCCTGCCCCCCTGCTTCCTGTTCTAGAGCAGGGTTGTCTCATTCTTGCCAGAGAAAATTCAAAGCCCTTATTTCTTCGTCTGTTCTCTATCAACATTTTGGGAAAGCATAACGAAATAAAGAAGCTTCTAGATTATTCTCTCGTTGTATGAAACCACCCTGCCCTGCTTCCTATTCTAGAGGGGTTGTGACTGCGTAATCTCGAAAATCGTTGGTATGGTAGAGGACTTCGTGACAAGTGATTAGAAGTCAGGATGCTTTGCCATGAGCGATTTTCTCAATTTTGAATTTAGAGTTTGGAATTTGGAATTGTTATGAGCGCAACACAATCTAACGGGCTTCCGCTTTGGGTACAAGACAGGGATACAGTTATTGCTGAAAGCACTGATGTCGAATGGCGCTATGGTACTGCTCCAGATTATGCTCGCTCTAATGAGAATCTGGCTAAAGAGAGTACACGTAATCATCTTGAGGGTACACTGGAAGCGATCGTTCAAAATTTAGTGAGAACCTTCGAGATGGAGGTATCTTTCAAATCCAACCCAGAACAGTGGTTGTCAGTTGTGAACGAGCAGTTTCGCATCAGTACCAATGGGGGAGAGGAGTTTACTGCCGCAGATGTCTCAGCCCAAGGTACTTATAATTTATTCATGGCGGATTCTGAGCATTACAAAGCCTCCGAAGAAAGCTTTGAATCTTCTGCCAAACTCTTTCATTCAACATTTCCTCAAGGTTTCCCTTGGGAAGTTTTGGAAGTGTACTCAGTCCCACCAACTGTCACCTTCAAGTGGCGGCACTGGGGACATTTTCAAGGTTCCTATAAAGACTATGCTCCTACAGGCGAGACAGTAGAAGTTATTGGCTTGAGCGTTGCCCATGTCACCGATGACTTGAAGATTATTTCCTTGGAACACTACTTTGACAACACGCTGTTTTTAGAAAAGTTAACAGCCGGTGGTAAAGTAGCAAGTGAAGTAGCGAGTGAAAGTAAAGGAAAGGGTTGCCCTTTCAGTTTTTTGTTCAAAAAATCCAGCAAGAAGTAAAGGAGTGTTGAGTGCTGTTAGCGGTAGCGAGGCGTTTAGCCGGTGCTGAGTTAGGAGGGTGCGTCAGTACACAGAACTCATGACTCAGCACTCAGCACTCAGTAAGCCTTAAAATTATTAGTTAGTAATCACAGAATGACAATGCAAACATACTATTACGTTTTGGCGAGCCGTCGCTTTTTACTCCAAGAAGAACCTATGGAGGAAGTGCTGAAAGAACGCACTCGTCACTACCACGAACAAGAAAAAGAGATTGATTTTTGGTTAGTACCACAACCAGCTTTTTTAGAAGCTCCTGAAATGGCGGAAATCAAAGCTAAGTGTCCTCAACCCGCAGCTGCGATTATTTCCACCAATTCCCAATTTATTACTTGGCTCAAACTGCGATTAGAATATGTCATTACCGGAGAATTTCAGGCTCCTTCTGGAACAATCCCTAATCCTTTGGCATCTCTTGCCCCAGTGTCTTGAGTAATTAGTCAATAGTCAATAGTCAATAGTCAATAGCTCGTTTACTATTGACTATGAACTAATGACTCTTAACTAAAAAAATTTAATAAAATTTACCTATGCGTCCCAATTTTGTGCAGAAAGTTGCCACTATATCCAGTGTAGTCGGACTCGCGATCGCCTGGCTCATGGGTAGCACAAATTCTGTGAAAGCCCAAACCACTTTTCCTGTTTGCCAACCTCCCAATGCTGGAGAGTACCTGTTATTGGTAGTTAGCCCAACAGCCGAGAATCGGCAGCAGTTACGTAGTGCTTTACCAAATGAAATTAAAACTACTACCTGTCAATATCTTTCTGATACCGTTACGCGGATAGGGGGATTTAGCAAAATTGATGATGCTAACCGTTGGGCTAGGTATATAAATACTATTGTTGGGTTATCTGCCATTATCACTACAAGACCTGGGGAAGTAGCACAACAGCCGACTTCCACAGTCCCTTTTAATCCCCAACGTTTAGGAGAGGGTTTTGCCGTCTTAGTGGATTATTTTAACCGTCCAGAACTAGCAACTAGCCTCCAACAAGCGGTAGGCGGTAATGTTGGTTTGGCTTCCTATGGACAGAAACCCTACTTGCTGGCAGTTTATACCACTAACCAACAAGAAGCTTACAATACATTGCAGAAACTGAATGATCGTGGTTTTTTTGCTGTCCTAGTAGATAGCCGTAAAGTTATGTTACTGCGATCGGTTGTGCGGGTACAGTAAATTAGGCAATAGGCAATAGTGATGAGCTTATCCACTAGCTTTTTATCGACTTTTAACTGTTGACTATGGGCTATGGGCTAATAAAGACCTAGCTAACAAAGAAATTGTGATCCCTAAAGCTGAACCTGCTATTACCTGTACAGGTGTATGCCCTAGTAATTCTTTGAGGCGGTCTTGATTAAAGTCTGGTTTTTCATGGAATAATTCATCAATCATTTGATTGAGGATGCGGGCTTGCTTACCAGCTGCTTGGCGAACACCGGCTGCATCGTACATGACAATAATGGCAAAAACAGTAGCCAAAGCAAAGTCAGGCGATGACCAACCAATAGTTTCTCCAATACCAGCTGCAAGAGCTGTCACCAAAGCTGAATGGGCGCTGGGCATACCTCCAGTTGTGACTAGAACACGCACATTCAGTTTACGGTGTTGAACTAGCTCAATCACTAGCTTTAATGCTTGAGCTACAAAACAAGCTACCAGAGCAACCAGCAGCACCCGGTTGTCTAAAATCTCGCCTATGTCCTGCATGGTATTTTGGTTCTGTTAGTCGATATTAGCAGTAGTTATTTATCTGAGATAAGGTTGAGATACTACCCAAAATCTACTGTTGCTACACTCCAATTTTCAGATGCTAATTCAATGATTGCGGCTGGTGATGAAATGAGCGAGTGCTTGTAGAGGCTGTGCTGATTGCCCAAAAGGTTCTAGTTCTGCACAAGCTGCTTCAATTAGTTCTTGGGCTTTAGCACGGGATTTTTCCAGGCCCCAGAGACTAGGGTAGGTGACTTTCTGGGCTACAAGGTCTTTCCCTGCGGTTTTGCCCAATTGCTCTTGGGTAGCAGTGACATCGAGAATATCATCAATGATTTGAAATGCTAGTCCAATGTTTTGGGCGTAGCGGGAGAGTCTTTGTACATCTTCCGATGATGCACCAGCTAAAATTCCCCCACAAACAACACAAGCTTCTAACAGGGCGGCTGTCTTATGGTTATGGATGAAGTTGAGAGTTTCTAGAGAAATATCTGACTTACCCTCTGAATCTAAGTCAACTACTTGACCACCTACTAAGCCAGCAGCGCCTAATGCACGTCCTAAACGAGCAATTACCTGTAAAACACGTTCTCTAGTGACGCTTTCTGGGGTTTGGGTGGCAACCAACTCAAAAGCATAAGCTAATAAGCCATCACCGGCTAAAATTGCAATGTCTTCACCATAAACTTTGTGATTTGTCAACATACCACGCCGATAATCATCATTATCCATTGCGGGTAGGTCGTCGTGAATCAATGACATGGTGTGGATCATTTCCACAGCACAAGCTGTGGGCATAGCCATTTCAATTGTACCGCCCATCATTTCACAGGTAGCTAGGCAGAGAATGGGGCGCAGACGCTTACCTCCAGCTAAGAGCGAGTAGCGCATTGACTCATAAATCTTTTCTGGATAAACGACAGGCATAGACTTATCTAAAGCCGCTTCACAAATTTTTTTGCGCTCTTTCAGATAAGCTCCTAGGTCAAATGTGGCTTTTTCTGGCATCTTCTGAAGGTTATCAGCTGCTACCATTCTTAGAATTCCTTAAATTTTTGGCTTTTGGCTATTTTTCATATACGTCACAATTTTAAGATGCTCTGGCGCTGAAAGTTTAACTAATACTTCATTCATCAAGAAACGTAAATGATAAATGATGAGCTATGTTAAATTTCATTTACCATTTAAAATACCTTTATCCTTTGCTGCTTTTAAATAGCTGGTGAAGGTATTTTCTAACAACAAAGCCACAGTCATGGGACCAACACCGCCAGGAACTGGGGTAATGTAGTCCGCGACGTTAGCAGTTGCGCCAAATTCGACATCGCCAACTAAGCGACTCTTGCCATTGGCATCGGTGACGCGATTTATCCCCACATCTACCACAACAGCGCCTGGTTTCACCATGTCAGCAGTAATTAATCCGGGAATACCTGCGGCGGCAATGAGAACATCCGCATTTTTGGTAATATTTTGGATGTCTTGCGATCGCGAGTGGGCAATGGTAACAGTAGCATCAGCTTCCAATAGCATCAAGGCCATAGGTTTACCAACTAAAATACTACGCCCTACTACTACCGCCTGTTTTCCCGCCAAAGGAATTGCATATTCCGCCAATAGCCGCATGACTCCGGCTGGTGTACAACTGCGTAAACCAGCTTCACCACGTACCAAACGCCCTAAATTCACTGGATGCAGTCCGTCAGCATCTTTATCAGGTGCGATTTGATGCAGCAGTTTTACAGCATCCAGATGTTCTGGTAGGGGTAGCTGTACGAGAATACCATCTACCTGTTCATCTTCATTAAGTGCAGCGATAACATCCTCTAATTCCTGTTGAGTAGTTTCTTTGGGGAAGTGTTTACCAAAAGAAGTCATACCCACCCTAGCGCAAGCTTTTTCTTTGTTGCGAACATAAGCAGCAGAGGCGGGATTATCCCCCACCATCAACACTGCTAATCCAGGAGGACGGCCGATTTTGGCTTGTAATGATTGAATTTGCGAAGTCAGTTCTTGGTGAATTTTTTCAGCTAAAGCTTTACCATCTAAGATTTTAGTAGTTTTGGTTTCCATGAGCATCCCCAGATTTAAGTTACAAATAATTCTTGCTTGTAGATTATTATGGCGTTGCCGTCTGATACTGTAGCGTCTTTCTATCGTCTCGTATAGGGGACTGGGGACTGGGGAGTGAGGAGCAGGGGAGCAGGGGAGCGGAAGGTAAAAACTAATGACTAATAACTATTGACTAATTTGGTGTTTGTTATGCAAAAAGTGAAAAAATTTTACCTAGGATGTACCTTACTGGTTGTGGTAGGGCTTTGGGGCTGTGCGCCTTTGAATATGTCAGGCTGGCAAGATAATACAATCAGTTTTGGTAGTAATGTCACTCCGATTCGGGAAATTAAACCTACACCAGACAAACAGCAGACAGTGCGTATCCAAGGAAAGGTGGAAAAGCAAGTACCTCTAGTACAGCGATGGGCATATCAAATTAATGATTCTACTGGTACAGTTTGGGTTGTCACTAATCACCGTAATTTTCAAGTGGGAGAGTCCGTAGTGATTAAGGGTAAGGTGCAATACAAAAACATTGCCATAGCTGACAAAGATTTTGGGGAAGTTTATTTAGAAGAGAAGTAATAATATTTACAACAACTCCGACAACATGGTATGACTAACCAACAAGTTCATGTAGCGATCGCTATTCTTTACCAAGATAATAAATTTTTAATGCAGCTGCGGGACAATATCCCTAATATTCCCTACCCTGGACACTGGGCGCTGTTTGGTGGTCATATCGAACCCGGTGAAACTCCAGATGTGGCAGTGCAGCGAGAAATTTTAGAAGAAATTGGCTATACTCTGCCTTCATTTTTTGCATTTGACTGTTATCCCGATGAGACGGTTGTGCGTCATGTGTTTCATGCACCCTTGTTAGTCGAGTTCCATGAACTAGAGTTAAATGAAGGCTGCGATATGGGGTTATTGACACCAGAGGATATTCGTCAGGGTAAATTTTATTCCAAAAACGTAGGAGAAGTAAGACCTCTAGGCTCTGCGGCACAGCAAATTTTACTAGACTTTATGAGTCAATAGTCCTTAATCATTAGTCTTTCTGCCTTATCTCCCCCTGTCCCCAATTCCTACCTAGCAGGCACAATAAAGTTATGGCGCGTGTGGAGTCACCACCAATGCAATCAATAAACAAATGGCCACGATGGTTAACTGTGGGATTGGCCTTTCCTATTGCTATTCTCAATGGTTGGCTATTAATTCAGGTTGTACAGTATCTCCAACCTTTGGTGAGTGTTTTTGTATCGGCTGTTCTGCTAGCTTTTGTTTTAGATTATCCCATCCAATTTTTTCAAAGACGTGGGGTGCAACGTAACTTGGCAATTGGTGGGGTGTTATTGTTAGCTGTGGTGATTCTAGTTGCTTTAGGTCTGACCTTAGTACCACTGATCATAGGTCAGCTGAATGAGCTAGTGAATATTTTGCCTAATTGGATTGATTCTGGTGTTCAGCAATTAGATGTTTTCCAAAATTGGATAGCAACACAAACCTTACCTGTGAATTTAAGCGGTTTAGTGACGCAAGTCTTGGAAAGACTGTCTAATCAATTGCAGTCTGTCACTGGGAAAATTCTGGGTTTGGCTTTCGATACTATTGGTGTTGTGGTGAATGTGGTGCTGGCGATAGTGCTGACTATTTATATGGTATTAAATGGCGATCGCTTATGGGATGGAATTTATCAATGGTTTCCCCCTCACATCAGCTCGAAAATCCGGCCAATACTACGGGAAGATTTTCATAATTACTTTATCGGTCAGGCTACATTGGGGGCTGTACTAGCTATAACAGTGACTTTGGCATTTGTAGCCTTACGAGTTCCCCTAGCACTACTTTTTGGCATTGGTATTGGCTTTTTCTCACTGTTTCCTTTTGGTACAGGTATCGGTATTACTATTGTTAGTTTATTAGTTGCTTTAGAAAACTTTTGGCAGGGTGTGGAAGTTTTAGGGGTAGCCGTAGCCATAGACCAAGTTAACTCTAATTTTGTTGCACCTCGAATTCTGGGTAATTTAACTGGTTTAAATCCTGTGTGGGTTGTAGTTTCTTTATTATTGGGAGCTAAATTAGGCGGTGTTTTGGGTTTATTAGTTGCTATCCCTACAGCCAGTTTTATTAAAGATATAACAGATACGTGGCGGGCTGGAGAATTTCACAAAATAGATAATCTGGAATCAGATGCAGCAAATGTTGAAACTGATGTAGTAGTGACTCACGGCTAAAATATTTTATAGTCTCTCTCATTTGAGTGAAATATTATCTGGCTAAAAATTAGAAAAGATAAATAACGAAGTATGTATGATTCATACTTCGTTTTCATAGCAAATATTACTTGGTTTCCAGAAGACACCAAAAATTATCAGGACTTATACCAATTCGCAATTCACAATTCGCAACGATGCTCCCGCCCCGCTCCGCTCTAAGCGCAGCTATGCGGTAGGCTTTACGCAATTGAGAAATCCTGACTTGACAAGGGTTTTTGGATTTGGATCTGTTTCAAAATTTTCGTGAATTGGTGTCACACTCCACCTATCTTGTAGGGTGCGTCAGATGCCAAACATCTGTTGATAATCACGAAAAACTCAAATCTGACGCACCCTAAGAATGTGCCAATTGCGTAAGTCCTAATTATATTAACTGCTGGCAAAACCTCAATTAAGCTGCCACTTTTTTCACTGATTTTGCTTTTTTCCCGACGATTAAGCTAAGACCAGAAACAAGCATAACACCAAGCATAGTAGCAGGTTCAGGTACTTTTGTATAAGATACTTTACCAAAGCCTATTTCAGTATTTTGAAATTCGCCGTCAAGAATTGTTAAATCTTCCCCAACTATTTCATAGAAGAATTTATCAGGACTCGTTTTATCGAAGAAGAAATAACTTAATTGTGGAATTGGCTTACCTGTAGAAGATGAAGACAAAAAGACAACAGGAAAGTCAGGATAAGCAGTATCATCTTTTTCTGTATAAATATTTGAGTCTCCATCAAATTGAAAAGTCAATGACTTAACTATTGCTTCTGGAAAGCTGCCACTACTAAAAGTAGAATCATCAAAGCTAAAAAAGCCTTTCCCTGTTTTGGTAGGACTATCAACAGAGAAAGCGTAATTAACGATAACAGCAGATGCAGATTTTACATCTACAGCAGAAAAACACAGAGCAAGACTAGCAGCAGTAAAAACTAATTGTTTAACGAATTTCATCTTGGTTTCCTTCACGATAAATTTTTGCAAACAATGCAAACTGTATAAAGAAAATAAGTCGCTGATTACTTAGATTTAACTAATTTTTGGGTGATTAGTTTAAGCAGAATTTAATCGGAGGTAAAATGATATTCGATGATTGAATTTTAATTTTTATGACATATTTTTAAGGAATTTTTATTAACCCTTGGATAACTCTATCTTTACTTATTGCCATAACCAGATATGGTAAACACTTATCCTGTAAGAATTTTTCTTGATTTTTCTATTAATTTGGTATGGAATCGAATCATCCCCTAAAACTAAACCGTCGTCGGTTTTTGTTGAATTCAGCTATTACAGCAGGTGGCATTATTACTACAAATATTGTCTCCAAATCACGAGTTTTTGCCCAAGCACCAGCAATTATTACCTCTGATAGAATGCGTCCTGGTGTACCCTATGGCATAGCTACCGGAGACATCACCAATAATAATGTTGTGATTTGGAGTAAAAGCGATCGCCCAGCCAGAATGATCGTAGAATATTCCACTAGCCCATCTTTTAGTAGTGTGCAGCGCGTTTTGGGGCCACAGGCTTTAGAAGCTAGCGACTTTACAGCCAGATTGAATCTCAGAAATCTGCCACCCAATCAACAAATCTTTTATCGGGTGCTATTCCAAGATTTAGATTATCAAGACACCTACAGTGAACCTGTAAATGGTAGTTTCCGCACTCCAGCTATCACTGGGCGAGATATCTGCTTCGTTTGGGGTGGAGATACCGCCGGTCAAGGATGGGGTATTAATCCTGACTTTGGTGGTATGAGAATTTACGAAACCATGCGCCAAATGAATCCCGACTTTTTCGTTCACTGTGGCGACACTATCTATGCTGATAACCCCATTGTTGCCGAAAGAACACTTGATGATCTCACAATTTGGCGCAATATCACCACAGAAGAAAAATCTAAAGTTGCTGAAACACTCAAAGAATTTCGTGGTAACTATCAATACAACTTGTTAGATGAAAATGTGAAGCGTTTTAATGCTGAAGTTCCCATGTTGGCACAATGGGACGACCACGAAGTTACCAATAACTGGTATCCTGGGGAAATCCTTAATGATGACCGCTATACAGTTAAGGATGTGAACTTGTTAACACAACGGGCAAGACAAGCATTTTTAGAGTATATGCCCATTGGTTTTACAAGTGATAATACAGACCAAGCTAGAATTTATCGCTCTTTCAACTATGGCCCCTTGTTAGATATTTTCATGCTGGATGAGCGCACCTACAGAGGGCGAAATACTCCCAATAATCAGCCAGTACCAGGGCCAGACACCGATATGCTCGGTAGTAAACAAGTGCAATGGATAAAACGTCAATTGCTGACATCCAAAGCTACATGGAAAGTGATTTCTAGCGATATGCCATTAGGATTAATAGTTAGAGATGGCAGTAGAGACTTTGAAGCTTGGGCTAACGCAGATAATGGTGTACCTTTAGGCAGAGAATTAGAACTAGCTGACTTACTCCGATTTATTAAACAGAGAAATATCAAGAATGTTGTGTGGATAACTGCTGATGTCCACTACGCAGCCGCCCACTATTATGACCCCAACAAAGCACAGTTTCAAGATTTCAAACCTTTCTGGGAGTTTGTCGCAGGGCCTCTCAACGCTGGTACATTTGGGCCCAATCAATTAGAAAATACTTTTGGCCCACAGTTGATATTCCAAAGCTTACCTCCTGGTACAAGAGCAAATCGACCTCCAAGCGAAGGTTTACAATTCTTTGGTGCAGTCAAAATAAATGCTGCTACAAAAGTGATGACTGTATCATTGCGTAACTTGGTAGGAGAAACTGTTTACAGTATAGATTTGCCACCAGAAGCATAAATTGTTAAGCGTTGAGTAAATTTTCGCCAGTTAGATAGAGTAAGTCTGTCTACTGGCTTTGTTGTTTATTGGCTGGGATAATTAGAATTAATTCAGTAAGTGATATGAAGCGCAGAGTAAGGCGGAGGTTAGCGCAGAGGAACGCAGAGTTTTAGTTAAATGTGTGATTCGATGCGTTATGTTTTTATGCAATTTGTATTAATGTTATCTAAATAGAAAAATAACACTTTAGAGTTTTGGAGTGGGTTATGCTTAAGCAACTCATCCTGGAAAATTGGAAAAGTTTCCGTTATGCGGAACTTCCTCTTGACCCTTTGACGGTTCTGATTGGTACTAATGCTAGTGGTAAGTCTAATGTGGTTGAGGCTTTGGAGTTTTTACAAAGAATAGCTAAAGGTGAAAATATTGACGCAGCTTTAGCAGGAGATAAAACTCTTGCATCTATTCGTGGTGGTGTAGAGTGGGCTGCACGGAAACCTGAAACTGAATTTACATTAAAAGCATTAGTTCAGGGTGAGGATGAACAAACTGATTATTTGTATGTTATCAAAATACAAACAATACCTGAAGTAAGAGTTATACAGGAATATATTGAATATGAAAAATTCTATGAAAATAATGATAAACGCAAGAAAAAAATTAACCTTAAACACTATAGGTTTCCAACTAAAATTGGATTAAAAAGCTCAGGATATATTCTTGATGCAAATAACTTAGTAGAATTGAAAATAGAAGATAAAGAAATACAACCCGGTGTAAGTATTACTGAAATATTTAAAAATACAGTTTTCGCGGAGATAGATAAAGTTAAATCTTGTGTAATTTCAAATCTAGAAAATATTTTAATCTTAAATCCCATTGCTGCCAATATGCGTAATTACTCACCTCTTTCAGATACACTAGCAAATGATGCTTCAAACATAGGGGGTGTATTAGTAACGTTACCAGATGACCAAAAGGCAGAAGTGGAATTAAAACTCTCTACTTATATCAAAGATTTACCAGAAGGAGATATTAAAAAAGTATGGGCAGAAACAGTAGGTAGATTTGGCACAGATGCTATGCTTTACTGTCAGGAAGAATGGAAACCAGGTGAAATTACAGAAATTGATGCTAGAAGTATGTCAGATGGAACTTTACGGTTTCTAGCAATTCTGACAGCTTTACTCATCAGACCAGAGGGTAGTCAAATTGTCATCGAAGAAATAGACAATGGTTTGCACCCTTCCCGTGCTAAATTACTGGTGAAAATTTTACGTGAAATTGGCAGCCAAAGAAATATTGATATTTTATTGACTACTCATAACCCAGCTTTGCTTGATGCCTTAAGCCCTGAAATAGTACCATTTGTAGTTGTTGCACACCGTGATTCAGAAACAGGAGAAAGTAAACTTACACTGTTAGAAGATATTGATAATTTTCCTAAGTTGTTCGCATCCTATTCTTTAGGCGAAATGACAACTAAGGGCGCAATTGAAAGAAGTCTTTCTCATGGTGAATAGTTACTACTATGATGAAAGTGCTACTAATTGATACTTCGCTTTTATGTGTTTGGTTAAAAGTTCCAGGTAAAGAAATTGCTGGTAATGATGAGTGGAATTTTGAACTTGTAGATAAGAAAATACAAGAAGAAATTAACCAAGGAACAACGCTGGTACTTCCTCTAGCTACTGTTATAGAAACAGGTAATCACATTGCACAGGCTAAAACAAATACAAACAATAAGTATCCAACGGCTCAAAAGTTTGCTGAAATTATTACTTATGCTGCTGACGAAACAAGCCCTTGGGCTGCTTTCCGTGACCAAATTGTGCTTTGGGAGGCGGAAGAACTAAAAAAATTAGCGTCTCAATTTCCTACTCAAGCCATACAAGAGACTTCTATGGGTGATGCCAGTATTGTGACATTGGGCTTGTATTATCATCATAAGGGCTTCCATGTAGAGTTTCTCACTGATGATGATCAGTTGAAATCCCAGGAACCACCTCCACCATCACCACCTACACGCCGTAGTAGTCCCCGGAAAGCATAAAAAAATTGTAACAAGTCTAATTAGGCAAATAGGAGAAGCTAATGGATGGCAAAAGATTTATTCACAAATTGCGATTAAAAAACTTCCTTTCTTATGGAAGTGAAGGGGAAGAAATTGAACTACAACCATTAAATGTATTAATAGGGGCAAACACATCTGGTAAGTCAAATTTAATTGAGGCAATTGGAATTTTAAAAGCAACACCTACAGACTTACTTGCTCCATTTCGTCAAGGTGGAGGAGTTAGTGAGTTTCTTTGGAAAGGTGCTGAGGGAATTCCATTAGCAGAATTACAAGCTATTGTTGGTTATCCCAAAGGATTACAACCTCTACGCTATAAGTTAAATTTTACTGCATCTGCTCAAAGAGTTGAGATAGTAGATGAAGTTATAGAAAATCAATATCCAAATGAGGGAGAACGTGAAGCACATTTTTATTATCGTTTTGATGATGGTGGTCATCCAGTTTTTAGAGTTAGAGAAGAAGGTCCTTGGGCAGGAATATATAATGAATTTTGGACAACTGAATCACCTCGTATAAATCAATCTATACTATCTCAATTACAGGAAGCACGTATATATCCAGAAATAACTTATCTCCGCAATCAATTCGCCAATATTGCTCTATATAGAGATTTTCCTATGGGTCGCCACGG
The DNA here is from genome assembly GCF_000316645.1 of Nostoc sp. PCC 7524. Lineage (NCBI taxonomy): Bacteria > Bacillati > Cyanobacteriota > Cyanophyceae > Nostocales > Nostocaceae > Nostoc > Nostoc sp. PCC 7524. The sequence continues at coordinate 4,560,983 of NC_019684.1, forward strand.
AAAATTAAGAGATATGCAAAAAGCTGATTTACCTGAACACCCTCTTTTAGAAGATGGAAGTAATTTAGGATTAGTTTTAAATAACTTACAATACCAAATAGGAAATAGACAAATTATTGAGACTCTCAAAAAATTTTATGATAATGCTGAAGAACTGAGTGTCAGAATATATGGCGGTACTGTACAAATATTTATTCGTGAAGCAAATCTTATTCAACCTATTCCCGTAAATCGTTTATCTGATGGTACGCTTCATTATTTATTTTTAATAGCTCTACTATTAGATCCAACTCCACCACCACTTATTTGTATTGAAGAACCAGAAATTGGTTTACATCCAGATATTTTACCTACTATTGCTGAAATGCTAATTGAAGCATCTCAGAGAACACAATTAATTGTCACAACTCATTCTGATGCTTTGGTTTCGGCTTTAAGCGAATATCCTGAATCAGTAATAGTTTGTGAACGAGATTCTAAAGGTAGCCATCTCCATCGTCAGGAACCTGATAGATTGAAAAAATGGTTAGAAAAGTATACTCTTGGCGATCTCTGGCGGATGGGACAAATTGGTGGAAATCGTTGGTGATGGATATTTATATTTACATTGAGGGTGCAGGAGATGAAGATGATATTGAACTGCTTCCTAGACAACGCCCTGGCTTTCGTAGTGGGATTAGAAGTGGAAAAGAAACTACCACTGGACTACGCGCTGGTTTTAGAAAGTTTTTTGAGGAACTATATAATATTGCTGGTGAAAACCATAAAATATTTCTAGTTATGTGTGGATCAAGGCGTGATGCTTATGAAGACTTTAAAACTGCTTTGGAGTCTCAACCAGAAGCTTTCAATGTTTTATTAATTGATTCTGAATCTCCCGTTTCTTCTACTATGACACCTTGGGAACATCTTAGAAATAGAACAGAAGATCAGCCTTGGATTTTAGATGCAATTAATTTCGATAATGAGCAGTGTCAATTAATGGTACAAACGATGGAAGCATGGTTTATCGCTGATATTGATGCTTTAAGAACATTTTATGGGCAGAAATTCAGAGAAGATACAATCCATCAAGGAATGGCGCGCTATTCTAGCGTAGAACAAGTGTCTAAAGGTACTTTGAGAGTATGGCTTAGTGCTGCTACTCGTCGTACAGAGAAGAAAACATATCATAAAACAAACCATGCTCCAAAGCTTCTAGAATTACTTGATGTCACTACTGTTCGTCAAGCTTCACCGTATTGCGATCGCCTATTCGCCACGCTACAAGATATCATAAAAAAACCTTGAGCGATCGCCCGGAAATTTCCACAGCACGTTATCATCGGATCTTGTGGCTATTCTGTGCGTAACTCTTAGCATCTATCCTATGACCGTTTCTCACTCTGACCTTCAGCCAACAGAACCCAATAATTCTACTGCGCCTCATACCGATACGCGACAGGTAGACCGCAGTAAGCTGAGTAAGATGTATCAGCATTATGTTGAGGTCAAAGATAAGCATCCTCATGCGCTGTTGCTGTATCGGGTGGGAGATTTCTTTGAAACGTTTTTTCAAGATGCGGTGACGGTAGCCAGAGAATTAGAATTAGTCCTCACCAGTAAACACGGCGGTGAAATTGGTCGTGTGGCTATGACTGGTGTACCCCACCACGCTTGGGAACGCTACACAACTCAACTGGTGGAAAAAGGCTATGCTGTGGTGATTTGCGACCAAGTGGAAGATGCTTCTGAGGCGGTGGGTTTGGTGCGTCGGGAGGTGACACGCATTCTTACCCCTGGGACTTTGCTAGAAGAAGGAATGCTTAAATCTAGTCGCAATAATTACTTGGCGGCTGTGGTAATTGCGGGGAATCATTGGGGTTTAGCTTATGCAGATATCTCCACGGGGGAATTTCTCACTACCCAAGATAGTGATTTAGAACATCTCACCCAGGAACTCATGCGTTTGCAGCCTTCTGAGGTGTTAGTTCCCACAAATGCGCCGGATTTGGGTAGTTTGCTGCGTCCAGGGGAGAGTTCGCCCCATTTACCAGAGTGTTTACCACCATCATTTTGTTATAGTTTGCGATCGCAAGTCCCCTTTTCTCAAGGTGAGGCTAGGAATAAATTATTGCAGACATTCAAAGTGCGATCGCTCGAAGGTTTGGGTTGTGACCATCTCCCCTTGGCTGTGCGGGCGGCTGGTGGGTTGTTGGAATATGTGGAAGATACCCAAAAAGAAAACCGCGTCTCTCTACAAAGACTCCGCACCTACACCATCACCGACTATTTAATTGTTGACCAGCAAACCCGCCGCAACTTAGAAATTACTCAAACCGTCCGTGATGGCACTTTTCATGGTTCGCTACTTTGGGCGTTAGATAGAACTAGCACCGCAATGGGTAGCCGTTCTTTGCGGCGATGGTTACTGCAACCGCTACTGGATATTAAAGGTATTCGCGCTCGCCAAGATACAATTCAAGAATTAGCTGAAAATACGCCTTTGCGTCAGGATTTGCGGCAATTATTACGGCAGATTTACGACTTAGAACGCCTCACAGGTAGAACCAGTTCCGGGACAGCTAACGCCAGAGATTTAGCAGCTTTGGCTGATTCTCTATCGCGCTTACCAGAATTAGCCCGCTTAGTTGCCGATGCGCGTTCGCCCTTCCTCAAAGCTTTGCAAAAAGTCCCGCCGATTTTGGAAGAATTGGCGCAGAATATTCACGCCCATATTGTAGAGTCACCACCGATACACCTCAAGGAAGGCGGCTTAATTCGTCCAGGGGTAAATCCCCAATTGGATGAGAGAAAGGCGACGGTGGAAGCAGACCAACAATGGATTGCTAATTTAGAAGTAGATGAAAGAGCTAGAACAGGTATCCCCACCCTCAAGGTAGGATTTAATAAAACCTTTGGTTACTATATTAGTATTTCCCGTGCTAAGGCTGACCAAGTACCCAATAATTACATCCGCAAGCAAACCCTCACCAATGAGGAAAGATACATCACCCCAGAACTGAAAGAACGGGAAGCGAGAATTCTGACAGCACGGGATGATTTGAATCAGTTGGAATATGAGGTGTTTGTTGCCCTACGGGAAGAAGTAGGAACACAGGCGGAAGTAATTCGTACCCTTTCTCGCGCCGTCGCTGCCGCCGATGTGTTGTGTGGTTTAGCTGAGTTGGCGGTACAGCAAGGTTATTGTCGCCCTGAGATGATACCCGGACGGGAAATCGAAATTATCGACGGTCGCCATCCTGTAGTAGAACAGTCTTTACCTGCGGGATTCTTCGTCCCCAACTCAACAGAATTAGGGAGTCGGGAATTGGGAGTCGGGAATAGTGAAACTCCCCCACTCCCCACTCCCCACTCCCCACTCCCTGACCTGATTATTTTGACTGGGCCAAACGCCAGTGGTAAAAGTTGCTACTTGCGTCAGGTAGGATTAATTCAGTTAATGGCGCAAATTGGGAGTTTTGTCCCAGCTAAATCAGCGAAGTTGGGAATATGCGATCGCATTTTCACCCGTGTTGGTGCAGTTGATGATCTAGCTACGGGTCAATCTACCTTCATGGTAGAAATGAATGAAACAGCCAATATTCTTAACCACGCCACCGCGAGATCCCTAGTTTTACTAGATGAAATCGGTCGAGGAACAGCTACCTTTGATGGACTTTCCATTGCTTGGGCGGTAGCAGAATATTTAGCCACAGAAATCACAGCCCGGACAATTTTTGCCACACATTATCATGAACTAAATGAATTAGCAGGAATGTTACCCAACGTTGCTAATTATCAAGTGACAGTGAAAGAATTACCCGACCAAATTATCTTTTTGCATCAAGTCCAACCGGGAGGCGCAGATAAATCCTACGGTATTGAAGCCGGAAGATTAGCCGGTTTACCGTCGGTAGTAATTCAACGAGCAAAGCAAGTCATGGGGCAAATTGAGAAACACAGTAAAATTGCCATTGGCTTAAAGAATTTGGAGGATGTTTGAAACGTCCCTATTGGTGTAGATCCCAATTCTCTGATGTAAATAAAATAAAGATGTACTCAAAACTGAGGAACGGGAAATCAATCATGCTAAATTACAATCCATTAGCTTGCTTGCCATCATCAGAGGAACTACCAGACTCAGACGATACCCCCGTGGATAATGAATTACAAGATTTGATTCCTGGTTTACTGAAGACGCTTTTGGCAATGGCATGGCCAGAGCGCATGGATTGGTTTTTTGGTGTAGATATGGGTATCTATTATGACCCAGACTTACCAGCGATCGTCCCAGATGGGTTTTTGAGTTTGGGTGTAGAACGATTCTACGATCAAAATCTCCGTCCTAGTTATGTGCTTTGGGAAGAAAAGAAACTACCAGTATTAGTGCTAGAGGTAGTATCTCAAACATATCGTGGCGAATATTCAACCAAAAAAGCAGAGTATGCCAAATTAGGAATTTTGTATTATGTGGTTTACAATCCATTGCGTCGCCGCAAGCCACGGTTAGAAGTATACAAATTAGTGAACAATGTTTATGAATTACATGATGGAAATCCGGTTTGGCTACCAGAAATCGGTTTAGGAATTGGTATAGAACAGGGAACTTATCTCGGTATTCCCCGTGAGTGGATGTATTGGTATAACCAAGAAGGGCAAAGGCTTTTAACACCACAAGAACAAGCACAACTTGCTCAACAACAAGCACAACTTGCTCAACAACAAGCACAGCAAGCACAGCAAGAAGTTCAATTATTACGAGAACGATTAAGATCGCTCGGCGTAGATCCTGATTCTCTAGACTGATTGTAAAATGCGATCGCCTCCAGTGGGACGGCGCATCTTACTGATTTTTGCAGTTAACTATGCAGCAAAGATGCGATCGCATTTTACCAGCACATCCTGAAAATGCTTTGGTAGAAGAGTTTCATCAATTACTATAATATTGACTAATTATAGTTAAATTTGCTTAGTTATACTTATGCGCGATCGCGGAATATGATGGTAAATGGTTGTCAAGACGCGATCAATTTCATCTTATTTTGTCAATATATTGCTTTTTATGTTGGAACAACAACCTGAGAATTTACGCCAGAAAGTGCAAGAGTTAGCATCTGAAGCTATTAATAAATCAGAACCAACAGCATGGTTTGAAGTGTTATATGCTTCAGCTAATGGTGATGCTGAACAAATCCCTTGGGCAAAGTTAACTCCACATCCCTATCTCCAAGATTGGTTAGATAATCATGAATTATCAACTGAAGGGAAAAAAGCTTTGGTAATTGGTTGTGGCTTGGGAGATGATGCGGAAGCTTTAGCTAAATTGGGATTTGATGTTACAGCTTTTGATATTTCTCCTACTGCTATTAATTGGTGTCAAAAGCGATTTCCTAATTCTCCAGTTAATTATCAAATTGCTGATTTGTTAGCTATTCCTCAGCAATGGTTTCAGGCTTTTGATTTTGTTTTTGAATGTCGCAATATCCAAGCTTTACCTTTGAGTCTACGCTCTGCGGTTATCGCCTCTGTTGCTTCGCTAGTTGCTCCTAGCGGCACTCTATTGTTAATTACTCGTGTGCGTGATACAGAAGCTGAACCATCTGGCCCTCCTTGGCCATTATCTCAATCGGAACTAGCACAGTTAGAAAGTTTAGGATTACAAAAAATCGAGGAGCTATTGTTTTTAGAATCCCAGGAAACAGACGTTAAACAAATGCGGATTGTGTATCAAAGAAAGGAGGAATAATAGCAGGTGATAGGTTACAGGTTACAGGTTACAGGTGATAGGTGATAGGTTGCACGGGGTATCCCTGAATATTGGATTATTGACGTAAATCAAGCTCGAACTACCCTGCTAACTCTGGCAGATTGTGTACACCGTAGAGGCTTTAACTTTTCCCCCTTCCCTAGTAGGGAATGGGGTTAGGGGGTTAGGTTTTGCATTAACTTTTCTACATGACGTGAAGTCAGGATTATCTACCGCGATCGCGTTCTAAATCATCAATAACTTTTTGCATATACCATTCTTCCGTCATCCCTGGGTAATAATCTTTTTTCTGTTCAATTAATCTTTGAGCTAGTTCCCAATATCCCCCAACTAGGCGTAAAAGTCGTTGACGCAAAATGTTAGATTTTTGCTGCTTGGCTTCAGGAACAGACTTCTGAATTAGTTTGAGGCTATCTAAAACTTGTTGATGATTTTCCCAGTCTTCTTGTTCACAAAAAATACTGATGGCTTTTTGATAATCTGCTACAGCATTTTGCATCTCTTCTAAAAAAGTATAAGTAATGCCGCGATTGTAGTAAGCTTGCCCATCATTGGGGTTAATTTGCAAAGCGTAGCCATAGTCAGCGATCGCACCAAGATAATTACCCATTGCTCGATAGGTGTTACCTCTGGCAACATAATTTAAAGCATCTTGGGGTTGCATTTGGATGGCTTGCTGAAAATCCGCGATCGCACCTTGATGATCCCCTAATAGCGAACGGGCTTTACCTCGGTTACGATACACAATGGCATCTTGAAAGTTTAATTGTAAGGCTTGGTTAAAATCTGCGATCGCTTCTCGATAATTGCCCATTTTGCACCGCACCACGCCCCGACAACAATAAGCCTGTGCATCCTGGGAGTCAGCTTGCAATATCCAATTTAAATCCGCCATAGCTTGGCGGGTGTCTCCTTTTTCGGCTTTTTCCAGTAATTGGCTAAAATATTCATTCACAGATATAATCGGCGCACTCTTCGCCACTACTGGCTGTGTAACTGGTTTTGGCGGTGGTTGTAGTTGCTTAATTCGTTCTAAGCACAGACGACAATTTTCTGTATCTTTTTGCTGTAAATATAAATCTGCGGCTTTTTTAAAACTAGCGATCGCATCTTGAATATACCCTTGTTTGCGCCGCACTATCCCCCGCAAATCATGGGCAGCCGCATAATTAAAATTTAAATAAATCGCCTTGTCTACATCTTCCAACGCCCCTGGTAAATTTTTCAGTGCTAACCTGGCTAATGCACGACAGTAGTATGTTTCTACACTCTCAGGATTTATCTTGAGAGCTTCCGTGTAATCTGAAATAGCCTGAAGAACTGCCCCTGAATCATAATATGCTAAACCCCGTTTTAAATAAGCTTCGGCATAATAAGGAGTTAGTTGTATCGCCCGGCTAAATTCCTCAATTGCTCCAGCGTAGTCTTTTTGTTTGGCTTTTTCTAGTCCCTGATTGTAAAAATCGTTATTCATTACTGTTGTTTACCCAACTCAGCTATTTCTTAGCCCTATATCTTAAATATTCACTGCGAATTGCAATTATTCCTAATCATTTAGAAACTTAAACTATGAAAATTAGAACCATCACTACAGGTATAACACTTGAATCACCGCAAGAAACAGACAAACTCAAAATAGCAGATGATTTTAATCAACAAGCGCAGATAATTTTTGAGCAACAAGGTTACGAAGTACAAACTACAAGAATTTCTACTAACTCCTGGGAAGAATATCTTGCAGGTTCTCAGTCTGAAATTATCAATCAGGTTAAAAATTTAGAAGAATTTTGTCAAAGTTTAAATATCAGCTTTTTTAATATTGGTTACGCTAGCACTCCTGAAACTGTAGATTTAATTCCTAACATCAACAAAAACACCTCCATAGTTTACTGCTCCAGTAAAATTGGCAATCATTTTGAAAATGCTCAAGCATCAGCCCAAGCGATTAAACGCATCTCCCAAGAGAGTGAAAATGGCTATGGTAATTTTCGCTTCTGTGCTGGTGCAAACTGTCAGTCAGGTATCCCATTTTTCCCGACATCTTACCATGTAGGCGAAACTTCTTTTGGGATTGGTTTAGAGTTGTCTGACTTGGTAATGCCAGCATTTACTGTGGCTGATAATATCCAAGATGCTGAAAAAAAGCTGCAAATAATTTTAGAGGAAGAAGTTAAGAAAGTTGAGGCGATCGCTAATCAAATTTCTAACCAATTTCAAATAAACTTTCATGGTATAGATACATCTCTTGCACCATCTTTAGATAAAGAAAATAGTATAGCTTTCGCCTACGAAAAATTACTAGATGGCAAATTTGGTAATCCTGGAACGTTAGCAATTTCTGGAATGCTAACGCGAGTTTTAAAAAGCATCCCCATCAAAACCTGTGGTTATTCTGGTTTGATGCTACCAGTTTGTGAAGATATCGGTTTAGCAACTAGAGCCAATGAGCAGACTTATGATCTTACAAATTTATTATTATATTCAGCCGTTTGTGGTTGTGGATTAGACACTGTACCGATTCCTGGCGATATTTCCATAGAAAAAATTACAGCCATATTAATAGATATGACAACATTAGCATTTAAGCTTAACAAACCTCTTTCCGCCCGGTTATTTCCTATCCCCAATAAAAAAGCAGGGGAAATGACTAATTTCAATTCCCCTTATCTTGTAGATTGTCAAATATTTGCAGTCAATTGATTGCTGTTAGCGAAAGCGGCGCGATGAGCCGTGTGATGAGTTCTGAGACTTTAATCAGTCAACAAACTAGGAGAAGTCAGCACAAACACATCCCTAAATCCTTGGGCTTCAGTTTGCGGTTTAATTGGCGTGGTAAAGTGGAAAAAATCATGGTCGTTGACTAACAACAATTCTCCTGAATGCAGAATCTTACTAAATACTGGCTTCTCTTTTTTAGCCGTATATAAATGTGTTTCTCCACCTTGAATATTGTCTCTATTCACAGAGAAGATACCAATAAAATCAGTACCGTCTTGATGGATACCTTCAGGTGCAGGATTACCAAAACTTTCAGGAGAACAAATCGTTCTGATTTGATGCACCCCAATTTCAGCTTCGGGATGCAGTTTACAAGAATCACTAAATGCCAAGATTAACTTTCTAAAACTATCAAGTTCAATCATGGCATCTTCTAATTCAGCAAACTCTCTTCTAACATCACCTAACAATGGATTATATTCTTTACTTTGAAAAAGATATCCATGAGGTAGTTTAATTAATTTCTCTCCCGTTACCGTAAACCGTGAAAGTCTTCTTAAACGATATTTGCCTTTAATATAAGGGTCAACGGGCAAATTATTAAAAAATGCTTTAAAATCTTCTACATTAATTGAATTTACCTTTCTCAAAGTAAACAGAAAGGCATATTCTAATTCTGTCATTCCCCCGACTTTTTGCATAGGAATTTTCTCCTTGCAGTGGTATTTCTCCCCATTTTTTCTTTGTGGGAAGCTTATACCACCGAGTATATGCTACTTTTTATTAAAGTGTCGTCAAAATAACTACAAAAATTGACAAATTGTGATAGAAGCTTGACCGAAGAAAGGCAGAGGGCAGGAGGCAGAAGGCAGTCCCAATGAAAAAATTTCATCACCATGAATGAAAATGTGGTAACTTCCAAGATAAGGCTGATACAAGCGAGGTTGTTTCCTTATTAGAGCATCAGAGCCTGAAGGGCAGTCTAACCTGGATATCGAGAGGAATTACCAATTGTCGCCACTGAGCAATTTTTTGGTTTTAGTGAGCACGCAAGTCAGAATCTACTATTTAGATATCCACGTATTAGCCCCCTATCAATTTTGAAAGTTGTAGTAGCTCAAGAGATATGCAGGTAGTCTACAATCGTTGTGCAGGACTAGATGTACACAAAAAGACGGTGGTAGCTTGTGTAATTACCCCGAAGTCTTCGTCCGGATGGCACAAGGAAATACGCACATTCACTACAATGACTCAGGACTTGTTAAAACTTTCTGACTGGTTAACAAGTCACAATTGTACTCATGTAGCAATGGAGAGTACTGGAGAGTACTGGCGACCTGTATTTAATATCCTAGAAGGAAACTTTGAAGTTATGTTAGTTAATGCCCGTCATATAAAAGCGGTGCCAGGACGCAAAACAGACATCAAAGATTCGCAGTGGATTGCCGAACTACTACAACATGGGTTGTTACGTGCGAGTTTTATTCCCCCTGTGGAGCAAAGAGATTTGCGCGATTTAACTCGTCATCGTAGCAATTTTATTCGCGAAAGAGTTAACTTAGTGAATCGAGTCCAAAAAGTGCTGGAAGCTGCTAATATCAAACTTGCCTCAGTTGCCAGTGACGTAATGGGTGTGTCAGGACGAGCAATGCTAGCTGCGATTGTTGAAGGTAGCGCTAGTCCTGAACTGATGGCGGACTTGGCAAAAGGAACCATGCGAAAAAAGCACGATTTACTGATTCAAGCACTTGAGGGTAGAGTTCGTCCTCATCAACGATTCATTCTTGCACAGCTACTGTGTCAAATTGATAGCATAGACGAAACAATTAAATGTTTTGACCAACAAATTGAGGAATATTGCCGCCCTTTCGACCAAGCGGTTGAGTTAGTTGACACCATACCTGGTGTTGCTCGTCGAACTGCTGAGATCATTGTCTCGGAAATTGGCACGGATATGAGTCGCTTCCCAAGTGCCGAACATTTGGCTGCTTGGGCTGGGGTTGCCCCTGGAAACTATGAAAGTGGCGGTAAGAAGCTTTGTGACGGCACTCGCAAAGGTAATCGAGTTTTACGAACTATTTTGGTTCAAGCTGCCCATGCTTTGGCTCGAACTAAAACTTACCTTGCTGCACAGTTTCGTCGTCTGTCGGCACGACGCGGAAAAAAACGCGCTGCGGTTGCTGTTGCACATTCTATTTTAACGATCGCTTACCATCTCATATCACGTCAAGAACCTTATAAAGATTTAGGAGCTGATTATTTCGACAAACATCGACATGTAAGTGTCAAGAAACGTTTGATTAAACGCCTAGAAAAACTTGGTTATCAAGTTAGTGTTGAACCTGTTCCGGTCGCAATTTAAACCTGTAATCAATATTTTGTTTCGGCTGTGTCGCCATTCAACGACAATAGCCACATACTTTCTTTAGTTTTTTACCAAAGTTTGATTTTCAAGTCAGAAGGAAAAAGCAAAAATAATTCTTTCCTCTGCCAAAAGGGTTGCAAGCCCACGCCAGTTTGCTCAAGTCGGGAAACCCGCCCACACAACTGGCTCCTAAATTTATTGATGAACAAAGAGAAAAAATGTATTTTGAGCCGCGCAGCGCAAAAAATACAGCGTCCTGATTAAATCCCTTCAATTTATTGATGGAGATTACCTCCTGCCTCCTTAAGTAAATTCTGTCTAATGATTTATCGAAAAGATTTATGGAGTGGGGTTAAGTGTATATTGAGGTTTCATCGACTTACTAACCAATCCCCGAAAAAATGACTGATTGGCTCTACCGTTACCCACCCCTATATCCTGGTATTCTACTCAAACGCTACAAACGCTTTTTTGCTGATGTGCAACTAGCTAGTGGGGAAGTAGTTACAGCCCATTGTCCCAATACTGGCCCCATGACTGGAGTATCAACCATTGGTAGTGCGGTACAACTTTCCAAAAGTGATAACCCTAACCGTAAATTAGCTTATACTCTAGAACTAATTCAAGTAAACGATAACCAACCGACATGGGTAGGAGTGAACACAGCTTTACCCAACCGGATAGTAAAGTTAGCCTTAGCAAAACAGTTATTTCCAGAATTGAGTAACTACAGCCAAATTAAAAGCGAAGTAGTTTACGGACAAGATAAAAAAAGCCGGGTAGATTTCTTGTTGACAGGGAACGATACAGAACGCCCAATTTATTTAGAAGTAAAAAATACCACTTGGTGTGACGGCACATTAGCACTATTCCCCGACACCGAAACCACCAGAGGGCAGAAACACCTACGAGAACTCATGGCATTATTACCCACAATGCGAGCAGTCATGCTGTACTTTATCAATCGTGGTGATTGTACCGAATTTGCCCCTGGCGATACTACTGATCCTATATATGGTAAATTATTGCGTGATGCGATCGCCCTAGGTTTAGAAGTCCTCCCCTGTCGCTTCGACATTTCCCCAGAAGGCATTCGTTATCTAGGTTTAGCCAAACTTAAAATTTAACCTCAGCGTACCTCAGCGTTACCTCAGCGTACCTCCGCGTTAAAAAAATGATTATTCTTGTCATGGGCGTATCCGGTGCCGGCAAAAGCACCATTGCCCAACTCCTAGCCGATTCCTTGCACTGGGAATTTCAAGACGCAGATGATTTCCACTCACCAGAAAACATCGAGAAAATGCGCCAAGGAATCCCCCTAGATGATACCGATAGAATACCTTGGCTACAAGAAATCAGAAATGCGATCGCGCAATGGTTGCAAGAAAATAAAAATGTAGTGTTAGCCTGTTCCGCCCTCAAAGCCAGCTATCGCCATTTTCTCGTACTAGATAACAGAGTCAAAATAGTTTATCTCCAAGGCTCATTTGACATCATTCAAAAACGCCTAAAAGAGCGACAAAACCACTTTATGACCGAAAAGCTCCTCAAAAGCCAATTCGATGCACTTGAGGAGCCTGATGACGCTGTATGCGTAGATGTTTCACAGCCATCTACAGATATTGTGCAAACCATTAAAACGGCTTTAGAACTTTAAGTGAGTCTATCAGGGAAATGTGCTAAGTAATAGTATCATGTAGTGATACTATATAATGGAACTTAACAGTAAACATCAAAAAACACTTGATGACATTTTTGAAAATCCTGTTAGATCAAATATCGCTTGGAGTGATATTGAGTCTATGCTGGTTGCCCTTGGTGCAGAAGTGTCAGAAGGAAAGGGGTCAAGAGTAAGAATAGCTCTTAATGGTGTCAGGGCGACTTTTCACAGACCACACCCAGAAAAAGAAACTGATAAAGGTGCGGTTAAGTCGATGCGGCGATTCTTAACAGAAGCCAATGTTAAAGAATACAAGCACACAGGAGGACTCAACGACAATGAAATATAAAGGATATGAAGCAGTCGTTGAATTTGATGATGAAGCTGAAATTTTTCATGGCGAAGTAATTAATATTCGAGATGTAATTACATTTCAAGGCGACAGCGTAAAAGAATTAAAGCAAGCCTTTTACGACTCAGTTGATGATTATTTAGAATTTTGTAAAGAACGTGGCGAAGAACCTGAAAAGCCATTTTCAGGTAAATTCATGCTCAGAATTAACCCTGAGTTACATAAAACAATCGCCATCAAAGCCAAGAAAGAAGGCCAAAGTCTTAATTCTTGGATAGAGAAATGCTTGAGTAGGTATGCGAGCTAATAGTAAGTTGCGTTTTACAAGAATAGTCAGAATTTATGCCATTTTCCAGTGAGGAGTATCAGCCAATTGTAGCCGATACTCCTACACAGTGTATTACCGCCTAAATTTAATGGGAAGCGAGAAAAGATTCAACTTCAGCTGGGGTAGGTTGAGAAGCGATCGCACCTGGTTTAATGGTAGTTAACGCCCCTACTGCACAAGCATAGGTAATAATCCTTTTGGCAGTGTCGGCATCATTCAAGCTGTGAATACCATGTTTACTGAGTTGGTGGATGAACCCTGCTAAAAAGCTGTCTCCTGCACCGGTGGTATCAGCCACTGAAACATTAAAAGCAGGTAACTTACCCTCATTCTCACCTAAGCAATAGGCACAGCCGTTTTCACCATCTGTCACCAACACCCCTTCAATCGAACCTAAACGGTAAGTGATAGCACCGGGGTCTGCGGTATCAAATAACCATTCTGCCTCTTCTTTCGAGAGTTTGAGAAAATCAACCCGCTTAAATATTTCCTGAATTTTTTGCCGTGCGATGTTTTCATCTTGCCAAAAAACAGGTCGCCAGTTGACATCTAGCACAATTTTCAAATCATACTGTTCTGCCAATTCCAGAGCGCGATGAGTCGCTTTTTCACTGTCGGGGTAGGCTAATTCCAAAGTCCCCAAAACCAGAAAATCTGCATCTTGAAACAGCAACTCTGGTAATTGCTTGGTTTGCAGATGAGTATCAGCAAACTCAGAAGTATCATACTGCCCAAAGCCAGCAAAATTGCGATCGCCTGCCAAATCCCGCACTACATAAACTTGCCGCGTTGGCGCAGTAGGATGACGTTGTACACCCGTTGTATCTACACCTACTTCTTGTAATAGCTTAACCAGCTGATTGCCTGGTTCATCTTCCCCCACCGCGCCAATAAACCCGGCGGGAGTCCCCAACTTCACCAAAGCACAAGCAACATTAGCTGGTGCGCCTCCTGGGTAGGGAGTCCAAGACTTCACCTCTTCCAACTTTAGCCCTAACTGGTCAGCTAAACAATCAAATAAAATTTCACCGAGACACAAAACACGGGGATTACTCATCTCATTTTTAGTCTTTCAGAGGGATGCTCATCCCATTTTAAATTTTTGCCTTGGGATTAGTAATCTAAAATTTCCCTATCACCCATCTTGAACAACAATTACATAGGAATTTTTGCTACACACCATCAGCTACAGAAGCTGATTTTCTACGTGTTATTTCTTTCCGAGTTTAAGTATATTCACTGGGTATGTAAAACTATATAATACCTAAAGCTTAAAATTAACCAAATTACTCTCAACTCATCAAAGAAAAAAAATATTGTCAATCGTATTGCAGGTAACACTTGAAATCCCTATAGACAGAAGAATCTTTGTAGAATTAAGAAAGTGATAAGTACATATACCAACGGAGGAGAAAAGAACTCATGGCTGGTGGCGAGTCTCAGACCCCTGTTAGTCTGTCAGACAGAGAACTGCAAATTATCGACTTAGTGGCCGCTGGCTTAACTAACCAAGAAATTGCAGCGAAACTGGAAATTAGCAAGCGCACCGTTGATAACCACATCAGCAACATTCTCGACAAGACCAGAACGGAAAACCGCGTTGCTCTTGTTCGCTGGGCTTTACAGTGGGGTAAAGTCTGCTTGAATGATGTTAATTGTTGTCCTCTACCCAACCAGAACGAATAAACCCTTTGCCAACGCGATTTCGCGCATCCCGCATCGTGATTAGTTTTTTCTGGTATGCAACACAAAACGGCTAATTTTGACGGTTTACTCATTGTTTACTCCTCACGCTTTTTTCATGGTGAACCTCTAGCGCAAATCTTACACGCGTCAAAATCAAGCAGAACGTAACTCTTGGCTGTTTAGTTATTGTGGGTCGCTATTTCCCCCGTTGATACAGTTTCTCCAAAACTGTATCAACAGTAAATTTCACAGAAGACGCGAAGGAGCTGATCCCTCAAAGGGGTGGTAGAACTCTCCTAACGCTGTTTTGGGTATAGGGTATGGGGAAGAAATACCATGCCCTATTCCCAGCCCACATCCTAAATTTCTTTTGTCTGTATTTCAATAAACAAAAATTAGCAACAATCCGTTGCCTCAAGCGTTACATTGGTAGGAAATCTCTATTGCTCCATCAGCTTGGAGAGCAGTGTTTCTATGAATACTTCTACTTCTTTTATTGATAACTCGTCTCCCTTTAATTTTTTTAATTTCGACTTGACAACACCCCAATCCACACAAGATGCTGATTTACTTAAGCAGCTATCTTTTGTACCTGGGTTGAAAGAAATTTTGATGCTGCGGCAAGTTCACGCCCTCGAACACGCTACTGTTTGGGTTTTGAGCGAAACTAGAAATACTCAATCTGCCACAGTTAGACCAAGCAAAATTCAAGTTGATAATGAATTACTGGGTGGCTTATCTACAGACCAAGGATTTTACCTCTATGGTGAAGTGAATATCAGTGATTTGCGCCGAGCTGTTAACCTGGCTTTACACCGCCTGACTCATGGTGAATGGGATTTAGCTGTACACCCCCGTTGCGGCACAAATTTATCAGTGGCCATGTTGTTGACGGCGGGAATGGCAGTAGGCGTGACGATGATGTTACCATTCCGCCCGATTGAGCAATTAATAGGCTTGGGATTAGCCGCCACCACCGCAGCTGAAATAGCCCCAGATTTAGGTTCGATCGCACAGCGATATGTTACTACTGCTATTCCTTTTAACCTAGCAGTGGAAAATATCACTATTTCCCGTGATGTTTGGGGTCGTCAGGGGCATTTTGTCAAGGTAAACTGGCGAGAAAATCATTCGTAATTAATCATGCGAAAACTTTACTTTTTAGTGCCAGGAACTGGTGGCAAATTTGCTTGTGGTGGTTTATGGGCTGAGTTAAAGGCGTTTAAATTGGCTCAACAAGTTTGTCATGCAGATGTGGTTACATATAAACAACGGGAAACAGATAAATCCTTTTTAGATGACTTACTGCAAAAACCAAATTTAGATGATGCTATTTTTGTGATTAGCTGGGGATTTGATATAGCTAAATTAGCGGTCAAACTCCAATCATATAATGTTGTTTATCATGCTCATAGCGCGGGTTATAAATTCCATTTACCTGCCAGTATTCCCATCATTACAGTCAGTCGCAACACAATGGGTTATTGGGGTCAAAAATCTCCCAACTCCTTGATTTATTATTTACCTAATGAAATTAGTCCCGATTTTAGGAATTTACATCTAGAACGAGATATTGATGTTTTAGTCCAGGCAAGAAAATCTTCTGATTATTTATTAAAACAATTAATCCCCGCTTTGCAGCAAAGATGTAAAGTAGAGGTGGTTAACTCCTATGTTGAGGATTTACCTGGATTATTTAATCGAGCCAAAGTTTATCTGTATGACTCTGCGGAATATTGGGCGCAGCAGAATGTCAGCGAGGGTTTTGGGTTGCAACCAATGGAAGCTATGGCTTGTGGTTGTCAGGTGTTTTCTAGTGTCAACGGCGGACTTTCCGATTACTTAGATCCTGGATTTAATTGTTATAAAATTGCCGGTTATTCCCAGGAATATGATGTGCAAAGGATTTTGAAGGTGATAGACTCTACCATATCACCTAGTTTATCGGAAGATTTCTTTGCTGAGTATCGCTCTGAAAATATTATTAAGCGTCTAGGAATAATTCTGGCAGAATTAAACGAGTTTTTTGACCACAAACAGCATCATCCGGGTAATATTTCCAGTTTGACAAGAGGGCGTTTATTGCAGTTATTTATACAGAAAATTAATAGTAAATTTCGCAAGAAATACTTTCAGGGTTTGTAGTGCGGTATTAAGAGACTAGCAGATAAAAGAATATCCAAAATGTAGGGTGCGTCAGTATGAATAATTTCTTGGTTTAGTTAGGTTTTATCGCACTGACGCACCCTACTAACTTGTTAACTTGAGATAATTTTACAGAGGGCTAAAGCCCTTACTACAAACTTTACCAGTTGGCGACAGCTTGCGCGATCGCTTCCTTAGCTGCGGTTAACGATTTTTGACGTGCATCGTCACCCATATTGAGGTTCTCAGCGTGGATAAAGGTAATATCTGTCAGTCCGATAAAACCTAAAATAGCGCGAAGATAGGGTTCTTGATAATCGTAAGCAGCCGCAGGGGTTCCTGGAGAAAAAGCACCACCACGAGAGGTAATAATTAATACTTTCTTATTGCTATCTACTAGACCTTTATAGCCATTCTCATCAACTGTAAAGGTACGTCCGACGCGCACAATTTGGTCGATGTAAGCTTTGAAAGTTGAGGGGATATTTAAATTATACATCGGTACGCCAAAAACATAGCGATCGGCGGCGAGAAATTCATCAATTAAGTTATCTGACAACTTAATTACTTCATTCAGTTCTGGTGTACGTGCATCTGGGGGCGAAAAAGCAGCAGCAATCCAAGATTCATCAACATGGGGAACAGGATTATGACCTAAATCCCGGTAAGTGACGATATCGCCAGGATGAGTATCTTTCCAAGTTGTAATAAATTCATAGGAGAGGGCGCGGGAAATCGAACGTTCACCACGAGGGCTAGTATCAATGTGCAGGATATTCGCCATAAAAAAATTCCCCAAATACAGGCATACAAAACAAATTTATGGTCAAGTAAAAAACACTTGCCGAATAGACTTTAAACTATGTAAAGTTAATATGAAAAGTACGCACTTAAAAGTAAGGTACTTACTAAAAAGTAACTATGAAAGCTGAAGCAGAAAAAGATGATAGGCTAACTTGTGAAGTTGAAACCACGTTAAAAGTCATTGGCGGACGCTGGAAGGTTTTGATAATCAGAGCATTAATGTCAGGTGTACAAAGGTTTGGAGAATTGCAGCGAGCCTTACCTGGAATTACACAAAAAATGCTGACACAACAATTGCGAGAATTAGAAGAAGATGGCATTATACATCGACAAGTTTATGCACAAATCCCCCCAAAGGTAGAATATTCATTAACACCCTTGGGAGAAAGTTTACAACCAATTCTTTATGCCATGCACGAATGGGCTGTGAAACATTTTTATCAAAATAGGGAATAGATTTGCACTAATTTGTTTCAAAAATAAAGAGAGGATCTGATATTTAAATTTAGGTTAACCAAACGTTAATTAGTTTGGTTGGTTTGTAAATATTCAATTGCTGCTTCTAGCTTAGAAGTATAGCTTTCAGCAAATCTTTCAAACCAAAGTCCTTCAGGAGAGAATGAATCTAATTTTGCTAGCCAGTCTTGCGCTTGCTTGGTTAAAGCTTCACGCTGTTTGGCTTTGATTTGTTCTTGTCGAATCCTCTGCTGTTCTATTTCCTGCTGTTTTCTCAACTCCTCAGCCGCATCTTGAGCCACAAAATCAGCTTGCACTTGTGAGAGTAAATTATCAATTGAAGATGCTGACTTGCTGACAGGTGAGCTGGATGGTTTAACCACATTTGGCTGTGGCTGTTGTGGTTGAGGTTGTTTGTTATCGTATTCAGTTTTAATTTGCGCTAACAATTTGTCAATAGCATCCATAATCAATAGTCATTACTCATTACTCATTGGTATTTTTTCCTACTCCCCATTCCCCAATCCCCACTCCCTATCCCTAATCATTAATGGCATTAAGTAGCACTTCCGAGAGGCTGAAGTCTTCCATATCTTCCATTGTAATGGTGTCGCAGATATCAAATTTTGCTCCAGCACTTTGTAGTTCATCATCCAAAACTTTGAGGAAGCGCATAGCTTGCGGATCTTTTCCTACTTGGATGAAAGAAATGGCTAGTTCTTCATCCCTATCCATACGGCGAGAAGCTTCAATAATGACCTTCATTACTGCTTTGCGATCGTCTGGTTCGCCATCAGTAACCACTAAAATAGTTTCACCATTGGGTTTATTTTGACCAGATGCTTTGCGTTGAAAATAGTCATCGGTGGCGTGTTTCAACACAGCTGCTAAATCGGTGGTTCCAGAAGGATCATTTTCTAAAAAAATTTGACTTACCTTAGCCGCAGTGACATTTTCATATCTTTTGAATCTGCCAGAAAAGACATACACAGTAATACCATCTGGATCAAACTGTTCGCACTTACTCGCCAAGGCTAAAGTAGATTCCTGAGCAGTTACCCATCTATTTCTACCACCCTTTTGATCTGGAGTAGCCATACTGCCACTTTTATCAATAATTAGGGTGTAATCACGATTTTCTAACATAATGTAATTTTACTAATGACTATTGACTAATCAGTAACTGCATTCATTAACACATCAGTAAGACTCATATCTTCTAAGTCATTTAAGGTGATGGTGTCGCAAATATCGAATTTAGCACCCACACCTTGTAACTGGTCATCTAAAGCTTTGAGAAACTTAGTAGCTTGAGGATCTGAACCTACTTGAATCATAGAAATGCCTAATTCTTCATCACGATCCATTTGGCGTGTAGCTTGGATAATGACTTCAAAAACTGCTTTGCGATCGTCTGGTTCACCGTCAGTAATGACTAAAATTGTCTCGCCGTTGGGCTTAGTTTTGCCGGACGCTTTGCGTTGAAAGTAATTATTTACGGCATCTTGCAGGACACCTGCTAAGTTCGTTGTTCCGGCTGGGTCATTTTCGAGAAATATTTGGGCGACTTTGGCTGAGGTAACATCGTCATAGCGTTTGAATCTGCCAGAAAAGACATAAACAGTAATTCCATCTGGGTCAAACTGTTCACATTTTCTCGCTAAAGCCAGAGTTGACTCTTGGGCAATCTCCCATCTACTTCTACCACCAACTTGGTCAGGGGTAGACATACTACCGCTTTTGTCGATGATTAGTGTGTAGTCGCGATCGCTCATCATAGGATTCCTTAAATTACTACCCTGTGGTTCTAGTCTAGTCTACGTGTCTCATGTCTACGCAAGAGTTTTAAGCTTTTGTATTAATTTTGCTACTCAAATGCTGCTCCAACGGCATTGTTTAACCGCCTTTTAACAAATACACGTAGGGTGGTCAAAGCCCACCAAAACCCAGATACAATGGACAAAGCCCACCCTAGTATCTTAGAAGAAGAAGTAGATTATTGAAAATTCTTCACATATAGGACTTCCATTTGATTTTTGCGAAGCTAGCTAGGTACAAATTGAATAACCCTATTTTCTATTGCCTGACGGAAGCCTGTAACTTCAACAATCAACTTGGATTGCTATAGGTTAATTGTAATTTTTCTCTTTCACACTTTAATAAAAATAATATTTATTAGCAGCACTGCCTCTATTATTAAAGTTATGACTTAAGTTTTATTGCCGATATTCATTATTAATAATATATCGATTGTAATTGTGATTACAAATTAATAATTGATGATTGTTGCTATTGCACATTTAAATAATTTATCTATGCAATATACTAAAATAGCTAGAGAAGATACATTATAAGCTGCTTATTTTTGCTAATCAAAGTATTTTCAAAAAAAACTTATAATTATTTTTGACAACTATTAAAAAAATCCTTAAGCTAATAGATAGGACTCACCAAATCAAAAAACGACAGCAATTTTGTTAGGTAAATTAAAAATCGCTGTTGTAGCGTATCAGTATGAACAAATGAATTAAACTCAATCATTGACTATAAATAATAGCCTCACCCAATTTGGCAACAACAGGCTATCACTGGCATAACCGGACTGCGCCACGCACCTCTCATCCACAAATTCCGGTCATGAGTGAATGCCTATCTTGATGTGAGTGAATGTCAATCATTGGAGTTTAGCTGAGGCGCGGTATATATGTCTAGGAGAGTAGAATGCTTGATTATCTTACATCATTGAATGACCACAATTTACCTTACCCGGATACGATTCATCCCATCGTTGTACACTTCGTAATTGCGATGGTGTTGTTTGCTTTTGTATGCGATTTAATTGGTTATTTCACTGGTAAAACTCGTCTTTTTGAAGTCGGCTGGTGGAATATGTTTGTGGCTACTATTGCCATTTTTGTGGCCATTATTTTCGGTCAGTTTGAAGCTGGTTTGTCCAAACCCTACGAAGTGGCTAAGTCAGTATTGAATTTGCATACACTTATTGGCTGGTCATTGTCTGGAATTATTGCAGCAATTACAGCTTGGCGCTATGTCATCCGCGCTCGTAACCCACAGAAATTACCCTTCCATTACTTAGGCGTAGGGCTAATTTTAGTCGCAATTGTGGGCTTGCAAGTATATCTCGGTGATGAGCTGGTTTGGGTATATGGACTGCATACAGTCCCAGTTGTTGAAGCTGTCAAGGATGGTATTCTGCCATGAACTCAGAACTGATTGAACAATTAAATGTCCAACTAGGAGCTAACGGGCTACCTTACACAATTCCGATTCATCCCAACCTCGTACACCTGACTCTGGGCTTGTTCATCATTGGGATTACCTTTGATATCGTGGGCGTGCTGTTTCCCTTCCAACAATGGGTATTCAAGTTTTTGGGGATTACAGTAGAGCGCGATAACTTATTTGATGTTGGTTGGTACAACATGGTAGCTTCCACCGTCATTACCTTTTTTACAGTGGGAGCAGGCTTTTACGAAATGTTTTTAGCCACCCCAACCCCTGACATCAAAAGTGCTTGGGGATTACAAGCTATGCAAACCATGTTATGGCATGGGGTAGGCGGTGTATTCCTCTTAGGTTTAATTGCCGTCATGACTCTATGGAGAGCATGGCAACGCTACGTTTGGTCTATAGATGAAGATAGACAAGTGCAATGGAGCTATCTACTAGCCGGCATAGCCATCATGTTCATTATGTACATCCACGGCACCCTAGGGGCGCAACTAGCTGCTGAGTTTGGTGTACACAACACCGCCGATAGCTTGCTGCGATTGGGTGAAGACCTCAACAATGTACTTAAGTAACCCAATCAAGGAAGGTAGGATTTGTCACCATGAAATTTGGGAAGGTTTTAGGAGTTTTGACATTGGTAGTAGGCGCGATCGCTATTTCTGCTACCAGTATGTGGGTTGGTAAACAGGCTTACTCCTGGTTGCCCCCCCAAGCTGCGGCTGAATCTCACTTAATTGATGATCTATTCAGCTTTTTGGTTACTCTAGGTGCATTTATCTTCCTGGGAGTGACTGCCGTTCTCATGTATTCTTTACTTTTTCATCGCGCAGAAAAAGACGACTGGAGTGATGGCCCCCACATCGAAGGTAATATCACCCTAGAAGTAGTTTGGACAGCTATCCCCATTCTGTTAGTGTTTTGGATTGCGGGTTATAGCTATCAAATCTACGAACAAATGGGCATTCAAGGGCCAGCCACATTGGTACACCTGCACAATCCTATGGGTATGGAATCAGCCTATGCTGCCACCGAAGATGAAACCGAAGCGGTTGTAGCAGCACCCACCGAAAAAATTGATGTCATCGCCAAACAATGGTCTTGGGTGTTCCATTATCCCGAAAAAGATGTCACCAGCACCGAATTGCATTTACCAAGCGATCGCCGGGTACAATTAGCGTTGCGCTCAGAAGACGTACTACACGGCTTTTACATCCCAGCTTTCCGCCTCAAACAAGACATCGTTCCCAACCACACCATCGACTTTGAATTTACCCCCATCCGCCAAGGTCAATATCGTCTGACCGACTCCCAATATAGCGGTACATACTTCGCCACCATGGAGGCGAACGTGGTTGTGGAATCTCCGGAAGAGTATCACAAATGGTTAACCACAGCCTCCTCCCACATACCCATACCCGCCTACAATCAAGCGGCTGCTGAATATCATCAAAAAGCTACTCAGTCAGTCAAAACAGGCTGGGAAACCGTTGCACCTGCCGCCGCACCTGTGGTTAATTACCCCGGTTAAAAGGAACCTCACCCATGACAAATATCCCTATTGAAAGGCTAAATCTGCCTCTGGAGAAGCCTCACCACCCATCCCCCGGTGGCTGGAAAGAGTATTTCAGCTTTAGTACCGATCACAAAGTTATCGGTATCCAATACCTCGTTACCTCTTTTATCTTCTTTCTTGTCGGTGGCATCTTTGCCATGATCCTGCGGGGAGAACTCATTACCCCCGAAGCAGACCTAATTGATCGCACCGTATATAACGGAATGTTCACCATGCACGGCACTGTGATGCTGTTCTTATGGACATTCCCTTCCTTAGTAGGTTTAGCTAACTATCTCGTACCCTTAATGATTGGGGCGCGGGATATGGCCTTTCCTCGCCTCAACGCCGCCGCCTTTTGGATGGTTCCCGTCGTCGGGATTCTGTTGATGGCCAGTTTCTTTGTCCCTGGTGGCCCAGCCCAAGCTGGTTGGTGGGCTTATCCTCCTGTGAGTCTACAAAACCCCACAGGGCGCTTAATTAATGGACAAGTTATTTGGCTATTAGCAGTGGCGATTTCTGGTGTTTCCTCCATTATGGGGGCGGTAAACTTTGTCACCACCATCGTCAAAATGCGTGCGCCAGGGATGGGCTTCTTCCGGATGCCTTTGTTTGTGTGGGCAGTATTTAGCGCCCAGATTATCCAATTGTTCGGCTTACCTGCCCTGACAGCCGGTGCAGTCATGCTGCTACTCGACCTCACCGTTGGTACTGGCTTTTTCAACCCCAGCAATGGGGGTAATCCGGTGATGTTCCAGCATTACTTCTGGTTCTACTCCCACCCTGCCGTTTATGTGATCATTCTGCCCATCTTCGGCGTTTTCTCAGAAATCTTTCCCGTCTATGCCCGTAAACCCCTATTTGGCTACAAAGTAGTTGCCCTCTCCTCAATGTTGATTGCTGTAGTCAGCGCCATTGTCTGGGTACATCATATGTATGTTAGTGGTACACCTGCTTGGATGCGGATGATTTTCATGATGACCACTATGTTGGTATCTGTACCCACTGGGATTAAAGTATTTGCTTGGGTAGCAACTATCTGGGGTGGCAAAATCCGCTTGACTACACCCATGTTGTTTGCCTTGGGTGGCTTAATTCTGTTCGTCTTCGCGGGTATCGTCGGCATCATGCTGTCTTCCGTACCTGTTGATGTTCACGTTAACAACACCTACTTCGTAGTCGGACACTTCCACTATGTCCTGTACGGCACAGTCACCATGGGGATGTATGCAGCCATCTATCATTGGTTCCCCAAAATGACCGGACGGATGTACTCCGAAGGCTGGGGTAAAGTCCATTTCTGGCTGGCATTTATTGGTACTAACCTTAACTTCTTCCCCATGCACCCATTAGGATTGCAAGGGATGTTACGCCGAGTCGCTTCCTATGCACCAGAGTATGAAGGCTGGAATATTGTTGCTAGCTTAGGTGCATTCTTACTGGGTATGTCCACTTTGCCCTTCATCTTCAATATGCTGGTTTCTTGGATGCAAGGTGAGAAAGCACCTGATAATCCTTGGCGAGCCATTGGTTTGGAGTGGTTGGTATCTTCTCCTCCACCAGTAGAGAACTTTGAAGAGATTCCTGTAGTGATTTCTGAACCCTACGGCTACGGTAAATCTGAACCGTTAGTTGCAGAAGCCCATAGTCATCAACACTAGGGGATGCACCACAGCAGACTAACCAGACAAAAATGTCTGGTGTGTCCCCATTGAGAACATTTCAGCAGTACACAATCAAGAATTCCACCAATGGACAGCTACATTGTTTCAGATGAGTTGCAACAACCTGTGCATCATGCAGGTGGCGAACATGGCCACGACGAAGAAGGCAATAAAATGTTTGGTTTTATTGTGTTTCTATTGTCTGAAAGTGTAATTTTCTTAAGCTTTTTCGCTGGCTATATTGTCTACAAACTCACCAATCCTAACTGGCTACCGCCTGGTATTTCTGGTTTAGAAGTTAAAGAACCGGCAATTAATACTGTGGTACTGGTTGCTAGTAGTTTTGTGATTTATTTGGCAGAAGCCGCTCTCAAACGCCAAGATTTACGATTATTCCGCATCTTCTTGCTCACAACAATGGTTATGGGTGGCTACTTTTTGGTAGGACAGGCCATTGAATGGAGCAACCTAGAATTTGGTTTTACTTCTGGCACTTTTGGCGGGATGTTCTACCTGTTAACAGGTTTCCACGGTTTACACGTTTTTACCGGGATCTTATTACAGCTGATTGTGCTGTTGCGATCGTTTATTCCTGGCAATTACGATACAGGTCACTTCGGCGTAAATGCAACTTCTTTATTTTGGCACTTCGTCGATGTTATCTGGATTGTTTTGTTTATCATGCTCTACATCTGGCAGTAAATCTGCTATTTATTAATAAGGGAATGTAGCTTTCACATTCCCTTATTTTTATCTTTATTAAGCATATAAAAATAATTGCTGATACTTTTTTAGAGGTTGTTTGAAAAGGGATTAGCTGTGATTTTAAAGACTTATTAATCCCCCCTACCCCCAAGGCAAAAGCATCTAAATATAATACATAAATACTAAGCAATGGATAAAGGCAGGGATATCTAACGGCAAGGTTAAATCTATATCGGTGGTAGGAAGGATAAGTAGCAAGACACATATGACTTGAAAGTGCGATCGCCTCTATTATTCTTTAAGCGACTTGAAAATTCTCTGCTTCTTCCATCGGCTCATAACCATGAGCTAACTGCTCAATGGCTCTATCAATCAAGTCTAAACCTTGCTGAACTGTTTCTATGACGCTTAATTGTCCACGCAATTCCGCCGCACCGACGAAGCCTTTAGCGTACCAAGTCATGTGCTTACGAGCTTGACGTACACCGCGATCGCCTTTATATTCCCATAAAGCTTGTAAATGATCTCTAGCGCATTCCAAACGTTGAATTGGGGTTGGTGCTGGTAATATCTCCCCAGTTTTCAGGAAATGGTCAATTTCTCCTACTAAAAACGGATAGCCTAAAGTACCACGAGAACACATCACACCATCTGCGCCAGTTTGCTCTAAGCATTTCACAGCCGCTTCCACTGAGAATATATCCCCATTGCCAATCACTGGAATGGAAAGTATTTCTTTAACACGGGCTATCCATTCCCAACGCGCATTGCCATTATATCCTTGTGCGCGGGTACGTCCATGTACAGTAATCATTTGCGCCCCGGCATCTTCCATGCGTTTGGCAAAGTCGAGAATGATGATTTCTTTGTCATTCCAGCCAATCCGGGTTTTAACTGTTACTGGTACATCAACAGCTTTCACAACTTCCCGAACAATCGCCTCTGCGACTTCCGGCTGTCTTAATAGGGAAGAACCACCGCCATTTTTAGTAATTTTATTTACTGGACACCCCATATTAATATCAACTGTATCCGCACCTTCTGCCACTGCTTTCACGGCTGCTTCGGCGAGGAAATCGGGGCGACAGTCAAATAACTGAATGCTGATTGGGCGTTCGTTGGGGTCTACCTCCATAATTTTAGGTAGTTGCTTGACGTAGTGCAACCCCGTCGCGTTTACCATTTCGGTGTACATCATCGAATCTGGAGCATAGCGACGCACTAGGCGACGAAACACCATGTCAGTCACTCCAGATAAGGGTGATTGTAGGACTCGACTTTTAACTGCAAATGAGCCAATTTTCAGGGGTTGAGAGAGTCTAGCTTTCAGGCTAGGAGACAGAGTAAGCATACGAACAATGCAAAATATAAAATTAATGATAGCTATTTATTAAATTTAGGTGTAAACGCAGCGATCGCCAAATATAATTTCCTTGCCATCAAAGCTAGCCCTGGTATTGGTACAATTCCCACTTGTTGCATTAAACTCAGTACGTCACTCTGTCCCCAATGTTCTACGAGTTTACCATCAACGAGGCGATCAATATGAAAAAAGGGTATGGTGATTTGTTTACCAGTAGGAGGAATACCTTGTAATTCTCCGCCATGAGTACCACGAAAAATTCCGCGTGTGACAACTTTATCGTCGGTAGAAATTACATCTTCAAATGTGTGACAACCATCAGGAAAAGCAGAACGAAATACCATCAGTACAGACTGGATAAAAGCTTCACCATTGATCGGGGTGGCTGTGCCAGGTACATGAGCTATAAAATTTGGGGCAAGAAATTCCTGTACTTGTAACAAATTACCCTCATCAAAGGATTTGTACATTTGCAGGACAATAGATTTGTTTTGTTCTGATAACATTACCCGAATTTACTCTTCTTGATTTAATGATTGTTTTTGTAATTCTTGCTGCACTTCCTCAACTGTCAAACTTAACTCATGTGCTGTTTCTTCTAAACTTAATCCCAATTTTCGCAACACAGGAATTAATCTCAACTTTTCTTGACGCGCACCTTCTTGTCTACCTTCTTGTTTTGCTTCTTGATAAATTTTTGTCTGCTTCAAATCACTTAAACTAAACATCCTCTCGATTTCCTCTCGACTCATATTTGGGAATTTATAAACCAAAATTGTCTCTATCAATTCTAATAACTGTCGTCTTGTAGTTTCAGGATTAATTTCTTGTCGGGTTCTATTTATTAATTCTCTAGCAGTAGTAATTGCTGTATCTTTATTTGCTATCACTAATTTTAGGGGCTGTTTTTTCACTACACTCCACACCCTACACCCCACACCCGCCCCGAAGGGGCTTGGTAAAAGATGCTGTCAGTTTTCACGCTGGCGGATGGTTGAGATTTGCCCCATTGTGATTTTACCGTGTGATGGATGTTGGTTAATTTAATCCCAAAGTTTGCCTAATGCTGTTAGTAGGTCGCGGTATTCGATACGAATTATCCAATCTTCTGGCCAGGCTGCCATCCCTAAATAAGCTCCAGCAAAAGCACCAGTTAAACAAGCAATTGAGTCGGAATCGCCTGCTGTGACTGCTGCACGACGCAGTGCTGCTAATGGTTGTTCTGGAAACAGCAGAAAGCATAAAAGTCCTGTAGCTAAGGCTTCTTCGGCTATCCAACCCTCACCTGTGGCTAAACAGGGGTCGGCATTGTAGTTGGGGTTGGCTAATGCCGTGTGCAGTCGGTCAAGTAGAGCTAAACATTCATCCCAACCACGACTAATAAATGCTTCTGGTGTATTAATATCGGGTTGTTGCCACAGATTACCTAACCAATCAGCATGATAGACTGAGCGTTGACTTAAAGCATAGTCATAAAGTTGATTGGGTAAGTCTTGAGGTTCGCATCCTTGAACAAGATATGCGATCGCAGTTGCAGTTAAATCTGAAGCTGCCAAGGCTGTAGGATGACCGTGAGTCAGTGCAGCTTGAAATTGAGCGATCGCAGCACGCTGTTTGGCATCCAATTGTAATAATCCTACAGGTGCAACCCGCATATTTGCACCACAACCCTTAGAGTTTTTTCTAGTTGCTTTTTGCCAAGGTATGCCTGTTTCTAAATCTTCACAAGCTTGCAAGCAAGTTATTCCAGGGGCGCGATTATTGTCTGGACTGTGCAACCACTCAACAAAATTACGTCTCAAAGCAGGTTCTAAGCTAACTACATCAAAAGTAGATGCACAAGCCTCAACCAATGCCTGTCCTACTGCTAGCGTCATCTGCGTGTCATCAGTCACTCGTGCTGGGTTGCCAACGATTTCCTGTGGGCCATGAGGCGGAAAACGACGGCAAATTTCTTCAAGTTGCATAAATTCTGTAGCAGCACCCAAGGCATCACCAAAAGCTAGACCAAATAAACATCCAGAGGCACGACGCGTCATAAATTCAAAGTGCAGAATTCAACATGAAAGACATTGAGAGTGAATTAATTTTGCCAAAAAATATCATTTTGAGATATTAACAGTGATTAAACAGAATTAATCGAGCGATCGCCTGATTTATTACCCGTTGATTCTCACTCACACTGGGGTTATTTACTCCTCAAGACGGCAAACACCACTTTAGCGTTACGGTTCACCCTAATTACTCAATGTATTAATTCTCATAAATTAGACAAAGTGAAAGCAGTTTAATCAATGAACCAACTAGCAACACCTTTTAAAATTAACCGTCCCATCCATTGTTCGGGAAACCACCCTTCATGGACTGGCTACACAAGATCAGTATATATATCAGCGTAACTTGGAGTTTCACCTCCAGGATAACCAAAACAAAGGTGATCGATGCTGAACTAACTGCTTTCTCTTAAATAGTTTGTTCAAAGATTAAGTCCTGTATATTCCCGTTCATTCATTTGTAGTTATACGGAGCCAGCACCGAAAATGGCAAAAGTAGTTGGAATTGACTTAGGTACAACTAACTCCTGCGTAGCAGTAATGGAAGGTGGTAAACCCACGGTTATTGCTAACGCAGAAGGTTTCCGCACCACCCCCTCAGTCGTAGCATTTGCGAAAAATGGCGATACTTTGGTAGGACAAATTGCCAAGCGCCAAGCGGTGATGAATCCAGAAAACACTTTCTACTCTGTAAAACGTTTTATTGGTCGTCGCTTTGATGAAGTTACCAACGAAGCTACAGAGGTTTCTTACAAAGTTCTCAGCAGTGGCGGTAACGTCAAGCTAGACTCCTCTGGTAAACAATTTGCACCAGAAGAAATTTCTGCTAAGGTTCTCCGCAAATTAGTTGAAGACGCTAGCAAGTATCTGGGCGAAACCGTCACCCAAGCAGTAATCACTGTTCCCGCCTACTTTAACGACTCCCAACGCCAAGCCACCAAGGACGCTGGTAAAATTGCCGGAATTGAAGTGCTGCGGATTATTAACGAACCTACCGCCGCTTCTCTGGCTTACGGTTTTGATAAGAAGAGCAACGAAACCATCCTGGTATTTGACTTGGGTGGTGGTACATTCGACGTATCTGTACTAGAAGTAGGCGACGGCGTATTTGAAGTATTGGCTACTTCTGGTGATACCCACCTTGGTGGTGACGACTTCGATAAAAAAATTGTTGATTTCTTAGCCGAACAGTTTAAAAAAGACGAAGGTATTGACCTCCGCAAAGATAAACAAGCACTGCAACGTTTAACAGAAGCCGCAGAAAAAGCCAAGATTGAGCTGTCTAGCGTTACCCAAGCGGAAATTAACCTGCCATTTATCACCGCTACCCAGGATGGCCCTAAACACCTGGATATGACGCTGACTCGTGCGAAGTTTGAAGAACTCTGCTCAGACTTAATTGACCGTTGCCGCGTGCCTGTAGAACAGGCGTTGCGCGATGCGAAGTTAAGCAAAAATGATATTGATGAAGTTGTGCTGGTGGGTGGTTCTACCCGTATCCCCGCAGTCCAACAAGTTGTGAAAAGTTTGTTGGGTAAAGACCCCAACCAAAGCGTAAACCCTGATGAAGTGGTAGCTGTTGGTGCAGCTATTCAAGCAGGTGTGTTGGCTGGTGATGTTACAGGTATCTTGTTGTTAGACGTAACACCATTATCCTTAGGTGTGGAAACCTTGGGTGGTGTGATGACCAAGATTATCCCCCGCAACACTACAATTCCCACCAAAAAATCAGAGGTCTTCTCCACCGCCGTAGATGGTCAAACCAACGTAGAAATTCACATCCTCCAAGGTGAGAGGGAATTTGCCAACGATAACAAGAGTTTAGGAACGTTTCGCCTCGATGGTATTCCTCCTGCACCCCGTGGCGTACCTCAAATTGAAGTAACTTTCGATATTGATGCTAACGGTATCCTCAACGTTACCGCTAAGGACAAAGGTACTGGTAAGGAACAATCTATTAGTATTACTGGTGCTTCTACCTTAGATAAGACCGACGTTGACCGGATGGTGCGTGAAGCTGAACAAAACGCTTCTGCTGACAAAGAACGTCGTGAAAAAATTGAACGCAAGAACCAAGCTGATTCTTTGGCATACCAAGCCGAGAAGCAGCTGCAAGAACTAGGTGATAAAGTTCCGGCTGCTGATAAAGAAAAGGTTGAGGGTTTGGTGAAAGAACTGCGGGAAGCTGTGGCTAAGGAAGATGACGAACAAATCAAGAAGTTGACTCCAGAACTACAGCAAGCACTGTTTGCAGTTGGTAGCAATATCTATCAACAAGCTGGTGGTGCTGCTCCTGGTGCTGCTCCTGGTGATGGCGGTGCTGCTCCCTCCGATGGCGGTGATGATGTAATTGATGCTGACTTTACTGAAAGTAAGTAGGGAATAGGGCGTTGATACCTCCTCATGAGGCAATCTGATCAAAAACCTGAGCCGCTTTTACTGGCTCAGGTTTTTCAGTAATTAATTTCAGGGGTAAACTCCTGATTATCAGTTGAAAGAGGCGATATTTTTCACAATTTATGTGGCAACCAATGGCTTTTACTCGTAAAATCGAAGGCAAGGTAAAGTTCAGTAGAACAACAGCCTTATATTAGGTTTACTTGAAAAATCAGGGTTGAAAAGCTATCACTAAATCTCCAATGGTAGATCGGATAAACGATATCGCTTGGCAAGCTCACCAAGGGAGTGTTGCTGCGATTATTCAAGTATTAAACGAAAAGCTAACTCAGTCTGGTGTCAGAATCAGGGCTGTGTTTGCCGATGGTGTCTTACAACTGTTGTGTGAAGCGGCTAAGGTAGAACAACTTGAGCAATCCAGCCTAGTAGAACAAATCCAGCAAGTTCTGGAGTCAATTGCACCGCGTAATATTCGTCGAGTCAATATTAATAGTCGTATCGTTCGGGAACAGCAATTGCTGTGGTTAACAGAGATTGAACGCGATCGCGAAAATCAATTACTGTGGTCACAGGAAATTACACTGCCTCAACCAAATATTGTCAAGCAAATAATTACAGATTTGCAAGCATCTCAAGCTGAAGGACAACTCAATTTACCTGAGTTTTCGTCACTGACTAACAAAGATAAACTCAAAAAAACACCCAAACTGAGATGGCAGTCAGCATTAGGTTTATGCTTGTTGCTAACGCTGGGTTGGATTGTTTATACGCAGTTTGGCGCACAATTGAAAAATGCGGTGCAACTAGAAAATACCGATTCTTCGGCTACAGCTAATACTAACCAGACACAACCAGCAGCTGATCAATCTGATGATCCATTTGCGGCAGCCGTGCGAATCGCTAACCAAGCCTCTGCTGCTGGAAAAACAGCTACAAGCTCAACTCAATGGTTAGAACTAGCTGCCATGTGGCAAAGAGCTTCTGATTTAATGGCAGCAGTACCACCAGAACATAGCCGCTATCAAGAAGCTACAATCCGCACTCAACTATATAAAAAATATAGTGAGACAGCGCAGAAAGAAGCAGCTAAAAGTAAGTTGTAAGATATTCCAACTGCATTACTTTTATCAGTAATGAAAATGTATTCTCTGGCTGAGTTTTTTCTTTCTTATTATTGCAGCCCAATACTCAGTAGCTGTTGCTCTCATAGACCGTATAGCCAACGAGAAATAGACGCAACTTGATGCTCCTCGTTCAAGTTGGCAGCATTACTAAGAGTCCCATTCTCTAGTTGACTCCAGATTTCACCAGCCATTCTTTTTGCGATCGCTGATCCTACGAAGAAAGTCAAAGGCGAATACCCAACTCTGGAAAATGCTTCACGTATGCGATTGAGTGCAGCCTGTGCGGTTTTCCAATGCTCATCTGCGCCTGCGGGATCGATTCCGCCTTTGAGTTCACCTAGTGCGATCGCATATGGTGCAACTACAGATGGATCAATTGCGCTGGATTGATTGGCTACCAACTCCTTCGGAGCAAGATTAAATAAACACAAATCCACATTACTTTTAACCAAAGGAACAGTTAGGTTGTAGATTAGTGTACGATTACCAAACTCACTCTCCCAAGTGATTCCACGTAAGGACAACTCAATATCTGTGTCATCATTTGTCATCGCTATCCATTTTTTCGTTTTTGAATGTTGCCATTGATATTTCTGACCAGCAATTGTCAAAGTCGAAAGGATAGCACGAGTTAGTTTTCTTTGTGCTAAAGCTCCTCCAATGTTACGCATTGAGCCACCCAGGGTATCACCACGAGTCAGCAAAAATCTAAAGACTAATTCTTCCACAAAATTTGTGCCTGCTGGCTCAAGAAAATTTCTGATGAGACCATTGATAGCTTCAATTTTATCCTCCGCCATCAAATGAGCCAGAGATTTTTCAGACAGTCCCGCCGCAGTTAATAATCCCATCTCAATCCCTTTCACGTTTAACAAATCAGCAGGTTTTTCGGCTTGACTAGCAGCCTCTTGAAGTATTCTGGCTTCTGCAACGTAAGGTGTAGCCCGTCGATTCTTTTCCAGGGCGAGTGCGATAAAACCCGCACGAGTCGCTTCATAAGTGGTTACAAGATCATCACTAGATTGAAGATGGTGACGGTGAGAACTCATAGATTCAAGTTATTGTTTTTTCCATACATAAACACATTTCCTCAAAGGCTCGCGTCCATGATTTCCCATTTGTTGACTACTATTGCCTTTATCACTTGGTAAAACGAGAATACTTTCAACTACAAAGCCTAACTTTTCAGCAAAGTCCGAGAGAATCATGTCTACTGAAATGCTTGCACCTGCATAACGCACATTGTCATTCACCATCAACAAAAATGCTCCAGGTTTAAGGACACGAAAGCATTCTTGAATCACGCAAGCCATTTCATAAAAGTATCCCCTCACCATTCTTGGGATACCTTTATTGTTTAATAAACCTTGCACATTTTGGTTGTCTAAATATTTTAAGATGGCTTGCAATAGAGTTTGTGAATCAGCAACTCTTAAAGCTAATTCCCAATCTTGATTAATAGCTAGTAAATCTTTGGGACGATTTTCAACTGTACAACTCAACATTTCCTGACGCAGATTAATTAATTCTTGTTCAGAAATGCCTAATAAAGCCAATTCTAAAGCATAGGTGCGAGTATAGTCATATCGATTACAGTAAGGTGGTGATGTAATAATCGCATCGTATACAGCATTGGGCAGACAAGGCATGATATTAAGACAAGATCCTTTGCGGAGATTGATTTGAACTTGACTTTTTTTGAATGAAAAAAGCTCTAACTGTTGTGTTGAGGGTTCTAAATCATTGATAATTTCGCTAATTTTATTAGTAATGGCATGATCAAATTCTAAAATAGTACCTTTATTGAAAGGTTTCTTTCCTTGTCCTCGACCAGAACGGTAATCCCAACGCAGGTATTGTCCATCTTTGCGGGTATAACTCACGGATTCCAAAACACAGAGTAAAGCAAAATGCAAAACTGATTTAACCCTATGATTTTCATGATTACAAGCTTCAAGATATTGCTCAATTGCCGTTTTAGTTGCTTGAGAATAAGCCCCTTTTGTAATTCTTAACTCTGGTAGAGTTACTTCTGTTTCAAATTGTTTCCATACCTGCAAATCCAACCAAGTTTTCAGCCGTGTGAAATCATCTGGTGTAAATTCTACATCTAAAATTTTTTTGGTATCAATTATTTGTTGACCAATAGGTAACAATTCAATACCATCAGCATCAATACCAATGTCAATAGTAGCAAACAAAGCAGTTCCACTACCTGCAAAGGGATCTAAAACCTTGCCTTGGGTAATTCCATATTTTTGGCATAAAAGCTCAACCAGAGAGGCGGAGAAAGCTTCCTTGTACTTGTACCACCGATAAATAGGTCTAGTTTTGTTAGCTTGAAAACTAACTAAAAGCCGGGTAAGTGAAGGCTGAATTACAAATTTGGTTTGAAAGTGAGATTGTAATTGCTTGTCAAGATGATCAATTTCCCTCAGTGCATTGCTTTCCACTTCAGAGGTGATGTTTGAGATACTTGACAAACTGACCACGGCTACAAATTCCTGGAGAATTAACTGGCCTCAATAGTATATCAGTCCAATATGTACATTGGTGTTGGTTTTAGTTGATTGTGGTTTCTCAACTACAAAATGTTTGCAAAAATTTAGCCTTCATACACTATCATAAGAGACGTGATCGCGCTAAATAATCCCCAAAAAACCTACTATTTCAGAACCTATTCTTTCACCATTCGGAAGATGTCCTTTTGGTGCATTTAGATTAAAGCAAAGCTTTTCATATGCAAGTGGTAGCTCTTTGATTCGCCATCCAACGATTTCACTAAACTTTTCCCAAACATCGTACTGGTAATTTAGGCTACCTCCTAAACTGGAATATATTTCTTTCTGTACACTAAAACCAAATAAATTTCGACTGTATTCACGCCATAATTTATCAATGATCAATAGATGATTACGCGGAAAATTTGCAATATCTGTTGGACGAAAATATCTATAGTAATCTCTACCAACTATTTTTATCATTGCATGAAATGTTATTTCATCTGCTTCCTGCCAACATCCTTCTTGTAGCAAAGTCTGAAGGATTCGATAATCAAATTTATCGGTAATGAGAGATGCTTCTAGTGAGTCTTTCGACTTTTTTGCCGATTGAAGTTTAAATTTATTTATAATAATAGGTAATTCTTTTGATGCTTTATTAATTTGTCCAACTTTCTCTAATTCAAGACTTAATTTTCTTATAAGTTCTTCCTGTTTTTTCATACGCTGTTCATAACTTTGGCGTTCTTCTCTCTCCATACGAAAAATATCTATTATGTCAAGTATTGGCTTCACTTGCTCTGACTCCCCACGTCCAGTTTTACACCAGTTTGCAAAGTGTTCACAGTTATTGAAAACTAAATGATATTCGCGCTCTCCTAATCTACTTTCTGCCAGCCAGATGACAATATCTGGAGAATAGCTATTCTCATAGTGGCGTTTATGAATTTCTTTACCTTGACTGAATTCGTGAAGAGCTACTCGAAAAATACCTTCTTCTGTATAGTGAATAACTATTCCATCTCCACAATCTATACCGTGGTGAGTATATGGAATCACTGTAAAGTATTCGTCATAGCGGTAAATGTGGTCGCCTCTTGCCATATCTAGGTGAATTACTCATTACATTCTCTCTTATGTAATAATTCCCACCTTGGCAACAAATTTAACAACACATAGAGACGCGAAGTTGTACTTTTCCTACACTAACGCGTCTCTTTGACCTAAACACTCATTTCTAACATCCGTTGAATTGGTCGCAAAGCCGCAACGCGGATATCCTCTGACATAGTAATTTCAGGGGTACGGTTTTTCATCGCCAAATAGAGTTTTTCTAAAGTATTCAACCGCATAAATGGACATTCGTTACAAGCACAGTTATTCACTGGTGGCGCAGGGATAAAGTGCTTGTTAGGAGCTAATTTTTGCATTTGGTGAATAATACCTGGCTCTGTAGCCACGATAAATTCTTGGCTAGGGCTGGTTTGGCAATATTTGAGTAAAGCGGCTGTAGAGCCGATAAAACTGGCGTGGCGTAAGACGCTACTTTCACATTCTGGGTGAGCGATCGCCTCTGCTTCTGGGTGAGCTATTTTTAGTTGGACAATCTTCTTCTCTGAGAAGGTTTCATGCACTATACAGCTACCTTGCCATAACACCAAATCCCGTCCGGTTTGTTCCATGACATACCTCCCTAAATTCTTGTCTGGAGCAAAAATAATTGGCTGTGCTTCGGGGATTTGCTGCACAATCTTCACAGCGTTGGAACTGGTGCAGATAATATCGCTCATCGCCTTAATTTCGGCAGAGCAATTAATATATGAAACTACTACATGATCGGGATGTGCCGCTTTAAAAGCAGCAAATTCTGCTGGTGGACAACTATCAGCTAAAGAACAACCAGCATTTAAATCCGGTAACAGTACCAACTTGTCTGGATTGAGTATCTTGGCTGTCTCAGCCATAAAGTGAACGCCAGCAAAGACAATCACATCTGCATTGGTTTTTTCTGCGGCTCTAGCTAGTTGTAATGAATCTCCAATAAAATCTGCAATATCCTGAATATCCGGCTCTTGATAATAATGTGCCAATATCACCGCATTGAGTTCTTTTTTGAGACTCTCAATAGCGGCAAATAAATCTAGTGGTAGTCCACCCGGTTGAGTTTGTTCGCGTTGAGCAAATGCAGTTGTAAACACAGTTAAGAGTTGCTTAAATTTGCAGGTTTTGAGCTTGTGAATTAATTATAGTAGTTTTTACCAAAAATAGGAGGTGGGGTAATAGCCCGAATTTATGTGCAAATGCGGCTGAGTTTCCTATGCTGGAAATATACGGCAAGGAAAGTGGCATGACCAGTCAAAAATCTCAATCAAAAACTCTCAAAATTGCTGTAGTGGGAGATGTTCACGACCAGTGGGAAACAGAAGATGGCATTGCACTTAAGCATCTGGGTGTTGATTTGGTGCTATTTGTGGGGGATTTTGGTAATGAGTCGGTGGAAGTGGTAAGAGCGATCGCTTCCCTGGATATTCCCAAAGCAGCAGTGATGGGCAACCATGATGCTTGGTACACTGCGACAGAATGGGGACGAAAGAAGTGTCCTTATGATCGCGCCAAGGAAGACTGGGTACAAGAACAACTTGATTTATTAGGTTCAGCCCATGTTGGTTACAGTAAGCTGGATTTTCCAGAGTGGAATTTAACTGTGGTGGGGGGTCGTCCTTTTAGCTGGGGTGGTCATGAATGGCGGTTTGCTGACATCTGTAAACAGCGTTATGGGGTGTCAACCTTAGAAGAGTCAGCAGCCAGAATCTTTGCATCAGTGAAAAGTGCAGCCAGTGACACGATCATTTTTCTCGGTCATAACGGGCCGAGTGGATTAGGCGATCGCCCTGAAGATCCCTGCGGTAAAGATTGGCATCCTGTAGGCGGCGATTTTGGCGATCCAGATTTAGCTGAGGCGATTTCTCAAACTATCACAGCTGGTAAACAAATTTCCTTGGTAGCATTTGGGCATATGCACCATGCTTTACGACACACCAAGAAAGAACTACGAAAAGCAGTCTTTAGAAGCCCAGAGGGGATAATTTACTTAAATGCCGCTAGTGTACCCAGGATTGTGGAGAAGGACGGCGAGAAACTGCGGAATTTTTCTCTGGTGTCCCTAGAGGCGGGTGTAGTGACGCAAGCTTCCTTAGTTTGGGTTGGCCAAGATTTTCAAGTAGCATCAGAAGAAATTTTTTATCAGCGATCGCATTCAGTAGTGCAACCTGCGTAGTGATAAGGTATATTAGAATCTGTCAGCTTGATTGCTAACCGACAAATGTAGGGTAAGCAATAGCTCGGCAGTTTATTGGAGAGGTGGCAGAGTGGTCGATTGCGTCCGACTTGAAATCGGATGAAGTGAAAGCTTCCGGGAGTTCGAATCTCCCCCTCTCCGTTGAATAATTTCTACATCAGCAAATACAGATGAACTCTCTGATTTCAGGTTAGACGACAGAGAGCCAATCAAAGTTATGTCGCACATAACAGTCTACTGTTGGATAGCTTTGTTATTATTCCGAATATCACTACTCAAATTTAGGTTTCAGCAATGGGGATGATTCGCTGAAATTCCAAAGCATGGTAGTGTGTAATAAATTTTATATACTTATTTCTCACTAAGTTGTACCAAATGAATCATGAAAGTAAAAATTGCTAATTTAGGTGTTATAGAACAAGCTGAGATAGATTTAAAACCCCTCACTGTTTTTATTGGCAGAAATGGTACAGGTAAAACTTGGACGGCTTACACCTTAGCATCTATATTTGGTGAACATGGGTTTGATAGATACTGTAAAAGTTATATTGATGGGAAGACTCTGCAAAAATATCCAACAATAGATAATGCAATTGAGCAGTTTTTGCAAGAAGGCAGTGTTGAGTTTGACATAGTTAAATTTGTTGAAGAATATGCAGAAATCTATATTAATGATTTATCCAGCATGGTACATAACTGGATGAAAACATTTATGGGTACAGAACGTGTTTTTTTTGAAAAAACGGAAGTCAAGTTTAATTTAGCAGCAGCAAAAACAGGGATATGTGAGTATATTAAAAAATTATATATAGATGAAGCTATTTATTTTGGTACTACAAAAAAAAATATAATTCATACACTTAAAGAAGCAGATAAAAATAACATTTACTTTTATATAACTTCAGAAGATAATTTTCTAAATAAGATGCCCAAACGAAGTTTCAAAAGTTTCCTGGTTCAAGGAATATTTGAAATTTTACATAGGGCTTTTTATTCTTATGTATATATATTTCCTACAGAAAGAACTACTTTCATAACATTTTCAGCGAAAAAAGAAATAATTAGAAGAGAAAATATAGTAAATGAAGATAATGTTGTAGAAAGAAATTTGTCTGAAGAAAGAAAAGTGCAACCCAGTGTGGCAGTCCAAAGTCTACTGGAAATATTAATAACAGCATACGAAAAAAAATCTGGTCAAAGAGAAGAAGAACTGCAAAATAATCCTAAAATTGCTGACTATATTCAATTGGCTGATTTAATAGAAAAAGAAATTTTAGAGGGAAAAGTAGTTTTTGATGAACATATATATAGTAGAGAATTACTTTTCCAACCAGCAGAAAATATACAGTTAGAAATGAGAGTTGCTTCTTCAATGGTTAAAGAACTAGCTCTTTTAGTTCTGTGCTTGCGCTATTTAGCTGAACCTGATGAGTTACTGATTATTGATGAACCAGAAATGAATTTACATCCAGCAGTCCAAGTAGAAATTACAGAATTGTTAGCCATGTTAGTTCAAGCTGGTTTAAAAGTATTAATTACAACTCATAGCCCTTATATTGTTGAGCATCTAGGTAATTTGATGGAAGCAGCTAAACGTAAAGATAAAGATGATATTAAAAAACGTTTTTACTTAGAGAGAACAGAAGCTTTTATTCCTAAAGAGAAGGTTTCAATATATTTGTTTGAAGATGGTACAGCCAAGAATATTTTAAATGAAGAAGGGCGTATTGATTGGGGTACATTTGGGGATGTGTCTGATGATATATCTCACATTTTTCCATAATCACTCTTAAGTTGAGGAGTGATGTAATAATGCCTTTCAACACATTATTGTTATCAGGTTGTTTACTACCAGGGAAAACCAGTCATAGAGAAGATGGAGTAGAAATCAGGGTAGAACCTGCTAGTGGTGAGACAGTTCTCTTTTTTTCAATAGACTCTGACAAAAATCCTAAATGTAAATTACGCCAAATTTTAGGATTAGATCAATCAGGTATGAAAAGTTGTGACCTCATTGTATTTTATGCAAGAGAGAACGAAAACATAATTTGTTTTGTCGAACTGAAGGGTAGTAAAATAGAAAATGCAAAAGAACAAGTGATAAATACATATATTTATTTCAGTAAGGTATTTAAAAAATCCGATCCATCATTAAATTTTGTTCCAAAA
This sequence comes from Nostoc sp. PCC 7524, assembly GCF_000316645.1. Lineage (NCBI taxonomy): Bacteria > Bacillati > Cyanobacteriota > Cyanophyceae > Nostocales > Nostocaceae > Nostoc > Nostoc sp. PCC 7524. The sequence continues at coordinate 4,601,325 of NC_019684.1, forward strand.
GCCTATATTAAATCTGACAGTTCTTTACCTAGAGAACTGGATAAATATAAGCAGGAATTAAAAGCAACATTTGGTGAGGGTAACTATGACATTAACAGAGATTCAGATTTAGGTAAATTTTTACGAGGTGTTCCGTATCAATCCAAGGGCAAGAGGAAAAAGGGTAAATAGTTAACTTTCCTTGCCTTCATCTTGCTGAATTCTAATCTGGCAAAACCCTTATAGATTCAGAACATAGGCAACTGAAGACAAAATCTCCCAAGAGTTTTAGGGTAAATTTCTATTTATTACAGCAACTATGACCTCAATGGATGATAAACCTTGCCCAAGGTACGATCGCTCTGAATCTCAATTACTAAATCAACATTAGCCGCAGATTCAACCAGGGGTTTGATAAATAATTCTGGGTGTAGCGATCGCCAGAAATAATTGACAAAATATTCAATTTGTGCATCAGTCATCCCAGTTTTACCAGCCGCAATCATTTGGTGTTCTGCTTGTTTGCGCCATTCTACAGAGCAACGATAATCAGTGGGACATAACACAACTAAACTATCTAATCGCTCCCATAGTGGTAAATATTCCCTGAGTCGATGATTCATATCACGGGCAAATGCCTGATCTGCATCGGTGACAATGGGTGGCGGTGCTTGATCGAAGACATCGGGATTGATGGGACGCACACCCACAAACCAACCTTCAAATAGTAGGATATCAACACTTTCTACAATTTCTGGATGGGTGCGATCGCCTGCACCACCATAAGCAGATTTATCAAAGCGGGGAACAATCACGGGACTTTGTGACTGGCGAATTTGCTCTAATAACTCTAAGCCTAAATCTACATCATGAGTTCCTGGGGGGCCACGCCAAATTAGACGGGGATCAACTTGGGTTAAAGCCAGGCGATCGCTATAGGTTTTATATAAGTCATCTAAAGACAAACTCACACTTTGATATCCCAACTCCTGAAGAATTAAACCCAGAACTTGGCACATCGTAGTTTTACCTGTTCCTTGTCCCCCCAATATTCCCTGGATGAAAGGGCGCTGTAACTGTTGGTGTTGTGATGCTATCTTCATACCCAAAGGTAGCCACACATCCCACAACACTGGCAACATTTTCTCTACTGGCGTATGTAGGCGACTTTGACAGAATTGTCTAAATACTGGTAATACAGATTGCAAAAGCTGCGATCGCTCTTGAATTACTTGCTCTACATTTGCCGATGTAATGCCAAAAGCTTTAGCTCTGATAGGATTTGCTAAGGCTGCTGATTGTGCGGCTTGCTGCCAAGTTTCCGTCTCGATTCCTTGTAACCAACTGTTCATCGTCTCTCTACTCGACTTATGAACCTAGTTTAAAAGCTTCAATAAACAAGCTATAGATAAAACCTACTTTCAAAAGATTGAGGGATTCTACCCACAGTTCGCGTCTGGCAAAAAAGCTCCGACTATAAAATATCCTGCTAGTAACTTCAGTCAACACCACTAAAAAACCAGCGATCATAATATCTAATGTGCCTCTTTGTCCCGCTATAGTAGAGATTGCCGTTCCCAGAAAGAAACCAAACAGAAAACTAATTACCAGTAGTGACAGCCGCCGCCAAGGATTTAAAAACCATAGTCCCAAATTTCTGGCAATGGCATCGAATAAGTTGTTAAGACGGGTGTTTTGCATCACTCAAGGGTTTAGCTAAAAGTCACAATTTGATGATGGTTTGCTCCAGAGAATGTCTGTTGCATAGTCTTATAGGACTTACGCACTGAAGGACAAAACCCTGATCCCCCCTCACCCCCTTAAAAAGGGAGGAATGTCTAAAGCCCCCTTTTGAATCAGGCTTGGGCGATCTGAGTGCGTAAGTTCTAGCTCATATAACGGCTTTGGCAATTAGAAGTAAATTTTATACATTTTACTATCCTGGCGTATTGCCATAAAGCTACTCTCAGCATACTATCTGGTTGACTTCAGCTGATTGGGGAAGTGTCTAATAGACAAATATTAAGAAATGTGAATAATATTCTGTGGCTGTATCTAGTGGTTTGAGCAAAGCTACCTTGTGACTCAAATTACTTGTCCTCAGAAAATTTCTCAGGGACTTACTCGGAGGAAATACATGATTTATGTATCATATTTGGCAATCTTACTTCATAATGCTAGATATCAAATTCGACATTATCTGGCTTTTACCTATTTTTTCATTCACTATCTCAAGTAATGATTCATGTTGATGGTTTTCACAAAAATTGCAATTTATGATACATAGCATGATCGAATTCTACGTGAGTTTATAGTAGGTGTGTAGAAAACTTTCCTTGGATACAGTTAGTGATAATAGGCTAGTATTTGGTCAAGCCTAAACAAATAATTATTTCTAAATCAATATCAATATGAAGTCTTCCGTGTATCGTAACGCTGCGGTTACAGCTTGCTCTTTGGGACTGCTGGGGTTACTGGTAGGTTGCTTGGAGATGAGTGTGTCTTTTGAAGCTGCAAATCCAGATACATCTTCACCTTCATCTACTGATGTGCCAGAAGTACGTCAAGATGCAGTATTATCTGTTGCACCATCAGACGGAAATTCTACGTTGATTTCAGATCCAGTATCAACACCTAGTAACAAATCAGAACAAAATACTCATGAAACTGGCTCTATACTGGTATCTCGCCAGTCATTAACCAGCAATACCAAATCTCAAGGAACTCTACGCATGAGCAATCAGACAGATCAGCCTGTACGATTGGCTCTCTTAGCTCGACAGCCTGGTAAAAAAAGCTCGATCAAGGAAAAAGCTGATATTCCCGCTCACTGGGATTTTGATCCCCAGGAAGGTAGTGAACAAGGTTTGATTCTGTCCCTACCCAATGGGAATCTCAAAATCGAGAAAGGAGATATTTTAGTCGCCTTTGCTCAAGATGGTTCCCGTCGCTACTGGGGGCCTTATGTGGTAGGAGAAACATCTTCACCCAAATGGAATTCTCAACAGCAAGAATGGGTATTGGTACTTACTCAATAGCTGATAGTCTTGATTAGTATTAGTCTTTAGTCAAGAGAAAGCAGACATGATAACGAACAAAACTTAGCTAGCCAACGACTATTAAATAACGACTCTTATAAAGACGAGATGAATCACATCTCTACTAATGACTATTGACTAATAACTCATGAGGTTGAAATTGAGCGTTCCCCACGCTGTTGAGCAGTGGTTAAACAATATCGTGAAGCGTCCAGCCCTTGCTGTGACTGTAGTAATACTGTGGTTGAGTGTGGTTGGTTGGTTAGCCTACGGATGGAATTTAGGCAATGTGGGCTTAGTTGATGAAACTGAGCCATTATTTGCGGAAGCTTCCCGTCAAATGTTAGTTACGGGGGATTGGATCACACCCTATTTCAATGGTGAAACTCGGTTTGATAAACCAGCTTTAATTTATTGGTGTCAAGCGATCGCCTATGCTCTAATAGGAGTTAACGAGTGGGCAGTACGTCTTCCCTCAGCCCTAGCTGCAATAGGAGTTATGGCTTTGGTGTTTTACATTGTTCAGTGGTATTTCGCTCAAAAAGAGGAATTAGAGCAAGTTTCATCACCGACACGCCGCTATTTAACCGCCGCTATAGCCGCAGCCGTCACAGCACTCAATCCGGAAATGATCATCTGGGGTAGAACTGGTGTCTCAGATATGCTCCTTACAGGGTGTATCGCTTCCGCTTTATTGTGCTTTTTCCGGGGATATGGGGGAGCGGGGACTGGGGGTAATTCGTTGCGATCCCTCCTGCCTAACAACTGGTATTTGGCGTTTTATGTTCTCATTGCTGGGGGAATTTTGACTAAAGGCCCGGTAGGAATTGTTTTACCGGGGATTATTATTGGGGCGTTTTTGCTGTATGTGGGACAACTGCTAACAGTCATACGGGAAATGCGCCTGTTGTTAGGGTTGGTAATTATTTTTGCCTTATCAGCGCCTTGGTATGTGTTAGTTACTTTGCGTAATGGCCAGAGTTATATCAACTCCTTTTTTGGTTATCACAATATAGAGCGGTTCACAGAAGTAGTAAATGGACACTCAGCACCCTGGTATTTTTACTTTGTGATTGTGCTGCTATTGTTTGCGCCATACTCAGTTTACCTACCATTGGCAATGGTCAGGCTGAAGTTTTGGCAGCGATCGCACTGGCAGAAGCAAACGAGATCGCAGCAATTCGGTTTATTTGCCTTTGTTTGGTTTATTAGTATCTTTAGCTTTTTTACGATTGCTGTCACCAAACTACCTAGTTATGTCTTACCTTTAATGCCAGCCGCCGCTATTTTAGTGGCGCTATTATGGAGTGATTTTTTCCTAACTCACGAACCAAATACCAACAGCACAGTTGTTACTTATCCCTTGTCTTTTTTACAAGTCAGTAGTTGGATTAGCGTAGGATTTTTATCAGTAGTATCAGTTGCACTTTTTCACCTACCCCAATTATTAGGTAGGGATCAAGCAGCACCCAATTTTAATCAAGTTCTTCAAGATTCCGGTATACCTGCAATAGGTGGTTGGCTTTGGCTATTGTTTGCTGTCATCATTGCCTTTTTAATTTTACGTCACTACTGGCACTTAATTATTGGGGCTAATTTAGTGGGTTTTGCGGCATTTTTAATCATTGTATTAATGCCCGCTTTATTGTTGATGGATCAAGAACGTCAACTACCTTTAAGAGAATTATCGGCTGCGGTTGTACAATTCCAACAACCGAAGGAAGAAATAGTTATGGTTGGCTTTAAAAAGCCCAGTATAGTTTTTTATAGCCACAAACAGATAAAATTTATCAAATTAACAAAAGATGGTGTAGATTACATTCAAAACCTAGCTAATGAACAGAATCATCCATCTTCATTACTCCTTCTGACTGAAAAACGCAACTTTTTTAACATGGATTTGCAGCCAGATAACTATGAGAATTTAGCTATGAAAGGCGCTTATCAATTAACTCGAATTAATTTCAAGAAAATGAAAAACGAAAAAGAGAAGTTGAAGATATCATAGGCAATAGGCACTCTTGCAATAGGCAATAGGCAAAAAGATTCTGTTCTTTCGCGTTCAAACCATTCCCTAGTCCCCAATACCCAATCCCCGATTTTTATTGCTGAACTTTGATGGTTAAAGCTTGATTAATTTGACTTAATAGTTCTTCCATTGAGATGGAACGCGGTAAGATTTGAGTAGCGATCGCCTTTAAAACAGTAGTAATTGATTCCAATTCTTTCTTTTTACTATGTCCACTATTTTCTTGAGTTGTTTTATTTTGATAATTGGCAGGATTACGATTTAATCGTTGATCAATTACCAAAATTGGTGGCAAATTTAAGGGCAAATCCTCCAAGGCTTTGAGGGCTTTAATAATTTCTTGGTGAATAGCAGAAGCACCTAAACAAATCAGTAGTAAATCTACACTTTGATGACGAATCTGTTGTAAAACTTCTGCCCAACAACGCGCCATTGTTGACTTCAATCCAGCAGTTTGCAAATACTGAACTAACGCTTGGAACCACTCAGTTCCGCGTTCGATGGTTTCACCAGTGTTTTTTTCATTTCCATAACCCTTTACTTTTTTCCGTCTAGCCTGGGGTAAGTCTTGCAACATGGTCAAATCTACTACCAAAATGTTTGGTGGGTAGCAGACTCCAGAAGCAATTTGTAGGACTGACATCAAGGGATCGGTTTGATTGCTATGGCTGTTGTTTTCTTGATTCAGTGGTGTTAAACAAGGAAAGACAGATAAACCCGGTATTTGAGATGCTTTTAAAGTGGTGACTACATCACAGGTAACTAAAGGTAAAGCTGCCAAGCGCGGATACTGAGTTAATTGTTGTAGATAATTTTGTGCTAACGAGCTTTCGACATCCAACAAAACTACATCAAATTGCCAAACCCTGGTCAATAGTTCAGCTTGATCTAAATCATCAACTTCGATGACTCGATGTTCTTGCAGTGAGGGGTGGGGATTAATTGATGCTAATTCAGTATCAACCAATCTCAAAATTCGTAATGGTTTGTGTGGTGGAGTCGTGGCACTATTGTCTACACTCTGCGGCACTAACGATTTAGCGCATAATTTTTCTAATAGTGGTACTAATGATTGTTGTTCTACGGGTAAGTTTAAAAAACCATCAGCGCGGTTAGCAAATGCTTGCTCTTTTTCTGCACCGGTGGCTGTAACAACTACGGGAATATGGCGTGTGGCGATATCAGATTTGAGTAAGGTCAGCACATCCCACCCTGATAATAAGGGTAATAAGGGATTTAAAAAGATGGCTTTGGGTTGTAAGCGCCGGGCTTTTTCTACTGCTTCTGTTCCGGAACGAGCAATTACTACTCGATAACCTAAACCTTTGAGCTGGTCGGTTAAATCTTCAATATATCGAGCTACGGCTTCGACTACCAACACTAACCGTTGAGAGTTTTGGGGGTGATGTTGTCCACCACTGCTGACTAAATGCAGTGCATTGGCGGTTGTGATATCGCTCAGTTGTGTTGTTTCCGAGTCTGACTCAGTAAAGCCTGTGGGTGGTGGACTAGGTGGTAAAAGCAGTGTAAATTGACTACCTTTACCTTCTCTAGACAAGAAGCTGACATCACCACCGTGGAGACGAGCCAATGCCCTGGTTAAGACTAGCCCTAAACCAGTACCTTCAAACTGACGGGTAAGGGGATTTTCTAGTTGTTGGAACTTTTGAAAAATTAAGTGTTGCTGATGTTCGGGAATGCCAATCCCTGTGTCCCAAACTGTAAAGGCAATCCATCCTTCCCAATGGTTAACCTTTAAACCAATTTCACCAGATATTTCAGTAAATTTAAAGGCATTAGATAATAGATGTACCAGCATCTGACGCAAGCGCAATTCATCGGCCACAATCTGTTCTAACCCAGGTGCAATTGTGAGGGTGAATTCGGGAGATGATGGGTGTCTAGTTGCTGGTTGGTTATTGAGTGTAGTTTTACTGGTTTGATTGTGGACGGCTTTGGCTTCCGATAGGGCGCGATCGCAGACAGATTTTATACTGACTGGTGTCAAGGTCAGTTCCATCTGTCCTGTTTCCATGCGGGTTAAGTCCAAAATATCATTCACCACGCTCATCAGGTGGCGACCACTTTGATGAATTAATCCAGCATAACGGGCTTGACGTTCATTCAGTTTTCCCAACTGTTGATCTACCAATAACCGCGATAGTCCCAACACCGCAGTTAAGGGGGTCTTTAGTTCATGACTAATACAAGCTAAAAACTCATCTTTTAACCGATTTAATTGCACCAAGTCAGCATTTTTAGCGGCTAGTTCTTTACACAATTGCTGCTGTTCCGTTACATCAGTCGCTAACACTAACCATAAGTCATCGCTGTTGAGTCTCGCTGCTGAGTCAGGATTGGGTAATTTTAAATCTGGACTATCTAAAGGTATTTTCGCAAACTGCCAAATTCGCTCTTGACCGCTTTGAATTTCTACAACACAGGTACAAGTACCCATTTGGCTATCGAGAAAGCAACGACTGGAGCTAGATTTGGCATATTCTAGAGGTTCTGACTGATATGGTGATATGGGTAGTAACCCTGTGGGTGGTAGAGTTGCATAACTATCATGCTCATTACCTCTACCAAGAGCAAAAGCTGTGACTGGTTGTTTGATGCGGGTAGCTGCCAGAATTGCTTCTACTTGCCGTCTCACTCCTTCGGGATCTTTTAAAGCTCCTAGTTGTTGCCACCAAGCTGGGTTTTGTGACAATATCTGGCCGGTACTTGTTTGCAACATTAAAGGCCAAGGCAGTTGTGCCAACAACTTTACCAATGGTTGGTATTCTGGAGATGGCAGTTGATTGAGCCTAGGCGATCGCCTGAGACTGGCATCACCTATACTAGAGGTGTCTGGTTCTGGAGTTGATGATTTGAGGAAAGTTGAGTATTGAGTTTCCACATCCCTATCGCTCACTTGCTCTTGGGCTAGCAATATCAACAGGCGAACATGATTCAATAGTCCTAAAAATTTGCCCTCAGCATCAACTACAGCCCACTCTAAATGATGCGGCTTTGGCTGTTGTTGATAACGCCAAAACCAAATTAATTGCTCTACACGATGAGTGGCTGGTAATATCTGTATTGGCTCAATGATATCTTGACCCAAGCTGGAAAGTGGTTGTTGTAAATTTAAAAATTGCTCATCTCCTCTAGCTGCCAAAAATTTTTGTGTTAGCTTTGCAGAGTAAAGCAACCCAATGGGACAGTGCTGGTAATTTACCACTACCAGGCGATCGCATTGCTCTTGTTCAAACATCTCCAGCACCACTGCTAGAGTGTTCGTTTCTGAGCAACTATTTACAGTTGCTAGAAAATCAGAAAGCGGATACTGTAGCATTGACATAGGACTGTGGGGGTCATTCTTCCCGTGAACACCTCTGGCTCCACCATCAGCACTGGGGCAAATAGGGGTTACACCTGAGACCATATCCTTCAAGAAGACTCATATAAGCGATCTGGTACAGCCTGAACGCTATTGAATGAATCTACAGATTTGGGTTTCTCCAAACTAGGTGTTTTATTTCAATAGCTAGCAAAACTGCGACATTTTCCTTCACCACGTTGAACTTCTCTCAGTAAATCCACACCAGTTTCCTACTGATGTCGAAATTGTGCATTTATAGTGACAGCTATAACAATTATGGCTCCAATGATTCGCTTTAGAACCTTGAGGAATTATAATGATTTAAAATGCGACAATACTTTAACTTGGTTTAAGTATCTTATCAAGGAGCTAAATAAAAAATCTCTATCTAGATAGATATACATAATGCAAATCATTAATTAACTAACGTGTTCTCGACAATGTAACAGCCAACAAAATCCTCATACCCATTCAATATCCCATGAGGGAGCTTGAAATGCCAGTTGTGTATACATATTGTGACCTAAAGTATTCCTTGGGTATGGAATTGTGAACTTTCAACACACCCACTATTTAGCTGTAGCTATCAGTTAACTAAGTAATCAGCCATTGTGATTAACAAAATATATAAATTATGTAAATGCTACTACCAATATTAATTATCCGAACAGATGTTAAAAAAAATTTAGATACTTCCAAACACCCAGCTATCAACCCAAAATTAAGCAGGTGGATGTGGAGATTGAGGCGTTTTCCTCTTCCCCTATTGTGCCTTGTGTCTCTAGTTGCTGCTACCACTGCTGCAATCTACGATTTACTGCAATGGTTACAGCCAAGTATTAAGGAAAACCTGAAGAGTAAATATTCCTATGCCTTTGCAGAACCAAGACAAAAGCCACAGCAGGTTGGTCAGAACATGACTCAAGAAGTTGATCGGCGACTATTATTGCAGCAACTTAAATCAGATTATCGGCAGATTCTTATAGATTACTTTACTACAGAAAAAGGACTAAAAGAAAAAATTGATAAATTTATCAATGCAGTATTTTGTGCTAATATTCCTGTGCCACAAATTATAGAAATTCATATGGAACTAATTGAAGAATTTTCTAAGAATCTAAAATTAGAAGGAAGGAGCGATGAAGCATTACTTGATTACCGCTTGACACTAATAGACATCTTAGCTCATTTGTGTGAAGTCTATAGATGTGCGATTTTTAAATAAGGCAAGAAATTCATCACCATTGCAGTAGTCACAAGTCTCGGCAGTGATGAATCTGACTGCATAAATACATTCAAAATATTTCCACCTTAAACTTTAGCCTTTCTCTTTATGAATAAAGCCAGAAAGACTTATGTTCTCAAGCTTTATGTTGCAGGGAACACCCCTAATTCAGTCAGGGCGCTCAAAACACTCAAAAATATTTTAGAACAGGAATTTAAAGGTGTTTATGCGTTGAAAGTAATTGATGTGCTGAAAAATCCTCAACTAGCAGAGGAAGATAAAATATTAGCTACACCGACATTATCTAAAATTTTGCCGCCGCCAGTCCGCAAAATTATCGGTGATCTTTCTGATCGGGAAAGAGTATTAATTGGATTGGATTTGCTTTATGAAGAATTAACTGAAGAAGATTGGCAGAATCAAAGTGAGCTTTAATTCATAAAAAACAATTACAAATTACCAACTTTAGTAATAGAAAAACTGGGTTTAGTACCCACCTACAAACAAAAATGAGCGATAACGAGCAACAGGAACAACAAAACACATCCGGTGGTGTAGAAAAAATTCGTACAATGATTGAGGGCTTTGACGATATTAGTCATGGTGGTTTACCAGTTGGTAGAACTACCTTAGTCAGTGGCACCTCTGGGACAGGTAAAACTTTATTATCTCTTCAGTTCCTCTATAACGGTATTACATACTTTGATGAATCGGGAGTATTCGTAACCTTTGAAGAATCTCCAAGTGATATTATTAAAAATGCCCATATTTTTGGCTGGAATTTACAACGTTTAATCGATGAGGGCAAATTGTTTATTCTGGATGCGTCTCCCGATCCTGAAGGTCAAGATATTGTTGGGAATTTTGACCTTTCAGCCTTGATTGAACGCTTACAATACGCCATTCGTAAATATAAAGCCAATAGAGTTTCCATTGACTCCATCACAGCCGTATTTCAACAGTATGAAGCGGTGGGGGTAGTAAGAAGGGAAATTTTTCGCTTAGTAGCACGCCTCAAGCAACTAAACGTTACTACTATAATTACCACAGAACGCAGTGAAGAATATGGGCCAGTCGCTTCTTTTGGTGTAGAAGAATTTGTTTCTGATAATGTAGTCATTGTCCGCAACGTTTTAGAAGGAGAGCGTCGCCGCCGCACCATTGAAATTCTCAAATTGCGCGGGACTACTCATATGAAAGGTGAGTATCCTTTTACAATTACCAATCAAGGAGTAAATATCTTTCCTCTGGGTGCAATGCGCCTAACTCAGAGATCCTCTAATATCCGAGTTTCTTCTGGTGTCAAAACCCTAGATGAGATGTGTGGTGGTGGTTTCTTCAAAGATTCGATTATTTTGGCCACAGGAGCCACAGGTACTGGTAAAACACTGCTAGTCAGTAAGTTTTTACAAGACGGCTGCATTCATGGCGAACGCGCTATATTATTTGCCTATGAAGAATCACGCGCCCAACTATCTCGGAATGCTTACTCTTGGGGAATTGATTTTGAAGAATTAGAACATCAAGGATTGCTCAAAATTATTTGTACGTATCCAGAATCAACAGGTTTAGAAGATCACCTACAAATTATTAAATCAGAAATTGCTGAATTTAAACCAGCACGGATTGCGATTGATTCTCTTTCAGCCATGGCTAGGGGAGTCAGTAATAATGCCTTCCGTCAATTTGTGATTGGTGTGACTGGCTATGCTAAACAAGAAGAAATTACTGGTTTTTTTACTAACACCACAGATCAATTTATGGGATCACACTCAATTACCGATTCCCATATTTCCACAATTACAGATACGATTTTGATGCTACAATACGTCGAAATTCGTGGAGAAATGTCACGGGCGATCAACGTATTTAAGATGAGGGGTTCCTGGCATGATAAAGGTATCCGTGAGTACAATATCACCGCCGATGGTCCCGACATTAAAGATTCTTTCCGTAACTATGAAAGAATTGTTAGTGGTGCTCCTACCCGCGTTAGTATCGATGAAAAGGCAGAACTTTCTCGCATAGTCAGGCGTTTTGAAGACAAACAGGGTTCCGATTCCTAAATTTGGTATCGTACTATATTCCTACCTTTATTTAGTATCGTGCTATATTCTGTGGTGAAGAAAAGTTTTCTGCCGCTAGATTGATTTTCGTGTGAGGGGATGCGGTGAAAGGACAACAATTATTTTATAGTTTCTTACCTGGTGTAACAGCAGCCGTATTGACAACTCAGCCAGCTGTGGCCCAGGCCATGAAGGTAAGTAGTGTACAACTAGCGTCTTCTCCTAGTGTCTTGACTGCTAACGATAGTCAAACATTGGTAGGAGACAATATCCAGCCACAATTACCTCAGACTACAGCCCAAGTTTTTCCAGACATTATTACAAATTCTGATTCGTCTGTGGTGAATTCCCAGATTTTAAGTAGTACAAGTAATCCAGTTATCTTGACAGATAATACTGGTATTGCTAAAGAACAAAAATTTCAAAAAAATGAAATTAAAGTTGTCAGTCTAGCATCCCAGCGAAATCTTGTACAAAAGCTGAAGCAGCAGCGTTTGAGCAGTAATCAAAAACCTAGTTCTGAACCAGAATTAGTCAAGACAGTAGTGCCTATGACTACTAGCAAATCCCAGTTATCTGCCAACCAAACTGTTGCTTTATCTTCTCTACAGCATTCAGTACCACAGCAAAGTCCCAAAACTCAGTTACCAATAGCTGTACAAACTGCTGTCAAAGGTGCAGGAGCAGCAAATCTATTAGCAGTAAACAGTTGCTCCTTAGCGCAGCAGAATCGGACTTCTTTGCTGGTAACTTCACCAGCCTGTAGCAAGTCCTATTTGATAAGCCAGCAGGTAAGCCAAACTACTGCCCCCACAGGCGAAACCACCTCAACCGCAGAAGTTGTGGAATTCGCACAGGATGCCCCTGCACCTGTGGAAACAGCACCAACTCCTACTGAGCCAGCAACAGTAACTCCTGTACCTGGTGGTGCTGTCCAGGTTCCAGAAAACCTCATTCCCAATCCCAACCCCCTGCAATTTCCTACCAAAACAGAGGAAGTAACAGTACAGGGAAATCAGCCGATTAGTTTGGCGCAGGCACTGGAACTAGCAAAGCGTAATAACCGGGATTTACAAGTGGCTGTGTTGGAACTAGAACGCGCTCAAGCGTCTCTGCGGGAAGCACAAGCAGCGTTGTATCCCAATCTTTCTATCAACACTGATATTAGCCGTAGCCAGTCTGCTGTTAGTCAACTCCAGGATGAACAAAGCCGCAGACAAGGTTTCCCCTCTAATAACGACGAACCTAGTACAGCCTTCAATGGTCAAGCAGAGTTGCGCTATGACCTTTTCACCTCCGGCAGACGGCGAGCTAGCATCAAGGAGGCTGAGGAACAGGTACGGTTTAGTGAGCTAGCTGTAGAAAGCCAGTCCGAAGATATCCGGCGGAATGTGTCCAGGGAATATTACGACTTACAAGAGGCAGATGAACGGGTACGAATTGCTCAATCAGCCGTGGAAAATTCCCAAGCTAGTTTACGAGATGCCGAAGCATTAGAAAGGGCTGGGGTAGGGACACGGTTCGACGTATTGCGATCGCAAGTTAATTTAGCCAATGCTCAACAAGAACTAACCAATGCTCTGTCTCGGCAGCAAATTTTCCGCCGCACCTTAGCAACGCGGTTGAGCTTGCCCCAGACAGTTAACATCAGTGCCGCAGATCCCGTACAATTAGCAGGTCTTTGGCAGCAGTCCCTAGAGCAAAGTGTCATATTAGCCTATCAAAATCGTCCCGAACTACAACAACAACTAGCGCAACGTAACATTAGCGAGCAGCAAAGACGGCAAGCATTATCCAATCTCGGCCCACAAGTCAGCTTCATCGCCAATTACAACCTGCTAGATCAGTTTGATGACGGTATCAGCCTGACAGATGGTTATTCTGTGGGAGTGAGGGCGAGTTTGAATTTGTTCGATGGTGGCGCAGCTAGAGCTAGAGCAACCCAGGCTAAGAAAAATATTGCGATCTTTGAAACCCGATTTGCCGAACAGCGCAACCAAATCCGTTTTCAAGTAGAGCAAGCCTTTTTTACACAGCAAGCTAACCTAGAAAACGTCCAAACTGCCAACACTGCCTTAGAGCAAGCTAGAGAATCACTACGCCTAGCGCGGTTGCGATTCCAAGCTGGTGTAGGTACTCAAACAGATGTGATCAACGCAGAAAATGAGTTGACTAGAGCTGAGGGTAATCGCATCACAGCGATTCTGGAGTACAACCGAGCTTTGGCTGATTTACAACGAGCTGTTACCTCTAGAGCATTGCTTTAGTTAGGCAATAGGCAATAGTTTAAGAGGCAATAGGCATTGGATATTCTACCTTGTCTTTCCATTATCCAATCCCTATTGTCAGGGTAGGGATTGGCTATAAACTATGGACTATAGACTATGGACTCTTGACTATTTAGCGGCTCGGCTTTAAAAACTCATGACAACAGTTACATCACAAGAAATTGCGCTATTTCGTTCTCAATTGGTAGAGGATCAGGGTGCGATGGAAGCCCTGGACATGATTGAGGACTGTGAAGGAGATTTAGAAGATGCAGCTATGACGCTAGCAATTAAAGCCGGGCAAGAGCCAGAACAGGCTAATTCCGAGTGGTTAGGCGATTTGGCGAAAAAGTGGCGTGCTGTTATTTGTGAGCAAGAATTTCGGGAAGACTTGCAAAATGGCTCAATTAAACAGATGATGGCACATCTGAAAACCATGACGACATTTCCTAAAATTCTAGCCACACCAGTTTTAATGTATGTTGTGAAGCAAGGTGTCAATATCTTTTGTGAGCCACTGGATAAAGTCAAGTAAGGGCAGGGAGCAGGAGGAGATGAGGGAGATTTTATTTTTAATACCCATGCCCAATGCCCAATACCCAATACCCAATAAGCAATAACTACTGATACGCTGTTAATTAAGGCAAAACTTTTATAAGACAAATATTATTCCATCAATGAATTACATTGTTGCCGTATTACCAGACCGTATCCAAGCCGAAGCTGCTTACTTAGCTTTAGAAAAAGAAGGTATAAATAGCACGATCCTGGGAAAAGGTTATAAAACTGCTGACGAATTTGGCTTAATTGATCCCAATGCCCAGGCCAAAAAACAAGCGCGGCTCATGGCATATTGGCTAGTACCATTTGGCTTTTTTGCTGGTTTTACCTTTAGTCTCATTACTGGTTTAGATACCTTTGCCTGGGCGGGTGAAATTGGCAATCACGTTGTTGGTGGGCTTTTAGGTGCTGCTAGCGGTGCGATGGGTAGCGTGTTTGTTGGCGGTGGAGTTGGTTTAATTGTAGGTAGTGGTGACGCTTTACCCTACCGTAACCGCTTGGATGCAGGTAAGTATCTCATCGTAGTTCAGGGTTCTGAAATTCTCTCCCGGCAAGCTAATCGCATATTACGTCAGTTTGAGCCAGAAAATATTCAGGGCTACGCTGACACTAGCGTGTAAGGGACTGGGGATTAGTGAGGAGGAGGCAGGGGAGCAGAGGAGAATAACTATTGCCTATTGCCTACTAACTAATGACTATTGACTAATAACTTTTAATAATGTTGCCACGAGAAGAACTGTTAAAGGGTGTTGAAAATCGAGATAGTATAGCGCGTGTAATTGACCAAGCGGAGCAAGCGATTAAAACTTGGGAAGTGGTGTTGACAGATTTTTTGTCACCCCCAGAATTGGCAGAAATTCAACGGGTGTTTAGTCGCTTAACAGAGCTACAATTGGTGGCTTGGGGTGGGTATCCGCAAGCTGAACGCCAAAGAGTAGCGATCGCACGCTCTGAGTTACCCTTAGATCAATCTCAAGTTAATCTTGTACTGCTAGAAATAGCTGGTAATTTTTTATTCGATCCGGCTACCCACCGCGACTTTTTAGGCGCAATGTTGGGAACGGGAATTGTCAGAGAAAAAACTGGGGACATTATTGTTTTAGGTGAACGGGGAGCGCAAGCAATTGTCGTCCCGGAGTTAGCCGAATTTTTGACAATGAATCTCCAGCAGGTGCGATCTGTTCCTGTCAAAACCCAACAGATTGATTTGAGCGAGTTAAAAGTTCGGGAACCCAAGAAAAAAGAATTAACAACTGTGGAAGCTTCTTTACGCTTAGATGCGATCGCTTCTGCTGGATTTGGGATGTCTCGCAGTAAAATGGTTGACTTAATTGATGCTGGCGATGTGCGTGTGAACTGGAAGGAAGTCACTCAAGCTAGTTCGCAAGTTAAATCAGGTGACTTAATCGCCATTCGCGGTAAAGGACGTTTAGAAGTGGGGGAAGTGGCCGTCACTAAAAAAGAACGTTACCGGGTGCAATTAACTAGATATATGTAACAGGTGACAGGTGACAGGTGACAGGTGACAGGTGACAGGTGACAGGTGACAGGTGACAGGATAAGAGAGGAAGAAGTGTTTGTTTCATTCCTCGCTAGTGGTGTGTTGTCTGTGAGGCTGTTCTTAAGCTTGAAAATGTTTAGCCAACATACTTAACAAAGTTTTGCGGGGAACCAGTCGCGCTACTACACTTCTGAGTTGGGTACTCAGATCACTAACAATCAGAGTTGGTTCTCCCCTCTCTAAAGCTTTGAGGGAATGACGGACAACTTCTTCAGTAGTCATGACTTTATTTGTGGTTTCCGCTAAAGCTGGGGGAAAATTAGCTTCTGTAAAAAAGTCTGTTTCTGTTGGCCCTGGACAAGTTACTAAAACGCGTACACCATATTGACGATTTTCTGCCCATAATGCCTCGCTGAAACTGACAATAAAAGCCTTGCTGGCTGCATAAACAGAAAGGTAAGGTATCGGTTGAAATGCAGTGATGGAAGCAACGTTAATAATACTTCCCGAACCACGCTGACGCATGAGAGGCAAAAATCTATGGGTTAAATCTACTAATGCCAAAACATTTAACTGCACCATCTTAACTTGCCGTTCGCGATCGCTTTTGGCAAAGTCCCCATAGTCGCCAAAACCTGCATTGTTAATCAATAAATCAATCGTTAATCCCTTGGTCTTTGTGATTTCAAATACAGCCGCAGTCGCATCTGGTTCTGTAAGGTCTGTAACTATTACATCTACTCGAATTTGATATTGCTCTCGTAGTTCTTGAGCAAGCTGGTGTAGCTTTGCTTCTGAACGAGCAACGAGAACTAGGTTAGTTTGACGTGCAGCTAATTCTTGAGCAAAGGCTTTACCTATACCACCTGATGCACCGGTAATTAAAGCTGTTGACATTCTCAATTATCAAGTTTTTCTTATTAGACCTATAAATTTTAGCAATAGTTATTATTGGTTTTAAGTATCTTGATTGATGAATCTGATTGTTTGACTGTGGTCAATTTTAGTGATTTTTCGCAGCAGCAATGGGAATACTAGGTTTATAAGTTACAGCTTATATCTATGTATCGTCTCAACAAAAAAGCCTGGAAACTATTGCTGGCGGAAGTACAAAAATGTAGTGGGAATGACCAACTTAGCCAAATGGAGCAGGAAATAGTCATTAAACGCTTAGAAAAACTACGTACAGAAAAAGGCTCTCCTGTGGGCTTAGATGAATTAAGTGAAACAGTTCTGGATATATATCCACAATTCAGTGAGAAGGTTCTTAAAAAAGCTACAAAAGCTAATCAAGCACCTGGGTTAATTACCAAAATCAAATGGGCAACTATTATCTTAGGTACTTCAGTCGGGGTAATTTGGGTAGTCAATTTACCTTACCCGATGATTCGCTGGCCGATTGCCAAAACTGTACCCATCCTGCTATTGCCTAGTTATATCAGTATGGATCATAACTATCGTGGCGCAATTCATAACCTAGAGCAAGCTGATCAGTTAATTAATAAAGCTACTAGCCCAGCAGATATTGAACGCGGTGGTGAAAAAATCAAAACTGCAAAACGAAATTTGGATAATTTACCAGTTTGGTTTTTAGGTTATTATCCCCAAGCTTACTGTAACTTATTTGGCTGTACTTGGCGGTTTACTGTAGATGAGTTTGAAACAGCACGTCAACGGGTAGGGCGGATAGAAGCGATTGTGTTTCAAGATAAAAATGCTTTAGTACCACTGACTCAGGGAGAACAAACCCTCAAAGCAGCCAAGCAGCAGTATGAACAGGCTACTAATACTCAAGATAGGGAAAAAGCGATCGCCTCATGGCAAGAGGGAATTGACCAATTAGAACAAATTCCCCAACAAACACTAGCAGCAAAAACAGCCACAGCTAAACTCAACGCCTATAAACGTGATTTTGAAAATGCTCGCATTGGTAATTTCATCACAGCCGCCCAAGAATTTGACCTAGCAGCCGAACAAGCCAAGTCAATTCAGCCAAAAGCTGCATCAGAATTATGGCAACAGGCTATTAACCGCATTAATCAAGTTCCTTTAGAAAATCCCCGTTATGTAGAAGCCCAAAAATTATTAGTCAGCTACCAAAGCAAAATCCAAGGTGTTGTTGATCCCCGCAGCAGCAAATTAATTGAGGGTGCAAAACAATTTGCCCTTGCAGCCGCTAAATCTGCTCAAAATCCACCACATACAGAAATGAAATGGAAGCAAATTGCTAAATTGTGGTCAACAGCCATTGAGCAATTGCAAAGCATCCGGGTAGAAGACCCAGGTTATTTGGAAGCTCAGAAGTTGCTAGCGACTTATCAAACTAATTTAGGAATTTTAGAAACTCGCCTGCAAGCCGAGATAGAGTCACAATCATCACTGAAACAGGCGAATGAACAAATCCAGAGGTTAATTGCTGCACCTCCCTCTGAGCAACAGCAGTTTCAAGCCCAAATCCAAGGCATTATTAACCAGCTAAATACTGTGCAGTCTGGGACAACAGCCTACGCAGAAGCACAGATATTGATATCACAAGCCAAGAAGCGACTTCAGCAGTAGGAATTTGTCAGAAAAAACATTTGCTATATGATAAATATATGCTATACTTATAAGTTGTGAAGTTAAGGACGTATAGCTCAGTTGGTTAGAGCGCTACGTTGACATCGTAGAGGTCACTGGTTCGAATCCAGTTACGTCCACTAATAAAGTAATACTCTGTAACTTTGACACTGTGACTTTACCCATAACTTTGCCGCGATGGCAAGCTTATGGGTAAAGTCACATTTATCAAAACAGAAGATGGTGATTCGTGGCTTGATGCCGTTAGGCGTTGCTCAAAGATTGAGGTCAAATTACTGACGGCGATCGCAAAAGTGATTCATGGTTTGATACGGTTGGATTATTCCTTTACATAAGAAAGAGACGTGAACTGAATCACGTCTCCAAGTGATGGGATAAATGCTTTATGTGTTATGCTGCGTCGGCTACCAGTAAGCTATTCACAGCGATGATGATGATTTGTGCTGCTAAAGGAGTGTCACAACGTAATCTATCGTCGCTATTACAGGGTTGTGCTATCCATTCACCTTTCAGATTTTGGTAGAAAGTGCCAAGTAGTTGGGAACCATTCCAAACACGGTAAAGTTCGCCAAATACCTCTGATACCGAATCAATCTCAATTTCTGGTGCTACTGGGTCAGCAAGCTGGTCAATATATTCATCAAACTCGGTTTTAGCCAAGGCTGGGTTATCAAATTCATCTTGTACAATCATCATGAGTGACCTCATTAATGAGGTTTAACAAAAGGCGATGCTCCAAAGGAGCCGCTACGCGATCGCATTTCTCTTGGTGGAGGGCGATCGCCTTTTTGAGTACATTAATATATTAGTTACTTGAGTAGCTAAACTCAATAAGCATATTTAAAACTTTAATTTGTCACTTCGACTGTGCTTAAAAAATTGTTTACCGATATTCCTAATGCAGTACAAATAGCCTCCAATACTTTTAGAGAAACGCTTTCAGACTCACCATACTCTAATTTCTTTAAGTTTTGATGCGAACATTCACCACCTCTGGCAGCAATTTCATCAGCCAGTTTCTGGCGTGACATTTTTCCACGTAATCGTTTTAGAACTGTTCCTCTATCTTTATTCCAGGCAACAGATACAACGTCCTCAATATAAATATAAATTCTGGTTTCTTTTTCACCCTTGTTGGTGTTGGACATATAATAGCTACAGTAGTAAACAAAATACAAATTTCATAGCTACTACAGTTTACAAACTATAACGATTTAGAGCGAAAGTGGGACTCCTTTAGAAAAACTGACTTTGAAGCACCAAAAGTCATCTAATTTTCATTCTTATCAACAGAAGTCCAAACTTGCGGATTTTGCCTTGCTTTGGATAGTAATGCGATGGCGTAAACGCCCAGCGTAGCTGATCGCAGTGTTGAGATTTTGATTTCTGGTAAGCCATTAGTATCTTTAGCGGCGTTTTGTCGTGCGGGTCAATGACTATAAACTTGCCATGCTCATCTAGCACAATATTAGGGCTTACGCACTGTACCAAGGAATCATCTTGTGTGTTAGTCTATACGTTGCTCAGATACCACTTCTTAGCGGTGACAGCGATCGCCCAGTACGAGAGATAAATGACGAACGGACTGAACGGACAAAACGGACACAAGAAAAAGCTAGAAACCCAGCCATGGGATATTGCCGACTCGCTTCGGGGCAAGATGAATGCTGATGAGTTTCGGGATTATTGCTTGGGCCAATGAAGTGTTAGCGGAGGATGGCATTGACTTTCTGGAGATTGATGAATCTTCGGAGGAGGGGCAAGAATATATAGAGGCGATTCGGGAAGAGTCGATCGCCACGCTGGGATATTTTTTCAAGCCGTCAGAGTTGTTCAGTTCTTTAGCGGAACGGGCGTTAGGGGCGAAAAGAGCCACTGAAGAAAATTTGAGGGATGAAGATTTTGAGTCGTCAAATTTTATTTTGGATGATCTCGCCCAAGTGCTTAACAGTATTGAACGCTCCACAATGGGCAAGGACAGTGAGGAAGATTTTGATCATTTGTTTGAGGATCTGGATCTGAATTCCACGAAGTTGGGGCGGACTCCGAAGGCGAAAAATGCTTTAATTGCCAAAATTTTAGTGCATCTAAATAAGATTGATTTTCGGCTAGAAGAAACCGAGAGCGATGTTCTGGGGGATGCCTACGAGTATTTGATTGGGCAGTTTGCCAGTGGTGCAGGTAAAAAGGCAGGGGAGTTTTACACGCCGCAGCAGGTGTCTAAGGTGCTGGCGAAGATTGTGACAACGGGGAAGAGTCGGCTGAAGTCGGTTTATGACCCCACCTGTGGTTCGGGATCTTTGCTGCTACGGGTAGCGCGGGAGGTGGAATCAGTCGGTGATTTTTACGGACAAGAAATGAACCGCACAACCTACAACTTGGGGCGAATGAACATGATTTTGCATGGTGTCCATTATCGCAATTTTGATCTGCGCCAGGAAGATACGTTAGAGAATCCCCAGCATGAGGGAATGCGGTTTGAGGCGGTGGTGGCGAATCCGCCGTTTTCGGCGAATTGGAGCGCGAATAAGTTATTTGAGTCGGATGATCGCTTTAGTCAGTATGGGAAGTTAGCCCCGGCTTCTAAGGCTGATTTTGCCTTTGTACAACACATGATCCATCACCTAGATGAGAATGGCATTATGGCGGTAGTGTTGCCCCACGGGGTTTTGTTTCGTGGTGCGGCAGAGGGGCAAATTCGTAAGTATGTGATTAAGGAACGGAACTGGTTAGATGCAGTGATTGGGTTGCCTGCGAATATTTTTTATGGGACGAGTATCCCGACTTGTATTTTGGTGTTTAAGAAGTGTCGGGAAAATCCTGAAGATATTTTATTTATTGATGCCAGTGCCTATTTTGAGAAGGCGAAGAATCAGAATTATTTGCGGGATGAGGATGTTGACAAAATTGTTTCTACCTATCGGCAACGATTGCAGGAAGAAAAGTATAGTTATCGCGCCCCGTTAACGGAAATTGAGGAGAATGATTTTAATTTAAATATTCCCCGTTATGTGGATACCTTTGAGGAGGAGGAGGAAATTGATTTAGACGCGGTGGCGTGGGAGATTCGAGAAATTGATCGGGAGATGGTGGAGACAGATCGGCTAATTCGCGGGTTTTGTGAGGAATTGGGGATTGAGTCACCGTTTTAGAGGGTGAGGAATAAAATAAAAGTAAATGCTAAACTACGGCGATATAGACGTTTCAGGATATCAGCGATGAATATAACCTTGACACCAGAACAGGAGAGTTTAATTCGTGCCAACATAGCAACGGGTAAATATCAATCGCCTCAGCAGTTGCTTGAGGTTGCTTTGCGGTTGCTTGAGGAATACGAACGGGCGGAAAATGAGTGGGTTTTGTCTGTTCGGGAAAAAATCCAAGCTGCTATTGAGATGTCAGAGAAAGAACCGCCGATTGATGGAGAAGTTTTTGTTTCTGGGATTCTAGAGCGGTTTAAAAGGGAATAGATGGCACAATATTTAATCAATAAGTTAGCTAGTCATGATCTCAATGAAATTGCTGATTATTTTGCGGTAAATAATGTCAGTGCTGGAGAAAAGTTTTTTAATGATTTTATCCGTAAGTGTAAGCAATTAGTGACATTTCCTAATAGTAGAAAAAGTTATGATTATATTTACTCTGGTTTAAAAGGTGTTCCTTTAAGCAGTTATATTGTTTTCTATTGTGTGCTTGAGGATGGTATTGAAATATTGAGGGTGATTAGTGGTCGTCGGGACTTGTTGACTGCTTTTCAAGAAAATCTATAAGATGATTAGCTAACATTATTTTTTATTAAAGTTTTTATTAAATTAATAATATGCTAGTATCTTCCTCTAAACTTTACGAGCAGTTTATTGAACAGGTAATTGGTTTAAGTCAAAAAAAAGACTTTTCATTAACTGCTTTAATCAGCAACTATGTGCGTATGAGTTATCAGGGTAAATTAGAGCAAATTGACAAGCTAAAAGCTTGGTTATACCAATTCACGAAAAGTATGATACAGATAAATAAGGAATAAATATTAACGAGCAAAGATGGCTGGAGTAACCAAAGTAGAAATAAAAGAGTCAGTAGAGGAATTGCATGAGTTGCTCTTAAAACAAAAAACAGCATCAAGTTTTGAACGGATTCAAGCTTTGTATTTGCTGAAAATAGGACAAGTGAAAACAATACAAGATGTAGCGGTGGTAGTAGGAAGGGCAAGGGTAACGGTACAAAGATGGTTAAAAAATTATCAAGAGTCGGGAATCAAGGGTCTATTAACAACTCTAAAGAGTCCAGGGCGACCTGCAATAATTAGCTTACAAGTAAGAGAGCAGCTAGACAAAGAGCTTCAAGAATCGGAGGGATTCAAAAGTTATGAGGAAATCCGAACATGGTTAAAAGCAGTAGAAGGGATAGAAGCATCATATAAAGTAGTACATGATACAGTGCGCTATCAAATGAAAGCAAAGCTAAAAGTGCCGCGAGCAGTAGGTATTAAATACGATAGCGAAGCAGAATCAGAATTTAAAAAAAACTGCCACAATACCTAGAAGTAATAAAAAAACACGTCATAGCACCAGTAGATAGGCAAAAAACAATGAGATATTGGTGTGGGGACGAAAGCCGTGTGGGATTGAAGACTGAAGCTGGGAGACTAATTACTAAAAAAGGAGTCAAGCCCATCGGCATTATGCAATGGAAGCGGGATAATTTTTACTTATATGGATTAGTGGAACCCTTAACTGGAGAGTATTTTATCTGGGAATTCTCTCATTTGAATACAGCCTGTTTCAATATTTTTTTAGAAAAATTTTCCCAGACTTATGCTCAAGATATTCATATTCTTCAGTTAGACAATGGGGCTTTTCATTTAAGTCAGCATCTGAAAATACCAGAAAACATAGTTTTGTTATTTCAACCTCCACATACACCTCAAGTTAATCCAATAGAAAGATTGTGGGAAGAAGTTAAAAGGCATCTAACTTGGGAAAGCTTCTCAAATTTAGATGAATTAAGAGAATTTATCTGGAAGCGATTGGAACAATTAAACACATCAGTTGTTGCTTCTATCACAGGTTGGGATTTTATTCTTGATGCTTTATTTGTATCAGGCTTTTCGTGAATTGGTATTAGATGACTTTAGACCATTTGATCAAATAATAATCGCTGAACTGAAAAAGCTCTATGATGTCCGTTTTACTTATAACTCTAATGCCATTGAAGGAAATACTTTAACTCAAAGTGAAACCGAGTTAGTGTTAACAAAAGGAATTACCATTGGCGGTAAGACTCTTGATGAACATTTAGAGGTAATTGGACATAAAGAAGCGATTGACTACATTGAGAGTTTAGCCCAAAAAAATACAGCAATTAATGAATGGGAAATTAAACAAATTCACAATCTGATTCTGAGGAAAATTAACCCTAATGAAGCAGGTTGTTATCGGAAGTTGGATGTGATGGCAGCAGGAACGAATTATATTTATCCTCCCCATTATTTACTGTCTCAATTAATGGCAGATTTTGTTATCTGGCTCAATTCGGATGCTGCTTTAACACTTCACCTGGTAGAATATGCAACAATGGCACATTATCGTTTTGTTTCTATCCATCCTTTTCGAGATGGGAATGGGAGAACGGCTAGATTAATCATGAATTTATCAAGAAAGGCAGAGGGCAGAGGGCAGGAGGCAGAAGGAATACTGGCCTCTGTCCTCTGCCGCGACCATTCCCCGAAGGGGTTCCCGCAGGGTAGGGAGCAAGGGTTTAAGACCCCCACCAAATTGAAAATTTGGTGGCTCTTGTTTAGGAGGGGTCGGAATCCCCTTCTAAACAAAACCTTCTGCCCTCTGCCTCCTGCCTCCTGCCTTCTTCAATGTTAATTCGTGCAGGGTATCCTATTGTGGTGATTAATAATCAAATCCGCAATGATTATATTAATGCTTTGGCTTATGGACAACAAAACCAAGATGATTTAAGTCGGCTTTTTGATTTGGTTTGTGATGCTGTTATCAGTTCGTTGGTAGAAACTTTAAGGTTATTGGTGACTGCTAGTAGCAGTAGAGACAAGGGGCAGGTTTTTTATCAGGAAATTATTGATTTTATTGATAATAGTTTTAGGGAATGAGTAAGAAGTTAAAGAAAAATATCCCTCAGTTGCGGTTCCCTGAGTTTAAGGAAGATTGAGAAATGACCGCATTAGAAAACATAGTGAATTTTAGTTCTGGAGGAACACCTTCTAGAGAAAATTTCAATTACTGGAATGGTGACATTCCTTGGATTAGTGCATCTTCTATGTATTGTGATCTACTTGTTGATTCAGATCAAAAGATAACAGTACAGGGATTAAATAATGGCTCAAGATTAGCTAAAAAAGGTTCTATTTTAATTCTTGTTCGTGGGAGCATTTTATATAATCGTATTCCTATGGGAATTGCGGGTAGAGATTTATCATTTAATCAAGATGTAAAAGCACTTAAAGTTTTAACCAATGACAAAATAGAGTTTTTATTTTTTTGGTTAAAATCCCAAGAAAATCTTTTGAAATCAATGGTTACAGGTACTGGTATTGGGGCAGGGAAACTAGATTTATTTCAATTGCAATCTTTAACCACTTATAGACCCACTTTAGCAGAACAAGAGAAGATCGCTAGTTTTTTGGGGGCGGTGGATACGCGGTTAAACCAACTCCGCCGCAAACGGGAACTGCTGCAAACATACAAATGCGGCGTAATGCAGAAAATATTTGCTCAAAAAATTCGGTTTAAAGACGCGATCGGTTCTCCGTTCCCTGATTGGGAAGAGAGGAAGTTAGGAGATTTTATAATAGAACATCAGGAACGAGTCAATGCTAATACTCATGTACCTATTTACAGTTCTTCTCGTGAAGGTCTAAAACCGCAAAAAGAATATTTTTCAGATAGGGAACTTAAAAATGAAGGTGAATACGGAGTTGTCCCCAAAAACTTTTTTGTTTATCGTCACATGAGTGATGATATTACATTTAAATTTAATATCAACGATACAGGTGAGGATATAGCCGTTAGTAAAGAGTATCCAGTATTTACCACTAAAAATAGTTGATTACCAATGATAAGCAGTTGTCCAAAATCAGTGAAGTACAGGTTCTTTCTTTGCCAACGAAAAGTTAGTTAGGAGATAGCGAATAAAATCAAAGTATTACCAATTACCAATTACCAATTAACGCCGTGTGCAACTCTCTCTCAAACCTAACCCCCAACCCCTTCCCTACATAGCTTGCTTCTCCGAAGGAGTGGGAAGGGGAGCAAGAATCAAAGCCTCTCTCCTTGCAGGGGAGAGGTTTGGAGAGGGGTTTCAAAAATAAGTTGCACATCTCGTCAATTACCAATCACCTATTACCAAAAAAATGATCGCCGCTAAAGACAAACCCACAAACTTAACCCCCGAAGAATACTTTGCTTGGGAAGAAAAGCAACTAGAAAAACACGAACTGATCAACGGTCAAGTTTATCCTATGGGTATCTATGCCATGACCGATGGTAGCAAAAACCATAGCTTACTTGCTGCCAGATTGATCACGAACTCAAAAGCATTAACCTCAAATTCCCCATTGAACAAGTCTATCGCGGTTTAACCCTTGAACCTGATAGTAGGGAATAATAAAAATAAAAGTATTACCCATTATTACCCAATATGCTAACCCTAGAAATAGCCCTTCAAAAAATCCAACAACTTCCCCCCGAACAACAAAAAAAAGTGATCGAATTTGTAGAATTCCTAGAATTTCAAGCCGATCGCCAACAACAAGAACAACAACCCGAAACACCTCCCCAACAGGATCAAGACTTTTTCGCCCTAGCCGGAATTTGGGAAGGGAAAAACATTACCCTAGATACCATCCGCAAACCTGATTGCCGCCACTGCCCTAACTCATAACATTAGCCTCTATACCTTAAACCTTAAAGATTTTCGCTTCATCCAAGGCTTAAACATTTATAATCCCACTTATTCCCCATGACCCAATCTGAAGCCGAACTTGAACAAAAATTGATTGAACGTCTAACAGGATTAGGCTACGAACCGGTCAACATCAGCAGTGCCGCAGAACTCAATGCCAACCTCAAAACCCAACTGGAAAAGCATAACCAAATCAAACTCAGCGACCAAGAATTTAATCAAATCCTCAACCACCTTGACAAAGGTAACGTCTTTGACCGCGCCAAACGCCTGCGCGACAAAATGGAACTCAGGCGCGACGATGGCACTACCTTTTACCTAGAATTTCTCAACACCGAACATTGGTGTCAAAACCAATATCAAGTCACCAACCAAGTCACCCAGCAAGGCAAATACAAAAACCGCTACGACGTAACCCTGCTGATTAACGGCTTGCCCCTCGTCCAAATTGAACTGAAACGCCGAGGGCTGGAACTCAAAGAAGCCTTTAACCAAATCAACCGCTACCAACGCCATTCCTACGGCGCAGACAATGGACTGTTTCAATCTGTCCAAATTTTCGTCATCTCCAACGGCGTTAATACCCGCTACTACGCCAACAATCGTAAACAAGAATTTAAACAAACTTTCTTCTGGGCAGACCAAGAAAACAACCTCATAACCCAACTACAGGACTTTGCCGACAGCTTTCTGGAGAAATGCCACGTCTCCAAAATGATCTGCAAATACATTGTCCTGCACGAATCTGACAAAGTGCTGATGGTGTTGCGCCCCTATCAATACTACGCAGTAGAAGCCATTATTGAGCGAGTGAAGGATACCGATAAAAACGGCTGTATCTGGCACACCACTGGATCGGGCAAAACCCTCACCAGTTTCAAAGCTGCCCAAATCCTCACCCAATTTCCCAAAGTGCATAAAGTGCTGTTTGTCGTCGATCGCGCTGACCTCGATTATCAAACCAGCAAAGAATTTAATTATTTTAGTCCTGACTGTGTAGATACCACCGACAACACCAGACAACTGGTAACATAAATGGCTGGGGATAGTCGCCTGATCGTCACCACTATCCAAAAACTCAACCGTGCGATCAAATCCCAACGCCATGAAGGCGCAATGGAAGGCTTGAAAGATAAGCGCATTGTGTTTATCTTTGATGAATGCCACCGTTCCCAATTTGGCGAAACCCATAAAAATATCGTCAAATTCTTTACCCAAGCCCAGATGTTCGGCTTTACCGGAACTCCTATCTTTGCCGATAACGCTGCCAGTAATCAACACGGTAAACGCACCACTAGAGACTTATTCCAAGAATGTCTGCATAAATATGTGATTACCAATGCGATCGCTGATGAAAATGTTCTGAAATCAAAGATATTTCCAAACGAATGAAGGAACGTTCTTGACTCACCCAAGAAGCATCAGGGGCGCGAGTCGCTCCATTAAATAATAAGGATTGGGTGAAAGATGCCTACCTGATTAACTAACACATTCTACATTGAGCAATACTACAGTCTTGATTGTGAACTAATCTTAGCCGCAGTAGCACTCTTGGGCGTATACCATTGCCAAAAGGTATCACGGTTTTGAAACATAACCAACGCTGCCACCGCCAGTAAAAAATAACCAAAACTTTTTTGCAACCGCGTCGCCGACACAAACTGAGATAAATACCCGCCAACTAAAGTCCCGACGCTAGCCGCTAGGATAAAAGACAACATCAAACCCCAGTCCAAGGTGACGTGTCCCCAGTAGCCGAGAAAGCCAGCGATCGCATTCATAATAATAATCAATAATGATGTACCAATAGCTGCTTTCATCGGCACTTTACCGAGTAATACCAAGGCGGGTACAATGGCGAACCCACCACCAACACCCACCAAACCCGTCAAAGTTCCAACAACTATGCCCTCACTCATCAACCACAGCCAACAATATTTACAGACTGGCGGTGGGTAAGGTGTAGTATCATCAGATTTTTTAGGGCGGGCGCTGCGCTGAATCATGACTATACTAGCTACCAACATCAACAGCGCAAACAGCAACATCTGTATCGCATCGGTAATCAATGGCAGGGTGGCTAACTTCGCACCGAAGAATGCACCTACCATTGTGGCTGCACCAAAAATAGCAGCAGTCTTTAACCAGACATTCCCGGCTCGCCAGTGGGGGATTAATCCCAGTATACTGACTGTACCAATGATGACTAGGGTCATGGCGATCGCATTTTTTGGTGCCACACCCATGACATACACCAACACAGGTAAAGCCAACACCGAACCACCGCCACCTAATAGTCCCAAGCTAATACCAATTACAATGGCAAGTAGATGACCCAATATCCAAGTCATAATTATCTCATCCGTTGGTTATAAGGTAGTTTCCCTAGCAACATTCCCATTGCACAGGTGTTTGTCACCCCAGCAAAGACTAATCCACTACCGACAAAGCCACTCAAAATTAAAAACCAAGGTGAGACAAACGCACCAAGTACAGTTCCCATAACAACTAATGAACCGGCAACAATTTGTACTTGCCGCATGATGCTGATTGGTGCATGAGGATTGATTTTGGTGGGTAAACCTGCGGCTTTCCAGGTTGGTAGCCCACCGCGCAGATGATAGACGTTGTTAATCCCAGCTTTGATGAGTTTATTTGCAGCTTGGGCGGAACGATTACCGGAACGACAATATAAAACTATGGGTTCTCCCTGTGAGGCTACTTGCTGCGGTTGCAAATTGGAGAGAGGAAGTAACTTGGCATCAGGGATATGTTCTTCTGCATATTCTGAAGGTTCGCGCACGTCAATCAGTAACACGGTGTTGTACTCTAACCATTGTTTGAGTGTGACTGCATCAATTTCAGCAACTTTGGTAGTTTGTGTCATGTTCTTTACTGCTTATAGATAGGGGTGAGATGATTAAGCGATCAGTGATACTTGGCCGCAGCGTTGATTGGCTGGTACTGCTTCCATAATTTTTTGCGGATTTGGTAGGTTTAAATTACCCATCAATTCGATAAACTCTGAGCGATCGCGTCTGGCGGGGCGTAGCCCATCGCGTTCTACAAAACGCGGATTAAATTCTTTCTCCTCGCCAATGGTTGAAACCATGTGTCCTCGATAATCGTGTCCTGGGTAAACAAGTGTGGTATCTGGGAGGGTAAATAAATTTTCGGTAATACAGTCATAAAGCGCCCCAGCATTACCGCTTTGAAAGTCTGTGCGTCCACAGCCGCGAATCAGTAGGGAATCTCCTGTCAGCAAATGGGTTTTGTTGACTAAATAAGCCATGTGACTGTCGGTGTGTCCTGGGGTGGCGATCGCTTCAATCACAACTGCACCAATTTGTAAGGCTTCACCATGTTGAATGGTTCTATCAGCACAGACTGCATTAGCCCCAAAAGGTACAATACTCTGACATCCCGTTAACTCGCGCAATTTCCCCGATCCTGTAATATGGTCGGCGTGGATGTGGGTTTCTAAACAGTAATGCAGTGTCAAACCCAGTTCCGCAATTAATTTTTGATCGCGTTCGATTTGTTCTAACACTGGGTCAACTAAAACGGCTGATTTGCTTTCAATGTCTGCAATTAAATAGGTGTATGTGCTGGTTTCTGGGTCAAAAAGCTGGCGAAATAACATAGCTTGCATGGTCATAGTTGTTTCCCTATTAGCCACTATACTACTATATAGTAATATAATCTAACCATGTTACAATACTTAGTGTCAACAAAAAATCTACTGAAATTTAGTTCACTATGCTCGAACCATCTCCTACCACGCTCACACCCATTGCGGAGTATTTCAAAGTTTTATCTGAGGTGAGTCGTTTGCAAGTTTTATGTGCGCTGAAAACCAGCCCCAAAAATGTTACAGAAATCATGGAAATTACTAAGCTAAAACAAGCTAATGTTTCCAAACATCTGCAAATTTTGGCGCAGACAGGTATTATCAAGCGCCAACCCCAAGGAGTGAGTGTATTTTATGAAATTGCTGATCCGATCATCTTTGACTTGTGTGATTTAGTTTGTCAGAGTTTAGCGGTACGTTTAGAGGAACAGTCACAAACACTCAAACAACTAGAGAAAAGTGCATTAGCAGTTGGCGAAGGTCGCTAATTGTGAGGGTAATCATTGAGGGTTATCCTACCCTCAACATATAAAATTATGATGTATCAAAAATTCATCACGCTTGTATTTTAAATTGCACAGCCAAAACCATTAGCGGTAAACTAAAACCAATTTACTTAAAAAGTCAATAAGTAATTATTTTCGTTAAATTGGGATCACATCAAAGCGTGAGGATTGATACGAGATGCGTGTTCTACTGGTATATCCAATATTTCCCAAAACCTTTTGGTCATACGAAAAAATTCTGGCTTTAGTTGATCGCAAAGTGCTGTTACCACCACTGGGTTTAGTAACAGTAGCGGCGATTCTGCCCCAAGAGTGGGAATTTAAGCTGGTGGATCGCAACATTCGTCCAGCCACAGAAGCAGAATGGGCGTGGGCGGATATCGTGATTTTCTCCGCGATGATTGTCCAAAAACAAGATTTACTTGAACAAATCCAAGAAGCCAAACAGCGCGGTAAATTGGTGGCTGTTGGTGGCCCTTATCCGACATCTACACCCCATGAAGTGCAGAATGTGGGCGCAGATTTCCTGATTTTAGATGAAGGGGAAATCACCTTACCCATGTTTGTGGAAGCAGTGCAACAGGGAGAAACTTCTGGTACATTCCGCACCACTGAAAAACCAGATGTGACAAGTACACCCATACCCCGCTTTGACTTACTAGAATTTGATGCTTATGACATGATGTCGGTGCAGTTTTCCCGTGGCTGCCCCTTCCAATGTGAATTCTGCGACATCATTGTACTGTATGGACGCAAACCCCGTACCAAAACCCCAGCGCAACTATTAGCCGAGTTAGATTACCTCTATGAATTGGGTTGGCGGCGAGGTGTGTTCATGGTAGATGACAACTTTATCGGTAACAAGCGTAATGTCAAACTGTTGCTGAAAGAGTTAAAAGTATGGATGGCAGAACATGAGTATCCATTCCGGTTTGATACCGAGGCTTCAGTGGATTTAGCACAAGATCCAGAATTAATGGAGTTGATGGTTGAGTCTGGCTTTGCGGCGGTATTTTTAGGAATTGAAACGCCAGATGAGGATAGCTTACAACTAACGAAGAAATTCCAAAATACCCGTAGTTCGTTAACTGATGCAGTACAAAGCATCATCAAAGCGGGGTTGCGCCCAATGGCTGGATTTATTATTGGGTTTGACGGTGAAAAAGCCGGCGCAGGCGATCGCATCGTCAGATTTGCCGAACAAGCAGCTATTCCCTCCACAACCTTCGCCATGTTGCAAGCCTTACCCAATACAGCATTGTGGCATCGGCTGAAAAAAGAAGGAAGATTACGGGAAAATCAAGATGGAAATATCAACCAAACCACGTTGATGAATTTCATTCCTACCCGTCCCTTAGAAGATATCGCCAGAGAATACATTGAAGCTTTCTGTACTTTATATGATCCTGTGAAGTATTTGGATCGCACCTATCGCTGTTTTTTGATGATGGGTTCACCAAGTTGGAATGCACCCTTCAAATGGCCAGAGTTGATAGTCATTAAAGCCTTGCTGATTGTAATTTGGCGGCAAGGAATTAAGCGGGAAACTCGGTGGAAATTCTGGCATCACCTATTTAGCATCATCAAGCGTAATCCCAGAGTTGCGGAACATTATCTGGCTGCTTGCGCCCATAACGAGCATTTTCTAGAATATCGCCAAATTGTGCGCGACCAAATTGAAAAACAACTATCTGAATACTTAGCGCAAGGTGTAGAAAAACCTTATGTACCTGTGGAGAAAAAAGCTGAAGCAATAGCTAGCTAAGTCAACAACCTCAACAGCTAGACTATGTATGGTGCGTCAGTCAGAGAAAATCTTGATATACCAAGAAATTATTCGTACTGACGCACCCTACGAACATTAAAGTTAGGATAATTTATTTTTTGGTGTTGCCCATCCCTGTAATTTTGGCAACTAATTCTGATACTTGTTTCATTAGAGAAATATCAATATCAATCTGATAATCTTTCTGCTGCAAAATACCCATCACCACTTTTTCTAAATCTGCATTGCCTTTCCTTGCACCCAAACCATTAACTGCACACTCAATTTGCTTCACGCCACAATTCAAAGCAATGAGCGAATTCTCCACCGCCATACCTAAATCATCATGACAATGAACAGAAACAACAGCTTGCTCAATATTAGGGACTCGATGAAAAATCATCTGTAAAAGTTCTGAAAATTCTGCCGGTGAGGATAAACCTAAACTATCAGGAATACTAATAGTAGTCGCTCCATTTTTAATAGCAGTTTCAATCGCCTTACATAAAAAATCTGGTTGACTTCTGGGAGCATCAAAAGCACTCCACTCAACATCATCTGTATAATTACGTGCGAGTGAAATACTGTCTTTAATGATTTCTAATGTTTGTTCTGCTCTCAATTGAGATTGATTCTTTAAATTAACGGGTGTATAAGTATGAATTCTAGGCTTTGTGGCTGGTTTTAGTGCTGCTGCCAGAGTCGTAATTTCATTATGGCTTGCACTTGCTAACCCACAAATAGTAGATTTTTTAATGATTTGAGAAATATGAAATACTTCATGGAAATCCTTTTGAAAGTTACCAGGATAACCTACTTCAATAATATCTACTCCCATTTGTTCTAGTAATTGCGAGAGAGCAATTTTTTGTTGTAAATTCATTTGTACACCAGGCGTAAGTTCTCCATCACGCATGGTAGTATCAAAAATTCTGATGGGATTCATTTAATTTTTATAGAGAAAAGCTATGTTTAAAATTAATTGGTAATAGGTAATGGATGATTGATTACCCATTAACTATTACCAACTTCAACAGAGAATATCAGTTTCTCATGAGAGAAAATAAAGTATACTTGCAGCTAGTGCAGAAGTTGCCTGATGCACGCATTTTAGGCAGGAACAAACTTCAATGCTGCACCATTCATACAATAGCGTTGTCCTGTAGGGGCGGGGCCGTCTTCAAAAACGTGACCCAAATGTCCACCACAACGGCTACAATGTACTTCAACTCTGGTCATGAAAAAAGACCTATCTACAGTAGTAGCAATTGCACCTTCAATGGGTGCAAAAAAGCTAGGCCAACCAGTACCACTGTTAAATTTGGTGTCAGATTTAAATAGGGGTTGTTCACAACCAGCACATACATAAGTACCCTCAGCATATTGCTTATCAAGTGGGCTGGTAAAAGCACGTTCAGTTCCGTGTTTACGCAATACATGAAACTGTTCTGGCGTTAAAATGGTGCGCCATTCTGCTTCAGTTTTGGTAATTTCAAACTTAGTATTAGAAGCTGCCATAATGCTTGACCTTTGTAAAATATGGGGTGTTAACAAGACTGTGCCAACTAATGCAGCACCATTTTGTAAGAAATCACGTTTGTGCATATATCTATTATTTTCTATTTCTTACTTAACCAAGCAATAAAGTTCTGGTGTAATTTCACTACCTTGATATTTAAGAAAATAGACAATTTTTCTGAAATGGTGCTGATAGAATGATTAAAATTCGCTAAATTAGTTATGATAAACGCGTCTAGTACACTAAAACAAGAGTACGAATGTAATAGTTATAAGTTATACTAACTCAAAAAATTTTGGCGACATATATTTTGGTAGACGCAATCAACCGCATCTCTACAAGTGATATATCTGTCACATTCTTTTTTCAAATAGTTATTATTAGTTTTATAGGAGGTGACAGGTGACAGGTGACAGGTGACAGGTGACAGGTTACAGGTTACAGGTTACAGGTTACAGGTTCACGTTTTTACTATTAACTGTCTTAACGCGCAAGTTGTGACCTTTTCATAGGTCATCTTAGTTTAATTTTCACTTAACATGACTGCCATTCTTTGCAGTTTTCTGCCTACTTCTTCCATTGTATAAAAGAAGGTAAAAAACCGCAGCAATTCATCCATAGAATCATCGGTTTGCTTAGTTGCCTGTAGTTGATTTAATTCTTGTGTGGCATGAGCCAGTGCAATTTCTATCTCTGGCAAAGATATATGAGACTGGGTAGACTTAACGGCTATTGCTAAGGTAAGCATGGCATTTTGAGTTTCTTGTGCTAGTTCGGTAATTTGGGGTGAGAGCATTTGCCAGAAAGTATCTTGCTGTCGAGCTAGTACCGTATGTTCCATAGCTAAAATGTGTTCCCAAATCCTGCGAATGAGAAACTCCCAGGCTTCATTAACTCGTGTTTCTGGTGGTTCGCTACTTTGTCCTTGTCTAACTTCTTGCCATAGTTCCTTGCCTGTTCGTAGGGATGTGATGATATTGGCTTTTAACTCATTGACGGCGGGGCGATCATATGTGCCTGTAAACGCACAGTTAACAACTAAGCTATAAAATTGTTCCAAATTGATCAGTGTTTGTGATAGGCAACGCCGGAGTTCCTTACCAGCACGGGCAGGAAAAATTAAATTATTCACCAGTAAAGCGACACCAATACCTAACAGCGTGTCTAAAAATCTGTGCCAAGCGTATAACCAAGGTGAGTGACTATAGCTCAAAATCACGATCGCTGAAACATATCCTGCTAACTTAGCTGCTTCATGATATTTCCAATAGGAAGCTAGAAATATTGTCAGAAATACACATATTCCCAGTGACCAGAAACTACTACCCAAGATAATAGCAAACACTGCACCAGCGATCGCACCAATTAACGTGCCAATTAATCGCTGAATGCCTAGCTTGAGAGTGCTGCCGTGGGTAGATGACATCACAATAATCGCGGCAATGACTGCGTAAAAGGGATACTGCGAGTGCAAACTTTGGGAAATCACTAAAGAGATGGCTGAGGCTATGGCCATTTTCAGTGCCATTTTGCCTTGCACCACCAATGACAACCCTTGGGGAGTAGCTGCCCAAGCTGTAATTTTCGAGATAATACGGTAAAAACGCGATCGCGGCCGACTTTTGACAGGACTAACCACCGGAGGAAGGCTATCTGTAGGTTTTACCATGCCTGTTGGGAGAGGAATAACTTATTTGTAAGAAATTTAGCGCAAATTGGGGATTGGGGACTGGGGACTGGGCATTGGATTTTCCCCTCAGCTTTCTCTGCTCCTCTGCTCCCCTGCTCCCCTGCTCCCATCACTCCCTCATCTCCCCTGCCCCCTATCCTTTTGATCAGATTGCAGCGATCGCACCAAAACAATGAGGACATTCTGAAGTATCTTGATTCTGAGGTATGAGTCAAAAATTCAGAAGCTGCAATATCAATGTGTCAACTGCTGGGAATGAATTGCAATGTGCCAACGGATATCTGCTTCTCTTTTGAAGGGTTTTCGGCACGGGGAGGCAGAACAGATCATCATAGTGATGGTTGGGGTATTACTTTCTTTGAAGGTAAGGGATGTCGGATGTTTTTAGATGCTAAACCCTCAATCAATTCTCCTGTGGCAGATTTGGTGAGGCGTTATCCTATTCACTCTACTCACGTTATCGCCCATATTCGCAAGGCTACCCAAGGGGAAGTGGCTCTGCAAAATTGTCATCCTTTTCGTCGGGAACTATGGGGCAGGTATTGGGTATTTGCTCACAATGGTAATTTACCAGACTTTAATCCAGAATCTCAAGGTTTTTATCAAGCTGTGGGTGATACCGATAGTGAAAAAGCTTTCTGCTTAATCCTAGAAACCATGCGGCAAAACTTCCCAGAAGGTAAACCTCCCTTAGAACAACTTTATCCTGTATTACAAAAAATTACTGAACATCTATCAGCTATCGGTGTTTTTAATTACCTACTATCTGATGGTGAACACTTTTTTACGCACTGTTCTACCAACCTTAGTTACATTGTGCGTCAAGCGCCCTTTGCAGCAGCACATTTAATCGACCAAGATATGACAGTAGATTTTAGTGAGTTGACTACACTGAGCGATCGCGTTGCCGTGATTGCTACAACTCCCCTGACAGATAATGAGGTTTGGATACCAATTCAACCGGGAGAATTGCTAGTATTTCAGGATGGTTTGCCATTGAAACATCCGTAGGAATGACTTGGTTAAGTCGAAAAAATGTTATCCTCTATGTGGATTTGCATGAATTTTATATGCTGGCTGAATTACCAACAGCGATCGCCAAGTCATCTTTTTCAGATAAGGAATAGGAATCATTAACCTTGATCCGGCCTGAAGCTTATGCCGACAAAACGCCAATGTACGATCTTAATTGTTGATGATTTAGAACTCAATCAGGGAAAGTATCAATCTTATCTGAGTGCCGATTCAGAAATAAGTCATACAGTCTTAACAGCAAAATCGGTAAAAGATGTCTGGAATTCGTGTTGTGATGGGGCTGGCACGGTTGATTGTATTCTGCTCAATGATCAACATGGATTAGAAATCTTAAAAAAGCTGAAATCCCAATGGGGAGAAGCCTGTCCTCCTGTAGTGATGATTGGTGGTGAAAATACGGACTTAGCAGTTCGAGCCATGAAAGGGGGAGCAGAAGACTATCTTGTACAAGAAAAATTAACTCCAGAGCAGTTATGCTACACGCTGAGAACTGCGATTGAGAATGCTAAACTGCACCACAGCAAACAGCGATTCCGTACTATTTTTGATGCCACGTTTCAATTTATTGGGCTACTCACCGTTAATGGCATTCTGATAGAAGCTAATCAAACAGCATTGGATTTTGGCGGCTTAACACTAGCAGATGTGATAAATCGTCCTTTTTGGGAAGCACGGTGGTGGACAATTTCATCTCAAACCCAAGGGAAACTGAAACAAGCGATCGCTCAAGCTGCTAGTGGGGAATTTGTACGCTATGAAGTAGATGTGTTGGGAGCAGGCAATAGCGTCATCACCATTGATTTTTCCCTCAAACCTGTACGCGATCAATCGGGGCAAGTTAGCTTTCTAATTGCTGAAGGGCGTGATATTACTGAATTGGTGCAGATGAGATCTGAACACCAACAGCTAGAAGCTGAATTGCAAAGGACAAACCAGGAATTAGAACAACGGGTAGCACAACGTACTGCTGAGTTACAACAAGCCCATGCTGCCTTAGCCCAACGAGAAGCCACGCTACGAAGTTACTACGACAACATACCGATGCTCATGGGAGTTGTCGAGTTAACTGAGAATGATATTCTTCACATTTACGATAACGCCGCCACCTGTCGATTCTTTGGTAATGAACCAGATAGTACAACTGGGAAACTAGCCAGTGAGCTAGGAGTGCCGCCAGCTATTATTCAACAATGGCTGATTCACTACCGAAAATCTCAACTCCAAGGTCAACCAGTAGAATTTGAGTATGTTCACGACGATGGGCAAAGACATCCTCAATGGTTGGCAGTAACAGTTTTCCCAATTGATTCTCCCCTGTTTGAGCGTCCTCGATTTTGCTATGTAGCTCTCGATATTACAGACCGCAAACAAACAGAAGCAGCTCTGCGCCAAAGTGAAGAACAACTTCAGGAAAAACTGATAGAAATTGAGTCTATTTACCAATCAGCTCCCATTGGACTGAATGTTTTAGACACAGACTTGCGCTTTGTACGGATTAACCAACGATTAGCAGAAATTAATGGATTTTCTGTGGAGGAGCATATCGGCCGCACAGTCCGCGAGTTACTGCCAAATTTAGCCGATACAGCCGAGCCGTTGTTACGGCAGGTTTTGGCGGGGCAACCACTCCTCAATGTCGAAATTGTTGGGGAAACTCCGGCTCAACCTGGTGTGAAGCGCACCTGGCTAGAAAACTTTTTACCGTTAAGGAATGGCGACCAAATTATTGGCATCAGTATTGTTTGTGAGGAAATTACCAAACGCAAACAACGTGAAGCTGAGTTACGACAAGTGTTACAAAAGCTCAATTTCCATGTGGAAAATTCTCCTCTGGGTGTAATTGAGTGGGATCAAAATTTTCGGGTGTCGCGCTGGTCAAAAGCTGCCGAACGCATTTTTGGCTGGCAATTAGAGGAAGTATTGGGCAAGCGATTTGATGAATGGAAGATAGTTGTTGAGGAAGATATCGAACGAGTAGCCACTATGGTTATACAATTAGCCCAAGGCGCAGAACCGCGAGTAGTCATGCACAACCGCAACTACACCAAAACTGGGACAGTGATTGATTGTGAGTGGTATAACTCTGCCTTAGTAGATGAGTCTGGTAACTTAGTTTCGGTGCTATCGCTGGTTTTGGACGTGAGCGATCGCACACGGATGGCAACAGAACGCGAGCAATTATTACAACAGGAACAAGTAGCCCGTGAGCAAGCTGAAGCTTCCAACCGCATTAAAGATGAATTCTTGGCGATTCTCTCCCATGAACTACGTACCCCGCTTAATCCCATCCTAGGTTGGACTAAACTACTCAGAAGTGGCAGATTAAATGCCCAAAAACGAGGAGAAGCCTTAGAAATTATTGATCGCAATGCTCAATTACAGGCTCGTCTGATTGAAGACTTACTTGATGTATCTCGGATTATCCAGGGCAAAATCAGCCTCAATATTTCCACCGTTAATCTTACTGCTACAATTTCCGATGCTATAGAAGCAGTGCGTTTAGCATCAGAAAATAAAAAAATTCAGATTCAAACTATTATTCAATCAAATTATGCACAAGTAGCAGGTGATCCAGCCCGTTTGCAACAAATTATCTGGAATCTGCTATCCAATGCTGTTAAATTTACACCGCAAGGTGGACGAGTAGCAGTCAAACTAGAGCAAATTAAAAATTATGCTCAAATCACCATCAGTGATACAGGCAAAGGCATCAGTCCAGTTTTTTTACCACACATATTTAATTACTTTCGTCAAGAAGATAGTAGTATTACCAGAAAATTCGGTGGTTTAGGATTGGGGCTAGCAATTGTCCGTCACTTAGTAGAACTACACGGTGGCACGATTGCAGCTCATAGCCCCGGTATTGAACAAGGGGCTACCTTCACGGTGAGATTACCAACAATTATTCCTGATTTAGATACTTCAGGGACAATTCAACCGCAAAATATCTCTTTTGACTTAAACGGCATTAAAGTTTTAGTTGTAGATGATGATGCTGACGCACGGGAATTCGTCGCCTTTGTGCTGCAAATGTATCAAGCAGAAGTCATCACAGTATCATCTGCATTAGAAGCCCTACAAGTGTTGGCACAGTCACAACTCAATATTTTAGTTAGCGATATTGGGATGCCCCACATGGATGGCTATGAACTGTTACACCAAATTAGGACTACAGCACCTGATTTTAATAGACAAATTCCGGCTATAGCTCTGACTGCATACGCTGGAAAACTTGACCAACAACAAGCATTAGCAACAGGGTTTCAAATGCACGTACCCAAACCCATAGAACCAGATGCTTTAGCTTATGCCGTTGCTAGTCTCGCTGGCATCATCTAGGGAGTGGGGAGTGGGGAGTGGGGAGTGGGGGAGTAGGTGAGATGAGGAAACAGGGGAGCAGCAAGCCCTAATTAGACTGCTTTGTTTGGGTGTTCATACTGTCAGTAGATTCTTGGATTGGTTTCCTGAAAAATTTTTGCTAGTTTTCCGGAACTGTTCAAAATCCAGTGGTATTACTTATTAGAGTACAGCAAAGTACAGCGACTTATACAGAAACTTTATAATGAACCCTCTGGGGAATATATCCCCTTCATATTATCAAAAGCCCGGTCTTAACAACCGGGCTTTTGTCTGCGATATCTTCCCGTGGTAGCAAACATTTGACTCACATTTTTGAGTAGATTAACAGTAGGCTATCTTAAAGGCGGTTATGACTTTTGTAAGAGATGAAAATTTGGTATTAGTGGCTGGTGCAACCGGCGGAGTGGGACAACTTGTAGTAGCAAAACTACTGGAGAGAAATGTCAGGGTACGCGTTCTGACACGCAATGCGGAAAAAGCGTCAAAAATGTTTAATAACAAGGTAGAAATTGCTGTAGGCGACATCCGCGAACCCGCCACACTCACCGCCGCAGTAGAGAATGTCACCCACATCATCTGTTGTACGGGAACTACTGCCTTTCCCTCTGATAGATGGCAGTTTAACCCCCAACCGAACTTATTTGAATGGCCAAAGATTTTTCTGGATGCTGACTACAGAGAAGCGATCGCCAAGAATACGCCAGCTAAAGTTGATGCTGAAGGTGTAAGTAACTTAGTCGCCGCCGCACCCCGCAATCTCAACAGATTTGTCTTTGTCTCCTCCGTAGGAATTCTTCGCAAACATCAGCCGCCTTTTAATATTCTCAATGCCTTTGGTGTATTAGATGCCAAACAAAAAGGTGAAGAAGCAATTATCACTTCGGGATTACCTTACACCATCATTCGTCCAGGACGCTTGATTGATGGCCCCTTTACATCCTATGACCTCAACACACTTCTCAAAGCTACCACAGGCGGTAAACTGGACGTAGTTATTGGTAAAGGTGATACTTTAGCAGGTGATGCTAGTAGAATTGATGTTGCCGCCGCTTGTGTGGAATCAATTTTTCATCCCACAACTGAAAGACAAGTTTTTGAACTGGTAAATAAGGGAAGTAGGCCGACTGTGATTGATTGGGAAAAACTGTTTTCTCACCTATAGAACTAACGCCATCTGTGACATACTTCCCCGAATTTAACGCAGCGATTAGGGTGCGTCAGCACGAAGATATTCCCAGTTCGTCAAGGGTTTATCTGACTGACGCACCCTTGCATATGAGAATTAGTTATTGCTTCTTTGAAAGTCTTTTATCAGTATATGGAAGCTGACAAGCATTAACTACAGATTTTCAGTATAACTAACAATATAACAGCCGTAGATACAGGTTAGATTCTACTCAGCAGTCATCGCTAACCGCATCTATGGAACTTTGGACACCTAATCAAACTCTCAAAAATGGCAGATTTATCGTTCAAAAAGTCCTTGGTGGTGGTGGTTTTGGTGTCACTTATAGCGTACTAGAACAGCGTACCAATAAATTATTTGCCATCAAAACCCTCAACCCGATACAGCAAAGTCAAGGTAATTTCAACGACAAGCAAGAACAATTTGTTAACGAAGCATTGCGATTACGAGGTTGTCAGCATCCCCATATTGTCAAAGTCTATGAAGTGATACAAGAAGCTGGTTTATGGGGAATGGTGATGGAATATGTCAATGGGGATGATTTAGGTGTATACGTTGATCAGCACGGACACCTATTAGAAGATGACGCATTACGCTATATCAATCAGGTAGGACAAGCATTAGAATCTGTTCACCAACAAGGCTTTTTACATCGGGATATCAAGCCGAATAACATTATTTTACGTAGTGGAACACAAGAAGCAGTATTAATTGATTTTGGTCTGGCGCGTGAATTTCTCATTGGTAAAACCCTCAGTATGACCAATTCCAGAACAGAAGGCTATGCACCAGTAGAACAGTATGAAAGGCAAGGACATTTTGGAACTTATACTGATGTTTATGGTTTAGCTGCAACTTTATATAGTTTATTGACTGGGAGAACTCCCATACCTGCTAATTATCGAAAAGATGGTGATATTCCTTTAAAAGCACCAAAACAATTTAATTCGAGTATTAGTGATAGGGTAAATGATGCAATTGTTCAAGGAATGGCCTTAGAACCACAAGATAGACCACAAACAATGCGGGAATGGTTAGAATTATTAATACAAAATAAGGCTGATTCTGCGGTTGTTCAAATTTCAATCTCTAATTCACAATCAAAAGTTAGACATCTAAACTTATTGGCTGATCAAACTCAATTAATAACTTCTAAGATGGACTATACTCAACTTAGTAATTTGTTGGCAGCAGGAAAGTGGAAGGAAGCAGATAA
The DNA here is from genome assembly GCF_000316645.1 of Nostoc sp. PCC 7524. Lineage (NCBI taxonomy): Bacteria > Bacillati > Cyanobacteriota > Cyanophyceae > Nostocales > Nostocaceae > Nostoc > Nostoc sp. PCC 7524. The sequence continues at coordinate 4,643,772 of NC_019684.1, forward strand.
GGAAACATCAAGAGCTATCCTAGCTATAGCATGGAGAGAAAAGGAAGGCTGGCGTTATTTAGAACGAGTTGATAATATTCCCTGTGAAGATATCCGCATTATTAACAACCTTTGGGTTAAATATAGTAATAGCCGCTTCGGTTTTTCAGTACAAAAGAAAATTTTTCAAAGTGTTGGTGGAAATACTAAGACTTATTGGAAAGGGCAAAAACAATACCAGGAAATTTGGTTGTTGTTTTGCAATCATATTGGTTGGAAAAAGGATGATGATTCTCAAAAGATTATGGGAATTGCATTTTATATATGCGATATTAATTTTGATCTAAAAGCACCTATTGGTCACCTACCTTGCTCTTGGATTATAGAATTACAGCGTTTACGGGAAAGCGGTGTTTATGGTGGAGGTTTTGGTTGGGAACAAGAGATTCCTTCTCTTCTATTACATAAAAACTTATAATCTCTAACATATTTTTATATTAATGATTTTCATGGCAGCCAATATATTAAATCATATATAAATACATATTAAGATGTCTATAATCACTCTCACAATTACTAAAGGCAAATTATCAGGAAAACAATATACTTTTGACTCACGTACAACCTGTATTATTGGTAGGTCAAAAGATTGCCATCCTCAATTACCAGATGACGATGATCATAATACTATATCTCGCTATCACTGCTTATTAGATATCAATCCTCCCGCCATTCGTATACGAGACTTTGGTAGTAGAAATGGTACATACGTTAATGGTAAAAAAATTGGGCAACGGGAAGCAAATCAAACACCAGAAGAAGGTGCGAAAATCAAATTTACTGAATATGATTTACAAGATAATGATGAGATTGAACTAGGTAATACTGTATTTATAGTTAATATTGAAACTGAATTAAATTCACTAAATATTCATAACTCATTGACTGCGATCGCTAATCTTAATGAGCAACATCACTCCTTAAAAACCCAAGCAATAAATGTATTAGAATATATAAAAAATTTATTTGATTTAGCCGCAGGTGGCAATCAGCAATTACTGGCAATTCGTGATTTTAATATTGTTGAATTGATTGGACAAGGAGGCTTTGGAGAAGTTTATTTAGCACAGCATAACCAAACAGGTCATTTTATAGCTTTAAAAGTTATGTTACCTGCGGTTGCGGCTCATGATTGGGCTGTACAAATGTTTATACGGGAGACGGAAAATACTAAAGTATTAAGACATTCCAATGTTGTGCAATTAATGGATTATGGCTACTACGAAAATGTTTTCTTTTTCACAATGGAATATTGTGAAGGTGGCACTGTTGCTGATTTAATGGCAAAACAAGGAGGAAGATTATCTATAGATATTGCAGCACCAATTATTCTGCAAGTTTTAAACGGTTTAGAATACGCTCACAATGCTGAAATACCTAATGTTAAACTAAGCAACGGTGGATTTGCCAAAGGTGTGGGTTTAGTTCACCGTGACTTAAAACCAAGTAATATTTTCTTAAGTAATGTTAACGGTAAAATCACAGCTAAAATAGGCGATTATGGTTTAGCAAAAGCTTTTGATTTAGCAGGATTAAGCGGACAAACTTTAACAGGAACTAAAGCCGGAACTCCAGTTTTAATGTGTCGTCAGCAATTGCTTGATTATAAATATGTAAAGCCAGAAGTAGATGTATGGGCTACGGCTGCCTGTCTTTATTATATGCTTACCGGAACTTATCCTCGTAATTTCACTACTGGCGATCCATTTTTAGCAGTTTTACAAAATGATCCCGTACCCATCCGCCAGCGTGATGCAAATATACCTAAGCCACTAGCTGAAGTCATTGATTTAGCGTTGAGAGAAAAACCAGAAATTTATTTTAAAAGTGCCGCACAATTAAAACAGGCTTTGTTGAACTTGTTTTAGTCATCACTGTTTATAACAGTAGATATAATACATCCGCCAGCTAGTAAAAAGGCCAATGTTGTCCCCACTGCACCCGCAAGAGGTGCAATACTTTGAGTTTGCGGAAATACTACGCCGAATAAACTCATTGATAAAGCAAATCCACCAAAGTACATCCCAATTCCTAAACCTTCCCAACGTTGGGACATCAGCCCTAATGCAAAGGGAATTGTGCCATTGATAATTAAACTAAAGCCTATTATTACCAGCAATAACAAGGGAATCAAAATATTGGTGGCGACTATTATTAGTAGTGAAATAATGGTGACACCGATACCAATTAACATGGCTCGACTGTTGCCAATTTTAACAGCAAACCACCCAGTCGGGAGAGAAGCAAAAGCGATCGCTAGTCCTACGCCCACCATCAGCCAATCATTTTGATTAAACTGAGCTACTAAAATCTTACTGACAACATCCATCAGCAACCGAGAACCCCAACCAATACCAAAACCAGTCCCGAAAATTAAACTTAATTCTGTCCAAGGTAACTGTAAAGGTGCGGCTTGGGGTTGAGCCACTGGAGTATCGGGAGGATTGACAAAGCGCAACCCAGCCGTGACAGCTAGCAAGACAAAAGAAGCGATCGCAAAGGTGAAAATTGGCCCTAAACTTAAAATAAATTGATTGGCAACCCCTCGAAACGCCCCAATTACTCCCCCTGTGAACACAACCACACTAAATGCTAAAGGTAACTCGGCTGGCATAGAATACTTAGCCAACAAAGCTATAGCCGGGCTACGAAATATTGTCATCGCCAACGCCCAAGCTACTAAGACAATGGGGAGGAGCGATCGCAAAACTACGGTAGGTGGTACAAAAGTTACTATGCAGGGGATAGCGATAAATAATGTTGCCGAGAGAATCACACCCCCCGAAATCAACATAAATCTACTTCCTACCCAATGTTTAGCCTGATCTGAGAGTCCACCCATCAGAGGTTCTAGAATTACACTTAAGGCATTTTCAAGGATCAGCAAACCTACAGCCAGAGAAGCAGGAAAACCAAATTGGGTTAATAATTTGGGTAAATAAGCATTATAAATTACCCAGCAGAGGGTGATTGCACCTTGCAACGCCGCTAACACCCCAACCTGCACCCATAAAATATTAAATCGAGGTTTAGATATATTCATTAATCCGTGATCAATAATTCCCGTATTTCCAAGATACCGGGATTGGCATTCTTCGGGAAATATATCAGTTAGTAGGGTGCGTCAGTATGAATATTTTCTTGGTGTAGTGAGAGTTTATTGCACTGACGCACCCTTGTTAACGACACTAAGTTGTGTGGTAACGACACTAAGTTGTGTGGTAACGACACTAAGTTGATTGGTAACAAAACTAAGTTGATTGGTAACAAAACTAAGTTGTGTGGTAACAAAACTAAGTTGTGTGGTAACAAAACTAAGTTGATTGGTAACGAAATAGGCTAAGGTTCACACACATCTTTGTGCTGTATACAAAATTTGCTTTGATCCCCTTAAATCCACGCCACTTGCTATGAATCGGGGAACCCGCCCAACGCAGTGGCTCCCCTTCGACAAGCTCAGGGCATTGCTTGAAAAGGGGGGACTTTGAATTTAATTCTAGTTCCCCCTTAAAAAAGCTATCCATTACCCGGATCTTTCTCAACATTTACGAAAGTATTCACTCACGTTTTTTATAACCCTGATTACTTCGTCCTTAATTCTCAATAAAAAGGCAATTTTAGCGAGAATACAAAAAGCGAATTTGTCAAGTATGCTTGACCCCTCAGTGTTCAAGATGACTACAAAACAAGCGTTTTAGGATTGTTAAGAAAGATGTGGGTAACGCATAGCTTAAAAAAGGGGGGTTAGGGGGGATCAAAACGATACAGGATAAAGTTCTAAGACTTGTGTGTACACCGTAGCCTTTCTAAGGAGAGGGTTAGGGTAGGATAAGGCGAAGACTTGTACATCATTGCTTTGCAGTCAAAAGTCAACAGCAACAGCATTAATACTCTGGAACTGAGGGATCTACTTCCCGACTCCAAGCCTGAATTCCACCTTTGACGTTCGTACCCACAATCCCCGCATCCTTGAGGATAGCTAGAGCTTTAGCCGATCGCCCGCCCATTTTACAATGAGCAATTAAGCGATGACCGTTGAGGATTTCTTTAACTTTAGCGACACCATTACCGTTTTCAATGTCTGGTAAAGGTACTAAAACTGAACCAGGAATTTTAGCAATGTCGTACTCGTTAGGGTTACGCACATCCAGCAGTACAAAATCTTTCGCACCACTATCTAACAATTCCTTCAACTGAGTCACAGTCATTTCTTGAATATCTTGCTGCTGTTGCGCCTCTGCTGCTTTGGCTTGCGGGATACCACAGAATTGTTCGTAATCTATCAGCTTTTCAATCACTGGACGGATGGGATTAGGACGCAGCTTTAACTCCCGGAATTTCATGTCTAGAGCATTGTACAGCAACAGTCTGCCACTTAAAGTATTACCATTACCCAAAATAATCTTGACGGTTTCTGTGGCTTGAATCACACCAATCATCCCTGGCAGAATCCCCAATACTCCACCTTCTGCACAGGAGGGAACCATTCCTGGTGGTGGTGGTTCGGGGTACAAGTCACGGTAGTTCGGCCCGCCTTCATAATTAAATACGGTTGCTTGTCCTTCAAAGCGGAAAATCGAACCGTAAACGTTGGGTTTGTTGAGTAATACGCAAGCGTCGTTAACTAGATATCTAGTAGGGAAGTTATCAGTGCCATCCACCACAATATCGTAAGGTCTGATGATATCTAAAGCGTTTTCCGAACTCAGACGGGTTTCATAGAGATCAACCTGACAATAGGGGTTAATCTCGTGGATGCGATTTTTAGCCGATTCAATCTTAGGTTTACCCACCCAGGATGTACCGTGAATGACTTGCCTTTGCAGGTTGGAAGTATCCACCACATCGAAGTCAACAATACCGATGCGCCCAATACCTGCGGCTGCTAGATATAACAGCAATGGTGAACCTAATCCACCTGTACCGATACATAACACACTGGCAGCTTTCAGGCGCTTTTGCCCTTCCACTCCCACCTCCGGCAGAATTAGGTGGCGAGAGTAGCGTTCATAATCGTCCTTAGACAACTGGATATCTTCCAGATTGGGATTGAGCATAACAGTTTGAATGAGGAAGCGCGGATTATTGATTGTATCGAAAAAACGATATCTTTCTCTAAGTTTAAGTATTGAAATTATGTTATCAGGAAAGGGGGGATTGGGGATTGGGGACTGGGGATTGGGGGGTTAGGTTTTTCATGGTGAAAACTTCCTCGGCTTGAAAGTGATGAGTGTTATCAAGAGTCCAACTTTTGATGTCACTAGCCGCACCATTTTGAACGGAAGCTATTATATATGAGTATCCTGACCAAGCATATAGGCGATCGCATTCTGAGGGTATAGGAGAATAGTCGGGATGGGAGTGATAAATACCAATGATATTTAGTGAGCGATCGCGTGCTTGCCTTTGCACTTGTAACATGATTTGGGGAGCGATCGCATATCTTCGCTCGGTGCTATGAGTAGTATTGTCAGCAGCAAAATTTTCGGCTTCGCTATCCCAAGCATTCGCTGTTGGTATCACCTCAACTACAGTCTTCACCCCATCCACCAGATACCCCAAAAGTAACCCGCAGCACTCATCAGGGTAGGTACTTTCAGCATGACTCAGGATAGTTTGTAACTGTTCTGGGAGAAATTTGAGCATAGGAATTGGGGATTGGGGACTGGGAATTGGGGATTGGGGATTGGGGACTAGGCAAAAACTTCTACCTTGTCTACCTTGTCTCCCCTCATACCATTTCACGAAAAACCTGATACAGATGTAAACCCTGAAAGCTTTGCTGCATCTAAGTTTTTTAATTGCGAATTGCGTTAGCGGAGCGGGGCGTTAGCCCATTGCGAATTGTGAATTGGTATCACTCCCTCATCCTCCCCTGCTTCCCCTGCCCCTCTGCTCCCCTGCCCCCCTGCCCTCTTATCTACCTCGGCGGATCTTGGTGCATGAGGGGACGCAAACCATTTAACCCGGCTGCAATGGCTGAACCATTATGTACGACTGTCGCCGCTAAGGGATGTAGCCCTACGGTGGTGGCTAGTCCTAATGCTGCTAAGTTGGGAACGACTGATAACCCGATATTTTGCTGAATGAGGGCTTTGGTTTCACGGGCGATCGCTATTGCTTCGACAAAACTGCTAAGGTTATCATCCATCAGGACTACATCGGCTGTTTCTCTAGCAACTTCGGAACCTCCGCCAAAGGAAATCGCTACATCAGCATAGGCTAAAGCAATAGAATCGTTTAAACCGTCGCCGGTAAAGGCTACAGTTTTACCAGTTTCGTGCAGTTGGCGGATAATTTCGGCTTTTTGTTCAGGGAAGGCTTCGGCATGAACTTGTGATTGCGGTATGCCCAGTTTCTCAGCTACAGCGATCGCCCGTTGTTGATTATCTCCTGTCAGTAGATGAATTTCCATACCGTATTCAGTTTGTAATTGCTGAATGATGGCTGGACTTTCTAGGCGCAGGGGATCTGTGTAATAAATTACCCCTTGGAATTCTCCGTTGACTGCTATATACAGCAAGGAATCATGGGCAGAGATGCGGCAATTGAGATGCTGGGGACAATCTGCATGGTTGCATTGATGTGGTTCATACAAGCAATCTAAGGCAATACCAGACTGGCGTAAAAAGCGATCGCTACCTACTAATACTTGTTCCCCATCAATTTCCGCCTTGACACCTAAACCAATTTCATAGGTAAATTCTTGGCGCGGTAGAATTTCTTTACCTAGTTTTTCCGCATAACGTACCACCGCTTCCGCCACTGGATGAGTTAGGCGTTGTTCGGCGGCGGCTGCTAGTTCTAATAATCTGTGGCTAGATATTCTCCCGGCTACGGTTTCTACTTCTACAACCTCAATGTCGCCTTTGGTTAATGTGCCGGTTTTATCAAATACGAGCGTGTCTACCTCTGCTAATTTTTCCAAAGCATGGCCACTGCGGATGAGAACCCCGTGTCTGGTGGCGTGGTGCAGTGCTGCTAAGAATGTTGTAGGTAGAGAAACGCGAATACCTGTTACAAAGTCGAGGGTGAGTATAGATGCAGCCCTAGCGGGGCTACGGGTAGCAGCAAATACCAGCCCTGCAAAAATCAGCGCAGGCATGATCGCTTTGTCTGCAACCATGGCGGCATAATTGCCCATGCGGGTATCGTGAACGGGCGCTTGTTGGACTAACTCAATACTTGCTCCTGCACGGGTAGCATTACCTACACGTTCCGCTTGGATGTAAATTTCTCCTTCTCGCACTAGGGTAGAAGCATAAACCGCTTGTCCTACTTGACGTAATACAGGCATGGCTTCACCAGTCAATCTTTGCTGATCAATTAACGCTTTACCACGCAATATCTCGCCATCTACGGGTATTTGCTCACCGGGGTAGACAATTACTGTATCTTTTGGTTGGACTTCTGTAGCTAAGATGCGTTTTTTCTGCCCGTCTGGTTGTTTTACCCAAGCATAATGTCCCAAGGAATCCAGGAGATTGGCAGCCTGATTTTCAGTAACTCTAGCTGTGCGATCGCGGATTGTATCGCCAATTTCATGTAGTGTCATCACCAAAGCTGGTGTGAGGAGATTTCCTTGACTAGAAGTTAAGGCGATCGCGATAAAATCCAGACAATCTATATTTAATTTTCGTTCTTGGGTGATGCTGTTATAAGCCCGTTTAGCAATGGGTAAAGCCGCAAGCGCCACAGTCGCCGCAATAATAGTTCTGGGAATCGGCAATCCCAACCCCAATACAGCTAAAACTGTAGCTAATGCTGGTAATTTCACCCCAGCATCGTCTGTTGCTTCTGGTTTTTGCCTGTTAACCTTTACCTGTTGACATTCCCAAGCCTTATGCAGCAAACGCACTAGATAAGCTTGCATTAGCTCATCACTACTACCGGATAATTGATATTGAATCGCAACAGAACTAGCCCACTGATTAACGCGTATCGCAGTAATCTGATCGTCAGATGCTAGTAAATCTTGTAGGCGTTGGGCATACTGGGAGTCATGGGCTAGCAAGGGAACGCGAAATCTTACCCTCCCTGGAATCTTATGCACTACACAATAATCAATTCTCTGAGTAGGGGTAACTTCCCTCTCGTCTGCTTCTGACTTGGTGGCGATGATCATTATGATTTCCCCCTCATGGTTTTGTAGCGATGTGATGGGTGGGAATTCATCCTACAAGAGATTGCAAAATCCCACGAAACTGTCATTAATTTACGGCAGAGCTAGGATAACAGCGAACTGTGAATCTAAGTCTATTCAATAACTTTGCTAGTTAATTTTTCACTAACGTAATTATTGTTAAAGATTAAGAACAAACCAATACTTTCGCCATAAATCCACACTCTATCTTTTCAAAATTTCTGCGGTTTTGTGATGTATTAACCAATTCTTAAACAAAAATTTAGTTTGTACAGAAATTCCAGTGAAGTTACTAAAAATAATTCTCAACAACTAAAATAAATTTAGGTGCAATTAACCAATTCAGTGATAATCGCCATTAAAGCTACAAAAGAGACAAATGGGAAAGCAGTATTGCAGTTGAATATATGATGTGATGACATTATTGCCGTCAATTATCGCCTGTAAAGGAAGTGCTATGAGTGTAAAACTATCAATACTCAAACCTGGGCAAATTGCGACGATAACTGCAATTAACACCCAAGAATCAGGCTTACAAAGACGACTAGAAGCAATGGGTTTCAAAGTTGGGCAACAGGTGAAGGTACTCCGCAAAGCCTGGCTGAAAGGCCCCTTACATCTGCGCGTCGGGTTAACTACAGAAGTAGCCATGCGGCGAAATGAAGCGGAGGGGATTTTGGTAAGTATTGGGATGGGGGAGTAGGGGAGCAGGGGAGCAGAGGAGGAGCAGGGGGAGATGGGGGAGCAGGGGGAGAAAAACTAATTCCTATTGCCTATTGCCTATTACCTATTGCCTATTACCAAAAAAAGAGGTGTAAAGTGTCACATTGCCATGATTCTGGTTCAGGTATTGCTGGGTTGCAAAGTCATCCTGGAGTTAAAAGGGTTGCGGTTTTGGGAATGCCGAATGTAGGTAAATCTACTTTATTTAATCGTATTACTAAAGCGGGTGCATTTGTAGGAAATTGGCCTGGCGTGACAGTTGATCTATTACACGCACAAGTGGCTTGGGATGGACAAAAGGTAGAGTTTGTTGATCTGCCCGGTATTTATGACTTGGAGGGATACTCTGAAGATGAGCAGGTAGTGCAAACTTTCTTTACTACTTACCCAGTAGATTTAGTGCTGGTAATTCTCAATGCAGCTCAAATAGATCGTCAAATTCGTCTAGCCTTACAAGTTAAAGCCTTGGGAATGCCGGCTGTAGTAATTCTCAATATGGCAGATGAAGCCAGACATTTTGGGATCACAATTCATTCAGAAAAATTAGCCCAAAAGTTGGGGATGCCAGTAGCTTTAGTTAGTGCTAAGTATGGTAGCGGTTATGCGATCGCTATCCGTAAAATCAGTCAACAATTGGCAGAAAACACAGTCCCCATTGCACCGGAAGAACTCAAGCAGCAGATTTTAGCCCATCGACAAATTCCAGAGTCACAAATTCAAGCCACCCTAGAAAATACAGTAGAAATACCCTCGCGGTTGTTCAAAACGTTTACAGAAAGGCTGGATCAGGTATTACTACACCCATTGCTAGGGCTACCACTGTTTTTTCTGTCTATTTACTTAATGTTTGAGTTCGTTTGGCTGGTGGGGCTACCATTGCAGGATGTGTCTGATACTATTACAGGGTGGTTACAGCAGGTAGCTATTGTTCCCCTAACTGCCCATTTGCCTGAGTTTTGGCGGGGATTTTTGGTAGATGGTATTTATGGTGGGTTAGCTACGGTAGCATCATTTATTCCCCTAGTGATGACCTTTTTCTTCATGATGGCGATTGTAGAGGATAGCGGCTACTTCTCCAGAGCCGCCTACATGATGGATGCTTTAATGTATCACTTTGGGTTAGATGGGCGCAGTTTTGTGCTGTTAATTATGGGGTTTGGCTGTAACATCCCTGCCATCATGGGAACAAGAGTCATGCGATCGCGGGCTTTACGCTTCCTCACCATGTTGATTATTCCCTTTGCCCTTTGTTCAGCACGCTTGACAGTATTTGTCTTTATTATCGATGCCTTATTTGATCGCCGTTGGGGGCCATTGGTACTGTTTTCGCTGTATCTATTCAGCTTTGGTGTAGCACTGTTAACCGGACTATTGCTTAAAGGCTCGTTTCAAAACCAAGAACCCTTCGTCATTGAACTACCGCCTTATCGCTTCCCCACCCTCAAGCAAATATTTCTGCGCGGATGGGGTGAGTTGAAGCAATTTCTACAACGCGCTACCGGATTTATCACGGCTGGGGTAGCTGGTGTTTGGCTGTTGAGCAACTTACCCCAAGGTACAGCCAACCCGATTAGTAGTACGGGAGAGATGTTAATTGCCATCCCGATTGTAGTGGGGATGGTTACAGGTTGGGATGCAGTCAAAGCCTTCTTGAAGCGAGCCAGTGGATTTATTGTGCTAGGTTTATTAGCCATCTGGTTGTTGACTAATTTACCTGGAGGTGAGAGTGCCAGTTATGCTACACGGATTGGCGAATTTTTTGCCCCAGTTTTGAATCCAGCTGGTATTCCTCAAGAGTTAACTATTGCTTTGATATTTGGGTTCATTGCTAAAGAAATTTTAGTGGGATCTTTAGCAACTATTTATAATCTGGCTGATCCCAATGCTGTGCAAGCAACTATTGCTCAAACCATCTCACCAATTCAAGCATACAGTTTTATGCTCTTTTGTTTGCTGTACACTCCATGTTTGGCAACGGTTGCTACTATTAAGAGCGAGTCCAAGAGTATCCGCTTTACGCTGCTATCGGTTGCCTACGGACTAACGCTAGCTTGGATTGTGAGTACGTTGTTTTATCAAGGAGCAAAGTTCTTAGGTTTGAGTTAGTGCCTCTCCTTTAGCTGCTTTGAATGCCATAAAATCTGTTTCATATTGACCAAGATAATATAGCTGTAGCCATTAACTTACCATCAGAGGCTTTTAAACCTGTCACCTGTCACCTGTCCCCTGTCTCCTGTCCCCTGTCACCTGTCACCTGTCCCCTGTCCCCTGCTATATTTATTCTGTTTTGGCAATTTATTAATAAATATTAACTTTTCTAATGCGGTACACTAGAAAAAATTTCTTGAGGAAACGCTAATGGCAAAGGCAAATGGAGTAAAAAATGAAACAAGCGTACAGGATTCACCGATAGTTTCAGACACTGGAGATACAGTAACAGATCAAAATACACCTGAAATATTGGAAAATACCCAAGATATTGATGAAGTCATCAACTCACTCAAAGCTTTACTCAGTAGCGTAGAAAAGCTGCAAAAAGTGCGGCAGGAAGTGGGCGATATCAAACCTTTAGTTGGCAGAATGCTGGATGGAGAATTAGTTGCTGGTGAAGAACTGGATCAACTCAAGACAGGGGTAAGTGGTCTTTTTCGTCTAGTTCGTGCTTATAGTGATCATCAAGCAGCACTGGCTAAAGCTCAACCTGCAAGAAAATTGCTCGACGAAATTATCAAATAGCATTAAGGCTAGCTAACTCAAACTTGATTGCGTCTTCCACCATTGGAGAATGACTAATACACCTAACAAGTCTCGTGTAGAAAACGCCATCAATATAGCTTTTGGAAGATTTGAAAACAGGGCAGTTGGCTTTACAAGTTTAGGCAACTTAGTTATTTTTGCCGTCTTGGTTGATTTAGGCGATGCTGTAGCTGGTGAATTATATCAAGCAAGTTCGGCTAATTATTTATATAGGACTCATATTTGACTGTTGCAAAAGCTCCGTACAAATTGAAGAGGCTGATTTCCTATTGCCTTGTACTTTCTGCCTTGTTTTTTAAGAGCTAACAAATAAATACTTATATAAATATGTATAATCAAACAAATCAATTACTTATACCTGCACACTTTAACCCTGAAAAAGTTGATGAAGTCTGGCGTGTACCATATCAGCAACGCGCCATCGAAGCTGAAGTTTGGGCTAAACAACATGATATTCAACCAGCCGCTTTTGACAAAACGCGCATTTGTCTATTATTAATAGATGTACAAAATACCTTCTGCATCCCTGGATTTGAGTTATTTGTAGGCGGTAAATCGGGAACGGGAGCAGTAGATGATAATCAACGGTTATGTGAATTTATCTATCGCAATTTGGGTGCAATTACAAAAATTATTCCTACTCTCGACACCCACACAACCATGCAAATTTTTCATCCGATTTTTTGGGTGAATAATGTAGGCGAACATCCAACACCAGCAGCTACTAATATTACTCCTGCCGATATCGAGAATGGAACTTGGAAAGTTAACCCAGATATTGCTAATAGTATTACTAATGGCAATTATGAATTATTAGCCAAACACGCTTACCACTACGTTAAGCAACTCAGCCATGATGGTAAGTATCCGCTAACAGTTTGGCCCTATCATTCTATGTTAGGTGGCATTGGTCATGCTTTAGTTTCTGCTGTTGAAGAAGCAATATTTTTCCACTGTATTACTAGGCAAAGTCAAACACAATTTGAAATTAAAGGTGATCATCCCTTAACAGAAAATTATTCTGTTTTACGTCCAGAAGTATTACAAAGCTTTGATAATAGTCCACTAGCTAATAAAAATACGCGCTTAATTCAACAACTTTTAGAATTTGATGCTGTGATGATTGCAGGTCAAGCTAAAAGTCACTGTGTTGCTTGGACAATTGATGATTTATTAACAGAAATTCAACAAATAGATACGACTTTAGCAAATAAAATATATCTACTGGAAGATTGTACTTCTCCTGTTGTAGTGCCTGGGGTTGTTGACTATACAGAAGCAGCAGATGCAGTATTTGCCAAGTTTGCAGCAGCAGGAATGCACATTATTAAATCGACAGAATTTATCTTTTAAAGTGTGTTTACAGGTTTCCTGACTTGTAGCAAGTGGCGTGGATTTAGGGGGTTCTAAAAGTATTTGTAACACCACCAAGGAGTTTTTAAACAACCTATAAGGATAATTTCACGTACCTTCGCTTTTGGTGCGTGACGGCGAGAATATTTATTGGTGGGATATTGTTGTCATTTCGCGCCGTCACACACCCTACCAATCGCCTGTTCATACTCTAGTGCTTGGTGATGCTATCATCCCTGTGGAAAAAATCATTCTGCCTGTGAAATTTGAGTCATAACACCCTGAAATAATTTTGAAGCGGTAGATAAAAGTTAGTTTTTAATTGTGCAGGCGATCGCTAGCAGTGTCTTATGGTTTTAAATAATCCTTGGGATTTTCTGCTACCCAACCTAAAGAAGAACTGGAACGGATTTCAAAATGGAGGTGAGATTGTTTACCAGTGGGCTGTCCAGTTGTACCGACTGTTCCTAATACCTGCCCTTGATTCACTTGTTGACCGACTTTCACTTGAATACTATCTAGATGGGCGTAGCGGCTTTGCAGTCCGCCATTGTGGTTGATGATGACCAAATTACCATAAGTACCCTGTTCTTGAGCAAATACTATTCTACCGGGTGCGATCGCTTCTACAGAAGTTCCTACATCTGCTAATAAATCTATCCCGCTATGGAAGAACACCTGACCTGTATTTGGGTTAATCTGCCAACCATAGGGTAAAGCTACCTCTGCTATTTGCTCAAACGGATACCCAGATAACTGAATTCGGGCAGTAGATGTAGTAGTAGTCTTAGGAGACGGAGTAAAACCATTAGGCGACCAATTGATCCCCGGTACAAATACAATTCTGGGGTCTTTTTGACAACCGTTGACTTCAAATAGCGTATCAGGACGGACTTTATACCTTGCTGCTACTTGTCGCCAAGTTTGATTGCGAGGTACTTCCACCACAACCCCATTGAAAGGAGGAATCTGAAGTTCACTACCCACAGCAGGCAATGAACCATCTTGAAGAGATGGATTCATACCTACAATCGTTTCTGGCACAAGATTGTAACGTTGTGCAATGCTAACTAAAGTATCGCCACGCGCCACCTTATGCCGCCGAAAGCGAGACAGCGCCGGAACTGGACAACCTTCTACTGCCAAACTAACACTGTTGGAATTTGGCAATAGACTTGCTAGTGTCACGGCACTGACTAAGCCACTCAGAAAAACAAAACGATAGAGAAAATTCATGGATACAAGTTAAGAAAGCCTTAACTTTAGATTTTAGATATTAGATGAGGAAATTGGGTGTGGAAAAGTCGATAGTAGTCATTAGTCATTAGTCTTTCTCTCCCTTGTCTCCCCCAATCACTAAAAAGCAACTGTATGTTACATTTACCTGTCACTAGCTGGTTGCTTGATTAAACTTAGAAATTAGCAACTGCATTGCTATTGTTAAGCGTAGTCATAGTTAAATTTCTATCCAACCGCAAAGGAGGACTGCGCCTAAAGTAGTCGGCATCATGTTTCCTCACAGTCCCATTAGCTGCTAGGTTTCTAGATATCTAGTTTTTATGAATTTATCCTTAAAGCAACTAGCCGTTTATTTATCTTTATTGGCGATTGGTGGTGGTGCAGGTTTGGTAGGCAGTCGTTACCTACTTCCACAAAATCGCTCTTTTCAACAACTCAAAAATGTCACAGTGGCTTTACCTTCAGAATCTGTGACTCCTAACCCTGTAAGTAGCTCTCTAGGCGCTAATGGTGGTGATAATCTCAATTTTATTGCTCATGCAGTGCAAAGAGTTGGCCCAGCTGTGGTGCGGATTAATGCTACCCGTAAAGTAGCCAATCCTCTCTCTGATGCTTTGAAAAATCCCCTGCTGCGACGATTTTTTGGTGAGGATGAACAGCCAATTCCGCAAGAACGCATTGAGCGCGGTACTGGTTCAGGGTTTATTTTGAGCGAAAAAGGAGAATTATTAACGAATGCCCATGTAGTAGCAGATACTGATATCGTACAGGTCACTCTCAAAGATGGACGCACTTTTGAGGGGAAAGTCGTAGGTATTGATACTATCACAGATGTCGCTGTGGTGAAGATTCCCGGCGATAATCTCCCGACGGTGAAGTTGGGGAATTCACAGAATTTAATCCCTGGACAGTGGGCGATCGCGATCGGTAATCCTCTAGGCTTAGATAATACCGTCACTATCGGGATTATCAGCGCCACAGATCGTACCAGCGCCCAGGTTGGTGTTCCCGATAAACGAGTCAGCTTTATTCAAACCGATGCCGCAATTAACCCCGGTAACTCCGGCGGGCCTTTGTTAAATGCCCAAGGGGAAGTGATTGGCGTTAATACTGCCATTCGTGCCGATGCTCAAGGACTCGGTTTCGCCATCCCCATCGAAACTGCTGCTCGTGTTGCTAATGAACTTTTTACTAAAGGGCGTGCAGAACATCCTTTCTTGGGGATTGAAATGACAGATTTATCTCCCACCAAAAAGCAGCAGATAAATCGAGAAAAAAAGCTCAATATTCAGCCAGATACAGGCGTTGTGATTAAAAGTGTACTGAAAGATTCACCAGCTCAAAAGGCAGGGTTACTCCCTGGTGATGTGATTCAAAAAATTAACGATAAACCAGTAAGAACATCAGCCCAAGTACATAAACAAGTGGAAGCCAGCACGGTAGGAGATATTTTAGCTATTGAAGTTAACCGCAGTGGCAAAATTCTCACTCTGAAAGTGCAATCAGGCGCTTATCCCAAAAATTAGTCATTAGACATCTCTGGTAATTAAATGTGCGTGGTTTGAAACCCTTGTAGAGACGTTATATAGAACGTCTCTACATTCATTTTCGGAGAGGGTTATTAATCATTAGGGAACACCAAAAAATAAATTATTCCAAATGGACGGTTAGTAGGGTGCGTCAGTATGAATAATTTCTTAGTACAGTTAGGTTTTTTCGCACTGACGCACCCTACATTTTGGATATTTTTTATCGTAAATTCAAGGGTTTAATACCCCTATATCTACACGTAGTATCAGTTGAGTTGGGGTTTAAATCCCCGACTCCAACTGTCTTTAATTTTGAAGTAATAAGTAATAAGTAATGGGTATTAATCACTACTCATTACTCATTACTCACTACTCATTACTCATTTAATTGGAAGTTCCTTAGTTATTAGTCAATAGTCATTAGCCTGTTATTTTTACGTACTCATTTTTTGACTATTGACTATGGATTATTGACCATTAGATAAATGATCTAATTGCATCCTTTGTTCCATTTGGCGCAGAAAATAACCTGTCATCATGGCCGATGCTAACAGCCCGGCTAGGTTTTCTTTGTCGGTGGTAATTTGGACGTTGAAATTTTCTGCGGGGAGCATACCCACTAGCCCTTGGACATTCTGGGAAATAATTTGTTTAATTTCCGGACTGACAGATTGGGCAACGCGGGCTAGAACTTCAGGAGACTGATGTTGGAGATACTTGAGTAACTGATTGGGGTTTTCCCCAAAGTTGTCAGAAAGTAGCTGGTTGGGGTGTTCCTCGGAATTGTCGTTCAAAAAGTCAGGATCAAACACCATTGGCAATTTTTTTTAGCTTAGTTGCTAATTCTACTCTAAACCATAGTACAAGGATAGTGCTTTATTCAGGATTGGGGATTGGGGATTGGGGATTGGGGACTGGGGATTGGGGACTGGGGACTGGGGACTGGGGATTGGGGATTGGGTAAAAGAGTTCTCCTCTGCTCCTCTGCTCCTCTGCTCCTCTGCTCCTCTGCTCCTCTGCTCCTCTGCTCCCCTGCTCCCCTGCTCCCCTGCTCCCCACTCCCTACTCCCCACTCCCTACTCCCGCTTCTAAGTCGAGTTCTAGCTGCTGTTCTTTCGGTTCTTTCTCAAACGCTTGGGGAAGTTGCTCAATTTGGAAATATTGATGAAATTTTGGTGTAACTTGTAGGGAATAGGAACGGGATTCATTATCTCGACGCTTACGAACAAAACCTAGTTCTACCAGTTCGGGAACGTGTTGATATACCCCCGAACCGCGCAGGTTAATTAAATCACTTTGGAGGATGGGACTATTGAGAGCGATCGCTGCTAGTGTTCGCAATGCCCCTAGTCCTAATTCTACGGGAATCAGCGTTTGCACTAAGTCATGGTAGTCAGACCGCAGCTGCAAACTGTAACCATCTGGGGTCTCTACGACTTCCAAGGCGCTATCTCGGCGGGCGTAGTTGTCCATTAGCTCAATGATACCTTCCTCGACCGTGGCGCGATCGCAGGCGGCATACTCGGCGATTTCGCCGAGCGACAAGGGTTTACCCTTCAAATAGAGAATCGCTTCTATCTTAGTCGCTGTGGCTGTATTCATTTAGTCAATTGTCAATGGTCATGAGACAGTCAATTTAATAAATGTGTGGGATTATACTTATTTTTGGTGTATAAGTCAATAGTTATTTTCTTCTGCTTCTCCCCCACTCCCTACTCCCTACTCCCTACTCTCCACTCCCCACTCCTTGTCTACTGCTGAGGATAAATTCTGCGATCGCTAAGTCTTGGGGTGTGGTGACTTTTAAATTCGTCTCCTCTCCTTCCACAATTCTGACTTCGATGCCACACTTTTCAAATAAAGCTGCATCGTCGGTTACTTCCCAACCTTGCCGCACACCTTCATCATGACACTGTTTCAACAACTTAACGTTGAAGCCTTGGGGAGTCTGTGCTGCCCAAAGATGGCGACGGTCGGGTGTACTTTGAATTATGCCATTTGCGTCAACAACTTTGATCGTGTCCTTGACGGGGACAGCCGCAATCAAGCCCGAACAGTGGCGAATGGCTTGGGCGCAGGAGTTGAGTAAATCTGGTGTTACTAAACATCTAGCACCATCATGAATTAAAACTTGCTCTGCTGCTTTTGGTAGTGCCTGTAAGCCTTTATAAACGGATTCTTGACGGGTTGCCCCACCAATAATTAACTCTACTGGTTTAGTTAAGTTTAAGGTGGCGAGAATGGCTTTAAATTCTGGCCAATCTGTCGGCTGAGAGATAATCCCAATCCAACTAATTTCCGTGGCTGCTTGTGCAGCTAAGAGTGTCCAAGTCAGAAGGGGTTGCGATCGCACTTCTAAGAGGAGTTTATTCCGGTCACTCCCCATTCTTTTACCTACGCCTGCGGCTGGAATTAATAGATACACTGTATTCCTCAATGTCGTCACTGGGGATTAGGGAATGGAGACTGGAAGCAGTAGGCAAAATTATTCAATTTTGCATTTTGCATTTTGAATTTTGAATTTATATGCCCAATCCCTAATCCCTATATTCCCCTAAAATAAGGAGCGAGTAAGCGTCAATAATTATTATGCGAGTAGTAGCCCTTGTACCTGGTGGAATTGGCGATCAAATTCTCTTCTTTCCGACTCTAGACGATCTGAAGCGATATTACCCCAACGCTCAGTTAGATGTCGTTACCGAACCCCGATCAAAGGCAGCTTACCGGGTGAGTAAGTCAGTCAATGAGGTGCTGTCTTTCGATTTTAAAGATCGTAACAGCCTAGCCGATTGGGGCAACCTCGTGGGTACAATTCGCGATCGCGAGTATGATTTAGCCATTACTGTGGGGCAAAGTTGGTTAGTGGGTCTTTTTCTCTGGTTAACAGGAATTCCCACACGTATCGGCTACCAAGGTAAAGGATCTGGATTTCTCACTAAATCTGTACCGTTTAAACCATCCCAGTATGCAGCGACTGTTTACCACGACTTGCTGCAACCACTAGGTATTGATACCCCTACCCCAGAGTTAGGGGTAAATGTACCAAAACCGGATATTGAGTGGGCGCAAAATGAACAAAAACGCCTAGGGGTGAATGAAACAGGTTATGTTTTGATTTATGGTGGCTCTGGCTGGGTATCTTCTACTAAGGGTGCAGATGCAATTTACCCGTTAGAGAACTGGCAGGAAATTATTCAAGATTTTCAACACAAACAGCCGGATTTGCCTATAGTTGTGATTCAGGGGGCTAATGATGAAGGGTTTGTGCGATCGCTGCGTGATTTATCTGCCAATATCAAGGTGACTGCCCCTGAAGATATCGGCAAGTTAGCTGCGATCATCGCTGGAGCCAGCCTGATGCTATCTAATGAGAGTGCGCCGTTGCAACTCAGTGTAGCAGTACAGACTTATACTATTGCTTTGCTTGGTGCTACTGAACCCGCTAAAGTATTACCAAAAAGCGATAAGTTTCTGGGTATCAAATCTCCTAGTGGAAGAGTCGCAGATATTTCTCCTCAACAGGTGTTACAGAAAATCTGGGGTGGTTGAGTATCTCTTACTTGGGAACAGGGTACGAGGCAGAAAAAGTTATTCTTTTCTTTTGCCTTGAACCCAGTCCCCAATCCTTCAAAATATCTCAAACAGGGCATCGTCCAATTCATAACCTAGCATTTGCGCCATAGATTTGAGTCGCGATTGCCAGGGTATGTCTTGTTGCTTTAACCAATCACTCAACGTAAAAATTTTGTGCATCAAAAAGATTTCTAAAGCTTCGGGATTGTACTGAATACCCTCTTTAGCACTAAATTGATGCGGTACCAGCATGGCAGTGTAACGAGCTAGTTCTCCAGCTTTCCAGTCTAGTAAAAATGGAAACCAGGGATATTTAGCATCCAACCGTACAAACCACAGCCGTAACTCAGGAATTTCTGACAATTCGCGAGGATCGCCAGGTTCTAGGGGATAGTCAATATCAAACTGCAACTGCTGTTCTTGGGTAGCTACTGCTCCCTCTTGTAGCAGTTGATGAATTACCGTGTTGACTGGCGATAAATCCAGGCTATTAACGGAGTCAGTATTGATTGCGATCGTGATTGTCATCAGCTACTTTTTTATGCACATTAGTATGCTTGAGAATCCACAGTACCAGCTTTCTGGAATTGACGCTAGATTTACGGCAGGATTAAGGGTTTAGAAGAACCTGGGGCAAGATTACGCCTAAAGACTCCAAACATTAAATAATTCCGAGTTAAAGCTGTAATTTAATAGTCACTGTTTGTACAGTCGTCAATGCTTATGGGCTTTGCCATAATTAGTAATCTCATTATTGATATTATGGCTGCTTGATAATGACAGACAACCAAGTCAAAGTACACCTGCTGGTTGGTATTCAGGGTTTGACATTATTGGTTTTCCAAGCAGATGACTGTTGGCAGTTTCGAGTATTAACTGTAGGTGGTGCTGTCTTCGGACAACGAAAACTCTATTACACTCTCCACGCGGCTGAAAAAGCTGCAAGGGAATGGATCAATCAGGATTTTGAGGACTAGGTGGGGGGATTGGCTGTTAATTAATTTATCCATGTATATACATAATATGAGTGATAAAACTAGGTTGTTGTATTTAGCCATGTATATACATAATTACTCTTCATCCTGATTTGGTAACAAGCCTTGACGCGCAAAGGTTTCAATAGCTTCAGAGCGTGTCAAATTATGTTTAGCGGCTAATTCTGCTAACTTTTCCCAGGCTGTATCTGTCAATCTAATAGACCTTAACTGTTTAGGCTCATGACTGTAGTCCGTCTGAAATTTCCCTGAAGATGTCCGCTTGCGTCTGGGTGATTTCTGCCTAGTACCAGAATACTGATGAGTAGATGTATTTTTTGAGAGATTGATAGTTATTAAATTGACTAAGTTATCAATCAGGCGATCGCGCTCCATTGGTAAAATATCCTCACCATGCAGCATATTCTGAATAATTGTGAAATGAATCAATGTGCCGATAAAAATACGTGCTGCTGCTTGCGGATCGAATAATTGCAATTCTGGATGATCAGTAAAATATTGGCTCACCAGTTCTAAACGAGGCTTATATATGTCACTCACGAAGATTCGTGCAAGGGAAGGAAACCTGCCAGACTCCCCAATAATCAATCTCACCAAGCTCAACAACTCTTGTGTTGGATGGACTTGAGACAAAATATGCTTCGCTAGGCGGCGCAAAACTATCTGTGGCTCTCCTTGCCGAAATTTGGGATCTTCCACTGCTAGGTATTTTTCTTGTGCTAGGCGTTCAATTAAAGCAGTAAACAACCCCTCTTTATCTTGAAAGTAGCTATAAACGGTTGTTTTAGAAACACCTGCTGCTGCTGTCACCTGATCCATTGAAGTAGCAGCATAGCCATGTTTTAAAAACTCTTGCATTGCACCTGCAAGAATAGCGTCTACCTTTTCGGGTGATAGCATTCGGTCTTCTGTCTGTATCTTCTTTTTTGTCATATGTAGTGAGTGTTGCTAGCGGTAGCGCGGCGTTGATCTGGTGGTGTTAGCTGTAGTGGAGTGACACGCCGCGTGCTTTCACGAAAATTTTGATACAATTCACTCCCCCCTGCTTCTCACCTAGTACCTATGCCCAATTTTTTTAATTTCCCAAAAAACTCTTGACATTATTGTAATGTACGGTTTAGTTTAGTTACATCTAAATAAACTAATTAGTTTATTTAAGGTACTAAGCAAAAGGGGCTGATGATGCGCGATGTAGCAGATCAAGGTTCCATATTCTTCAAGCCTAGTTCTCGCCCATTACTAATATTGGCAGTAACGACAGGTTTAGCGATCGCCGGATTCAAGGCTTGGGAATTTTGGCAAACTCCGGCCCAGTCTTCGGAAACAACCCAATTTAGCATACCGCAAGTAACGACGGTGACAGCATTGGGAAGACTAGAACCTCAAGGCAAGGTGATTAAACTATCTGCACCTTCATCTAGTCAGGGGAGTCGGGTAGAGCAATTGTTGGTAAAGGAAGGGGATAGGGTAAAAACTGGGCAGTTAATTGCGATTTTAGATAACCGCGATCGCCTAGAAGCAGCTTACCAAGAAGCCCAAGAGGCTGTAAAACTGGCCCAGATCAACTTAGCAAAAATTCAAGCAGGAGCCAAAGATGGTGAAATAGCCGCCCAAAGAGCCGAAGTTGCCCGAATACAAGCCCAGACAGTAGGTAATGAAAGAGAACAAAAAGAAGCGATCGCCAGGTTAGAAGCCCAGTGGCAAGGTGAAAAAACAGCCCAACAAGCCACAATTAAGAGATTAGCCGCAGAGCTAAAAAATGCTCAAATCGAATTTCAACGCTATCAGCAACTTTCCTCTGACGGGGCAATTTCTCAGTCGGCTTTCGACAGCAAAAGGCTAAATGTAGATACCATTACCCAGCAGTTAGACGAAGCTCAGGCAAACCTGCAACGGATTGATAGCACTGGACAGAAGCAAATTAGTGAAGCCAAAACAGCCTTAGCTAGAATTAATGCCACTGGTGATCAACAACTGAGTGCAGCCACCGCCACCCTAGACAAAATCGCGGAAGTACGTCCTGTAGATGTAGCCGCAGCAAAAGCCGAAGTGAGCCGCACCATAGCAGCAGCGAAGCAAGCAAAGGCAAATTTGGCGCAAGCCTATGTCAAAGCTCCCCAAGATGGTGTGATATTTGACATTCATACCCGTGCAGGTGAAGTAGTATCTAACGACGGCATCGTGGAAATTGGGCAAACTAACCAGATGTATGCAGTGGTGGAAGTTTACCAAAGCGATATTAACAAAATCCGTTCTGGACAACAGGTGCAGATATCAAGTAATTCTCTTTCCGGACAATTACGAGGAACAGTAGATTGGATTGGCTGGAAAGTACAACGGCAGAACATTATTAACACAGATCCTAGTGAAAATATTGATGCGAGAGTTGTAGAAGTCCACGTCCGGTTAGATGAAACCTCTAGCCAAAAAGCGGCCAAGTTTACCAATTTGCAAGTTAAGGCGGTGATTCAACTGTGATGGGATTAGTTCAAGAATTACAACGGCGTACGCCTCTAGGATGGTTACAACTGAGCCATCAAAAAAGTCGCTTGCTAGTAGCTTTAGCAGGTATCGCCTTTGCCGATGTGTTAATTTTCATGCAGTTAGGTTTTCAAAATGCCTTGTATGACAGCAACACCCGCCTCAATCGCGCCTTACTGGGAGACATCATTTTAATTAGTCCCCAAAGCAAAAATATGCAAAATATGGCTACCTTCTCGCGACGGCGACTACTACAAGCTGCGGATGTGCCAGGTGTAAAATCAGCTGAAGCCTTGTATATTGGGTTAGTCACTTGGAAAAATCCCCAAACTCGTCGTAAAACTACAATCCAAGCAATAGGATTTAATCCTGAGCAGCCAGCTCTGAATATCCCAGAAATCAACACTCAGCTAGATAAGATTAAACTACCAGGAAAATTTTTGTTTGATCGTGCTGCCAGAGGAGCATATGAAGAAGTTTTTCAGCAAATAGATGCAGGTAAAGTTGTCACCACCGAAGTTGATAGACGCACAATTTCCATTGATGGCTTATTTAAATTAGGAGCATCATTTGGTGCTGATGCCACTTTAGTTTCCAGTGATGAAAATTTTTTGCGGTTATTTCCGAGAAGACAAGCAGGAAGCATTAGTTTAGGTTTAGTTAATATTCAACCAGGATATGAGCCACAACAAGTAGCAGATGATTTGAAAGCTTACTTCAGAACTGAAGATGTAAAAGTATTAACTCGTGCAGAATATATCAAATTTGAAGAAGACTACTGGAAAAAAGAAAGCCCTATTGGTTTTATTTTTACTTTAGGCGTATCAATGGGCTTTATTGTGGGTGTGATTATTGTCTATCAAGTCTTATCAACAGATGTTAATGCCCACATAAAAGAATACGCCACATTCAAGGCAATGGGTTATCGTAATTCCTATTTATTAGGGGTGATTTTTGAAGAAGCAATTATCTTAGCAGCTTTGGGTTTCATTCCGGGATTGATCGTCCCATTGGGACTGTATCGGTTAGCAGCCAATGCCACAAATTTACCGATATATATGACTGCCGTTAGAGCCATCACAGTTTTATTAATAACGATAATTATGTGTACAATTTCGGGAGCGATCGCTACTCGGAAATTACAGTCTGCTGACCCGGCTGATATGTTTTGAGGTAAGGGGACTGTGGATTAGGTATTGGGGACTGGGTAAGTAAATAATTCAATCACTAATATGCAAGCTTTTAATAAATTTAATCCTGTTATTTCTGCTCAAAATTTAGATCATTACTTTGGTAGTGGTCAACTGCAAAAGCAGGTTTTATTTAATATCAACCTGGAAATTAACGCTGGGGAAATTGTGATTATGACAGGGCCTTCCGGTTCTGGGAAAACTACACTGTTAACTTTAGTCGGTGGATTGCGTTCTGCCCAGTCTGGTAGTTTGCGAGTATTAGGGAAAGAACTTTGTGGTGCCAGTAGCGAACAATTAACCCAAGTGCGACGTAATAACGGTTATATATTCCAAGCGCATAACTTGCACGGAAGTTTAACAGCACTGCAAAATGTGCGGATGGGTTTAGAGGTGCAAGCCAACATTTCACCCCAACAAATGTTGACTCGTTCCCAAGCAATGCTAGAGGCAGTAGGGTTAGGAAATCGATTAGATTACTATCCAGATAATTTATCAGGAGGACAAAAACAACGGGTAGCGATCGCTCGTGCTTTAGTCAGTCAGCCTAAAATAGTCTTAGCAGATGAACCTACAGCTGCACTAGATAAACAATCCGGGCGTGATGTCGTGGAAATCATGCAGAAACTAGCTAAAGAACAAGGTTGTACAATTTTGCTTGTCACCCACGACAATCGCATTTTAGATATAGCCGATAGGATTATTTACATGGAAGATGGGCATCTGATCAATAACAGTGTCAGTGTTGCAGCTGTTGAATAATTCTTTCTCTACTTCCATTCACCCTGTAAAGTAAAAGCTGCCCAATAATAAGGTGCTGCATACTGTTGTTTACGCCAGATTTCTATCTGTGCAGTTCTTAACGCTGCCGCAGGTTTTAATCCTGTTTGTAGCATCTGTTTGTAAAACAACTGCATCAGTTCGGAAGTGGCTTGATCATCCACACTCCATAAACTCACCACAACTCGTGGACTTCCCGCATACATAAATCCCCTAGTTAAACCAACTAATCCTTCTCCCTTAACTTCCTCTCCCAGTCCAGTTTTACAAGCACTGAGTACAACTAACTCAGCTTGCAGGTTAAGGTTAAAGATATCATGTAAGCGTAAAAAGCCATTTTGAGGCATTCCCTGATTGTCAAATAGCGATAATACTACCCCAGATAATTCTGGATGTTTGCTGTTGAGAATGCCATGAGTAGCGAAATGGATGATGCGATACTGGCTCAATTCATTGCTAGTGGCTGTGTTGCGACTAGCGGTAAAGTCAAAAGCTGGCTTACCTTTACTATCAGGTACAAGTGCCAGAATCGCCTCGGCTTCTTGGCGTGTAAAGCGTAGACGTTCAAATCTGATCTCAGAGTCACTAGCAGCTCTTGTTAAGGCGAGTTTGTTTAAATTGTTGTCTACAACAGCAGGGCGAGCGGTTTTACCTTGAAGACGCTCATCATCACTGCTAAAAACTGGATCTGCCAATACAGCTAATGCTTTAGATGTAGGTTGACGCTGTTTGTGTTCTTGTCGGAGGATAGCAACTGTAGAGGCTGAGGGTAAAGTGATGATTTCGTGGTTCAGTAGTAATGGTTGATATTTGTTGCCAGCTTGTGAGTAATTAGTATTTAGGGCAGTAAATGGTACATACTGCAAAGCCCCGTCACTAACAACTACTAAACGTTGATTTTTCAATTGTGGGGCTACCGGAGCGAGGATGATCTGAGATAGGGTATCTATAGATGGGCTATGGCGGAGATAGGGACTGGTAATATCTTGACGGAATTTGTGGGCGATCGCTTCAATATCTGCACGTTTAGGTAATTCGTAACTCTTAATACTCTTATTGGTAACTGCCCAAAGGTAACTCCGCTTTTCTCCTAGAGAATATTCTAGTAATAAGGTGTTGTCATCCAGAACTTGCTTTTGAATTTGTGCTAATGACAAAGGCTGAGGTTGAGTCAGTGCTGCATAACGTGGGCTGGTAGCACGAATCTTTGCCTGTAAGTGTTTATATTGTTCTAGCAGTGTTGTAATGTCTTTTGCTAAAGCTTGCGCTTGAGATTCGGTATGGTGACGACTCAGCAGTTCTATCTGTTGCGTTTCTAAAAAATCAAGTTTTTGTCGCAGTTTGCGTTCTTGGGAAAGTAACTCTGGTTCGACTCCTTGACGAATATCAGCGTTAGCTTCACTCAGCAATTCTAAGAGACTACGGGCGCGGGCGCGTTCACTAGCTTGCAATGCCTGAGCATCATACCCTTGAGATGGTTGCTGCTTGTGTCGCTGCATCAGCAAGTCGATGTAGAGCTGGTAATAATCCTGCACTGTAGCAAAATACGAAGTGCGGAGTTCCTGAGAGGTGATTTGAGAGCGGATATCCTCAACAATTTTGATGGCTATCTCAATTTGTGTTTGGGCTGTGTTGAAGTTGCCTTTATCCCGTTCCAAAGCCGCCAGATGATATAAATTGTGGGCTTCTCTGGGCTTGTTTCCCACCTGTTGGAATATGGGTAGAGATTGGTGAAAATAATCCTGTGCTTTTTGTTGTTCTCCCAATTTCACGTAGACTCTACCTAAATTCAGAAGGGCGATCGCTTTTCCTGATTTATCTCCTACTATTTCAAATAGCGGCAGTGACTGATAAAAATAATCCAAGGCTTTTTGCTGTTGTCCTTGATTGGAATAGGCAATGGCTATATTGTTCAAGACAATTGCTTCACCACTTTTATCTTTAGCTTGTTGGTATAAAAGTAAGGATTGATTGAAGTAATCTAAAGCTTTTTGCTCATCTCCTAAATCGGAGTAGGCTTTGCCAATATTATTAATGGTATTAGCTGTGCTAGATTTTTCACCTACTAGGATTTTTAGGGGTAGGGATTGATGATAGTAGTCTAAAGCTTTTTGATGTTCTCCCAAGAAACTGTAGATTACGCCAATATTATTGAGAGTAATACCTTCGCCTCTTTTGTCTTGTGTTTGTTGTCGCAGAGGGAGGGCTTGAAAATAATAATCGAGTGCCTTTTGTCTTTCTCCTAACTCGGAGTAGATTTTGCCAATGTTATTGAGGGTTGTACCTTGCCCTGATTTATCTTTGATTTGTTGGTAGAGTAATAGGGCTTGTCTGTAGTAATCTTGTGCTGTTTGCTTTTCGCCCAAGTCTGAGTTAATTTTGCCAATGTAAACGAGAGTGAGAGCTTGGAAAGAGCGATCGCCTACAGCTCGATATAATACTAAGGCTTCCTCAAATTTTTTTATTGCCTGTTGTCTAGCGGCTGCCGTCCCTTGCTCATACAGTTGTTTCCCCTGCTCATATACTTGTTTAGCGGTTGTCTGTGTCGTCTGGGCAATCTTAATTTCATATTGTTCAATAGAGGCAAAACTTGTTTCTGAAAGCAAAATGATACTGGTACATATAACAATAGTATGACTAGCTATTGATTGCATGAATTGCCTGTTATTTTGAGTCATAAAAATACCTTTGTTTTTATTGATTTTCAGTTATTTTTGTCTAAGGGAAATTTAAAATTTTTGTAGGTATCACTAATACTTTATTTTTAAACGCAAAGTGGCGCAGAGGTTTACGCAGAGGAACACAGAGGTTTAAGGCTAGTTTTGTATTTAGTGTTTTAATAACTGTTAATGGTAGATGATTTATGTAGCTGTCTACGTTTAGGATTCCCAAAATCCAATACAAACAGTAGAGATTACTAAATTTTTATGTAAACGTGTAATTACTTAACTGCAACTATAAAGACACGATGAGTCATGAGTTATATCACCCGATTGGATGACACTACTGGAGGAAGTTGTTATTAAGTGGTTTCGCGTATTCTATGAGAATCGTAATCAGCATTCTCATATTTTAGAGAGAAGGATAGAAATCTATGCAGCTAAGTATTGTTAATGAAAACGTAAAAATTACATGGGAATGGTACGAGCAATTATTAACTTTTAATTTTAATGAAACTTTCGTGATTCCTATTAATCATATAGCAGCAGTGACTATAACCGAACCTGCTAGTAGTTGGGCAGAAATTCGCTGTCCTGGTACTGGGATTCCCGGCATTATTAAAGCAGGAACTTTCTACAGCAATCGAGGTAAGGAATTTTGGTATGTAACACAAGACAAGAACTATCTGACTTTGGAATTGAGAGATGAACCATTCCAAAGAATTATTCTCACAATTGATAATAATCATGCCTGGGCAGAAAGGATTAGTCAATTTGTGCCAGTTGCAGGTTAATAATTTATACAATGATAAGTCTTTATCCGGAAACGATATTACTCAGCTGGTGTTTCTTCTTCAAACGGACGAATAATTGCTGGTGCAGGTGTGACTTCTGGTTGAAAGATTGCCTGTAAAGCTTGTTCTAGAGTTTGTGTCATGACAATCCGATTTTCGTAGGCTACAACTACACGCACTAGGGTTGGTAGACTATTCTGGGTGGCTTCTAGATAAATTGGCTCAACATATAGCAGAGATTGTTCAATGGGAATGATCAATAAATTCCCTTGAATGGCTCTAGAACCTTGACGATTCCACAATGATATTTGTTGTGAAATTACGGGATCTTGGTTAATTCTGGCTTCGATTTGTTCAGGCCCGTATACTAGGCGTTGCTTCGGAAAGACATATAGCAACAACTTACCGTAGTTTTCCCGATCTGATCGCGCGGCTAACCAAGCAACTAAATTAGTCCTCTGTTTGGGTGTGTATGGTAACAGTAGGATAAATTCTTCAAAGGGAACTGTCGGTAGGCTGGTAATTAAATAATAAGGTTCTACCAAACGAGATTCACTACCATAAATTTCTTTGGGGATTTGCCACAGGTCTTCCCGATTGTAAAATACTAGGGGATCTGTCATGTGGTAAATCATCAACCGTTCAGATTGAATGGAGAAGAAGTCTACCGGATAACGGATATGTTGGCGCAGCATTACCGGCATTTCACTGAAGGGTTTGAACAGTTGAGGAAATATAGCTGACCAAGTAGCAATGATGGGATCTCTAGGGTCAGCAATGTAAAAGTTAACAGTGCCGTTGTAGGCATCAATCACGATTTTAACTGAGTTACGGATGTAATTAATACCTTCCCTACCTGGGTCTGAGTAGGGATAGCGATCGCTAGTAGTGTAAGCGTCTACAATCCAGTAAAGATAATTATTCTGACCAGGAAACTCTGGATGGGCTTCCGCACTGACTAAATATGGGTCACTGTCGAATTTTAAAAAAGGTGCGATCGCCCGAATTCTGTGATTGATATTCCGCCGGAACAATACTTTAGTATCCGGTAAAAAGTCCCGTGTAAACAACATTTGCCAATCTTTTAAATAGGTGGCAAATAACAACCGTCGCCAGTTTGCACCAATCCGTACACCACCCAAACCATCGTAGGTGTTATAAGCATTATCACTGCCACTGGGATAGTCTAATTCTTTGACTCTTGTACCAGTCATTACATAGTTATTAGTAATTTCACCGAAATAAATCCGGGGTTGACCAATGGGAATGCTGTCACGAATAGCTGCATTGGCAGTATTGAGGGGACTGCCATCAATACCAGCAATATCTTTGACAAAGTATTCTGGTAATCCTCCTGGCCCCACTGTATTCACGGGACTCATAGTAAAGCCGTAGCCGTGGGTATAAATTAAATGTTGGTTTACCCACGTCTGCGCCTGCTGGGGGACGGCACTGTAGTCTAATTCCCTGGCGGTAATTAATACCTGTCGCCGTTCTGTGGCTTCATTAATATCTTGGTCAGGGATGGGTAAGGAACGGGGGGCGGCTGGTCGGCGTGCCTCTACTTCAGTTTGTATGGTGTAGCGGTCAATATCGGCATCAGGAAAGCGATAGTATGGTCGGAATTGTTGTAGTTGGCGGTTGGTTTCCAACAGTGGTCGCTGATCCCAAAGACGAATATTGCGAATTGTCAGGTCATTTTCTCTAATATCCGCTTCTGTCAAGGTGCCTTGCGGGTTAAAGTCTTGAGCATTAATGGAGTCTAAATCAAAGGCTTGTCTAGTTAAGGCAATAGTGCGCCGAATGTATGGTTCTTCCCGTTGTAATTCGTTGGGTTGGACAATTAAAGATTGCACCGTCGCAGGTATGAAATGACCAGCTACTACTACCAAAAATAGATAAACACCCAATCCATAAAAGACAAAGCGGCGATATCGAGAAGCAGGCCGCCAAAAGATGGTTCGCCAAGCTAGATAAGTCGCGATCGCCAAGGCTAAAACAAATAAGGCATTGTAAGCTGGCAACTGAGCGTTCACATCAGTGTAGCTCGCACCATAACTTACCCCACGGGGAGAATAAACCAGTTGGTAGCGACTCAGCCAATAACTGAAGGAGATGAGCAGCATTAGTAAGCTACCCATGCCGTATAAATGACGCTGCTGTTGGGATGTCAAACCGGGGAATATCCCCTGGCTGAGACTGTCAGCTGAGAGGAGATAGGTGAGGGCGACGGCGACAAAGCCATACAAAAACATCCCCATCAGCCACAGTTCTAGTAATTCCCAGAAGGGGAGAGAAAATATATAAAAGCTGATATCGAGTCCAAATAAAGGCTCACTGCTGTTGAAGGGTGTGGGGTGGAAATATTGCAGCACTTTAGCCCAGTTTTGGAACATGATTGTACCGAACACTAGGCTTAAGATAACCGCGATCGCTGGCAGTAAAAATCGAGCATAAACTAAAACGGCGATCGCAGCACCAATTACCAAGCCCACATACGACACTTGATAGATAATTTGTTCTCCCAATTGCCAAATTGTCTCTAGCCGAAACGGGGCAAGAGTCGGGAGATTATTTTTATTAAGGGCAGGATACCAGTAAGAAAGAGCAATATGACCGTAGTGAGCCAGCAATAACCCTACCAACAAACTCAAGATTAAAACTAGAGGTAGTAGCAATCGTAGTTTAATCGGTTTTACGCGTTGTTCCTCTAGCTTCCGGGGTGGACGACGTGGAGGAGATTGAGGACTCAACAGTTTTTTCAGTTCACTACTTAGTCCCCCTTCCTCTGGCTTGACTTCCTCAATTTTCAAGGAATGGGGATACTTGAGGCGTTGCGCCAAAGCCAGATTTCCCAGTAAATAGGTAGCTGTGATGGCAGTAGCGAATATCCATAAACCACCACGAGTCACCAGTCGAATCAAAAATACTCGCAAATAGCCGACTTCCTGGAACCAGAAAATTTCTGCACCTAAACGGGAACTCAAATCCCCAAACAGCACCAGTCCCAGGAATACTATTGAGAGTCGCAATAACCATTTCCAAATCATGCTTTGGCAGCTACCCTAGTAGTCTCCACATCGTCTCCATATATTTATTATGAAATTTTTTGGCAATTATTCTGCTGAATCCAATTAATCTGTAGCTTATACTGGCTAGCAATTGACAGTTATACTTTTATGCCTAATAGTGTGATTTCTGCATCTACCAAAATGTCTAATGTCTACCCTTCTCACACAGTTAACGGCTCCTTTTCCTCAAGGATTTGTCAAAATAATATATTCCTTATATCAAGCAATGCGATCGCCCCATTGCTGCAACAGATTGGAAATATAATTAAAATTTATGTGTAAAAAATAACTATAAATTATGCTCAGTAGCGTTGATCGTTTATTATTTGTGCGACGAGTCCCGATTTTTAAGGAATTGCGGGATGATTTTATTGTGCGCCTGGCCTCAGTGATGCACGAGTTGCATTTTTCAGCCAATCACACTATTTTTAGACAGGGAGAAGAAGGGCGATCGCTGTATATTGTTGTCTCTGGTAGAGTGAAAGTCCATATTGGGGATAAACAACTAGCAGTAGTAGAGCAGGGAAAATACTTTGGTGAGATGGCAGTATTTGATACTCAACCCCGTTCCGCTTCTGTCACTACTTTAGAACCTTGTGAATTTTTAGAACTAACTCAAGAGCAACTTTATGATGCCATTGAAGAAACTCCCGAAATTGCAGTTAACATTATTCGTGAGTTATCCCGTCTCATTCGCCAATTGAATGAGAACGTTAATGTAACTACGTTGAACCGCCAATAGTCAAGTCAATCATCAACCATCATGGCAACAGATGCGATCATCTTGCGTTTAGAAAAGATTGCAGAAAACCATGCCCAGCGCCTCTATTTATATATCAGTAATCCAGGGATTTATGAATATCTTGAAGAACAAATCCCAACTATCTTAGAACTTGAGCAACAGTTCAAGTTCGCCGCCCTAGAAAAATCACCAGATAATGAAACTATGGTCTGGCTAAAATGGGTTGCTGTCACGCCCCAAAACCAATATATTGGTCTTGTCGAGATAGGTATTTTTGATGACCAGTACGCAGAAATTGGCTTTATGACATTCGTTGGTTTTCAAAAGCGAGGATACGCACCTGTTTACTGTTCCCTAGCCATCAACGAAGCTAAACAACGTTTTCAGCTTTCCACATTACACGCATCGGTGAACGAACACAATCTTGCTTCCCGTAAGGTAGTTGAGAAACTTGGGTTTAATTTGGTCAAAGTTAACCATAACGCAGAGTTGATCCAAGGTAAGCCGTCAGATGAATTAATTTACCGTTTAACATTTTGATTGTTAAGCAAAGATGCGGGTGAAAATTACCTGTCGAACTCAAATTCAATTAGATAAATTATCTAAGCTGATGGTGGTTGAGCTATCTAATCACAAAATTTCTCCACACAACGCACAAATATCTCTACACCCATAGCTAACGCAGTCTCATCAAAATCAAAACGGGGGTGGTGGTGGGGATAAGCTAAGTCTCTTTCTGGGTTAGCAGAACCAAGAAAGAAATAGCAACCAGGAACTTGTTGCAAGAAAAATGACATATCCTCACCGCCCATAGTTTGACATTCTGGCACTACACCCATAGGCGTTTCTACTACTTCTTCTACCACCGATCGCACCAATTCTGCCATACCATGATCATTAATTACTGGGGGATAAAGTGAACGATATTGAAAATCATACTCCGCCCCATAACTTTGACAGATGCCGCTAATAATTTGCTCAATACGCTGGGGAAAAAAGCCTTGGAAAGCAGGGTTAAAATACCTAACAGTTCCTTTTAAAGTGGCTGTATCAGCAATCACATTATGGGTTGTACCTGCATGGAGTGCGCCGACAGTCACAACGGCTGAGTCAATGGGGTTAACATTCCGCGCGACAATGGTTTGTAAAGCGGTGACGATTTGGGCTGCAACTACCACAGAATCCACAGTTTGATGAGGGATGGCACCATGTCCACCTTTGCCTAAGATAGTGCAATCGAATAACTCTACAGCCGCCATCAACGCACCAGAGCGAACTCCCACCGTTCCCAGAGGCAAATTATTCCACAGATGCAACCCGATAATGGCATCAACATCAGGGTTTTTGAGTACCCCAGCCTCAATCATCGGCTTGGCTCCCCCTGGCCCTTCCTCCGCAGGTTGGAAGATAATCTTGACAGTACCAGTAAAATCCTGACGATGCTGTTGTAAATAATAAGCTGTGCCGAGAGCGATCGCTGTATGTCCGTCATGTCCGCAAGCGTGCATCACACCATCATGTTGAGAACAATAGGGGACTTGATTCAGTTCTTGAATTGGCAAAGCATCCATATCTGCACGAATTGCCAAAACTGGGGAGTGGGGAGTGGGTGGTTTTGTACCTTGGATAGTGGCTACTATACCAGTGTGGGCAATCTTTGTTTGATGCTCAATTCCCCATGCTTGCAATTTGCTGGCGATAAACTCAGCCGTGAGTTTCTCTTGAAATCCTAACTCCGGTTTTTGATGTAGTCGCCGCCGCCATTCCACCAACTGTGGTTGTAATGAGCGAATTGCCAAGCGCACACGCGATAAGTCAACAGAAACCGAGTTGGGAAAGGTAGAAACCATGACAGCTAACTTCGCCAAAGATGAGGTTATTTCCTCAGTTTATCGTTAGTTATTAGGCAATAGGCACTCTTGCAATAAATAGGCAATAGTCTTTCTCCCCTACAGCCCTAAGTCCCCACTCCCTACTCCCTACTCCCCACTCCCTCATTCAAGACAATGTTTCTAAATCTAGATTTGAGGCAATTTGCGCGAGTTGATCAAAGTCTGTAAAGTTATCTACATAAGGTAAACAGCCTAAAACTGGAATATTAGTGAGAGATTGAATTAAGTCTTTGGGTGTCAAGTCGGCTATTTCTGCATCAGTACGGGGTTGTATACAGTTAAGTACAATACCTTTGAGATTGATCCGTGTTTGTCTAGCTAAGGCGACATTTGCAACTGTGTGACTGATTGCACCTAATTTGACTGGCACTACCAAAACTGTGGGTAAACGCCATTCCCCAGCTAAATCAGCTACTGTTAACTCCTCAGTTACTGGTGAACCTAATCCACCTAAAGATTCTATTAACAGGAAATCATAGCGCGATCGCATCTCTACTAAAGCTTGCCAAACTATCCCTAAATCCACAGAACGATTTTCTTTAGCGGCAGCAATGGGGGGAGCTAAAGGCGCTTGAAAGTATAAAGGCGTAATTTCTTGGGCTGATTGTTCTAATTTAAATAGATTTTGATACCATTCGCGATCGCCTACTCCCGATTGTATTGGTTTCATAATCCCCAAGCGGCTTTGAGGATAATATTTTTGCCAGTAGGCTGCTAAAACCGTAGTTAAAACAGTTTTACCCGCTTCCGTATCTGTACCAGTAATTAGTAGTTCTTTCAGCAAGTTAGTTTAATACTTAATCAAATGAATTTAGTTAGTTCTGAGTCATGCCAGATACCAGACAAGTCTCTGCTGGAATTGGCGATCGCTCACCAGCCACCAATTATTTTAATACACTCTTGCTGCTGACCTTTCCCTGATCAGGAAATGTCAGCAGTCTGCAAATTGTCAATCCCCAGTCCCCCCTTACGGTGAAATAGTCGGTTCGGGAGTAGCTTCCAGGATGTCATCAGCAGGTGGGTTATTATTCTCTTCTCCTTCAAAAGTCGGGGTGGGTGTGGGTGTGATTGTAAATGTAGGTGTGGGTGTGGGCGTAAATGTAGGTGTAGGTGTGGGTATAGGTGTAGGAGTGAGTGTAAATGTAGGTGTTGGCGTTGGTATAGGTGTGAGTGGTTTTTCTAACACTACATTTAAGCTGTAATCACTGGCAGTTATGCCATCTGCCAGAGTTAATTGAATAGTGTATCTGCCAGTATTGGGTAATGTGCCTACATAGTTGGTTACTTGCTGGGCGCTGCTATCAATTGCTTGTTGATTGGGACTTAAAACTGTCAGTGTAATCCCGTCACTTTGATCAACGGCAGTAGTTAACTTGTCTCCTGCTTCCCCAAAAAAACTGTATTGGATGATTTGGTTGGCTTGGAGAGTATCTTCAACTGTGGCTATATTAGATGCTCCCAAATTGAGACGCTTGTTAATAATTACTGGTTCTGGGGTAGGTGTGGGAGTCGGTTCAAAAGTTGTACCCCCAGTCACCACTGGCGAAGGGAAAGTCTGGGGTGGTGGTGTTTCATCCGGTGAATTGGAGGAGTGGCTACGCAAAGAACTGACTAATGCCCAAGAACCAAAACCTGCCAAAATTACCACAGCACTACCAATCGCACCCAAGGCCAAGGGATTATCTAAAATTGAACTACTGTGACTGGGTGGAATTGCCGGATTGGGTTTTTGGGGTGCAGCTGGTGGTGTCGGTGGTATATCATCAGGACGACGGCCAACAGCGATTGTTTGCAGACGCGAAACATTAGGGAGAGAGACACTAGCCCTAGATTGATCTAATATTTGTAATGCTTGAGCTACATCAATGGCTCTTTGATAGCGATCGCTCGGTGAATGACTCAACATCCGATTGATAATTTGGGCAAATAGTGGATTTACTACCACCAACTTTTGCCAATTCCAAGTTAGTTGATGTTCATCAAATAATTCCGATGCTTCCTTTCCAGTCAGTAAAACTATCGCTGTCACCGCTAACGCATACAAATCACTGCTAGGATAAGCTCGTCCGGTTTGCATCTGTTCGCTAGGAGCGAAACCTAATTTTCCGACTGTCGTCACCGGCATAGCACTCTCAGGCGATTGCAGACGTGTTGCTAAATCTTTAACTACTCCAAAGTCAATCAACACTGGTTTAGCGTCACTATCCCGCAAAATGATATTATCCGGTGAAATATCTCGGTGAATAATCCCCCGACTGTGAATATGCTCTATTAAAGGTAAAAGCGAGCGCATGAGCTGCAATACTTCCGCCTCAGAGAAAGTTTTCCCCATAGCTTGGCGCTCACTTAGCAAATCTCGATAAGTCTTACCCGCAATGTAATCCTCTACCAAAAATAAGCGTTGATCTTGCTCAAATCTTTCTCGGAACTTCGGCACTTGTGGATGTTCTATTTGATACAAAATAGTCGCTTCTCGATGAAACAGTTCCTGTGCCTTTTCCCAAGCAGAAGTTCCTGTAGCTGAGGGAATTAATTCCTTAATTGCACACAGTTCATTAAAACGCCTTTGATCTTCTGCTAAATAGGTTCTGCCAAATCCCCCTTGTCCGAGAATTTGAATAATACGGTAACGGTTTTGTAGGACAGTGCCAATTGAAATGGGTGGTTGCATGATTCATGAATAGAATGTAATGGCAACTGAGGAGGAAGTCTCTCACCAAGATAAATCAAAGCGGCGACCGACAGTTACCTGCGGCGATATTGTATCGTACACAGCCAGCAAATAAACCTCCAACAACTGCTCAAAAAACACTTGTAACTTCCGTGTTAACAGGTAGTAAGTAAATCAGGTGCAACAAACTTACTTAACTTTTTTTGCATACTTCATTCTCAGTACCTAAAAGTGAGGAAATTATCAACTAAGCCAGCTTGTGGAAATTGACCACAACTTTCCTCACTGAAAATCCCGGAATTGATGGAAACACGGTTTTGACGGTGTTAGCCGCCGTGGTAGAATTAGTCGGTTGAAAGACCAACGGTGGTAGAGTAAAAATCTCCTGTAAGCATCAGCCTTCCGTAAGGTTGATATTGTCATACCCTCAAACCGCAAATAGTTTTGTCAGGGTAGCAAAAACCTCTTTCAACATAGCTCAGTCATTCTAATGAGTGGTGAAAAATTAGTAAAAATTTCCTAGTTATCTATAGTCTCTGCTGTATCCTCAATCGCTCAGGATGAGTTTAACCCATTTATCCAAGAGTGATTGGTAAAGTATTGAGTGACTATCCATCAAAAATTCATAGGCTGAAAACACAATGGCTTGGAGTCAAAGCAACTTGAACAACATAAGTTTAACCGCAGAATATCTGTAAGCCATGATAATGGAATTAATTAACCTGTTTTCTTATAGCTTGTAGAATAGATAGCAGTCACAGCAGTAATGACAAGTTCATACAGCAGA
The DNA here is from genome assembly GCF_000316645.1 of Nostoc sp. PCC 7524. Lineage (NCBI taxonomy): Bacteria > Bacillati > Cyanobacteriota > Cyanophyceae > Nostocales > Nostocaceae > Nostoc > Nostoc sp. PCC 7524. Next base: position 4,681,191 of record NC_019684.1, read on the forward strand.
ACTGCCCCAGTCATCAGCTAAACCTACACAGTTGAAAATTCAGCTAAATTCCTAAATTGGGTGATTTTTTTTGTGATTTATAACCAAAAATATATTCAGTCAGTTTATATTATAATTTTGCAACCAGTATTATAAATTCAGCGAACATTCAGATTTCCGCAATATATTTGTTGGTGGAAGTTGGAGTTTACTGAATTGTACTTGTGCAATATCAATTAAGTCATCAAGGGTTGACCCTCAGCAAGAAATACGATGGATAGAAGCAGTATTCTATCAAAACCAGTTCTGCACAATTTGGATGTTTTTCGCATTAACCCAGGTTCATCTATGAGATTAGTTCATAGACCTGGCAGCAGTGAATTCCAGAAGGCTTCGTTTGTCAAAAGGAATGAAAAATGGGCGGGTAATAGTTTTATTGAGAAATGTTTAAAGTAGTTATGAAAGCTTCAACAAAACTTACAGAAGTTTTTCTTAGGCTATTTCAGTTAAATCTACTAAATATCTAATGCTAATATTGCCATGAATGCACTTCGAGGATCTGCTGTGCTCAGTTCTGCAACGTTAAAAGTGCAGCCAGCTGCAACAGGACTGACTGAAAATCATCGCCTGCGGCTATTTTCTGGCTCTGCCAACATCCAACTTTCTCAAGAAGTGGCTCGTTACCTGGGTATGGACTTGGGGCCAATGATTCGCAAAAGATTTGCGGATGGTGAACTCTACGTTCAAATTCAGGAATCAATTCGGGGTTGTGATGTCTACCTCATCCAGCCATCATGTCAGCCCGTTAACGATCACCTGATGGAATTGCTGATTATGATTGATGCCTGTCGGCGTGCTTCTGCCCGTCAGGTGACAGCAGTGCTTCCTTACTATGGCTATGCCCGTGCTGACAGAAAAACAGCCGGGCGAGAATCCATCACCGCCAAGCTAGTTGCCAACCTGATTACTCAAGCAGGTGCCAACCGCGTCCTAGCAATGGATTTACACGCTGCTCAAATTCAGGGCTATTTTGATATTCCCTTTGATCATGTTTACGGTTCACCAGTCATCTTGGATTATTTGGTGAGCAAACAACTGCATGACATCGTGGTGGTTTCCCCTGATGTTGGGGGTGTAGCACGGGCTAGAGCTTTTGCTAAAAAACTCAATGATGCGCCCCTAGCGATTATTGATAAACGTCGTCAAGCTCATAATGTCGCCGAAGTTTTGAATGTTATCGGTGATGTTAAAGGCAAAACCGCAGTTTTAGTTGACGACATGATCGATACAGGCGGCACAATTGCCGAAGGTGCTAGACTACTGCGGGAAGAAGGAGCGCGTCAGGTTTATGCTTGTGCAACCCATGCAGTATTTTCACCACCTGCAATTGAGCGATTGTCCAGTGGCTTGTTTGAAGAAGTAATTGTGACGAATACAATTCCCATCCCAGAAAGCAAGCATTTCCCCCAATTAGTCACGCTGTCAGTCGCTAATTTGTTAGGGGAAACCATCTGGCGGATTCATGAAGATACTTCAGTAAGTAGTATGTTCCGCTAGCCAGAAAAAGACTGTCTTTCCTGTTACAGTCGTGCAGAAAAAATGATGAAGTATGAAGTATGAAATTTTTCAGCCTTCATCCTTCAATTTTTTTATGGGGATACCAAAAGGTCAATTTCTGTAACCACCCGTTCCAATTCTTCAACTATTGCTCTATTACCAGTTTGTTTAAAAGCATCTACCAAAGCCCGGTAATACCAAAGAGTACCATCTTTACCGCCTTGGAAGCGTTGCCAAAGTGATTCACCTACCAAGCGATAGTCTTTAAGAATGGATCTGGCGTTGTAGAGTTTATCAGATGCTGACACCAGTAGTACCGAAGGGGAAGCAGTAGCAATATGGGCAAGATAAGCTTCCTTGCGCTGTCGCCAAGGGGGCTTAGGCGTGGTGTCTGAGTCCGTACAACCATCAACAATTGCTGTGACAGTATCACCAAAACGGCGGCGGATTTCTGGGCGTGTGGCTGTACCGCCTTGGTCTTCTATGGCATCATGTAATAGAGCTGCGATCGCTTCATCTTCGTTAGCTCCATATTCTAAAGCAATACTGGCAACTCCCAATAAATGAGCAATATAGGGAACTCCTGAACCTTTACGCACTTGGTGCGCGTGGAGTTGATGAGCATAGGCGAGAGCTTGGGTAAAACGTTCTGAAAGCATAGTCAGCCCCTTGGGGGAATTCAAAATTGAAGATACCAGAGATAAATCTGGGGGCTTGAATGATATTGCTTTAAACTTAGTGTTAATTTTGGCACAGTTGTTAAATAAATGTCCTGAAATCAGTTGATGCTCTATGTTTATGTAAAGTAGAAAATCACTGAGTTCCACAAGCTGCTTGATTTCTCCATTGCAGCCACATTTACAAAGTCCCCTAGAATTGTGACAATTAAGCTAGAATTATTAAAGCTTCTTTACAGAATTTGCCTAACAACCCCAATTCTGTTAAAACAGCCTAGCACGTAAATGTAAAGCTACAAAACCCTTCTAGAGTTCACACAAAGCTTCTATGACGCTCCCAATTCGTAACGTCGCCATTATCGCCCACGTAGACCACGGCAAAACCACCCTGGTTGATGCACTCCTGAGACAGTCCGGCATTTTCCGAGAAGGTGAAGACGTTCCGGATTGCGTTATGGACTCCAATGACCTAGAACGGGAAAGAGGAATCACCATCCTGGCGAAAAACACAGCCGTTCGCTACAAAGAAACACTCATCAATATTATTGATACCCCTGGACACGCTGACTTCGGTGGTGAAGTTGAACGCGTGCTGGGCATGGTTGATGGTTGTATCCTGATTGTTGATGCCAATGAAGGCCCCATGCCCCAAACCCGCTTCGTGTTGAAAAAGGCATTGGAAAAAGGCTTACGCCCCATCGTTGTCGTCAACAAAATCGACCGTCCCCAAGCCGAACCCCACGGTGCAATAGATAAGGTATTGGATCTGTTCTTAGAATTAGGCGCAGATGATGACCAGTGTGATTTCCCCTATCTGTTCGCTTCTGGTTTGTCTGGATATGCAAAAGAAACCTTGGAAGACGAACCCAAGGATATGCAGCCTTTATTTGAAGCAATTTTGCGTCATGTTCCACCCCCAGTAGGTGATGCTACTAAGCCTCTGCAATTGCAAGTGACAACCCTAGATTATTCTGAATATCTAGGACGGATTGTGATTGGCAGAATCCACAACGGCACGATTCGCGGTGGACAGCAAGCAGCTTTGGTAACAGAAACAGGTGCAATTGTCAAGGCTAAAATCAGCAAATTGCTCGGTTTTGAAGGCTTGAAGCGGGTGGAATTAGAAGAAGCTTCCGCCGGTCACATTGTAGCGGTAGCTGGTTTTGCTGATGCTAACATTGGGGAAACCATCACAGACCCCAACGAACCCCAAGCTTTACCACTCATTAAAGTAGATGAACCTACCTTACAGATGACCTTCTGGGTGAATGATTCACCTTTTGCTGGTCAAGAAGGTAAACTGGTAACATCTCGCCAAGTACGCGATCGCTTGTTCCGTGAACTAGAAACTAACGTTGCTCTCCGCGTCGAAGAAACCGACTCCCCCGATAAATTCCTAGTTTCCGGTCGTGGTGAATTACACTTGGGTATCTTAATCGAAACCATGCGCCGTGAAGGTTATGAGTTTCAGGTTTCCCAGCCACAGGTAATTTACCGTGAAGTGAACGGTCAACCTTGCGAACCTTATGAATTGTTAGTGTTAGACGTTCCCTCTGATGCAGTTGGTAGCTGTATCGAACGTTTGGGACAACGCAAAGGCGAAATGCAAGATATGCAGCCTGGGGTTAGCAACCGCACCCAGCTAGAGTTTGTCATTCCCGCCCGTGGTTTGATTGGTTTCCGTGGTGAATTCATGCGGATGACCCGTGGTGAAGGTATCATGAACCACAGCTTCTTAGATTATCGTCCTCTGTGTGGCGAAATTGAAGCCCGTAACAAAGGTGTATTGATTGCCTTTGAAGAAGGTGTTTCTACTTTCTACGCCATGAAGAACGCCGAAGATAGAGGCTTATTCTTCATTACTCCTGGTACTAAAGTGTACAAAGGCATGATTGTCGGTGAACACAACCGTCCCCAAGACTTAGAATTAAATGTCTGCAAAACCAAGCAGTTAACCAACCACCGCGCATCCGGTGGCGATGAGTTGGTACAGTTGCAAGCACCAGTAGAAATGAGTCTCGAACGGGCGTTAGAGTACATCGGCCCCGATGAGTTGGTGGAAGTTACACCCCAATCTATTCGCTTGCGGAAGATGGCGAAGAAGTTGGCGAAACGGTAAGTAAAGCGATCGGTTAATTAAATTAAAAAGCCCGCAAAAGTGGGCTTTTTAATTTTAGTTTGTAAGTTACATCTGACAATAGGATAAACACATGGCTAAGATTGGGGGTTATTAACAATTTATCCAACTCCCTAACTTGTTGCCAGTTCATGTGAGTAATTTAAATAAAGTATGGGAATTGCTATTTGGGCTGCATTTCGTCAAATAGAGGCACTCCGTGAATCTGTTGCATTCACGTTGGAAGATGGAGCTATTCAATGGTATAAGAAGTTAGACATTGAAGGACTTGCTCAGTGGCTCAGTGATCAAGGTGTGACTCCTATAATTTTAACTCCTACAGATTCTAAAACAAACCAAAAAATAGGAGAGGAACAGGTAAATATTCTCATATCAATGAAAGAATTTCTTATGGAGCGTTATCCTTATGCAGCAGCTGTGATTCGAGAAACATGCTACACGAAATACGGTGGTTTTGATTTCGGAGTTCATCGTAGTGGTGTAGGGTGGCATAGTCTACCAAATTTCGTCATCACTTCCGCTTTCGTTAGGCTATTAGGAGCTTCTGAGCAATTTGAATTGGATGTTCTTAAGTCTCTTCTATATTATAGACCTGCCGGAAAAGCTGAAATATTAGATGAATGTGATGTAATTACAGTCAGATCTGATGTGTTAACAGAAGAATCGGATGAATTTGGCTACTCAAAACCATCGATTTGGACATGGATTAAGAAATCAGCTGAGAATAACATAGACCGGAAAACTATTTTCAAACGGGTTTATGGAATTGAAACTACACCGACAGAGTTTAATGCTTTAGCAAAATCTGCTATCAATCAGTATCGAACTGAACTCTATGAAAAACGCAATGCCATTGCACATGGGCGTGCAAATGTCACCATGCTTCTTAGTGATTACTGTACTGCTGAGATATTTATTCTTGAGACAATCCGAACTATAAGTCAACAGTGTATAGATAAGTTTAAATTGATTGTATGACTCAAGTTTTTAAAGTATTTTAGTGAAGTTTTTTTGTGAATTATGGCAATATCAAGCGATGACGATTTGCGATCGCTCTCATCTGTTAAAATGACGATTTCAGTATAAATAGTCTTTAAGACTTGGTAAAATCAGCAGAATGTTACCTTAACAAACAAGTGCCTCGCAGTGATATTGATCGTATCAGAGAAAAAATTAGACTCCGCCAATACGATATGTCAGCCCATGCAATGGAAGAAATGGCTGAAGATATGCTAACAATTTTGGACGTGGAAGAGGCTGTTTTAACAGGTCAAGTCATCCGGGTTGAAAAAGATGATCCAAGAGGAACAAAATATATAGTAGTAGGAACTGCATTAGATCAACAAACCCCTGTTGGGGTTGTTGGGCGTTTCGCAAGTAGCGGACGTTATCTAATAATCACCGTTTATGAAGTCTCTGATCTGGAAGGCTAACCTTATGTATGGATACAGATGTGAATATTGTGAAGGAACTGTTCAACCCCGAACTGTAAAACGTGAGGCATTTAAACATAGAGATGGATTCGTTATTCTTGAAGATGTGACGATAGGCGTGTGTGATACCTGTGGAAATCGCTACTACTCAGCCGATATTCTTCATGCGGTTCATGCTGTAGCAACTGGAGCAAAACCCCCTGAAAGAACCGAACAAATTCCGGTTGCTCATCTAGAATCAGCATAATAAAAGCTGCCTAAATTTAGGGAGTAAAGTTAACGATAAACACAAATAAATTTAACCCAAAATGGAAGATGAATTACGTCCTGAATACGATTTTGCTCAAATGGAAGGAGGGGTTAGAGGTAAATATGTTGAGCGATATCGTACAAAAACAAATATAGTGCGGTTAGATCCTGATGTTGCTGAAGCTTTTCCTAACGATGAAGCGGTGAATAACGCATTAAGATTACTAATTTAGATTGCCCAGCGTCAGCAACTCAACAATACTATACAACAAACAGAATAAGAGTTTTTGGCAGTAGTTAAGACATTGAGTGAAGTTTTTTTGTTTGTAAGTTATGGCAATATCAAGCTATGACGATTTGCGATCGCTATAGGAAAATACCTCAGTTTTATAATACGTATTGACAATGTAAATACACTCCACCTAAACTGTGAGGTATGGATGTGTATTTCGTGCTGAATGATGTCACTTTCGTTTGGAACGAGGAAAAAGCTCGGATAAATCCGATTAATCATGATGGCGTGACATTCCAGCAAGCCTCAGAAGCATTTTTCGATCCGTTCTTAGTGGTTGTTGATGCAAGTCGCAATCATGAAGAAAGAGATGCTGTTATTGGCTTAGATAAGCGGTGGAATCTTCTGTACGTCGTCTACATTGAGCGTGAAAATGACATGATTCGGATTATTTCGGCTCGTAAAGCGACACGCAAGGAAAGAGAATATTATGAAAGCTGAAGCACTGAAAAAGCGACTAGATAAAAATCGTCCAATGACGACTATCACAATTCGCATCCCTGAAGATGTTATAGAAGATTTGAAGAGAATAGCACCATTGTTGGGATTTTCTGGTTATCAACCGTTAGTGCGCGCCTATATTGGACAAGGACTCAGAGCTGATTTGGAGCGATTAGAGGGTGATACTGTGTCAGCACTGATTGCTAGTTTAAAGCGTCATGGTGTGAGTGATGAGGTTATCCATGAAGCCCTCAAAGAAATTTCTCAAAGTTAGCTAGCTTGTAGGGTGCGTCAGTATGAAGAATTTCTTGTTGTAGCTAGGTTTTCTCACACTGACGCACCCTACCCACTAAAGACTATTCTCTATTGCTATAATCCTGCTATATCAATTATTCTAGTCTGTTTTTATTGTTAATTTAACATACCCACTCTGGGAGAACCGTAAAAGTTAAAAATTGGAAGTGATGCCTACAATAATCTACCAACATCGCATTCTGTCTATAACTGCCCATATAAAATTATCCTTGAGTCAACAAGTGACAAAAAAGTTATATTCAAAACATCTGGTTTTGGTAAAGATTATCAATGCACCAAATTAATTTGAAAGAAGCTGAGATTCGCCTAGCAGAACTAATTGAAGAGGCGGCTAGTGGAGAAGAAGTCATCATCACGCGCAGTGATGGCACATCTTTCAAAATTGTGCCGCTTGGTCGAGTGGAAGCACGCCCCAAGTTTGGTAGTGCTAGGGGTTTAGTGAAAATCTCAGATGATTTTGATGAGCCGCTAGCAGATTTTGAGGAGTACGCGCCATGAGGCTCATGCTCGATACCCATACGTTTTTATGGTTTATTGAGGGCAGTTTGAATCTCAGCGATACGGCAAAAAACCTAATTGAAGATCAGCGAAATCAAAGGTTTTTGAGCATTGCCAGTCTTTGGGAAATGTCTATCAAAGTCAGTATTGGCAAGCTACAACTAGGTATGAATTTTGCTGAGTTGGTGAAGCAACAGGTTTATGGTAACGCTATTGAATTACTTGAAATACGACCAGAACATTTAGATAAGTTAGCACAGCTGCCTTTTTACCATAAAGATCCATTTGATCGGCTGATAATTTCTCAAAGTCTGGTGGAGAGCATACCTATAGTTACTAAAGATAGTATGTTTGAAAGCTATCCTGTGCAAATATTGTGGTGAACTGTACCACATTGATGAAGTCACTAAGGAAGTTGAAAACGAAATGGAAGATGAATTACGTCCTGAGTACGAAGAAGTAGGGGAGCGAGGAGCTAGTGTGAATTTCCAGTAGTGTTGGGTTACAACGGAAACATGAAAATGATCAAACCCATCACTAACTGGTTAGAAACCCATGCTAGCGCCCCTGCATACACCGGTTGGGTACTAGCGGGAATTGCTGTTTGTTTTTTTGGTGCAGCGATTAATACAATGGCTGGCTGGCTATATGCCATTAGCGGCGTGAGTTTTGCGCTATTAGGTATAGCAGCATTTTTACCACCGCGATCGCTCACAGGTTTATCTGTGACTCGTCGTCCGATTCAACCCGTTTCAGCTGGGGATGATTTAACTTTAGAGTTGGACATCCACAATCACACCAAGCAATCTGTCAGCTTACTGCAAGTTGAGGATATCCTGCCTTTCGTCCTAGGGAAACCTATCCAACAGGGCATTGAAACCATTGCCAGTCAAGAAAGTTACCATTGGGTATATTCCCAGCCTACGCCACGGCGAGGCATATATCGCTGGCATACCGTTGAATTAGGTACAGGTGCGCCTTTAGGATTGTTTTGGTGTCGCCGTCAGCGTCACTGTGAAGCTGTAGCTATTGTTTATCCCACTGTTTTATCCTTGCATACTTGCCCCTTGGTCGATGAAATTGGGCAAGAAGAAAGTAAAAGGAGTGAGTATCGGGGTAAACCCTTGCAGACAGCTACATCAGGGTTAGTGCGATCGCTCCGTCCCTACCGCATCGGCGATCCCACTCGCTTGATTCACTGGCGGACTAGCGCCCGTTATAGTGAATTGCGGGTGCGGGAATTAGAAATGGTGACAAGTGGCGAGGAAATCATTATTGCCCTGGATAGTGCTGGCAATTGGCAAACAGACAACTTTGAACAAGCAGTAATTACCGCAGCTTCATTGTATTTTTACGCACGACATCAGCAATTACAGGTGCAACTGTGGACAGCAGCCACGGGATTAGTTGCAGGCGATCGCTCAGTTCTAGAAACCCTAGCTGCAACTCGCTCTCAAGAAGATACCACCGATCAAGATGCTCCATATCCCTTGATTTGGTTAACACAAAACCCTCTGAGTCTTTCTACACTGCCCCAAGGTAGCCGTTGGTTGCTATGGCAAGACATATCATCCCCAACAGAACAAGTAGTAGTTAATAAAGATTACCCTGGCATCGTCATAGAGAAAGAACAGTCCCTACAACTACAGTTACAAAAACCCTTAAATTCATTATGAAATTAAATTTTATGTATTCAAAAAATCAATGAATACTGACAAGTTGCTCAAATAGTTTTTCTTGATCCCAGCATTGCAGAAATATCAGCCTGAGAACAATTGCAGCCAAACTTAAAAACTCAGGTTGGGGAGATATCCCCAACAATACCCTAGTGTTGCTGCGGTACAATGCAAAGAAATATTTAAATTATCAGCTGCCGATCCCCATGATTTCATCAGAAGCCAATACAAAATCCAGTGATAAAAGTCTAGAGGCCATGCGCCATTTCTCGGAACAATACGCCAAGCGTACCGGAACTTACTTTTGTGCTGAACCTTCCGTCACCGCAGTTGTGATTGAAGGACTAGCTAAACATAAAGACGAACTAGGAGCGCCTTTATGTCCATGTCGTCACTACGAAGACAAAGAAGCAGAAGTCAAAGCTACATATTGGAACTGCCCTTGTGTACCAATGAGAGAACGCAAAGAGTGCCATTGTATGCTGTTCCTCACCCCAGATAATGAGTTTGCGGGACAAAACCAAGACATCACTCTCGAAACAATCAAAGAAGTGCGAGACAGCATGGCATGAGCGAAACCATGCCCCCAGAGTATTGGCAAGGTGTAGAACAATTTAACTCTGGACAGTTCTACGCCTGCCATGACACCCTAGAGGCTTTATGGATTGAAGCCAGCGAACCGGAAAAAACCTTTTATCAAGGAATTTTGCAAATCGCAGTCTCTCTTTATCATCTGGGTAATCGTAACTGGCGAGGTGCAGCTATTTTACTAGGAGAAGGTAGCAATCGCCTGCGACGGTACCCGTCAATTTACGGTGGTATTGATGTCGATGAATTACTGAATCAGAGTGCAACCTTGTTAAAGGCGGTACAAGACATCGGTGCAGACACAGTTAACACTGATAACCTGGCTAAAAATCAAGCCTTGCCCATACCTCAAATTGTGGTGATTGATGAATGAACAAAAGTCAGGATTCAGCACTCAGGAGCAAGAAACAATTGATTCTGAATTCTACACATTGGGAATTATCTCTGTGAAGTGAAGATAATTTAAGATGAAACCTTGGGGAATAGGAAGAATTTCTTATTCCCCAATTTTATGACTCAAGAATATGAGGATTCATCTGTTTTGTGGCTTGATAAGCCTAGGATGTTGTGTGCATAAACAGAAGTGATACTACTAGGGATGCTAGCTGTAGTCCAATGATTTTGTTTGCTGCTACTCCTAGAGTGTAAGGGTGGGAAAATCCCCACCAATTCCAATAGGACATATCAGTGGTGACAACGATCAGTAAACTGACAAGTAAGATAATGAATTGGCGACCTACTAGAGAAAGATCAAATAACTGACTCAGTAACAAACACAGAATCATCCCCGCCAGTATTTGAGTTACAAATTCAACTATAAAGAAACGTTGGGGAGAGTAATAGGTTTTGGGTTTAACTGCTACGAAAGCCACAATTTCCCCATTGAGATACATCATACCGTTTTGGCTTTCGCTAGCGATCGCTTGAGTAGCTACTACGTTTTTGATATCTGGCTTGACACTTTTAATACCCCAAGGCAGGTTTTGTGTAACTCCGCTCCAAATAAACAACACTAGCCCAGCAACAATAACTGCAAACAAGAGTGTCCACCCATTCATGTGATTTAATTTTCCTGCATTGACAGTAAAACTTGTCTGATTATAGGCAAAAAGAAACTATCAGCTTTTATCAAGCGTCAATGTCCCAGCCAGTGGTTATCCGAAATTACTCCCAATAGGAGATTTTATCTTTGGAGAAACTACTTGAGATAATTAGTATACAAACTAAAATCCAGAATCCCAAATGGACATGAAGCCCTGCTATCAATTCCCCTTATCAAAAATGCGTCAGTTTGGATTAGCGTTGGTGCTACCAGCTGCATTTTTAGGTACTTTAGCTTTACCTAACCAACTACAAACAGCTACAGCCCAAACATCAGGGGGAAATCGCCCCCTGACTATCCGTTCGGATATCCAAGAATACGACTCAAAAAATCAGGTAATAACTGCTCGTGGTAATGTACAGATGTTGTATCCTGCTCGTCAAATTCAGGCTACAGCAGCTCAAGCACAATACTTCAGCAAGGAACGCCGGATTGATTTTAGTGGTAACGTCTATATTTTGCAACAAGGCAGTAATAGTATCCGCGCCGAAAAGGTGACATATTTGATTGATGAAGGACGATTTGTGGCTTTACCCCAATCTAATCGTCAAGTAGAGTCTGTTTATATGGTGCAAGATTCAGAACTTGACGGTAATACCAATACACCCGCACCCCAAACCCCAGGATTTAGACGTTCTAATTAGCATCAACTATCAAGACAGTTCGCGAATAGTGAAAATTGTTTTAGAAAATATTCACAAATCTTATGGCAAGCGAGTTATTGTCAATCGCGTTAGCCTTTCTGTTGCTCAGGGTGAGATTGTCGGGTTACTAGGCCCTAATGGGGCTGGTAAAACGACAACATTTTACATGGCCACAGGGTTAGAAAAACCCAATCAGGGGAAAGTCTGGCTAGATAATTTAGATATTACTGGATTGCCAATGCACAAAAGGGCGCGGTTGGGCATTGGCTATTTAGCACAGGAGGCTAGTGTTTTTCGCCAACTCTCAGTCCAAGATAATATTCGGTTGGTGCTAGAACAAACTAATGTGCCGCGCTGGGAATGGCCAAAGCGAATAACAACACTATTGCGCGAGTTCCGCCTAGAAAAAGTAGCAAGAAGCAAGGGAATTCAACTTTCTGGGGGTGAAAGACGGCGTACAGAACTAGCCAGGGCTTTAGCCGCAGGGCGAGAAGGGCCAAAGTTTTTACTGTTGGATGAACCATTTGCAGGTGTTGATCCCATAGCTGTATCTGAGATCCAGCAGATTGTGGCAAAACTGCGCGATCGCGGTATGGGTATCCTAATCACAGATCACAATGTTCGGGAAACCTTAGCTATTACTGATCGTGCATATATCATGCGCGAGGGACAAATCCTAGCCTATGGTAATGCTGATGAACTATACAGTAATCCTTTAGTCAGGCAGTATTATTTGGGGGATAATTTCCAAGTTTATTAGGTAAAAGGCAGGGGGCTGGGGAGTAGGCTATTGACTTTGATGAGATTTACCCATTTTTTATTCATACAGTTTTGGTGTCATCAAATGAGTAATGAGTAATGAGTAATGAGTAATGAGTAATGAGTAATGAGTAATGAGTAAATACCCATGACTTATTACTTGTTACTTATAAGAACGCGAAAAATAACTTTTCCCACTGCAAATTTTACTCAGCCAGTCAAGGAAAGGATTGTGCATGAATTTTTCACCCCTGAAAAGTTACAAAGTCAACATCCTAGCTGGGGATGGGTAGACAAGGTAGAATTTTCCTTTTGCCCAATCTCCAGTCCCCAATCCCCCCAGTCCCCAATCCCCAATCCCCAGTTCCCAATCCCCAATCCCCAGAATTATGGTGTCTAAAAAGCTCTCGTCATTCTACAGTCTCAGTTCCCTGCTGCCTTTTACAATCATGGATCGCTACTTGGCTAGCGAATTGCTGCCCACATTTCTATTCGGTGTGGGAGCTTTTTCATCAATTGGTGTCACAATTGATGCTGTATTTGAGCTAGTCAGGAGAGTGGTAGAATCTGGGCTACCCATTAGCATCGCTGTTCAAGTTTTTTTCTTAAAACTGCCTAATTTCATTGTTTTAGCTTTTCCCATGTCTACGCTGTTGGCGACTTTAATGGCTTATAGTCGTCTTTCCAGCGAAAGTGAACTAATTGCTCTGCGGGGGTGTGGGGTAAGTGTTTATCGCATGGTGTTAACGGCTGTGATGTTAAGTTTTGTTGTCACAGGGATGACGTTTTTATTTAATGAGCAAATTGCACCATCTGCCAATTACCAAGCCACTCTCACTTTACAGCAAGCCCTCAAATCAGATAAACCAACCTTTAAACAGCAGAATATTTTTTATCCTGAATATCGGGAAATTCAAGCAGCAGATGGCAGTAAAGACAGAATATTGACACGCCTATTTTATGCTGACCAGTTTGATGGTCAGCGCATGAAAGGTTTAACGATTATAGATCGCTCCACAGAAGGCTTAAATCAAATTGTGGTCGCTGAATCTGCCCAGTGGAATGGCGCTCAAAGCGTCTGGGATTTTTATAATGGCACCATCTATTTAGTCGCACCCGATCGCTCTTACCGGAATATTTTGCGGTTTGAACAGCAACAACTGCAACTACCCCGCACGCCATTAAGTCTGGCAGAAAAAAGCCGCGACTATGGCGAAATGAATATTGCCGAATCACTAGAACAGTTAACAGTGGAAAGGCTGGGAGGCGATCGCCAGAAGATTCGGAAATTGGAAGTCCGGATTCAGCAAAAAATCGCCTTACCGTTTGTCTGTGTAGTTTTTGGCTTAGTCGGCGCAGCTATGGGAACCATACCCCAGCGCACTGGAAGAGGCACAAGTTTTGGCATTAGTGTGATTGTCATTTTTTCTTATTACTTACTCAGCTTTATGACTGGTGCTTTAGGACAAGCCGGTATTCTGTCTCCCTTTATGGGCGCATGGTTGCCCAACTTTATTGGCTTGGTAACAGGAATATTCTTGTTAGTGCGGGTTGCTCAACGGTAATTGAAAATCGGAAGTGGGGAGTGCTTTCAAGCTGTACTTTAGACTAAGAATGCTTACCTATCGATCAAAGCCTTTCTTGAATACATACCCTTGAAATGTTCCCAATCCCCATGAACTATCAAAAACTTGATGCTAGCTTGGTTGTTGCACTAGATGACGTTGCAGACGCAGATTTAGCGAGTTTAGTTGTATTTATATATACCGACACTAATTTAGATTCTGGGGCAACTGCTATGTTAGCCCGTCTGGGTGTGAGTGATGTTAGTAGGGAAAAGAATATATTCACAGGGATGCTATCGTATCATCAAATTGACCAGTTATCGGATCAACCTTGGGTCAAATCGATCAGGCGATCGCAAACACTACATCTCAAGTATGGCGATTTTCGACCTGTAAGATGACTGAATACGGGCAAAATTAATGATTAGTACCAATAAATACACCAGCGATCGCTTTCTAATTATTGGCAATGACATACATCACAAGCGGTGTTTTGTAAAATTCCTTAGACATAATCTTTGATCCCCCCTTACCAGCTGCTACATACAGTCCTAAACTGTAGGTGGGAGTTGAAAGGCAGTTGGGAGAAATCTTGTGAAAAAAGTCTTAGCAATTATTCTTGGCGGTGGTGCAGGTACCCGCCTGTACCCATTAACCAAACTACGTGCTAAACCGGCAGTACCAGTGGCAGGGAAGTACCGCCTAATAGATATCCCTGTCAGTAACTGCATCAATTCAGAAATTTTTAAAATCTACGTTCTGACACAATTTAATTCCGCTTCCCTCAATCGTCATATTGCCCGTACCTACAACTTTAGTGGCTTCAGTGAGGGGTTTGTGGAAGTGCTAGCCGCACAACAAACACCGGAAAACCCCAACTGGTTCCAAGGTACGGCTGATGCTGTGCGTCAGTATATATGGCTGTTGGAAGAATGGGATGTAGATGAATACCTGATTTTGTCAGGAGATCACCTCTACCGCATGGACTACCGTCTATTTGTGCAGCGCCATCGGGAAACAGGTGCAGATATTACTCTCTCGGTTATCCCCATAGACGATCGCCGGGCTTCAGATTTTGGCTTGATGAAAATTGACAATTCCGGTAGGGTAATCGATTTTAGCGAAAAACCTAAAGACGAGGCTTTAGCTAAGATGCGCGTTGATACCACCATTTTGGGATTGTCACAAGAACAAGCCGCATTGCAGCCCTACATCGCCTCAATGGGGATTTACGTATTTAAAAAAGACGTTTTGATCAAACTTTTGAAAGAATCTTTAGAACGGACTGATTTCGGTAAGGAAATCATTCCCGATGCTGCAAAAGATTACAATGTTCAAGCCTATTTATTTGATGATTACTGGGAAGATATTGGGACAATTGAAGCCTTTTATAATGCCAATTTAGCCCTGACTCAGCAACCATTACCACCTTTTAGCTTCTACGATGAAGAAGCCCCCATTTACACCCGCGCTCGTTATTTACCACCCACCAAACTATTAGACTGTCACGTTACAGAATCGATAATTGGTGAAGGTTGTATTTTGAAAAATTGTCGCATTCAACACTCAGTTTTGGGTGTGCGATCGCGGGTAGAATCTGGCTGTGTGATCGAAGAATCTCTACTCATGGGTTCTGACTTTTATCAACCTTCTGTAGAACGGCAGTGCAGCTTAGAAAAAGGTGACATTCCCGTAGGCATTGGCCCAGATACAATCATTCGGCGTGCCATCATCGACAAAAATGCCCGCATCGGTCATGATGTCAAAATTATCAACAAAGACAACGTGCAAGAAGCTAACCGTGAAAACCAAGGTTTCTACATCCGCAGTGGGATTGTAGTTGTCCTGAAAAATGCGGTCATTCCCGATGGAACAATTATCTAAATAGTGCTGAAGAGAGTTCTCAGTGTTGAGTTATGAGTGTTGAGTTTAAGGTTATTAGTGATGAGTACAACTTCTAATCACTCTCAATCCATAACTTCTGACTTACCACTCACTACCCAACACTCACTACTCAGCACACCCTACGGATTCTCCAAAGGAGTACAGCACTGGCTCAACGCCCCCCTACCGCTAACAGCACTTATCCTACTGATTGGTCTTCCTGGGAGCGGTAAGTCAACTTTAGCAAGACAATTAGTCTCAGAATGCCCCCAGATGCAGCTGATTTCAACAGATGCCATCCGGGGGCAATTATTTGGTTCAGAAGCTATTCAGGGGTCATGGATACTCATTTGGCGGGAGATTATCAGGCAATTTCAGCAAGCTATTTTTACAGGTAAACCCGCAATTTTTGATGCTACCAACGCCCAACGCCGCCATCGTCGTGAAATCATTACTCTTGCCCGTGACTCAGGCTTTACTCACATTACAGGAATTTGGGTGAGAACTCCAGTTTGGCTATGTTTAGCACGCAATCAAAAACGCGATCGCACAGTCCCCGAAGAAATTATCTTACGAATGCACCGCCAACTCCGCGACGCACCCCCCAGCTTAGAGGAAGGACTAGATCAATTAATTTTTTACTCAGAGAGCAATAGGGGTGTAGGGGTGTAGGGGAAGCAGGGGAAGCAGGGGGAGCAGAGGAGCAGAGGAGAATAAATATTACCTAATCCCCAATCCCCAGTCCCCAGTCCCCAATCCCCATGCCCAAAGTACGGTAATCGCCCTGATGCAATCAGCAGGAACCACACTTGATTTTATTTATTATTTGTTAATTTAAAATCAGAATTATTTGTGCTTGGCACTATACCTAGCAAACACAAAATCTCACATCTTAGAAAAAAACTTAAAGGAATTTTTACAGGAGGCTGGTAGATGGCTGCAACCGACTTCAAGGACTATTACGCGATTTTAGGAGTTAGTAAAACTGCCAGTCCTGAAGAAATTAAACAAGCTTTTCGCAAACTAGCCCGTAAGTATCACCCTGATGTCAACCCAGGTAATAAGCAAGCAGAGGCAAAGTTCAAAGAAGTGAACGAAGCTTATGAAGTGTTGTCAGATGCAGACAAACGCAAAAAATATGACCAATTTGGCCAATATTGGCGACAAGTGGGTGAAGGCGGCTTCCCTGGCGGCGGTTTTGGTGTCGATATGGGCGGCGTTGACTTTAGTCAATACGGTACTTTTGATGAGTTTATCAATGAATTACTAGGACGCTTTGGGGGCGGTGCTACTCGTGGTGGCAGACAAAGTTACTCTTATCGTACATCTACAGCTAGACCTGGTGCTGGTTATGGTGGCTTTGGTGACTTTGGGTTTCAAGATGTAGGTGCAGCAGGTGCAGGTGGTACACAAGATACAGAAGCCACTATTAATTTGACATTTGCGGAAGCTTTTGCAGGTTCTCAAAAGCGTTTTAGTCTGGGGAATGAAACAATAGATGTTCGGATTCCACCCGGCGCAAAAAGTGGAACTCGTCTGCGGGTGCGAGGTAAAGGGCAATTCAACCCCATGACTCAACAACGAGGCGATTTATATCTCAAGGTAGAATTACAGCCCCATTCGTTTTTCCAGATGGAAGGCGATAATCTTGTCTGTGAAGTACCCATCACACCCGATGAAGCTGCTCTAGGTGCGTCAATTGATGTACCCACACCCGATGGTAGTGTGAATGTGAAGTTACCAGCCGGAGTGCGTTCTGGTCAAACCTTACGTTTACGGGGTAAAGGCTGGCCTCTGCCCAAAGGTGGACGTGGCGATCAATTTGTGAAGGTAGCGATCGCACCACCGAAAGACATGAGTCAGCAAGAACGGGAATACTATGAAAAAATCCGCGCTATTCGTAGCTACAATCCCCGTAGTCATTTACAACAAGTTAAATTGTAAAGTCAAAATATAAAAGGCAAAATCAAAAACTTTTTGCCTTTTAATTTTGATTGAACATACTCAGTAATTTTTCAATACTAGCGTTATGATCTAAAAAAGAAAATAAATGCTTGTAGCGCAGTTTTCCTTCTTGATCTAATACAAACTGGGCAGGTAAAGGCGCACCTAAAGCTTGTCCTACTTGATAGTTACGAAATACCGTGCAACTAGGGTCACTCAATAAGGGCATTTTTAAGCCTAAGTCTTTCACTACTATTTGACTTTGCTTTTCGTCTGTACTGGTTATTAGTAAAACTTCTATATTGCGCTTGGTAAATTCCTCATAATTCTCATTTAAAGCTTTGATATGAGGAAAGCAAAAGGGGCAATATTGTTTTTCAGTGAAAATCCTTGTAAAGGCTAGTAAAACAGGTTGCTTGCCTCTGTAATTTGATAATTTTACTATGCTACCGTTGGTTATATCTGGCAATTGAAAATCTGGTGTTCCTACATCTAGCCTTAGCTCATTACTAGCTGGAATAGGTAGAAAGTTCCGAAAGAAACGTTCATTAAATAAACCACTAAAATCTGTTGATGTCAGCATAAATAATTCAAATTCAAAAATCTAAATACAAAATCACAGATGAAAACTGGAGTTAACACCGATTTTCTATCTGTGTTTATCGTTGTTCATCTGTGGTCAGAGGGAATTTTATTTTTTTCAAACTTCTATAAGTAGGATGAGGCTTTTCAAATAATTGAACTTGTGAAGTGAAGGCAGAAATACTGACTAGAAACAGGTAGAACAATTTCTAATTTTTTTCCTTCTGCCTTCTGCCTTCTGCCTTCTGCCTTCTGCCTTCTAAACAGCAGAGAAGTACACTTTAGACTTGACTGGATCAGGATTCATGGTTTTGTCGCCAGGTTGCCAACCAGCTGGGCAAACTTCAT
Organism: Nostoc sp. PCC 7524; assembly: GCF_000316645.1. NCBI lineage: Bacteria > Bacillati > Cyanobacteriota > Cyanophyceae > Nostocales > Nostocaceae > Nostoc > Nostoc sp. PCC 7524. The sequence continues at coordinate 4,699,861 of NC_019684.1, forward strand.
CTGGGTGAGACTGAACATACTGAATTGCTTGCAGTGTCCGCAGGGTTTCATCAACACTGCGACCAAATGCTAGGTTGTTGATGGTAGCGTGCTGGATGACACCATCTTTGTCGATGATGAATAGACCACGCAAAGCAATACCTGCTGCTGGATCTAAAACGTTGTAAGCGGCGCTAATTTCTTTTTTGATATCGGAAACTAGGGGATAATTGAGGTCGCCAACACCACCAGACTTGCGATCTGTTTGAATCCAAGCTAGGTGAGAAAATTCGCTATCAACGGAAACACCCAGAATTTCGGTGTTAATTTTCTTAAATTCTTCGTAGCGATCGCTAAATGCTGTGATTTCAGTGGGGCAAACAAAGGTAAAGTCTAGGGGGTAGAAGAACAAGACAACATACTTACCGCGATAGTCGGAAAGCTTGATTGTCTTGAATTCCTGATCTGCTACAGCAGTTGCTGTAAAATCAGGAGCCTGTTGACCAACGCGGAGGCTTCCTTCTGTTCCGTAAGTGATGGACATTTAACTATTATCTCCTTCAACTTATATCCGTTTTCTAGCGTTGGAGTTTGGGTCAGCTGAAACTTACCCATCCAAGCTGTGTCACAGTTTGATTACGATCTGTTACGACTATATCATAGTCATAACGATTTTGAGTAGCAAATGCCAGATTTAGATACAAGAGAATGGTTATTGACCAATGGCTTAGGTAGTTTTGCCAGTGGTACTGTTGGTGATGCGCGGACAAGAACATATCATGGTTGGCTATTTGCCGCCACAAATCCACCGACTGGCCGCACCCTGTTGTTGTCGCACCTAGAAGCTAGCTTGGAAGTTTCCGGGAAAGTTGTGTCACTGGGAACGAATATTTGGGGTACAGGTAATATTGATCTGACAGGCTACAAACTGCTGCACTCCTTCGATATTAACCCAGTTCCCAAATGGATTTGGGGTGAAGATGACTGGCAACTCAGTAGACAGTTGTTGATGCCTCATGGTGTGGGTATAGGGGGGATTAGGGAAGAAACAAATCCTCACGACTCACAAATGAGCCATCGCCTGTTGATTCAATATCGTTATGAAGGTAGAGAAACTGCCGTGTTAAGGCTGCGACTGCTGATAGCCGATCGCGACTTTCATAGTCAACAAACTGCTAGTACAAATTTACAATTTTCTCAACTGCTAGGACATCAACAAGTGTACCTGCAAGCAATGATATCTGGACGCTTTGGTACACCTTGGCAGTTGCGCTGGACACAAGGAGAATATCAAGCAGATGGTGTTTGGTACTGGTATTATAAATTACCAGAAGAAACACAACGAGGATTAGGCGATCGCGAAGACCTCTACAGCCCTGGTTATTTAACAGTTACTCTCAAGCCAGGGGATGCAGTCACTCTAGAAGCACGCGTGGGTTTGCCTGAACAGCCACTAGATGTTCTTACCCCGGATACGTTTGCGGAAGCTTTAGAGGCAGAGCAAGAGCGATTGTCTGAGATTTTTGGGTGGGAAGTAGAAAGAGATGGGGGAGATGAGGAAGTAGCGGGAGAAGAGGAAGATTGTTTAACAATTTCTTCCTCATCCCCCTCATCCCCAATTTGGCGGCAACTACTCAAAGCAGGCGATCAATTTATTGTCCATCGTGCTTCCATTGCTGGTCCTACGGTGATTGCTGGTTATCACTGGTTCAACGATTGGGGACGGGATACTTTAATTGCTTTGCCGGGTTTAACGTTAGTACCACAACGCTTTGACCTCGCAAAAGGATTGTTACAAACCTTTGGGCGTTACTGTCGTTACGGACTGATACCTAATACTTTTCCTGATGTTGACAGTGAACCTTATTACAACAGCATTGATGCGGCCTTGTGGTGGATTGAAACTTTAGGACTGTACCTAGAAGCTACCCAAGACTGGCAATTTTTATCTGAGCAGTTTTCTGTGGTGCAACAAATCCATAAAGCTTTTGTCGGTGGTACGCGTTACAACATCCAAGTTGATGCTACTGATGGACTGTTGGGTTGGGATGCGCCTAATGTGGCTTTAACTTGGATGGATGCGGTGGTAGGAGGAGAACCTGTAACGCCTCGTCCTGGCAAAGCAGTAGAAATTAATGCTTTGTGGTACTCTGCTTTGTGTTGGATGAGTACCTGGGCAGAACGCTTGAGTCAGTTGGAAGTAGGGGATGCAACGCGGTTAGCTAAACAGGCTCGGCGTTATGCTCAACAAGCACAACAGGTAAAAGCTTCTCTGCAAAAATTTTGGCATCCGCAATTGGGCTATTTGTACGACACTATTGATTTTGACGATCGCCGCAATGCTCAAATTCGCCCCAATGCTGTTTTAGCGTTGTCACTTTACCATTGTGGATTTACTCCAGAACAGGGTTGTCAAATTATCAATGTGGCAACTGATCGCCTGCTGACTCCTTATGGACTTCGTAGCCTTGACCCAAATGATCCAGAATATATAGGTAAATATTTAGGTAACTCACAAACACGCGATCGCGCTTACCATCAAGGTACTGTTTGGTCTTGGCTAATTGGCCCCTTTATCCGTGCTTGGCAGCGTTTTCTCCCTCAAGAACCACTGCCTTTTGATTGGCAACCCCTGCTACAACACTTGCTAAATGATGCTTGCATTGGTTCTATTTCGGAAATTTTTGATGGCGATCCACCTCATCAAGCCAGAGGAGCCGTAGCCCAGGCTTGGTCAATCGCTGAAGTTCTTCGTCACTTACCTATTTCTTCAGGCAATAGGCAATAGGCATAATTGATGTGTACTCAGCTTTTATTCACTAGCGCATAAAAATTCAGTCAGCCTGATAATCTTTCTTCCCTATCACCTATCACCTGTCACCTGTCACCTATCACCTGTCACCAGATATTAATAGCATTTTTCATATTGCTTATGATTCATAGAAAAGCTTGCTTCAGTCATTTGTATAAGTTTTTGAGTTGATATTTGCCGATTCACAATTAGACGAGGAATTTGATAATGATTTTTTAAGCAACTATGATTTAATATCTCATTGTTATATAAATAACCAGATAAATAATATTTATATACATATGCTTCTACCTGTTTATTAGTAGTTCCAAAGGGATAAGCAAAATGAGATGCGACTTTTTGCTTTGGATCTAAATCTTGTGTACATTTCCTTAAGATAGTTCTGGCTTTTAATAATTCATTGACTAATCCTCGACGTGATAATTTTGTTAAATCTTTATGATTTAATCCATGAGATTGAATATCATAAAAACCTGCTTTTAAACCTTCCCTTAATTCCAGACATCCTAATTTGTTAGAATTACTATTTTCCTGATGAGCTAATTGACCTGGATTGATAAATAAAACAACCTTTACCTTGGTTTTATATTTTTTTTCTAGTTTGTAGAGAATAGGAAGTAATTTGGTATGCACTGATTTATAACCATCATCGAAGGAAATCATGATGGGCTTTTGTTTCTCACGCTCCGCAGGAATTGGTTGCGATTTAGTTAAGAAAAAATCATATAAATCCTGAGTTGTTAGAAACCAATAATCATGCAAAACTAAATACTCTAAAAATTTTTCTAATTCTGGTTTAGAGTAGTGCATTACTTCTGCATTAATAATATTATTTTTAGTATCTACAATACCATGAAAGCCAAAAATAGGGACTACAGGCTTAGTGTATTCAAAATTTAAAACTGCCAAAGAAATAATAGAAATTAGAGCTAAACTAAAAGGTAAGTTTTGGGTTTTTGGAGTTGTCACAGAAGTTTAATTGTTGTTATTATTTATTTTGATATTGGTATTAGCTCAGAGAAGTGCATTTGGAGAAGTGAGGCAGAATGTAGGAGCCAGAACTTACCAGCAACAAGATTTTATACCAGATTTTGACTCCTGATTCCTAAATCTTGATAATTAGCATTAGTCAAAATATTTACCTGATCAACTGTGCGGCAGAGTTAAAGAACTGACGACACAATCCTTTGGTAATTAACACTGTTATTAATAAATTGGCAACTGCAACTATCAAGATAATCAAAATTTCGTAGGAGATAGCCTCGGAGGGAGTGACACCGCCAAGTAACTGTCCGGTGGTAATTCCGGGTATGGCTACCATACCTAAGAGCATCATCTGATTGATAGTGGGAAGTAAGGCGGCTCTAATGGCTTCTTTACGGTACTGGTTAGTTGCTTGCTGGGGTGTTGCACCCAAACTTAAGTGAGTTTCGATTTCCGTGGGAAAGGTGTTCATATTATTCACCAAACGTTCCCCAGCGATCGCAGCTGCATTCATCCCATTACCTAAAACCATCCCAGCCAAAGGAATTATATAGCGCGGTTCGTACCATCTATCTGGTTGAATAATTAAGAAGTTAGTGTAAACCAGTGTGAGGAAGGTACTCAGGAACATTGCACCCCAAACTAAAGGTAATACATAGGGAATTTTTTGACTGATGCGATTTCGTGCGACAATCGCCGTAATCGTTAACATCACTGCTAAAAACACCAAAACCGCCCAAAGATTGTCCAAAGCAAAGATGAAGTCTAAAACGTATCCCAAAACAGCTAATTGTAGGATGCTTCTGCCAGTAGCGATCGCTAAGTTTAACTCTAGTCCTAATCTTTCCCAGGCAGATAAACCAATTGCGATCGCCATTAATCCTACAGCAATAGCCAAATCAACCAAGTCCAACTTAATCAAATCCTGCATGGGTTCTCTACCTTTTAAGAGGGGTATAGGGGTTTAAGGGTGTAGGGGAGGAAAAAGTTTTTCGTTCCTTCGTAGTAGTTGGTGCGCCGCTAGTGGGACTGTTTTTAGAATTTCCCACTCATCACAGTTTACATATGGGGAACATTAATTTGAGGAGTGGCTTCTTGGTTGGTACATCATCACTCTTGGTTAACCAAACATCTACAATAATTTCAGTAAAAACTCTGTTTAATATGTGTTTGAGGTCACAGTCTTATTATGGTTTTTTGATGAAAAATTTTATTAGCACCAATTGACAGTCACAATATGTTCTTTGTATCTTCATATAAAATGAAAACTTATGATCCCAAGCATAAATTTTATTCCTGCATTTGATATTAAGCAGCAATATACTGCTCTAGAAGCAGAAGTGAGTGCTGCCGTTGTAGAGGTTCTAGCATCTGGACGTTATATTGGTGGCCCTTTAGTTGACAGCTTTGAGCAACAGTTTGCTGCCTATCATGGTGTGACTGATTGTGTAGCCTGTAACTCTGGTACAGATGCGTTATATCTAGCACTACGCGCTTTAGAAATTGGTGCAGGCGATGAAGTGATTACTACACCTTTTACCTTTGTCGCCACGGTGGAAGTTATCAGTGCTGTTGGTGCCAAGCCAGTGTTTGTTGATATTGATGCGACGACGTTTAACCTGGATATACAGCAAGTAGCGGCAGCTATTACACCCCGAACCAAGGCAATTATCCCAGTTCACCTATTCGGACAACCTGTGGATATGACGGCACTGATGGCGATCGCCCAATCTCACAATGTAGCAGTAATTGAAGATTGCGCTCAGTCTACAGGAGCCATTTGGGGTGAGCAAAAAGTCGGTAGCATTGGACATATTGGTTGCTTTAGTTTCTACCCTACTAAAAATTTAGGAGCTTGTGGCGACGGTGGAGCAATTACCACCAATGATCCAGCACTGGCTGCTAAGGTACGGATCATTAAAGAGCATGGGCAGAAGAATCGCTATCAATATGAGGAAATAGGTGTAAATAGCCGCTTGGATGCCATCCAAGCTGTAATTTTACAGATTAAGCTGCGTTATCTCGATACATGGAATCAGCAACGTCAAGCGATCGCCGCATATTACCAGCAATTCCTCAATCAAATTCCTGGTATCATCCCACCGCAACCATTAGCGGGTGGGGTAAGCGTGTGGAATCAATACACTATCCGCGTATCAAACGAAGGACGTAACGGTGCTAGCGCCACATATCGTGACTCAGTACGCAATCAATTGCAAGAAAAGGGGATAGGTTCAATGGTTTACTATCCTTACCCTTTACATCTACAACCAGCCTATCAACATCTAGGCTATCAACCAGGACAATTACCCACAGTAGAGCAAGCTTGCAATGAGGTTTTATCTTTGCCGATGTTCCCAGAACTAACAACCCAGCAGCAAGAGCAGGTAATTTATGCTTTGAAGGATATTTTGGTGTAGAGGAAGCAGGGGAGGCAGGGGAAGAAAAATCTAATTCCCCATGCCCCACTCAGCACTAATTAGCCAACACTTTTGTATTCGCTAAAGCTTCAACTAAGCCGCGAACAGCAGCAATCATTGCTACTTCACTGTTAAGTTGGTTGATAGCTGAACCGACACCCACACCAGCTGCACCAGATGCGATCGCTAGTGGTGCTGTGACGTTGGAGATGCCAGAAGCACACAATACTGGAACTGATACAGCACGAGAAATTTCATAGGCTGCCGCTAAAGTGGGAGCAGCTTTTTCAATTAATCCCAAAGTTCCAGAGTGAACTGGTTGGCTGCTAGTACCGCCTTCGGTTTGGATAATATCTGCACCAGCTTTCACTAATTCTTCTGCCAGTTGTACCTGTTGATCTAGTTCTAGAATGTGGGGAACAGTCACAGATAAGGTAATTTCAGGTAACAGAGCGCGGGTTTGACGTGTTAACGCTAGCACTTCCTCTGCTTCAAATCTGCGTCCTTGAGCGTAGAAAGTATCGAAGTTACCGATTTCAATCAAATCTGCACCAGCAGCTACTGCTAAGACGAATTTTTCTGGTTCTACGGCTGATACGCAAACGGGTAGGTTAATTATTTTTTTGGCTAGTTGTACTAAAACAGGATCAGCTGCAATATCTACAAAAGTTGCACCACCAAGTTCTGCTGCTTTCACAACGGCTGCGACATGATCAGTGTCAAAGTTGTTCAAACCGCTAATGACTTTGAGAACACGACGGTTAGTAAATGCACTTTGCAGTGTAGAAGACATTGCCATAGTTGTAATTTTGAAGCTACGAAAATAACCTCTATTCTACCGCCCCTAAGATGGTGGGAGGACTATATTCTCAAGAAAATCAATAAAAAGTTGATCAGAGTAGGATTTCGCGGGGGTAAGTGCGATCGCTTGAAGCCATACAGCAAGTTGCAGCTAAATAACAAGGCTTTTGGGAAACGCATATTTAATTTCTGGAAATCGTGAAAATTAGCGGTATTCAGATCCCCGACGTAATTTGAGAAGTCGGGGATATTGTTGCTCACGCATAATTTATGACTGCTATATATCGACAATAATTTTATTGAACTTGTCGATTTAATTTTTAAATTAATTGCCTCATGTTTACTTATCAAATAAACGTGAATAAGCTCATCTATTTTCTTATATTACTTTAATAACCTCCTCTTAACCTAAATCAACTCAATTTATTTTCCGTACTATCACAGAAGTCTTCAAAATTATTCAGACTTATAATTTTTGTCGTATCGCCAACAAATATTAATTTTTGTCTAAAAATACAGCTATGAAACGGCGTAATTTAATTAAGTATTCATTCTTGTTTATTACTGGCTGTACAGCAAGTACAAGTGCTATTAATAATGGTTCCGAACAATCATCTAAGTTACCTAAAGCCCTAAAGTTTGCTGTTACAGATGTGACTGGAATTGAAGATTTAAAAAGAGATTTTGGAGAATTTTGTACGGTTTTAGAAGCAATATTAGGCATTAAAATAGAATTATTCCCTGTAGAAAACCCCACAGCAGCAGCACCAGCCTTATTATCAGGGAATTTAGATATTGCATTTGCAGGACCATCAGAGTACCTAATTTTACATTCTAGGGCTAAAGCAGTTCCTGTAGTTGGAGTTAAACGTAAAAATTACCATCCTATTTTTGTTGTGCGTGCAGATAGCAACATTAAAACATTAGATCAATTAAAAGGCAAAACAATTGCTATGCGTAAAATAGGCTCAACTTCTGGACATATTGCACCTACCAGTTTACTAATAGAAGCAGGATTAGATCCCAAAACTGATTTCAAAACTGTCATGTTAGATAACAAAGGAGGAAAAGCCTTAAAAACAGGTGAAGTCGATGCTTGGGCTTTATCATCTGATAGATACAAAAATGTTCTAGAATCTGAAGGTTTATTAGATACAGATTTTAAAATAATCCTCAAAGGACCGGAACTACCCAGCGATGTCTTTGTTGTTAGTAATCAATTAGCATCTAGCTTTGTAGAAAACCTGCGATCGCAGATGCTGAAAAATCAAGATAAACTCATTCAAAGTATGGTAACTGCTCAGGCTAATCGTAAGTATGTAGGCAGTCAAATGACTATAGCAAATGATGCTGATTATAATATGATTCGTGAAGTTTATCAAAAGATTGGACAAGACAGTTTCTTAAAATAGCGTAATAGTGTCCGCCTTAAATTAATGATAGATATTAGCTTCAATAAATTAAGAAATAATTGTCTGCGTTTAGTAAGTGGTTTTAGCTATAATTGGAGTATCACTAAAAAAATTGGTTATAGCTATACTATTGTTATTGGCACTACTTTAATAGGCATAATTAGCGGTTCATTGATTGCATACTATTATGAACTAGCCGCTTACAAAAAATTAAACTTATCTTATCAGCAGCAATATCTTTTAAAAGATTTAGAGAATGATGTAACAAGAGCTAGATTACATCCTCAAAGATTATTTAGCGTTCTAGAAGATTCAGTTTGGTTAGAGTTTGAAAAAAATAGATTTTTGACAGATGTTAATCATATTAAGCAGCAATTATCCGAAATAGAGAACTTTGCTAATAATCATTCCCAAGATTTAGCAACGGATTTTCAAACTTTCCATAATCTATTAAAAGCATATAAAGAAAATATAGAATTATATAATAAAAATATTCAACACCTCTGGAAAGAAATAGAATCCATAGAATCAAATGATTTACCCTTAAACAAGCTCTTATCTTTTCTGAAAGAAAAGGAAATTATTAATATTGATGTTACATTTGAGCAAAAATCAGATGAATTAACTCAAATGATTATCTATGCAGAAAAACAACAACAGCAAGCCAGTAAGAGTTTTAATGATGCCAGGAATTTAAGATTACAGTTGGTTGGTATCAGTATATTATTATCTACTGCGATCGCAGCAATGATTGCTTTGTTAACCAGTCGTTTAATTGCTCGTCCCCTACAATCAGTGACAAACATTGCCAAAAAAATTACTCAAGAATCAAATTTTCGACTCAGAGCTAAGATTAGTAGTCATGATGAAATAGGAACTCTAGCAAATTCTTTAAATCAATTAGTAGAATGGGTGGGAGATTATACGGAAGCTTTGGAAATTTCACGCCAAACTTTAGAGCAACGCGTAGAAGAACGTACTCATGAACTGCAACAAGCTCAACATACTTTAGAACAGCGAGTAGAAGAACGTACTCAAGAATTAAAAATAACACTAAAAGAATTACAAGAAACCCAAGGACAACTTATTCAAACAGAAAAAATGTCATCCCTTGGGCAAATGGTTGCAGGTATAGCCCACGAAATTAATAATCCTGTTAATTTTATTTATGGCAATATTGAATGTGCAGATGGTTATATCAAGGATTTACTACATTTAGTAAACTTATATCAGCAACAGTATCCTGATCCAGATTTTATCATTGCAGATACAATAGAAGAAATTGACCTCAACTTTATTAGCAAAGATTTAGTAAATCTCCTCGCTTCTATGAAAATGGGCGCTCAACGTATCAGAGAAATTGTCTTATCTCTGCGTAACTTCTCCCGTTTAGATGAAGCTGATATGAAAGATGTAGATATTCATGAAGGTATTGATAATACTCTCTTAATTCTTAATTATCGGTTGAAATTAGGAGTTGAAGTAATTAAAGAATATGGAAAATTACCATTAATTGAATGTTATCCAGCGCAACTCAACCAAGTTTTTATGAATATCATTAGTAATGCAATAGATGCTTTACTAGATTACAGTAACCAAGTTAACAAACAAATTACTATATTGACAACTAAATTAGATCACAACCATATCAAAGTACAAATTCATGATAACGGGCCGGGAATTCCACCAGAGATTATCAAAAGATTGTTTGATCCTTTTTTCACAACTAAGCCAGTCGGCAAAGGTACAGGTTTAGGCTTGAGTATATGCTACAAAATCATTGAAAAACACCAAGGTAAAATAGAAGTATTATCTGAACCATCTCAAGGTACTGACTTTATAATTATCTTGCCCATTAAAACAGAACTTAATTAGTAACCTAATTAATGTTTGCTATTAAAAAGAGCAAAAGCTTATAATTCAGGACTTACGCAGGTGTCACACTCAACCTATCTTGTAGGGTGCGCCAGTTGCATAAGTCCTATAATTGTAGACTAACTTAGTTCTATGTCTTAACTTACCAATCTACCGTGTACACACAATGACCATATATTTTTATACCGTTAATGAACAGTATGGTTGTTTCTCCAACTTCTCTGCCCACGGATTTGTGTTGGATGATTTATATTGGTATACGAGCGAACACTATTTTCAAGCCCAAAAGTTTGTAGGTACGCTTCATGTAGAACAAATTCGCCTAGCGAAAACTCCCAAACAAGCAGCCAATATGGGACGTGAAAGAAAACGTCCTCTACGTCCTGACTGGGAACAAGTAAAAGATAATATCATGAGGGAAGCGGTGTTATGCAAATTTGCTACCCATGCAGATATTAAAGAAATTTTACTTGCCACTGGTAATGAGGAAATTGTTGAGAATTCACCCATTGACTATTACTGGGGTTGCGGTGCTGATGGTAGTGGTAAAAATATGTTGGGCATAATTTTAATGGAAGTGAGAGAAATACTGCGAACAACAGACAACACCAAAGTCAGAAACACTACTGTACATTAATATTTTTAGGGTTAATGCTTGTTATTACAAAATGTTAAGATAGTTTAATCGCCAAAAGCTGTTTCTATCAAGAAAATTAATATTTATACTCAGACACTTTGGTTAGATAAACTGCCATTAATGAGTTATTAGCTTTATTTATTTTCTCCTTATATATGCCTACTTAATATATATGTAAAGTATATTCGTTGGAGTAGCTGGCAAATATTTCCTTATAGGAGTAAAGAAATTATGACTTCACTAGCTCATGACAAGAGATATTGTAAGTGGTTCTGGGATGAAACCCTTGGCGGAGAGTTTGATACTTGGGGTACCAGCACCTACTTTATGGAAGTGACGGCAGTAGAGAATGATTTATATGCTACCAGACAAATAGAAGTTTATGAGAATGGCAACGTCTTATCCTATGACTACAAGCATTTTGCAGATAGCTATGGGATGTTATGCGATAAACCGCTAGAAAAAAAGGATTTACAAGAATTTGGTATTACTCAGGCAGAATTTGAAGAAGTGTGGAATACTAAAACACCGATGAATAGATGAAACTGGCTGAATTAATCTCACAACCTCGATATTCTTAATGAGTTGGAGTCCAACTGCGTTTAGCAGTCCAATGGCGATCGCTTGATTGATAAACCTGCAATCCAACTAAACCAGCTGTAGTAATTAGCTGATTCACCTCATCTAAAGTCAGTGCAGCATGAAGAGAATCTCGAAATAATTTCTTTTGATCGTCGTTGTATTCGTTACCAATGCTTGTCACTAAAGCATTGATAGTTGCTTCATCCTGTGGACGAAATAAATCGCGCAGAAAAATTCCGCCGTTTGGTTTGGTAACGCGCTGTAATTCTTTAAAGAACAGCAGGGGATTGGGTAAATGGTGGACAAGACTATTAGAGACAACCAAATCAAAAATGTCATCCCCATAAGGTAAGTTTTTCGCATCTACCAATTCCAGGCGAATTTGTGATTGCAAACCAGCCTGCTGCACATTATTGGCAGCAATTTGCAACATATTTTTAGCCATATCAATAGCAATAAATTGCCACTGAGGACGGATTTTACACATCAAAATAGGAATCCTACCAGGGCCAGTACCAGCATCTAACACCAGTCCTTGTGCTGGCGGGCCGAGAATAACGGCTTCTTCCGCAAAAGCAGTATTTACTTCTGTGAAATCCATAGCATCATACTCAATTGCTTCTTCCCAGCTATCCATCACTTCTGGTTCTAATTTTCTCTGCATTGCTAATCCTTCAATGTCTGATTGAGTATGAGTCAAGCAATTTTGGATTTTAGATTTGCGATAGCGTAGCGTAAAGCCTGCGGCATAGCTGCGCTTAGAGCGACTGTGCGTAGCGTCTTTTAGATTAAATCCAAAATTTCAAATCCAAAATCCAAAATTCTGTGGGACGGGGCTTGTACCCCTAATAATCCAAAATCCAAAATCCAAAATCTAAAATTCGGAGGGTCAACTCCATGCCCAATGCCCCACCTTTGTGAAATGAATCATTAATTTTTGGGAACACTATAGGTATCTCCTCAGTTAACAGGAATTGGTCAATGTCACAAGGTGAATGGAACAATAACATTAAAAATACAGTTCCTGTGGAAGTTGCAAACTATTTGAAACAAGTCAAACGCAACACAATTACCCATGAATTTGACCAAGGTTTGCCGGAGGAATTACTACAGGCTCAAGAGAGTGACAATCAATTATCAAAAGCATACCAGTTATTGCGGCAAGGTGTTCAATACCAGCAAGCTGGGGATGTAATGGCAGCGATGAAATTGTTCCAGCAATCCCTAGAGATGTTTCAACTGGCTGGAAATGTGCAACAACAAGAGCAAGTGCTGTCTTTGTTAGCACTACTAGCTTACACTTCTGGGGATTATAAAAGTGTTATTACTTACGCGCAAAAGTGTTTAGCTTTACAGGGTACATCAGACCTATCAGTACGGATGCAAGTGCTTTCCCATTTGGGTAATGCTTACCGTCACCTGAATAACTATAACCAAGCGATGGAATTTCTAGAAGAGTGCTTGCAATTAACTCAACAGCTACAAGATAAACGCAGTCAAGTTGCCGCCTTGAATAATTTGGGATTGGTGTATAAAGCTACAGGTAACTTAACACGAGCAATTGGATATCAAGAGCAAAGCTTAGAAATTGTCCAGGAATTGCGAGATAACTGGGGTGTTGAACAAGTTTTAAAGAATTTAGGTAATGCTTGGTATGCCTTGGACAACTACCCAAAGGCGATCGCTTATTATGAAAAGTGCGTCAAAATAGCTCTTTCCCTGAATAATCCTCGTAGTGCTGCCCAGGTACTAAAAAATCTGGGTAATGCTTGCTATGCCATAGGCAATTACGCCAAAGCGATTAAGTATTATGAGAAGCGTTTACAGTTAGCCAAACAACTCAAAGATCAGCGTAGTGAAGAACAGACCCTTGCTAGCCTCGGTGTCGCTTGTGAAGCTTTAGGCGACCACAGCAGAGCAATTACATATTATGAAGCCCGCTTGTTGTTAGCCAGAAGCCTCAAAGACCGTCGTGTTGAAGAACAAACCCTGTCTAGTTTGAAAATTGCTTGTTATGCCTTGGGTGATTATGCTAAAGCTATGCAATATCAGCAGGAAACAGGTGACAGGTGACAGGTGACAGGTGACAGGTTACAGGGAAGTTTATGTTAGCCGTTGGCGCGGTTTCTGGTGTTGAAAGGCCTGGGGAAATTTATTTTTGAATTTTGAATTATTAACTGGTTCTTGGCAACTTTTGGTGATCTTGGTTGGGGGAAGGCAGAGGGCAGAAGGCAGAAGGCAGAAGTTAGAAAGATATAATTGAGATACGTCAAACTTCACTCCATCAAACATTTGAGGGATAAGCCTCAGCTTGGTTATGTCAGTGCTAAGTTATCTATTACCAGATTCAGCAAACCTGAAACTTGAAAATTGCATTCTTGACGAGATAAAAACTCAGATAAAGTTGATTGTTTCTGCTATCAATAGAGTAGTTAATTGTCCAGTTTGTAACCAACCAACTCATAAAATTCATAGTCGCTATGAGCGAAAGTTAGCAGATTTACCCTGGGCTGATTACAGCATTACTTTACAGTTAAGGGTGCGGAAGTTTTTTTGCCTTAATAAATTGTGTAAACGGCGCATTTTTGCAGAAAGGCTGACCAATGTTACCGCACCTTGGGCGAGAAGAACTCTACGTTTAGCTCAAAGACTGAGTGCGATTGGTTTAGCTAATGGTGGTGCAGCAGGGGTAAGACTCTCACAGGACTTGGGGATAAAAGTTTCTCGCAACACGCTATTAAATTTAGTCCGCTCAATTCCACTACCACCCATCGTAACGCCACATACTCTTGGGGTAGACGACTTTTGTTTTCGTAAATGTAAAACTTACGGCACAGCACTAATTGATCTCGAACGCAGACGACCAATTGCTCTACTCAAAGATGCAAAGGCTGAAACTTTGGCAGAATGGTTAAAAGCTCACCCTGGTGTCAAAGTCGTCTCACGAGATCGGTCAAAAACTTATGAAAGTGGTATTCGCCAAGGTGCGCCAGAAGCCATTCAAGTTGCAGACCGCTTTCATCTATTGCAGAACTTATCTCAAACGCTTTATCAAGTCTTTGGTAATCACGCCAAAACACTAAAAGAAGTGGAAAAACAAGTCTTTAATACTGATACTAAAGTGCATTTAGAGGTGGAAACAGCAAACAACCTTTCCATGATTGCTGAGACTAATAAGAGTCCAGTTGTGCCAAGGTTTCCCCAAAACACATCTTTAAAAAGAAAAGTTCAATCCGCCAAAGCACGGGATAGACGCAGAGAAATCCATGAGCAAGTTTGGAGACTGCGGTCTATTGGCTTATCAGGGCTAGCAATCGCTCAAGAGCTGGGAGTTTCTAAAACTACCGTATTCAATTACTTGCGTAGCTCAACTTTTACCGAACGTCGTGAACGTAGCGACCACGGTCTGAGTCTTCTCAACCCTTATCATGATTACCTCCTCAGTCGCTGGAATAGCGGGAACCACAACACCCAAGAACTGTTTGAAGAAATTCGCACCTGCGGCTATACCGGTAGTTATGCCACGGTCGCTCGCTTCACTCGTTATCTCAAGACCTT
Organism: Nostoc sp. PCC 7524; assembly: GCF_000316645.1. Taxonomy (NCBI): domain Bacteria; kingdom Bacillati; phylum Cyanobacteriota; class Cyanophyceae; order Nostocales; family Nostocaceae; genus Nostoc; species Nostoc sp. PCC 7524. The sequence goes on from NC_019684.1 coordinate 4,714,921, forward strand.
GCCCGGATTTGAGCCAGCAAAAGGTTCAAGAAAAAACGCTTCCCCCAGGGTTAGCTCTTGCGCCCATCGTCCTCTCACCCCCAGTCGCGTCACAGCTTTAGTCTTGCGACGACCAGAATTAATACAGCCTAATGAGCGTGAAGTCATCGCTCAACTACAAAAAGCCCATTCGGATTTGAAGTCAGCTATTGAACTAGCACAACAGTTTGCATCTCTTGTGCGTCAACGCCTGCCTGAGCAGCTCGATGCTTGGTTAAACAAAGCTAAAAACAGCTTGGTTTCTTTGTTGCGCTCCTTTGCTGTTAGTTTAGAGTCTGACTACGATGCTGTGAAAGCAGGTGTAACTATGTCAGTTAGTAATGGCCCAGTTGAAGGGCATATTAATCGACTGAAAATGTTAAAACGGCAGATGTATGGTCGCGCCAAGATAGACTTACTAGAACGACGATTTCTGTTGGCTATTTGAAAAGAAAATTTTGACAATTTACACTTGATTATATGAGTTATAGAAATCAGTTTATCTGGCAAAGGGCAGTTCAACTTGCTATCAATTGTTATAAATTTACCCGCCTATTTCCTCAGTCAGAATTGTACGGTTTAACTAGTCAAATACGCCGTTCATCCGTATCTGTAGCGTCTAATATAGCTGAAGGCTATGGTAGGCGTTCCAAACCAGAATATATCCAGTTTTTACATATTGCGCTAGGTTCTTTGAGAGAACTTGATACGCAATTAATCATTGCCAAAGAAGTAGATTTAGCTGATAAAGACCTTTTCACTCCCGTATTAAATGAAGTTGAGGAAATGCAAAGTATATTAGTTGCTACTTTAAACAAACTCAAGGGTTGAAATTATTACTTCTACTCTTCCGACTTCTGCCTTCTGCCCTCTGCCCTCTGCCTTCCCCCGGCTAAGATCACCAAAAGTTGCCAAGAACCTATTAACTGTGCTGCCAGTTCACTCACCTTAACTGCATCATGCCGGAAATTCACTGATACAATAAGGGTCTACTCACTCTTAGTATTCAGTATCAATATTCTGTCTGAAAAATATTTATTCAAATTTAGACAAATTTACTGGTGCTGACTCCATTATCTAGATTTTCATGAGCAGCGATATCCAACTCAGCCTCTTTAACGAAGAATCAAACTTTAACCAAAAAGAGCTGATTCCTACAGATGCCAAAATTCCTGTTCCGCCTGGAACATACACCCATATCACTGAGTTGGCACAACATTGCAATCAGTGCCATCGCTGTGAATTGGGTAACACCCGCACTCACGCCGTTGTCGGCCGAGGCAATCTCAAAGCACCAATTATGATTATTGGAGAAGCACCAGGTCAAAGTGAGGACGAAACTGGTTTACCCTTTGTTGGTAGGTCGGGGCAGTTGCTAGAGAAAATCCTGGCATCTGTAAATTTAAGTACCGAGCATGATGTATATATCGGTAATATTAATAAATGCCGGCCTCCTGGTAATCGAGTTCCTACTCCTGATGAAATGGCGGCTTGTTTACCGTATTTATTAGAACAAATTCGTCTTGTTGACCCTAAGATTATTTTGTTGACAGGTGCAACAGCAGTCAAAGGTATCACAGGAGATAAACGAGGAATTACTAAAATTCGGGGTCAATGGATGGAGTGGCAAGGGCGTTTGTGTATGCCGATTTTTCATCCATCCTACTTGCTGCGTAATCCTTCCAAAGAAAAAGGTAGTCCTAAATGGTTGATGTGGCAGGATATACAAATAGTCCGCGCTAAGTACGACGAGATGAGGAATAACAATGGCGGTGATAGCTGATTATGCTGCTGTTATTGAAGCTGTAACAGCAGTAAAAACTTTAAAAGGAGAATTAATTCGTGTCGTCCGTCCTAAAATTTGAGTAAGTATTATGGCGAAAAATAGTTGTAGAAGTTAAAGCCGAGAACTCCTTAAACTGCCTGCTTGACAATCTCGCAGCCAAGCTTTGATACCTTGGGCAACTGTACCGTTGCTACTATCCCGTGGAGGTGATGGCGGCTGCTTTTGGGGATAAGAACCAGTTTGAGTAAACATCATGACAAACCGCCAATTATCTTGAGTTCTTGTCAGTAATAACCAGTGAAATTCTTGTGATTCCACCACTTTTTGATTAATGTACTGTCTTGCTAAAGTGGTAAAAAATACTTGCTCAATTTCTTGATGAGTGCTTTTACCCTGATATGGAGATTGTAATGGCAAGGGTTGAAATTCAGGTCTACCAGCTACCAGCATATAGCTATATACATCGCTACTTCTGCGGAGACGGCGACCGCGCTGACTAGCACGATTGGCATAATTAGGTAAATCCCGCATTAGCTGAGTAGTTAATGACTCCAGACTTTGCTCACGACAAACAGATTTCTCTCCCCTTGTGGTTTGTAAAGAAGGTTGAGGGGAGAGTGTCTGAGATAATGCAGAGTCATGCCAGCAATTGACTACTACTAGGCATAAGCTGCTAGCCAACAGCCACCAGTGGTAATTTTGCTTCTGGATTCCTGCTTTCATGTGGTGGTTAACTCTTGGACAATTCGTTTCCAAGCTAACTCAGGTTCAGCCGCCGCAGTAATGGGACGACCAATTACTAAGTAATCAGCACCAACTTGGATAGCTTGGGCAGGAGTAAGCGATCGCTTTTGATCTCCTGGTTCTGCCCAAGTTGGCCGCACCCCCGGACAAACAAACAGAAAATCGTCTCCGCAAGTTTGCCGTAACTGCGCCACTTCTTGGGGTGAACAAACTGCCCCATCTAACCCTGCTTCTTTGGCCATCAATGCCATTTCTAAGGCATACTCTGGCAACTCTATGGGAATTTTTAAATCACAAGATAACTGTCTAGCAGAAATACTCGTCAGCACTGTCACAGCAATTAATTTTGGTGGTTTGACTCCAGCTTGTGCAGCCCCCTCTTGTATTGCCTCTGTGGCAGCTTTGAGGGCATTTCTGCCCCCCGTAGCATGAATTGTGAGTAAATCTACTCCATAACCAGCAGCAGCCCGACAAGCCCCCGCTACAGTGTTAGGGATGTCGTGAAACTTTAAGTCTAGAAATATCTGTTTGTTTCTAGATTTCAGCACCTCTAGAATTTTTGGCCCCACACTGGTAAATAATTCTAAGCCTACCTTCCAGAAACTAACTGCTTCTAGTTTGTCGATGAGGGCGATCGCACTCTTCTCATCTGCCACATCCAAAGGGACAATAATTCGCTGTTCTATGCCATTCCCCATTCCCAATTCCCCATTCCCCCTTTAAGGTACTAAGCGCACAAACTTATTTTTACCAACTTGCAAAACTTTACCGTGTAAATCACCCGCTTGTTCAAAAGTAGTATCAACATCGGAGATGCGATCGCCATCTAAGCGTACACCACCTTCTTGAATCTTGCGTTTACCTTCCCCGGTACTTTTACACAAGCCACTCACATTCAGTAAATAAGCCAATTTCACCGGAAATTGGGCAACCTCGGTTAAAGAAAATTCGGGAACAGCGCCCTCTTTACCACCACTTTTAGCCGCTTCTTTCGCTTCATTCGCCGCTTGTTCATCGTGGTATTGTCTGACGACTTCCCAGGCTAACAACATTTGGCGATCGCGGGGATTTTCCGGTAGCTTGTCTAAAGGTAAGTCTGTCAACAACTCAAAATACTGTGCCAGCAGATTATCCGGGACACCCTGCAACTTCTGATACTTTTGTCCTGGGTGTTCCGATAAACCAACATAATTTCCTAAAGATTTGGACATTTTTTGCACCCCGTCTGTACCAATCAAAATTGGCAAAAGTAGGCCAAACTGCGGCTTTTGTCCAAAATGACGCTGCAAATCTCTCCCGACAGCAATGTTAAACTTTTGATCAGTGCCTCCTAATTCCACATCTGCCTCCACAGCCACCGAATCATAACCTTGCATCAATGGGTAGAGGAACTCATGCAGAAAAATTGGATTCTCTTTTTTATAACGTTCTGCAAATCCTTCCTTGGCTAACATCTGCCCCACCGTCATGGTAGCCAGTAACTCTGTAATTTTTCCTAAATCAAGCCGGGAAAGCCATTCAGAGTTATAACGCACCTCTAATCTACCCGGTGTGTCAAAATCCAAAATAGGACGCACTTGATCCAAGTAAGTTTGAGCATTTTGCATTACCTCTGCTTGAGTCAGTTGGCGACGCACCTCAGATTTACCCGTTGGATCACCGATACGAGCCGTAAAATCACCAATAATCAGGACTGCCGTATGACCAGCATCTTGAAATGCTCGCAGTTTTCGTACTGGTATGCTATGACCAAGATGAATATCTGCACCAGTAGGATCAATTCCCAATTTGACCCTGAGAGGGCGGTTTGTAGTCGCCAAGCGTTTCTCTAAACTTTCACTTTCGTTATCAGTATCAGTTGGTTGTGGGAATACTTCCACTATCCCACGATTTAGCCAAGAAAAATTATCCGCCATACTAGGAGATTCGCTATTAACTACGCTTTTAACTTTAGGAGTGAGTTTGGTTATGTTCACGGACAAATTGTCCGCAATTTCATCTGCCAAACTAATATAATTGCAAAAAATTAACCGCCCTGCTGCAAAGAATCAATTACAGTAATATTTACAAGTGAGGAAGTGAAATCGCCGTGTCGTCTAGGACTTTTGAAGAAAAGCAATCCCAACGTCGTACTTCATCTGGTTTTGAGTTTTTCAAAGGAGTAGGCCAGGTAGCTGGCGGTACTCTTTTATCAATCACGATGTTGGCAAGTTCCATTGTAGCCGGAGGACTGGTTGGTCTAGCCATCAGTTTCCGTAATTTGCCAGATGTCAGACAACTACGTAACTTTTTTCCGTCAGAAACGACTTATATTTATGACATTAAAGGCAAACTTTTAGCTAGTATCCACGGAGAAGCCAATCGAGAAGTTGTACCTCTAGATAAAATTTCTCCCAATTTAAAACGGGCGGTACTGGCTAGTGAAGATAGTCATTTTTATTATCATCACGGGATTAACCCCACTGGTGTAGGGCGTGCTGTCGTCACTAACTTAGTGGCTGGTGGTGTGAAGGAAGGTGGCTCTACCATCACCATGCAGTTGGTAAAAAACCTATTTTTGACTCGTAGACGTGCGTTTACCCGTAAGTTAGCCGAAGCAGTCTTGGCTGTTCGTTTAGAGCAAATTCTCACTAAAGATCAGATTTTAGAAATGTACCTCAATCAAGTGTATTGGGGACATAACAATTACGGTGTACAAACGGCAGCACGTAGCTATTTTGATAAATCGGCTGAGAACCTAACTATAGCGGAATCAGCAATGATGGCTGGTTTAATCCAAGCACCAGAGGAGTTCAGCCCCTTTGTCAATATGAAACTGGCAAAGCAAAAACAAAAAGAAGTTTTGGGACGAATGCTGGATTTGAACTGGATTACCCAGCAAGAATATGATAATGCCCTCAAGCAAGAAATTAAACTAGGCAGAATTAGATCATTTCAAGGTAGTGCGCTGCCATATGTAACCAACACCGTGGCACAGGAATTAGCTAAAAAGTTTGGACGTGAAACCCTGATTAAAGGTGGAATGCGAGTGCAAACTACTGTTGACGCTAACTTCCAAATCATGGCTGAAGATATTGTCAAAAAATGGCATAAAACACTCCTTGGAAAAGGGTTAAGCAGAAACCAAATTGCGCTGGTAGCAATTGATCCACGTACCCATTTTGTCAAAGCCTTAGTGGGTGGAGTAGACTCTAGAGCTAGTGAGTTTAACCGGGCAACCCAAGCACAACGCCAGCCTGGGTCTTCCTTTAAACCGTTTGTTTACTATGCTGCCTTTGCTACTGGTAAATTTGCCCCAGATTCAACAGTTATAGATGCTCCAGTCAGATATCGAGATGGTAACGCTTGGTACACCCCCAGGAACTATGATGGTGGTTTTGCGGGTTCAATGTCAATTCGTACTGCCCTGGCACAGTCGCGTAACATCCCGGTCATCAAACTGGGCAAAACTATTGGTATGAACAAAGTAGTCGAAACTTGTCGTATTTTAGGCATTAAAAGTCCAATGGAGCCAGTGACTTCTCTGCCACTTGGTGCAATTGGTGTCACACCGTTGGAGATGGCTAGTGCTTATGCTACCTTTGCTAATTACGGCTGGCAGTCTCCACCAACAGTTATTGCCCGAATTACTGATAGTAGTGGCAACGTTTTATTGGATAATACCCCCAAACCCCAGCAAGTTTTAGATCCTTGGGCTTCAGCAGCAATTATTGATGTGATGCGAGCTGTTGTTACTGAAGGTACAGGTAAAGGGGCTGCTATTGATCGCCCATCTGCTGGGAAGACAGGTACAACATCATCAGAAAAAGATATTTGGTATGTGGGTACTGTGCCACAATTAACAACGGCTGTCTGGATCGGTAGAGATGATAACCGACAACTAGCCAGTGGTGCAACTGGTGGAGGTATGGTAGCTCCCATCTGGAAGGAATTTATGACGAAAGCTCTCAAGGGTGTACCAGTGGAAAACTTCAAACCGCCTTCTCAGTTTCCTCGTCCCAAGTCAAATTAGAGAAGCAGGGGTGTAGGGGAGATAAGGGAGACAAGGAGAATACCAAATCTCAGTTATTCCCCAGTCCCTAGTCCCCAGTCCCCAGTCAAGATGATTTCTCTAATTCTGATTTCATCCTCTGTAGAGTCAGCTGCATTTGATCAAACATCTGTTGCGGAGTGATGCCAAACTGACCGAGCTGAGTTCTCAGTTGTTCTATGGTCATTTGAGCCATGAAATCTTCTGACAGCTCGAATCGCTTCATAAAAACGCGATAGCGATCCATCATCGCTTCCATTTGCTCAATAAACAGTTTTTTGCCTTCACGGTCGAATTTACCGTAGCTATTGCCTAGCTGAATCAGTGCTTGATAATCTTCAAACAGCTGTTTTGCTTCTTGCTGAACTATGTCAGAGTCAAAGAATCCCATGTGCCTCTACTCAACTGAGTATTTACACTCAGTAGCTTATAGTTTTGCCTCTATTTTTATTCTAGTCTAGGGGACTTAACTCCAGAAATAACTTCGGTCTAAGTACGGTTTTTTACCGAGATTTCAACACTTGACTAGAGATGGTTTCTACATTGTTCATGAATTTACTTAATAAACCAGCAATTCCTATAGCTTTTACTAATGATTTAGGATGAGTGTGATCACAAAGTTGAATTTTTAAATGACTGGCGTATTTCAAGGCTAATGAATTATGGGGGTTAATTTTTAATGCTTGGCGGATGTACACTCTGGCCATACCGGGAAACTTTTGTCGCAGATGTACTACTCCTAACAAAGCATAATAATCACTGTTGTTTGATTCTAGCTTGATAGCATCACGCAGTTCTTTAACAGCTAATGACCAGTTGGCTTGTTTAGCATATTCAATTGCTCTTTGATAGTGACGTTGAGCATAATTGATAACTGCTGGTTTGAGAGTTGGTATTTCGTCTAAGATAACTTCTCGTGGTTCGTAAGTAACCTCAGAGATTATTGCTTGAGGTGGTTCCATGATGAATGAGTTGTCTGTACGCAAGCACAGGTATGCTAGATTCAACTCATTTAACTGTTGGGTAATTTGATAGGATTGAGCCAGTGATTTGTATTGGACTGTTGTATAAGAAGCGATCGCTTCTGGATAGAATGACTCTGCTTCCCGTACAGACATCGCCATCAGTTTCTTGACTACAGGATTTTTGACAGCCGCCGCTTTCTGCCCCCAGGTAATTGCTTCTAACCGCAGTGCAGTCATGACATTAGCACGCTTTTGTATATGCTTCAATTCATCATAAGCTGGGTTTATTAAACGAGTAAAAACTGCTGTGGCCAAGTTTTGGTCTAAATTGTTATGTCTGGTGTAATGATCAGGATGCAGCTGTTTGGCTAAAACATGATAGCGGTTAAGGATCTGGCGTTCATCTGCGGTCAAAGCTATTCCTAACACAGCGTAAGGATCTGATAATTGTTGTAACCATTTTGTAGGTAGGAAAGTCTGTGACATCGTGTTAGATTCGCAGATAAAAATTTTAAGATAGCATCGGGGAATAGGGAAGAGAAATTAATAAAATAGATTTATGTTTGCTTGTCAGGATGAATTTTGTGATGCTGCATTTACCCAAGTGCTTTGTTAATATGGCTGTCTAATTGTCCTTACTGTGGTGATGGTGAATTAATAGGGGATATGTTAACTAAGCATAAAAGTCGAAGTGTTGCCGCTATTCTAGCCTTTGCTGGGACGGTGAGCATCTCCGGATTACATAAGTTTTATTTAGGACAACCACTGTGGGGTCTGTTGTATGTTTTACTTTCTTGGACACCGATTCCCAAGGTAGCAAGCGCCATTGAGGGGGTTTGGTATTTAGCACAAGATGAGGAAGCTTTTGACCGTAATTTTAATTTCGGAAAGCCATTTGTGAAGAAATCTCCGTATGTGGGTAATCAAGTTGGAGCGATCGCTGATGCTTTACGCGAGTTAGATACTCTCCGCCAAGATGGGTTAATTTCTGAGTATGAATTTGAACAAAAGCGCCGCCAGTTACTTGACCAAATTTCTTGATTGGGCATTGGTGAGACACTGTAGACAGTGACTAATCACTACTCAACACGCGGCTCATTGCCCCGCTACACTAACAGCACTCAGCACTATGCAATGGCTACCTTGGAATTCTAAGTTACAAAGGCTTAGGACTAAAATACTAAATGACCCTTACTATCGACTACAGTCTGGGGAAGAAATTCAAATAGCAGCACAATTAGGTGTTCGCATTGATGCTAATCAAGCAACTGTCGATGATTGGTTACGCTTACCGGGTTTATCTATTCATCAGGCGCGATCGCTTGTGGAACTTTCCCGTTCTGGTGTAAAATTTTACTGTATTGAAGATATTGCTGCGGCTTTGGGAATGCCAGCACCACGTCTAGAGCCATTAAAGCCTTTATTAAATTTTAGTTACTACGATCACGAATCTCTAATTAATCCTACTGATATGGTTAATCCCAACATGGCATCAGTAGAACAGTTAGCCCAAATCCCATTTATGGATATATCCCTGGCTGAAGCTGTCGTACAAAATCGCCTTGCTTCTGGGGCTTATCGTAATCTAGCCGATTTTCAGCGCAGATTACAACTATCTGGGGAAGCGATGGCACAGTTGATGTATTTTTTGAGGTTTTAGGAGAGGCTAGGGGCTAGGGACTAGGCTGTTGACTTTGATGAGATTGACCCATTTTTTATTCATACAGTTTTGGTGTCATCATCGGTGAACCAAATTAAATGAGTAATGAGTAATGAGTAATGAGTAAATACCCATTACTTATTACTTATTACTCATTACTTAAAGAAGGAAAGGATTAGGCATGAATTTTTAACCCCTGAAAATGTACAAAGTCAACATCCTAGCTAGGGACAGGGGATTGGGACAATTTTCTCTAACCTCTAGCCTCTAGCCTCTAAATCATTCCCATTCGTTCAGGTGGCCAAAAGCGAAATACTGCATGACCAATGATATTTTCTTGAGGTAAAAAGCCCCAGTAACGAGAATCATTACTATTGTTGCGGTTGTCTCCCATGACAAAAAATTGGTCTTCTGGGACTTTGACTGGTGGGAATGGTTGGCTGGGGGGTTCAGCGATGTAGTCTTCTGTTAATGGCTGTCCATTTAGATAGACTTTACCGTTAGCAACACTAATTATTTCTCCGGGTACACCAATCACCCGCTTGATAAAAGCTTGGTCTTTAGGGTATCCTCGTTTTTGCAATTCTGTGGGTGGCTGAAAAACGACGATATCCCCAGTTGTCGGTGGATGAAAATGATAAGAGACTTTTTCCACTACTAAGCGATCGCCTTCATATAAAGTAGGAACCATTGACTCGGACGGTATGTAACGAGGTTCGGCGATAAAAGTCCGAATCAACAGTGCTAAAAATAAAGCGATCGCAATCAGAGTAAAATTCTCTTGCCAACCACTCCATGCTTTTGAAGTTTTAGAGATTTCTTTTGTATCACTTTGCTGAGGATTCATAGAAGTTTTCGGCCAGTTGATAAAATCAGATAAATTCTTTATTTTGATGACAAATGTATGCTTGTAAGGCGATTTTCTGATGGACTGCAATTACAAGCACTAATTCATAATACGGCTATCTTACATTCTATGACCAAGCAAAAATACTTATGATAAAGTGGCGATTTGGAGGTGCGATCGTATATTCTTAAACCCCCGAAATTTTGTTAAATGTTATGACGTGGAATCAGCTAAACATTTAAAAATTATCGCTAACGATAATTTCTAATTTTGTATAAGTAAGTCGGTGGGAAAAAACACAACTATGTTAAGAAAAATAAACTAGGCTCAAACCCTCTTCCCTCCTGCCTCCTGCCTCCTGCCTTGCCATAGCGATAATTTTTAACACTGAGCTACTTAAACAACAGGCGCAAGAATCAAGTAATGTTTAAGGGTAAGGTTGGCGATCGCTTTCGTCGCTGCATTATCGCCTTAATTCTTCGTATGATATAACAGGCGCGGCAGGGCTCGAACCTGCGACAGTCCGCTTAGAAGGCGGATACTCTATCCAACTGAGTTACGCGCCCAAGTTAATACTCAGGCTTTTAACAAAGCCACCAAGACAATTATAACGTTCTCTCTACCAAGAAGCAATCAAAAAATTGCAGATTTACCACTAGCAAGGCTAAGATGCTAGGCGCAAGTTAGCCAATGTAGACTAAAAACGCCACAAACTGGCTATTAATTAGCTATATTAAGTGGTCGATGGGTGGTTATTTGCGTGTTGATGCCGATGTGCTAGAGATAGGGTACTCTAGGTTAGTTGTTCAATCCATACGTAAGTAATCGCACTCTTGGCGATGTTGCCAAATCAGATTATAAATCGCATATCTACAAAGCCCCTGTGAGGAGTTATTTGCTAGTGCCATGTTTATTTTGAAACGGCAGGATGTTGAAATATCAAGCATTCAGCACCCAAAAAAGGATCAGCAGGTGCCGATTCTCCATTATCAGGGGCAGACTTTTCGCTTGATTAGTGTATTTAAAGCTGGACAAGAAGAAGAAGCCAGAGCCTTGTGGAGAGAATTAACAGATAATCGAGGTAAGGCTTGTGTTTTGCTGGAAGAACCGGAACGTTTTAGCGTCTGGGGTAAGATACGTTTAGATCAGATAGATCATGATACTGGCGGACACAGCAAAAATGGGGTTTTTATTCAAGCGAGTATTTTGCTGTTGCAATCCGTCCACATGGACATTGAAGATTTTTTGGGTACAAAGCAAGCTGCATTATTTGAAAAAGATATTGCCGAAGTCTTAAAACAGCAGCAGTTTCCTGAGACTGCTTCCTTAGAGGCAGTGAAATATTGGGTTTCTACTAATCCCCTAGAAGCTGCTAAACTTCCGCCTTGGAAAGAAAATCATATAGTTAGCTTCCTACAAGAACTGCATAAATTAGGTAAAACATATTTTGGTAACGCCAACTTCGCTAATCAAGTAGCTAATAAGTTACAGGATATGCCAGAAGGTGAGCGATCGCTATTCATATCTTGGCTAAATCAATCTTCACTGAGTAAACTGTGGCAATAGCATCAAAATTTTTGGCAAAAGTACACCTAGTGGTAGTTGCTATTAGGTTATAAATATGCTTATAAAGCTTTGATGCCAGCCAAATTACTGCCAGAGTGCATTTAGTCCCTTATGAATAATTCTTACAAAAATTCGTCGTTAGCTTTTAAATCTCTGCTGACTACCCAAAACATCGTCTTGGCTAGCATTGGCTGGGGGGTGCTAGCTCTGCTATACTTTTTGTTGTTTAGTGCCAAAGTCCCAGGAGCTAATGGTGTAGAAAGCCGTGCCGAGTGGTACGTGATTGGTACAAATATTTTTGAAGCTTTAGCTTATCTGGGTGCCGGGATTTTATGCTTAAGGAATTGGCGCAGTCCACAAATTGTCAGTAGTCGCAAGGTGTGGCTGGCAATTGCCATAGGTATGCTTTCTTATTTCCTGGGAGGGATATTTTTTGGCTACACCGAAATAGTTTTAAAAGAAGAACCGGATGTGTCTATTGGCGACGTGTTTTTTGTACTAAGTTATATATCCCTGGGCGTAGGCATGATTTTAGCAGTAGCTGCCAGACGAATTAATCTAGAAAAATGGCAATGGCTCATTGTGTTAGCAATTGGAGTTTTCGGAAGCTTGTTAGCATGGTGGATTTCTATGCAGCAAGGAACAGACTCAGAAGAACTATTAGTTCTGATTTTGAACTGGTTTTACATAGTTAGCGATGTGCTGCTATTAATTATTGCCACTATCCTGCTGTTAGCTTTTTGGGGAGGAAGAGTTGCCCAATCCTGGAGAATGATTGCGGCGGCCGCGTTTTCGCTTTACATTGCAGATATGTGGTTTAAATATGCCCAGGGGCCAAATTATCAAAGTGGAGAAATATTAGAAGTGTTTTGGGTATTTAGTGGAGTGTTATTTGGTATGGGCGCTGCCCTAGAATATGACGCATCATTAAGCCGGACTCGGCGGGAGCGCGGACGAAAACGAGCATAGAAAAGATTGGTATCTACCGTGAGAAAACTAACAAATTCCGACAAACAAGAAATTCTCAAACTATATCGAGAGACTGCTGAAACAACCTCAACTTTGGCAGAACGCTATGATGTGAGCAACTCCACTATTAGCCGTCTGCTCAAAAGCACCTTACCAGAAGATGAGTACGAATACCTCGTTTCCTTAAAACGTGCAGCCAGGACTCCTGAAGGTAGGGCGCAGGTAAGTTATGAAAACATACCATTTGTGAGTAGTCAACCAGAGCCAGAAGTACCAGTACCAGTACCAGTACCAGTTCCTAGCAAGGAAAAACCACGCTTGAAGTTGCCAGAGGTTGAGCTACCAAAGCCAGTGGTACAGCCACAGCCATCACCAGAAGAGGAAGAGGAGGATCAAGAAACTTCTGGTGTCAGACGGGTACGCCGCCGGCGTTCTTCCGCAGAGGAAAAACCCAAGCTCAAGCAACCAGTAGCAAAGCAGTTAGAAATCCCGACGGTACAGCCACTGGAAAAAGCAAGTATTTCCAGTCCCTTAGTTGAGGATGAGAAACCTGATGTAGCTGCTATTGCCCAAATGCTGGGAGAAGACTTGTTAGATGAGTCTGAAGATTTGGAAGATTTAGAGGATGATTTAGACGAAGAAGATTTAGAAGAGGAAGACTACGGGGAAGAGGAAGACGAAGAGGAGGATTACTTTGAACACCCAAGACCTTTAGTCACAAGACGCAGACTTGGAGAAATACCAGTTCAAGTTTTACCTTTATCGGCGGCGGCTTTGCCCAAGACTTGTTATTTGGTCATTGATCGTTCCGCAGAATTAATTACCAGACCACTCAAGGATTTTGGTGATTTAGGTCAGATTCCCAGCCTCGAAACCCAGCAAAGGACTCTACCAATATTTGATAATCACCGAGTTGCCAAGCGGTTTTCTACCAAACGCGATCGCGTGATTAAAGTCCCCGATAGCAAAATGCTACATAAGGCGCGCACCCATTTGCAAGCCAAGGGAATTACTAGACTGTTAATTGATGGTCAGGTGTATTCTCTGTCTCTGGTGTAGGGGTATAAGGGTATAGGGGTATAGGGGTATAAGAGACTCTACCCCAGTCCCCAGCCCCCAATCCCTAATCCCTAATCCCCTTCAGGATAAACAGCAGCCGCAAAACGATGAGCTAGATTGATAATGTCTTGTCTACGGGCAATTTGTTTGACCCATTGTTGGGGGATACCTTCTACTCCATAGTAAATACCTGCCAGCCCCCCCGTTACCGCAGCCGTGGTATCTGTGTGTCCGCCTAGATTGACAGCTTTTAGTACCGCCTCAGCATAAGTAGAGCTATTTAACAAACACCACAAAGATGCTTCTAGAGTGTCAATCACATAACCACCAGAATTAATCTCTGCTTCCGGCAATTGAGCAAGTTCGCCACTGAAGACTCGGTGAAAATTAGGTTTTTCTGAAATATATTCCTCATCAGCATAAAGGGCTTGGATATTTTGTAGTCCTTGTAAATAAGCCGCTTGAGGTTTAGCTCCTTGGAGTAGTTCAACTGCGATACTAATGTAAATACCGCAAGCCATTTGAGAACGGAGATGCGCGTGGGTAATACAAGAAACTTGATGTACCCGCGTGATCAACTCGCGGAAAGTTAAATTTTTATGACAATAAGCCATTGGTAATATTCTCATTAAAGAACCATTACCATTGCTCATTTCACTGGTTCCCCCGGCTTCTAAGGGTGGTATTCCCTGCATCAGACGCATAATTACCGCGTGAGTGCTTTCGCCAATCCCAAATATTTCTCCACGGGGTGTCCAGTAAGCTGCTTTATACCAACGCCAAAAAGAATTAGCGATCGCACTGATTGAATAACCTCTACACAAACTTTCTGCTAGGCAAAATGTCAGTGAACTATCATCAGACCAAGTTCCTGGAGGTTGGTTCCATGTGCCGTAACCCAGCATTTTTGTGACTGGAGATTTAGCTAATTCGGTGCGGCTAGTGAACTCCACCGGCACACCCAACGCATCACCGACACACAAACCCATCAAACCCGATAACGTTTTTGTAGCGGTTAGCATTATTGAATCTCCATGCAAACTACCAAAAATTAACTTTATAGATTTCCTATAGAGTTGATTGCCATAGCTATAACAGCTTACTTTTTATTTCTATATGAAAAGCCAAAAAACAGGATTTAATAGATTTTTCTATTTCCTGAATATTGGCTAAATTTTATTTTTTATATTGTGCCAGTTTTAGAAGTGTATACTGTAGGTGAATAAATACTTAGTATGTAGCTATCGACAACGAGCTACAACACTTGCATGAGAATAATTCTAGCTGTTGTACTACCAATACTTTTGCATCAATCACAACAATTATTTAAGTAAAATCTCAAAATTACTTGGAACATTCCGATAGCTTTTTCGACCTGTAATGTAGCAGTAAAAACTACAAAAGTTTCTTAAGATTATGAAAAAAATACTCAAGTCATTGGCGGCAATTTCTGCGTTATCTTCCTTAGTAATAGTCCCTTGGACAATTAATGCTGGCCAAGCATCGGCTGAAACTAAAAAAGGTACTGATGCTAGTTATATCGGTGCTGGTGTAGCAGCAGGTGTTACCAACGGCGGACAAAATAACGATGCTGCTACCTTTGGTGGGAACATTACAGGACGCTTAAAATTAGGCAATACTCCCTTTTCTGCACGGGGTAATGTGCTATGGAGTGACAAGACAAGTGCAATTATTCCGGAAGTTTCCGTAGATGTGCCGATCGCTAACCGCACTAATGCTTTTTTGACTGGTGGTTATTCCTTTGTCGAAAAAAATGGTTCACCTACTCCCTTGGGTAACAGAGATGCTGTAGTGGTAGGTGCTGGGGTTGAATCTGAAGTTGCTAATAACTTCCTGATTTACACCAATGCCAAAGTTGGATTACGTGCCTACCAAGATAGTCCTGCTTCTGCTGTCAGCATCAATGGTGGTATTGGTTATCGTTTCAGATAAGTAAGTAGGGATTCAAAGATCCTCTTTTGTCTCAGTAACTGCTGACTTCTTTTTGGGTTAGTATATATTTAACTCAGCACTAAAAACTCAGAAACATATGAAGCTGGTTTAATGAAGTGTAACATCACTGATAAAACCGGCTTTTTGTCGTGTTAGGATTGAGGTATTATTCACATTTCCGACCGGATTACCGGAAAATATCCAGCCGAAAAAGTGCTGTCAGCCTGTTGGTTCGGCAATTACTGATGCCTTATTGAGAATACTATAGAACTCTGATGGTTAAATCTGCTCCTCCCCCCACGATCGCTAACCGTAAACCTTCCAAAGTCGAAGGGCTTAAAGAAAATAGTAATTTTTTACGTGAACCTGTAGCAACACAGATTCTTGAGGATACTACTCACTTTACGGAAGATGCTGTCCAAATCCTCAAGTTTCACGGTTCTTATCAGCAGGATAACCGCGATAATCGCGTCAAGGGACAGGAGAAAGATTATCAGTTTATGCTGCGGACAAAAAATCCGGGTGGTTTAGTACCGCCGCAGCTGTATTTAGCTTTAGATCAGCTGGCTGATGAATACGGTAATCATACATTGCGGGCAACCACTCGCCAAGGTTTTCAACTGCACGGTATTTTAAAGAAAAATCTGAAAGCGGCGATCGCTAAAATCGTGAATAACCTGGGTTCCACCTTGGGTGCTTGTGGCGATCTCAACCGCAACGTCATGGCACCACCAGCCCCCTTTAAAAACCGTTCTGAGTATCAGTACGCTTGGGAATATGCCCAAAATATTGCTGACTTACTCTCACCCCAAACTGGTGCTTATTACGAAATTTGGCTAGATGGGGAAAAAGCCATCAGTGGAGAAGAAAGCCCAGAGGTGAAGTCCGCCAGACAAAGCAATGGCAACGGCACAATTTTTCACAATACTGAAGAACCTATCTACGGCACCTATTATATGCCGCGTAAATTCAAAGTCAGCGTGACAGTGCCAGGGGATAATTCCATTGACTTATATTCCCAAGACCTGACTTTAGTAGTGATTACAGACCAACAGGGCAACCTAGAAGGATTTAATATCTTTGCTGGTGGTGGCTTAGGTAGAACACACAACAAAGAAGAAACCTTCGCTAGAATAGCAGACCCCATTGGTTATGTAGCCAAAGAAGATGTTTACACCGCAGTGAAGGCGATTGTTGCTACTCAGAGAGATTATGGCGATCGCACTGACCGCCGTCACGCTAGATTAAAATACTTAATCAATGATTGGGGTGTAGATAAATTCCGCACCAAAGTCGAAGAATATTTTGGTAAACCCCTCGCCCCCTTCCAACCGCTACCAGAGTTTAAATATCACGATTTCCTCGGTTGGCATGAACAAGGAGATGGCAAACTCTTTTTAGGTATTTCCATTGATAATGGCCGGGTGAAGGATGAGGGTTCATTTAAATTGAAAACTGCCTTGCGGGAAATTGTTGAGCAGTTTAACTTACCTATCCGTCTCACACCCAACCAAAATCTGATTTTTTACGAAATTGAACCAGCAAATCAGCCAGCCATTCAAGAGATTTTGGATCGTTGTGGTATAGTTTCTGATCCTAGCACCATCGACCCTCTAGTACGCTATGCTATGGCTTGCCCAGCTTTACCCACTTGCGGTTTAGCGATTACAGAGTCAGAAAGGGCAATACCCAGCATTCTCGAACGCATTCGCACCGTTTTGGATCAAGTTGGTTTACAAAATGAACATTTTGTAGTAAGAATGACAGGCTGCCCCAATGGTTGCGCCCGTCCCTACATGGCAGAATTAGGTTTTGTTGGTAGTGCGCCAGAAAGCTATCAAGTGTGGTTAGGTGGTTCACCCCATCAAACACGCCTAGCACAGCCTTATGTAGAACGCTTGCATCATAATGACTTAGAAAGCTTCCTAGAGCCGATTTTTGTCTACTTTAAAACATCTCGGCAATCTGGGGAAAGCTTCGGTGATTTTTGCGATCGCGTTGGTTTTGATGCCATTCGGGAATTTGTAGCCAAGTATCAACCAGAAGCCGTTCCCGCCATCCCAGAACCAACAGTTAAGATTCGTAAATCTGCACATCGAATTAGCGTGCAAGATGATATTTACGACAAACTTAAACAAACAGCCACTAGCCAAGGTAAACCAATGTCCGCCTTAGTGAATGAAGCCTTGAAAATTTACTTGCAGATGGATTGACCAAAACAGGGTGTAGGGTGCAGGGTGTGGGGTGTGGGGGAAGAAGAGAAAACTATATTATTTTTACACCCTGCCCCGAAACCACCTTCGAGTCAAAGCCCCCACTGATTTCCCCTACACCCTACCCCCTATACCCTACACCCTTCTTTTTGACACTCCCCCGCTCACCGCAAAGCGGTGTAGCGGGAAATTCTGGCTTCACAGAAATACAAGTCAGAGATTGTTATAGAAACAAACAAAATTAATATAAAATCGCTGCACTGTTGAACAGGAGCAGCTTTTTCGTATTTAACAACGTTTAATGGTGATTTGAAGAATTTAATTGACTCCCCAATCCCTGTGTTAGTATCTTTCTGAGCGAATTACCCATGAATCAGTAAATAGGAGGATGCACACACCTTTTCCATTGAAACGTATCTTCCCTTAGTAAGAATCTAGGTATAATTGTCTTCCATCTCTTTTACAAATCTTATTCAACTTTGCACAGTTATTTATATGGGACGCTATCGTTCTAAATCTGACTTACCCACAAAAATCTGTCCGGTATGTCAACGTCCCTTTACTTGGCGGAAGAAATGGCAAGATTGCTGGGATGAGGTGAAATATTGCTCAGAACGTTGTCGCCGTCGCCGTTCTGATGCGAAAACATAAGGGGGATGGGGATTGGGGACTAGAAAAATCCAATGCCTAATGCCCAATCCCTCAAACTGCAACTTAAACGTATATCTCTCAGGGGCATAGATGAAGTCACAGGTGCAACCAAAATTAATTATTCATGGGGGAGCTGGTAGTTCTCTCCACGGTAAAGGCGGATTAGAGGCAGTACGCCGATCGCTTTATGCAGTGGTAGAAGAAGTTTATGCTCTATTATTGTCAGGAGTGAATGCTACGACAGCAGTAGCTAGGGGTTGTCAATTGTTGGAAGATGACCCCCGTTTTAATGCTGGGACTGGTTCTGTGCTGCAATCTGATGGTCAAATTCGGATGAGTGCTTCCTTGATGGATGGTGCATCCAGCCGCTTTAGCGGAGTGATTAATATTTCACGAGTAAAAAATCCGATTGATTTGGCACAATTTTTACAAACTGCACCAGACCGGGTACTGTCAGATTACGGCGCGGCAGAATTAGCCAGGGAAATGCAAATTCCTAGTTACAATGCTCTGACTGAGTTGCGGTTGCAAGAATGGATACAAGAGCGTCAAGATAATTTTAAAAGAACGATGGCTGGTGTGGTAGCAGAACCGGAACTACTAGAAACCAGTAATGCGGGACGTGGTACGATTGGCGTAGTGGCTTTAGATGCCTATGGGAAACTGGCAGCTGGAACTTCCACAGGTGGTAAAGGCTTTGAGCGCATTGGCAGAGTCAGTGATTCTGCCATGCCCGCAGGTAATTATGCTACTGGTTATGCGGCTGTTAGTTGTACTGGCATTGGCGAAGATATTATTGATGAATGTTTAGCCGCAAAGATTGTTGTGCGTGTGACTGATGGGATGTCCCTCAAAGACGCGATGAAAAAGTCTTTTGCTGAAGCTCATGAACATCAAAGGGATTTAGGAGCGATCGCCTTAGATGCTAATGGTGCGATCGCCTGGGGTAAAACCAGCCAAGTCATCCTCGCCGCCTTCCACGATGGCGTACAGATTGGCGATACCTTAGAACTCCCGGAAGGGACTGAGGTAGGTTGTACGGTGGAGTGTTAATTGGGGATTGGGGACTGGCGACTGGGGATGAGAGTAAAATTCTCCCTTGTCTCCTCTGCTCCTCTGCCCCCTGCTCCCTACTACTCACTCTTATTCCGCCAACCGGGTTTAACTACTTGACGAGAGCGAGCAATCACTAAACAATCATCAGGTACATCTTCGGTCACAGTAGAACCAGCCGCCACATAGACATCATTACCCAAGGTTATTGGAGCTACTAAAACGCTATTAGAACCAGTTTTGGAGCGATCGCCTATGATTGTACGGTGTTTTTTCACGCCGTCATAGTTGGCGGTAATTGTTCCTGCACCAATATTGACTTGATTACCCGCAGTTGCATCACCTAAATAAGATAAATGGGCGACGTTGGTGCGATCGCCTATCTGGGTGTTTTTCAATTCGACAAAATTACCGATGCGGCAATTATTACCAACTTGAGCATGACCCCGCAAATGAGCATAGGGGCCTATTTTACTGCCAGCCTGAATCACGCTATCTGTGACTACGGAGTAATGTATGGTCACATTTTCACCCAATTGGCTATTTTCAATCAAACTACCTGGGCCGATACGACTCCCGGTTTGAATTACAGTATTACCCCGGAGATGAGTTTGGGGTTCAATAATCACATCTGGCTGTAATTCTACGGTGTCATCGATAGTAATGCTGTTGGGGTCTACAAGGGTAACACCAGCTAGCAGCCATTTTTCCTTAACTCGCTTTTGTAAAATTTCGTAGGCTGTGGCTAGTTGCAGGCGGTCATTTATACCCAAAATCTCTTGTTCATCTTCCACATCTACCGCCATTACCTGACCTACCTGGGTGACAGCATCGGTGAGATAATATTCTTTCTGGGCGTTATTCGCTTCTAAATGGGGCAGAACCTGTGCTAAGTTCTGCCAACGGAAGCAATAAATGCCGGCATTAATACGTTGATTTTGTCTTTGAGCAGGATTACAGTCTTTTTCTTCAACAATTTGTTGCACAAAGTCTTGATCATTACAAAAAACGCGCCCGTAGCCTTTAGGGTTGGGTAGGTAGGCTGTGAGGATAGTAGCGGCGTTTTGATGTGTTTGGTGAGTATGTAATAACTTTTCTAGGGTTTCGCTGCGTAATAGTGGGACATCACCATTAAGTACGATTAAATCCCCAGTGTATCCCTCCAAATGGGGCAGTAATTGTTGGATGGCGTGACCTGTTCCTAGTTGTACAGTTTGTTCGACAAACTCTAATTCAGGGGAATGTAGAGCTGCTTTTACTTCTTGAGCCTGATATCCGACAATCACTATCCGCCGTGATGGTGCTAGTGGTTCTGCACTTGCTAGCACTCTTTCCACTAGCGATCGCCCACCCAAAGAGTGTAAAACTTTGGGTAAGCTCGATTTCATTCTGGTGCCACGTCCTGCTGCTAGTATTGCTACAACTACCATAATTAGCTTATTATCTATGACTGTATTGCGCTGTTGCACTTGGTAATTTGAGATTTAGGCTCAAATCATACCAGCTAATCATGGTAGTAAGTATGAGTCATACAAAATCAGGTGTTGCACAATCAGCTTAAGCCTGCTGACGCTTTAAGGCCAAAACAAACTCAGCAAATTGGTTAACCAATTGAGGATTACGCCAACCAGCCTCAGTTTCGTCTAGCATCACGCATAGTGCTTCTTCGGCGCTAAAAGCTTTTTTGTATGGGCGTTCGCTAGTCAGGGCATCGTAAATATCAATGATCTGAAATATTTGTGCTAAGTAGGGAATTTCATCTCCCTTCAGCCCATCAGGGTAGCCTGAACCATCCCAACGTTCATGATGATGACGAATGATGGGAATTACTCCCTGCATACTACGTAGTGGTTGGCAAATTTTTTCCCCAATCAATACGTGTTGCTTCATAATTACCCAATCTTCAGGGGTGAGTTTGCCTTGTTTGAGCAATACTGTATCGGGAATTCCCACTTTACCAATATCGTGAAGATAACCACCCCACCTTAAATCCCGAATTTGGCAACGGGAAAGATTCAGATACTCACCAAAGGCTTGTCCTAAGTCTACTAGCCGTTCACAGTGGTCGCCTGTATTGGGATCGCGGCTTTCAATAGCCCTGGCTATGGAAAACAATACTTGTTCTGCATGATCTAAGTCTTCATTTAAACGCTTCTGTCTTACTAAAGACTTAACACGAGCTACTAACTCTACCCGATCAAAGGGTTTAGTTAAAAAATCATCTGCTCCTACTTCAATCCCCCGGATGCGCGATCGCCTATCATTTAAAGCTGTAATAAAAATTACGGGTATTAGTCTGGTATTTTCATCTTGTTTGAGCAATTGACAAACTTCAAACCCATCCATACCCGGCATCATCACATCTAGCAAAATTAAATCGGGTTGCTGTCGCTTCACCAGTTCCACCGCTACAAAACCACTATCTGCCTCAACGACTGTGTAGCCTTCCATTGCTAACAGTGCTACAGCCGTCATTCTACTAGCAGTATGATCGTCAACTACTAAGACTTTTGGTGGTTCGGCATCAAAGCTATTATCTAGAGCCGTTTTGGTTTTTAGAGTTCTCGGAATTAAACAGTTATAACCAGGGTTGAGCCAAGAATCTACTTTTTGGCTTTCTGCAATTATAAAATCTTCTTTAGATAAACCCAAGGAATAATTTCCTTCATCTTGCAATTCTGTTGCATGATTGGCATCAATACTATTGACTTTGCTTGGGGGGTTAGACCCACTCACCTGTTGTTCAGTAGAGCCTGTATAATCACCACTCCTTTTAATCACAGAAGCACCCCAATTTTTAATAAATTATTTAACAGCGTCCGACTTACAAACGAGCTGAGTATTTAACCGTTCATCTCACAATCTTCATGCACTATATAAGCTAGCTGGCTTGAGTAATACGCACCAATCTTTAATATGTTATGAACAATGTGAGAATATTTCTAGGGAATTTCCTGATGTAATTTACTTGCTGATTATTCCAGTATGATAAATCCGCGCAAATGTTAAATCAGGTTTTTCACTGAGATTTTTTACCATAGTCTCGTCAGAAAAAATAATCCTTGTCTAAGCTATATAGAAATTAGGTGAGTTGAGTTTAAATTTTTATTTTCGGCTAGAAAATTTAGTGTTTTTGTTCATCAATTACGTTGAATTATTACTTATTTTCAATATACAGTATTTTTTTTGTATATTCAAATACAGAAAATCTGTAAAGTTACTTTATTTACATAAGCTTAAGAATTTGAGTACGGAGATAAAGCGGAAATTTAGTTAAAAATTTGACAAATTAAATAAGTTTGTTGCGTAAGTCCTGATTGAGTAGCCAGCGTTTTCGCCAATGGGAAGTAGGCTCCAGTGAACTAGCCTGTTGTTCTTGTTGTCGTCGCTGCAAAATTACAGGGGCAGGATCGTTTAATTGCGGATCACGATAGGGAATCGCTGCACGGGTGAGCAAATGCTCATTTTCTTCTGGGGAAAGGGGAGGAAGGGCTGAGTGTGCTTCGCTTTGAGTATTTCTCGGATGAGCTGCAACAGTACCAGGCGATCGCCTACCTACTGGTGGGGTTGAACCAATTTGTAATCCAGCCGCCAACAGGGCTGTACGTACAGCAGCAGCACAGGAATAAGTTGCTAGCAGTCCATCATAGTGTAAACACATAGCAACTTGTTTGATAAATTCAACAGTCCATAGTTGAGGACACTGAGGTGGGGAAAAGGGGTCTAAAAAAATAGCATCAGCCTGGAAACCTAACTGATGTAATCTACTAATTGAGCTTCTAGCATCACCAATGAATAATCTGGCGTTGAGACGTTCTGTTTGTGCTTGTTGCTCACAAGCTAACTGGTGCAGAATCGTTGTGTATTCATAGTTCCAGTTATCTAATAAGTGATGCTCCATAGCCGCTTGCGGTACAGCTAAATCTAGCTCTAAACCAATTAATTCCACATAACAATTAGGATTGACTGCCCAAATGGTTTGTAAAGCGGCGGCTGTGTTGTATCCTAGTCCATAACAAATATCTAAGAGACGTAAAACGGGTTTTGGAGCAGCTAAGTTAATTTGGGTAGGACTAACAAATTTGAGAAAACTTTCCTGCTTGGCTCCAAAATGGCTGTGAAAAGCTTCACCAAACT
This sequence comes from Nostoc sp. PCC 7524, assembly GCF_000316645.1. Taxonomy (NCBI): domain Bacteria; kingdom Bacillati; phylum Cyanobacteriota; class Cyanophyceae; order Nostocales; family Nostocaceae; genus Nostoc; species Nostoc sp. PCC 7524. The sequence goes on from NC_019684.1 coordinate 4,738,572, forward strand.
CTTGGGAGAAAAAAGTAAAAGAACCATCTGCTGTTACTTGTGGTGAAAAAGTTGCAAATTTTGGTATTGTCATGTATGCAAAAATAACCAGTTGTAAAGAAAAATAAAATTTTAATTTTTGAGCTTGCGACTTGTATATTATTTTGAATTGTTATGATTGATAATCAATTAGTTGTTTCGCCAGCCTGGCTTGTTCAACATCTTCAAGACCCGCAAGTGGTAATTGTAGATTGTCGCTTTTCTTTAGCTGAACCACAACTAGGGCGACAGCAGTACCAATACAGTCATATAGAAGGGTCTTACTATCTAGATTTGAATTTGGATCTTTCTAGTCCTGTGGGTAAGCATGGTGGCAGACATCCATTACCAAACCTCAAAGAACTAGCGCCAAAACTAGCAGCAATGGGCGTAGAGTTTCAAAAAACTTTAGTTGTAGCTTATGACGACTCTCGCTTGGCTTTTGCATCTCGTCTTTGGTGGTTGTTGCGCTATTTAGGACACGAACAAGTAGCTGTGCTGGATGGAGGCTTTAGCCAATGGCAAAAAGCTGGCTATCCTATTACAGATATTATTCCTCAAAAGCAAACAGCTAATTTTAGCCCCAAAATCCAACCACAATTGTTAGTAGATATTGAAGCTGTCAAAAATCGCAAAGATTTACCGACGGTAGTTTTGGTAGATTCAAGAGAAGGCGATCGCTACCGTGGTGAACGAGAGCCAACTGACAAAATCGCTGGACATATTCCTGGTGCTGTAAATTACCCGTGGATGGAAGTTACAGATGCTAACGGTAATTTAATCACGCCAACAGACCACCGTCAACGCTGGAAAAATCTAGAACAAGCTGAGGAAATCATAGTTTATTGCGGTTCTGGTGTAACAGCCTGTGTCAATTTACTATCTTTGGAATTAGCTGGTATTCATAAAGGTAAACTTTATGTTGGTAGTTGGAGTGATTGGATTAGTTATGAGTAAACTAACGCCGTGTGCAACTTTCTCTCAAACCTAACCCCCAACCCCTTCCCTACAAGGGAAGGGGCGCAAGAATCAAAGCCTCTCTCCTTGCAGGGGAGCCAGTTGCGTGGGCGGGTTTCCCGACTTAAGAGAACTGGCTCCCCCTTGTGAGTGGCTTTTTCCTCCTTCTGCCTCCTGCCTCCTGCCTTCTGCCTTCGATTGGCTATTGCTAAAATTCCCCTAATAACACGTTGTAATTGACGTTGAAAAACCAGCTGTTAAAATCAAGGTTTTTAGCGGTAGAATCACCAAAACTGACACCAGTTTGAAGATTTAGACTACTAGATTGAGATAAGCGATAAATTAAGTGTGCAAATAGCCGATGATAATGGTCATGGCGATCGCGCTGTGTAAAGTCTGATATGTTCAATTGGTAGTTTAAACCTACTTCAAGCGGTTTTTGCAGAGAATAGTTCAAAGATAACCAGATAGAGTTAATGATGCGACTACGCCTATCAGGATCAGCTAGATTCCAACTCAACTCATAAAAACTATCTAGCATCAACTTGTCAGTTAGGGGATCTCGCCTACCTAAAGATAGCCGAAACGAGTTTTCATTTAAGAAGCGATCGCCAGATGTAAACACATCACTGTTTTTAGCATAAAATAACTGCTGATTACTCCAACCAAGTTCACCATACATTCTCTGTGATAGCTGTTGGTAAATTCCCACATTGAATCTGATTTGGTTGTAATTAAATTTTGATTGCTCTAAATAACGGATTAAATTACCATCAATTGACCCATTTAAATAAGTTTTGTCTCCCAAGGGAAAATACACAGATGCTAATCTTAATCCATAAAAAAATAAGCCTTCTTCTATAGGAAAAACATCAGAAGAAAAAATATTACTGCTATAAAAATAACCGACACGGGCTTGTAAGGAACCTATTGGTTTAAACTGTTGTACAGGCCGTTCACGCTGTGGAATTTGTGGTTGTTCGAGTGGTGATTGTGGTAGCTGTATTGGCCGCACTCGCAACCCCAATTCCCGATAACTATCTGACTCAGAACTAGGCTGTTTTGTCTCTCGTAGTCGCCGTATTAGCCTCTCCAACCTTTCAGTTCTATTTACTGGAGGCGCATTTAATAATTGATCTATTGGTTTCGGGGTAATTTGAGGCAAATTATTGGGTTGAGTTTCTAGCTGTGGCGACTCATTCGTCTGTTGAACAAAATGAGGATTTTCTGTGGGTGTGGGATTGGGTGCAGGACTGTCTACTTGAGCAGTGATTAATTGCGGTTGTGACTTATTTAATGCTATCTGTTTTGCAGATGCTACATCAAACATCTCAAACTGTTGCAGTTGAGAATTATTTGGCTTTAACTTATTTTTTGGGCATATATCATCAGATATCTCAACATTGGGTACATGGTTTGCTGTCACCTCTGGATTATCTCGACAATCAGAAGCATTAGCATTTTTTGACCATGCTGCGTTTACCCTAGTGCAGTAAGTGTTTGTGCCAATGGTGGCCAACAAAATCGCGAATAAAAATCTTTTCCAGCCCTGAATTTGCATCTTGTATAGATGGCTTTAATTAATTTTGTGAGAAAAATGAATAGTTTTCATCTATTCTGGTGTACACATCTGATGATGACTACTTTCTAAACTTGACATCAATTGCGATAACTATTCTATCCTGTCACTTACAAATCATATTATTTATTGCATAGATTTAAATAGATGGCTACAATGGGTGTCATGAGTTGTAAACCTCAGTATACATAAACTCACTTTATGTGTATCCTATAGAAAATTCAAATATATTTAACAGCGAATTACCTGAAAACATTGACAAGGGAGAGATAGAATATCGATTCTCCACTAGCTTGGTATTAGTGCAATTTTTACTCATTTTAACTATGCGTCTTAAACTGTTCCCGTTGGCGATTAGTTTGTGGGGTGTCATACTAATAAATTTGCCAAATCAGGTAAGTGCCAATACCCCTTTAACTCGCGCTGAGATTCAAAGCCTCCGTAACTTTGTGCAGTTTATTCAAAGAAATACCAGAAATGCGCGTCCGGCACGTCGAGCAGATGCCCTAATTCCAGGGGATGGGCTATCGACTGGTAGAGCTTCTCTAGCAGATTTGCGCTTCAATGATGGCTCTTTGGCACGGGTTGGAGAACAGGCAGTATTTCAATTTTTGCCTCGGACTCGGAATTTTCAGCTATCAAACGGGACAGTATTATTACTAATTCCACCAGGAAGGGGTCAAACACGCATCCAAACACCCAGTGCAGCAGCAGCAATCCGAGGTTCTGCCTTGTTTGTGCGCTATGACCAACCAACAGACACCACAATTGTAGGGGCATTGACCAATAGTGGGATTACAGTTTCCAATAAAGATACTTCGGAATCTCAAGAACTGCAAGCGGGTCAACTTTTAGTAGTAGTCAAAGGTAAATTTCAAGGCTTATACGATTTTGATTTGCAAAATTTTTATGAAACGAGCGATTTAGTCAAAGGACTGGATTTAACTAGACAAAATCTAGCTCCATCACCCGACCCAGCAATTGCCAGTGTACAAGGGGAAATTCTAGCAGCTTTGGCGGGGCAATCTCCTCTAAGTGGTCAAGGAATAGTTGAAAACCCATCTTTTTTAGAGTTATCTGCTAACTCCTCACAAGACACAGAGCAAGGAAATTCAACAGCAGACTCAATCACTGATGGTTATCCAGTCAATACTTTTGTGGAAACAGGTGAACTTCTGTTTAATAATGCTCAAGAATTAAGCAATACTGATAGACCAACATCTCTAGAAACTCCTCCCAATTCTGGCGGCAGCAATCAAGGTCAAATCGGTAATCCTGGTAACGAAAAACCTGTTGATAATGCTGGTGAAACCCCAGGAAGAGGGCTTATAGACACGCCAGACACACCAGACACACCAGACACACCAGACACGCCAGACGACACGCCAGACACGCCAGACGACACGCCAGACACGCCAGACACGCCAGACGACACGCCAGACACGCCAGACGACACGCCAGACACGCCAGACGACACGCCAGACACGCCAGACGACACGCCAGACACGCCAGACGACACGCCAGATCCACCTGCACCCTAAATGTCAGTTCATTAGTTTTTCTGCCCTACATCCTGATGCCCCCGCTGCCCACTTTCTACTCCCTGTGTTTCTTGAATTAAATGGTTTAGTATACTTAACCTTGCGGTGTTCGGATATAGATTGCCTGACCTTGATTGTTGTAGATAAATAAAGGCAAATTAGCATTGTCACTAATTACTGTGAGGGCTTCTTGTAAGCTTTGCCAGTGATTAGCAACATCAGCGATCGCACTGGAATTGTTAGTATCAGTATCAGAAATACCAGTTTGTAGCATTTCTTCATACTCAGGGGTAATTTTGACAACAATACCCTGATCATCTACGGTAAAGTTGCAAATTCTCATGCCACTGGAACAAGTTTTATCTAAATCAACACGGGTTTGTTGCCAAGCTTGATTCACCTGTAGTTTATCTTGGGCTTGTTTGAGGGCAGCAGAATAAGGTGTGATCAGACTCTGGGCTTGATTGTAGTACAAACTATCACTAGAAACTTGTTTAGCAGCCTGTAAAGCCTGCTCCCAATATATGACTGCTGCTTGCCATTGTTGTTGTTGCTCGTAGGCTTTGGCTTGTTTAGCTATGCCCGTCAGTTGTTGATAGCTTTTGGCTCCTAGTTCTTCGATGGTGACGCGATCGCGCGCTCTGGCTAATTTCGGTTTATATTCTAGTAACAGCTGTTGTGCTTCTGGGTAGGCTGGACTATTTTGAGGAATAATATTTAAAGCGTTGACTACTATTTGCCAAGTGGACTGCACCTTTTGCCAGTCTTGTAAAGTTTTGGCGGTGGTTTCTCGCTTTGTCGCTACACTAGCTACAGCTTTGGCATCTTTGAGTTTTTTCAGCCATTTTTCTTGAGCCAGGATTTGCTGATTGACAGTTTGTAAATTAACACGATACTTCAGTAATTTGGGCTGGATCAGATTATAAAGTTCACTATTAGGATTGACTAATTCCAAAGGTGCGATCGCCTGCCGCCATAGGCGTTGTCTGTCCTGTAATTCCTCTTGGCTATTGACGGGTGTTTGCATTTTTTGCTCTGCCACAGAGGCCGTTTGCAAAGCTACTAACACCTGGTTAATTTTTTCTGACTGCCCAGATAGACTATCTTTGAGTTCTTCTGCTTGTTGATACCGAGGCGACCAACGGGGGATAGTGGTTAAGCTAGTGCTAGTAACCTCCAATTGCTTTTGTATGGCTGCTAGTTCAGCTTCTGATTTAGCACGACTCATCAGTTGTCTAGACTCGGTTTTGAGCCGCTCGGCTGTTTGGATTTCTTGGCACTCAGACATCACACAAGGACGAGTGAATAGGTAAGCACTACCACTACCTAACACGACAATTCCCAACAACACCGTACCCAGCAGCATCGGTTGGATTTGGCGCTGGGGTGGAGTTGCCAATAAATCTGGTGTATCGGCAAAAGGATCGAATTGTTCCTCTTGTACCTCATCTTCAGTTTCCTCCACAGGAGGAGAATAAGTCAGAGACAAGGCCGCAGATGAGAAAGGTACCGCTTCCTCAACGTCTTCATCTTCCTGTGTGACTGGTTTCTCTGCCTGTCCATGTCCCTTGATCATCAGGGAACGTTTAGCATAAGGAAGTTTGTCACCAAGAATTCTCAGAAAACATTGAATTCGTTGTTCGCGATCAGTCGTTAGCGACTGAAGAACTTCCTCAATGACTGCAAAAATCTGTTCTGGGTCAACATTTATACTAAGCGGATGTTGAGTTAAAATCATCAACTCCTCTTTGTTGACAGCACACTTAATCTGGAAAACTTCACCAGATGGCACTTCAGCTAGAAATTGCTCCTGCAAAGTTCTGGCTAACAGATGTAAATCTTCCTGCTGGACTGCTACTTTCATAGAGCGTTCCTGCTGGTCTTCTATATGATGTTTTGTATCACTGGGGGAATGAAATGACGGTTGTTTGTTGATTGATTGCAGATGCACAGTTTAACCAACCATAATCACAAAATCTAATAGAACAACGTTTTAACACAAATTCTGAATTTTCACCAAAAATCACATCGGGGATTTAAGGGAACACCAAAAAATAAATTATTCCCAATGACGGTTAGTAGGGTGCGTCAGTGCAAGAAACCCTAGCTGTACCAAGAAATTATTCATACTGACGCATCCTAAATTTTGGATATTTTTTTATGGGGATTTCCCTATTTTCTCTTAGTAAAGAGTTTGAATTAGCATCTAGTTTTATTTTATAGTAGTATATTTACTGAATTATCAATTATTTGATAACGATGTAATACTAAAGACTTACGGCTATAAATAAATGTGCTGTATTTACTGAATTCGATAAAATTAATACGTGAAAAATAATTTTTTATAGCTAGCCAGAGCTTGATTATCTAATGAGGGTGCGCTAAAACCCAAAAACACAGCACCAAAGTAATTCTCTATCGTAAATATTAGGTGCATAACAATGGATTTATTGGAGTATCAAGTTAAAGAATGGTTTAGGGAAATAGGCATTCCTGTATTGCCTTCCCAACGCATTGATCATCCTACAGATTTGAAACGGCTCAAAATTCACTATCCGATTGTACTAAAATCGCAAGTACACGCTGGAGACAGGGCAGAAGCAGGGGGAGTCAGGATTGTAGAAACAACAATTGATGCGATCGCCGCTGCCCAAACTATCTTTAATCTCCCAATCTGGGGTGAATTACCAGAGGTTGTACTAGCAGAGTCTAAGTATAATGCCACGCAAGAGTTTTATTTAGCTGTAGTTTTAGATACAGCTGTTTGCCGCCCTATACTTTTAGGCTGCAAAGAACCGGACGTGGATTGGGAATTAGCTGGTGAGAAAATGCAGCACGTTGTTGTAGAACAAGAATTTTCACCGTTTTATGCTCGCAGGCTAGCTTTAAAGATGGGTTTGCAAGGCGCACTGATGAAATCGGTAAGTGGCGTTTTAGAAAAAATGTATGAATTATTCATACAGAAAGACTTAGATTTAGTAGAAATCAATCCCTTAGCAATCAACGCGGTTGGGGAAGTGATGGCATTAAACGGTAAAGTCAGGGTGAACGAGCGAGCTATTGGGCGGCATCCAGAAATTGCGGCAATGGCAGCCAAAATGGTCAATCAACATCATGGCACAAGCCAGATCAATAATCGGTTTGGTGACTGGGATAGTTTAGAAATGCACGGTAAAATAGGCATTTTGGGTAATGGGACAGGTTCTATGATGGCAACTGCTGATTTAGTTGCTAGTGCAGGTGGTAAACCGGGTATTTGTTTAAATCTCAGACACGGTTCGATTGTGGATACCTCACCGACGACATTTTGCGATCGCTTAGTTAAAGGTTTAAATCTCTTGGCTGCTGACAACAGCATTCAAGTGATACTGATTAATCTCCTCGGCAGCATTCCTCAGCCAGAAGCCGCCGCCGCCGCGATTAGTGAATTTGTACTGCGCGACAAAGGCGAACTCCCTTCAGTAATTGCACGTTCTAATGGCAGCAAAAACTCTAGGGAGCATTCCTTACCCCACGTAGTTATCCGTCTAGCTGGTTCGGAGTTAAACGTTGCCAAAGATGTGTTAGCACCATTAACAACTCACAAAAATAGACTAATAGTAGTAGAAAATTTAGACGAAGCTGTTGCAGCCGCAGTCAGTCTCGTCCAATCACCTGCTTTCAAAAAAGTCTCTTAGTAGGAGACGCTTAGGCTAGGAAGAAGCAGGGGAGCAGGGGAGCAGAGGGGATGAGGGGGATGAGGGGGACAAGGGAGACAAGGGAGAGTCTTCCCAATCCCCAGTACCTAATCCCCAATCCCCAATCCCCAGTACCTAATCCCCAGTACCCAATCCCCAATCCCCACTTTTATGAAATTAACGCCAGATAGTAAAGTTATCATTCAGGGCTTCTGTGAATTTATCTCAGCAACTCATATTGCTCAAATGCAGGCTTATGGGACAAATTTGGTAGCTGGTGTCGATCCTGGATGTGGTGGGCAGCAAATTTACGATCTGCCAGTATTTGATTTGGTAGAGGAGGTAGTAGAGAAGTTTGGGGCAATTGACACCACGATTATTTGTGTACACCCTTACCAAGTTCTTGATGCTGCCTTAGAAGCGATCGCCTGTCAGATCCGTCAGATTATCATCATTACTGCCGGTGTGCCGCCATTGGATATGGTGGAATTACTTCGTAAAGCCGAGGCTGGCGAAACTCTAGTAGTAGGGCCAAATAGTCCGGGAATTATTGTGCCTGGGAAAATTCTGTTAGGCACACAACCAAGCGAATTTTATACACCAGGCCCAGTAGGAATTGTGAGCCGCAGTAGTACCCTCACCTATGAAGTAGCGTGGGAACTGACAAAAGCGGGTTTGGGGCAATCGATTAGTGTCAGTATTGGTAGTGATGCCATTGTTGGTTCTTCGTTTTTGCAATGGCTGCAAATTCTGGATGAGGATGACACTACGGAAGCGATCGTTTTAGTCGGACAACCTGGGGGTGGTAGTGAAGAAACTGCCGCTAGGTACATTGCTGAAGCCATTGATAAACCAGTTGTGGCTTATATTGCTGGAAGGCAAGCACCACCGGGAAAAACTTGGCGACAAACTGGGACTTTAGTCACTGTTGTCGGAAGACCTCCTAATTTTGGCACGGCACAAAGTAAAATAGCTGCTTTTGAAGACGCAGACGTGCCGGTTGCCGAACGTCCTTCATTGATCCCTGAATTACTCAAGAAGGAAATTTATGTGGGATAGGGAGTAGAAAGTAGAGTAATTTAAATTGACAGTTGTTGTTTTTCTGTGAAATACATAGCAATACCTTTCTCGTAGTAGGCGGCTTCGTTAATAAAAATTGGGTAAACGGTGGATGTGCCTTGATAAGCGATCGCCTGTCCATCTAATGTTAGAAACATCGGCTCACCAGGATTTAATGGTTCATAATCTCGAAACTGGAGTCGGGGATGAATCATCGCTTGCAGTTCTCCGGCTGCATTTCTGGGATAATCTATAGCCTCCAAATATTTATAAAAAGTTAGAGTATTATTAGTTTTTGGTATTACACCTTGGTTTGAGTTTTCTATATAGTTTAAAATTGTAAAAATCAGTTCCTCTGTTTTTTGAAACCACTCTGCATTCAATACACCCTGAGCGACAGGTCCAACTTCAATTACAATACCTAATTCACAGAGCGATCGCAAAAAATTACTGCCTTTTTCAGCTTGGGTATAACAAACTTTGACTAAAGGATTAATTTCAGATAAATAAGCTGCTAATTTTAGCAAAAATGGATGTTGATTACCAAGAATAATACTTAATCCCATATTTGCAGTTGTACTGTGTACATCAATAATCACATCTACCTGAAATTCACCTGACTGCACAAGCATTTGGAAGATACTTTTTGCTCGGCTATCTTCATAACTATTGAGTGTGGCATCTTGTAAATCTTGATTAAAAAAGCAACGATTTAAATCCTTTTCTATATAACGTTTACCTACGGCAAAAGCTTTGGGATTACCCAGTAGTGTGAAGGCTTCAAAGTTATATTGTTGAATGAGATGAGGAAATTTTTCTAACTTTTTAATTAGGTATGCGCCTGTAAATTCATTCCCGTGAGTACCACCAACAATCGCAACCCGATTAATGTTTTTCATAGTTGATTTTTTAAGGTAAGGGATTGGGGACTGGGGACTGGGGATTGGGAAATCTTAAGAAGCAGGGGAGCAGGGATAAAAGGGGAAAGTCCTCCTCCTTGCCCCAATTCCTCTAATTCTAATGTCGGCAGTTGCTACAAGTCGGGAAACTCGCCAAATGCACTACCTCCCCAATGCCCAATTCCTAATTACTTCTCTACTAAACCCCAACGATCAAGAATAAAGGCATACTCAAAAGCTAACTCTTTTAGGCTTTCGTAACGTCCAGATGCACCGCTATGTCCTGCATCCATGTTTGTTTTGAGCAAGAGAACGTTATTATCTGTTTTGATTTCCCGTAATTTGGCTGTCCACTTGGCCGGTTCCCAGTATTTGACACGGGAATCATTTAAGCCAGCCGTAATCAGCAAATGGGGATAATTCTGGGCTTTGACGTTATCGTAGGGCGAGTATGATTTCATGTATTCATAGTAGATCGGATCATTGGGATTCCCCCATTCTTCCCATTCCATCGCTGATAGGGGTAGAGAGGTATCTAGTATTGTAGACACCACATCGACAAACGGCACCTGGGCGACGACTACTTGAAACAAGTCAGGACGCTGATTAATGACTGCGCCCATTAATAAACCGCCTGCACTACCGCCAGTAATGGCTAGGCGATCGCTGGCTGTCCAACCTTCACTAATTAAATATTCAGCACAGGCGATAAAATCGGTAAAGGTGTTCTTTTTCTGTAAAAATTTGCCATTTTCATACCATTTGCGCCCCATTTCCTCGCCACCACGAATATGCGCGATCGCAAACACTACTCCGCGATCTAGTAATGCTAATCTAGTGGATGAAAAAGATGCCGGGTAAGAAGCACCGTAAGAACCGTATCCTGTGAGGATGAGGGGGTTTCTACTGTCTTGTTTTATCCCCTGTTTGTAAACAATCGAGATGGGAACTTGTGTACCATCTTGGGCCGTAGCCATCAACCATTCACTTTGATATTGAGTTTGATCGTAGTCACCCAGCACTTCTGTTTGTTTTTTCAATTCCCGCGCTTTTGTTTGCATATCATAATCAAACACCGATGGCGGTGTAATTAAGGAAGTGTAATTAAAACGCAAGATGTTTGTATGAAATTCTGGGTTACTACCTTCGGAAAATTCATAGGTGGGTTCAGGAAAGATAATATTACTTTCCTCACCAGTGAATAAATTATGTACTCTGGCAGTTTGTAGACCATCTTTACGTTCATAAATAACTAAATAATTGGCAAACAAACTAATTCCTGAAAGCAACACATCTTCTCGGTGAGGAATTACAGTTTGCCAGTTATCTTTTGATGGTGCAGCTATGGGAGTTTTCACTAATTTAAAGTTAGTAGCTGCTTCATTGGTAACGACATAAAAGTAATCACTATGATGGTCTACATCGTATTCTATGCCTGGATGACGTGGATAAATTATCTGAAAATCACCACGGGGATGATTAGCATCTAAATAGTGAACTTCTGTGGTGATACTGCTTCGTAAAGTCATCAAAATATATGCTTGCGAGCGAGTATTATGCACATATAAAGCATAACCATCATCTGGTTCGTGGTAAATTAGCACATCTTCGGATGTGGGAGTACCTAAAGTATGTCTGAATAATTGGTAAGGACGATTGGCATGATCAATTTTGGTATAAAAGCCTGTTTGATTATCATTACCCCAACTAAAAGAAAAATAAGTATCCTCAATACTTTCTGGATATAACTGCCTGGTATTTAAGTCCAAAAAGAAAAGTGTATATCGCTCGGAACCAGTAGTATCAAATGAATATGCTAGAATTTGATGATTAGGGCTAATGACAAATACACCTAAATCAAAGAAATCATGTTGGGCTGCTAATTCATTTTCATCTAGCAGCACTTCTTCAGGAGCATCTAAACTTCCTTTCTTGCGGCAATAAATGCGATAAGCTTTGCCGGCTTCAGTGCGCGAATAGTAATAGTAATTATCTTTCCGGTATGGCACTGATAAATCTGTTTCTTTAATGCGAGAGAGCATTTCATCGTAGAGTTGAGTTTGCAGCGATTCTGTATGCTGCATCATCGCCTTTGTGTAGGCGTTTTCCGCTTCTAGATATGCAATTACTTTGGGATCATCAATGTCGCGCATCCAAAAGTAGTTGTCTACACGGCGATCGCCATGTAACTCTAAAACCTGGGGCAGTTTGTCAGCAACAGGTGGCAGAATATTTTTTTGTAACACCCGATCTTTTGTCATCCTTCTGTAACCTTTTATCCCATGTCAAGCAACTAGCCAACCAACACTTTAGGATGGCCTAGCAATTCCAGTTTTACGATGTAAGTGTTTTTTCAAAGTACACAAGCCTATTGCCGGTACAACTCCGAGAATCATAGCCGTAAATCCTTGTTCACTCCAATACACTAAGGGAGTACGATGTACTTCGGGAATTAAATTCTGCACAAGAGACAGCAACCAAACCAACACGCTAATACACAAAAAAGCCAAAGAGGGTAAGAAATTCCACCACCAAACTTTACTTGTGTAACGTCGCAAAACTAACCATTGGCACAACCCCAACCAAATCCCTGAAAGAATATATAGAAGTGTTGACAAAAATCCCAAAGTCAAAGCGACTTCAGAAGTTAATGTGTCATTAAAGGAATTGGCAATAGTGGAAATATAGTGAATCCAGGCGGTGGAGACACTGTAAGCCAGCAGCCAACCAATGCTAGTAGCAAGTAGCCATAGCCAAAAAGAAATATAGCGACGCAGAACAAGAGCTTGATCAGCAGCGAAAATTACCGCAAACACCATATTACCAACCAATCTTATCCAAAAGCTCCATATTTGTGGCTGTGCTGCCACATTCGGCGGTAGGCTTTGCCAAATAATTCTTTCGATCGCAATACTGGCAATCCCACCTACAACCCACCCGATAACAGTCATCAAAGTTAACTGGAAAAAGAACATCCGGCGTTGAGAACGGGGAATTAGTAGCTTACCTAAGTGAAAATTACTATTAGCTGATGCAAAACTAGATGAGTTATTAGAGTTGGTTTGCATATTAAGATAAGTTAAGAAATTAGATCAAAGCAGGAGGCAAAAGGCAAAAGGCAAAAGGTATTTAAATAGGGTTATAACCTGACCTCAATCTATATTTAATAGGGCTTTTCCAGCTAGTTTGAGTCCATCAAACCATCTATGATTAAACCTCAAATTTATTTCTTTCCTCCTGCCCTCTGCCCCCTGTCCCCTACCTCCCCTTGATAAAGCGTAATCCCAGAATGATAAGCTAAACATTGACATAAAAAAGTGACTTAGGATGAAGTGTTAAATGGGTGTTTCGTCAACGGCTCCTCATCTTTTGCGGGCTGCTCGTGGTGAAATTGTTGATCGTCCCCCTGTATGGATGATGCGCCAAGCAGGACGATATATGAAAGCTTATCGAGATTTAAGGGAGAAATACCCTTCATTTCGCGATCGCTCTGAAATTCCTGAAGTAGCGATTGAAGTCTCCCTGCAACCTTGGAGAGCTTTCCAACCAGACGGAGTAATTTTATTTTCCGATATTGTCACCCCCTTACCAGGTTTGGGGATTGAAATGGACATTGCGGAAGGTAAAGGCCCCATCATTCATGCGCCCATTCGCACCCAAGCACAAGTTGACGGGCTGCATCCCTTAGAACCAGAAGCAGCTCTACCGTTTATCAAAACTATCTTGCAGGCTTTGCGTCAAGAAGTAGGCAACAAATCAACGGTATTGGGCTTTGTGGGTGCGCCTTGGACTTTAGCCGCCTATGCAGTAGAGGGTAAAGGTTCTAAAACCTACTCCATCATCAAAAACATGGCGTTCTCAGAACCGGCAGTGTTGCATCAACTCCTAGCTAAATTAGCAGATGCGATCGCAGTTTATGCCCGTTATCAAATCGACTCCGGCGCACAAGTAGTGCAAATGTTCGACTCTTGGGCGGGACAACTCAGCCCCCAAGATTATGACACCTTTGCTCTCCCCTACCAGCAACGGGTATTCCAGCAAATTAAGGAAACTCACCCAGACACACCATTGATTTTGCTAGTCAGTGGTAGCGCAGGCGTATTGGAACGCATGGCAAAATCCGGGGCTGATATCGTAACTGTAGACTGGACAGTAGACATGGCTGATGCCAGAGCCAGATTAGGTAAACACGTCAAAGTCCAAGGTAATCTTGACCCTGGCGTATTGTATGGCTCTAAACAGTTTATCCGCGATCGCATCATTGATACTGTTCGCAAAGCTGGTAACTGGGGTCACATTCTCAATCTCGGACATGGTGTACTACCAGATACCCCAGAGGAAAACGTCGCTTTCTTCTTTGAAACCGCCAAACAACTTAATGTGCTTGTTTAGTTATTAGTCAATAGTCATTAGTCATTAGTCAATGGCAATGCAATTAATCACGTCTGGACAATTATTTCGGCTGGGAACTATTGGCTTTGGACTAGAGACTATTGACTTTTACCTATAAATGGTAAATATTTTTACCTTTTGCTTTCTTATGACTCAAAAACGTATTTTAGTGACCGGCGCTAGTGGCTGTATAGGTCACTATATTAGTGAAGCTTTAATTAAAGAAACAAATGACGAACTGTATTTGCTGGTGAGGAATCCCAGTAAATTGCAAGTTGATACTAAGGTTCGTCCTGGTATTCATATTTTGCAGGGTGATATGCAAAATATCAGCCAATTATCTGACTTACTACCCACAATTGATGTCGCAGTTCTCACAGCTACGGCTTGGGGTGGTGAGCAAACTTTTGATATTAATGTCTTAAAAACTTTAGAATTACTCAACTTATTAGATCCTGAGCGTTGTGAACAGGTAATTTATTTTTCTACAGCTAGTGTTTTAGACCGCCACAATCAACCACTCAAAGCAGCAGGGGAAATTGGTACAGACTATATCCGGTCTAAATATGAATGTTTACAGAAAATATCACAATTAGCGATCGCATCTAAAATTACTACTGTTTTTCCAACTTTAGTTTTAGGTGGTGATGCTAAAAAACCCTATTCTCACCTAACATCGGGCATTCCAGAAGTCACTAAATATATTAATTTAATTCGCTGCTTGCAAGTTGATGGCAGCTTTCATTTTATCCACGGTCAAGATATTGCCAGCGTCGTTAAATATTTAATTACCCATCCTCCCCAAACCGATGCACCGCGCAAATTAGTTTTAGGTCAACAAAAATTAACTGTCAACCAAGCAATAGCAGAAGTTTGCGCTTATCTCGGTAAAAACATTTACTTCCGCATTCCCCTATCTTTATCCCTAGCCAATCTAATTATCGCCATCTTTCGGATTCAAATGGCGGCTTGGGATAGATTCTGCATGAACTATCGCCATTTCACTTATGATACTGTAATTAATCCTGACAGTTTTGACTTACCAAATTACTGTGCAACTATGAGTGATGTTTTAAAAATTAGCGGTGTTATGGCAGGTGACAGGTGGCAGGTGACAGGTGACAGGTGACAGGTGACAGGTGACAGGTGACAGGTTTAAAAGCCTTTGATGGTAATGGTTTTATGATTTCCTGATGTCCTAATCTCATTGGCTACAGCTATAAAAATTTCCCATCAACCCTGCGGGTGTGATGGTGAGAGTGTCAATCTCCCATCCCTTATCCTACCTTAGCTGCCAATTCAGCCGGACTGATTTTTTCATAATGTTCAAAAGGTTGATGAATCCAAGGATTGTCAGGCAAATAATCAACGTAGTAATTGGGTGCAATCACAGAGCAAGCTTTATACCAAATGACGGCAGTACGTATTTCCTCAATGGGGGAATTAATATTTTCATGCAGCCAAGGAAGAGTTTCTTTGAGAGTGATTCCAGAGTCTACCAAGTCATCAACCAGGAGAATGCGCGAACCTAATGTTTCAGTTGTCATTGTTATGTAACGAGAAAAGGTTAAATGACCTCTTTCTTGTTTGCCGGGACCACTGTAAGATGATGTTGCTAAAATTGCTAAAGGCTGATTGTATATACGGGAGAGAATATCACCAACTCGCAATCCGCCTCTGGCTAGACAGACAATCTGATTAAATTCCCAACCGGAGTGATAAATATGAGCAGCTAATTGTTCGATTTTATAGTGATACTCTGACCAAGAAACGTAAAGGTCTGGCATAAAGTAAGTATGTTTTAGAAGATACTAAAGGCGATGCCTACGACAAGCGAAGCTATCACAAACTTCATATTTTAGTATGAGCGCAAAACATTATGAGCGATTCTGCTGCTGATGACTATCCCCCAAATGCTCAACCAAGTCAAAAACTAGACTTAAAAACCAAGCTGGCTTATGGTGCAGGTGATTTAGGCCCTGCAATTACCGCCAATATAGCCATATTTTTCCTTTTAATTTTCTTTACCAATGTGGCAGGTATTCCGGCGGGCTTGGCTGGCAGTGTGTTGCTCATTGGGAAAATTTGGGATGCAGTCAATGATCCGATTGTGGGGGTACTGACAGATAAAACCCAATCGCGACGTTGGGGTCGTCGTTTACCTTGGATGTTGTATGGTGCAATTCCTTTTGGGATTTTCTTTTTCTTACAATGGATTGTACCGCCATTTAGTAACAACCAAGGTAGTAATGTTTGGGCGTTATTTTGGTACTACGTAGTGATTGGGTTGATTTCTCAGGTATTTTATACTGTGGTGAATCTGCCTTACACCGCACTCACCCCAGAACTTACCCAAGACTATGACGAACGTACTAGCCTCAATAGTTTTCGCTTCAGCTTTTCTATTGGTGGTAGCATTCTCTCGCTACTGTTGTCGAAAGTAGTTTTTTCCGTGATTAGCGATCGCCAACA
The DNA here is from genome assembly GCF_000316645.1 of Nostoc sp. PCC 7524. NCBI lineage: Bacteria > Bacillati > Cyanobacteriota > Cyanophyceae > Nostocales > Nostocaceae > Nostoc > Nostoc sp. PCC 7524. The sequence continues at coordinate 4,755,166 of NC_019684.1, forward strand.
ACAATATCTAGTTTTAGCAGCAATTTGTACTGTAATTTCCGTTTTATCCTTATATTGGTGCGTTTATGGTGTGCGCGATCGCGTTTTAGCCTTTGAAGCCAAACGTATTCAAGTCCAAGAATCTGAATCTATCCCTTTTTTCCAACAACTCAAAATCGCTTTTAGCAACCGTCCCTTTTTATTTGTTATTGGTATATATCTATTTTCTTGGTTAGGGGTACAAGTTACAGCCAGCATTATTCCTTACTTTGTCATTAACTGTATGGCTCTGCCAGAGTCAGATGTACCGACAGTCATGATTGCAGTCCAAGGAACGGCTTTACTGATGTTATTTGTGTGGACTGCTGTCAGTAAGAAAATTGGTAAAAAACTGGTTTATTTCCTGGGTATGAGTTTATGGATTATTGCCGGTGCAGGACTATTTTTCTTACAACCCGGTCAAATCAGTTTGATGTATGTCATGGCTGTGATGGCGGGATTTGGTGTATCTACAGCTTACCTAGTTCCCTGGTCGATGATTCCCGATGTGATTGAATTAGACGAACTCCAAACTGGACAGCGCCGGGAAGGAATTTTTTATGGTTTTATGGTTTTATTGCAGAAATTTGGTTTAGCTTTTGGCCTATTTTTAGTAGGTAATGCCTTGCAAGCATCTGGTTTTAAAGAAGCTGTAGCCGGACAAACGGCATTACCCATACAACCTGACTCTGCATTGTTGGCTATTCGGATTGCTGTCGGCCCTATACCCACCATCTGTTTAATTTTTGGCTTAGTCTTAACCTATTTCTATCCCATCACCCGTGAGATGCACGCAGAAATGCTGCTCAAACTCAAAGAACGCCGACAACAAAAAGAAAACCTGTAGAGAAGTTGCTGTAGGTTCGTAGCAAGGGCTTTAGGGACTTCCAAATGAATCAATTCAAAATAGTCTACTACTTCTTTTAATATACAAGGGTGCGTCAGTGGGAGAAAACCTACAAAAGTTTCGGTAAAAATAACTATGTATTTCTTCTGAAGAAAGAAAATGCCCAACTCAAATTTAAATCAAATTATGCTCCACAATCACCAACTACTAATTGTCACTATCTGCTACCCGACAAACAATTTCCATAGAATTGGCATCAGCAGTTCTCGGTTGAGGAAAAATTTCTTGCTCAACTTTATCCACTCTAGTCAATCGACCATTGGAAGCATAAAGTGCAAATTTCCTAGAGAACAATCTACCTTGACTACAAGCAGCAAGAAGAGTTCTTTTGATGATGGTGTCACCATGCTGTTCTAGTAGGGTGTATTCCGTGCCTTTCACAGATGCCACATCCAAAACAATTGGATCACCGTTTTTATTAGAACCTACTTGCAAATAAAAGGTATTGTTAGTGGTTTGAGCATTTGCTATGCCACTAAATGATAACGAGAGTATTGCCACCAAGCCGCCAACTTTTTTTAGCCACATAAAGAATATTTTTGTAAAGCTATACTTTATTTTTATTCATCAAGCTTGTTTTTGGCGTGGTAACAATCACTAGAAATTATTTACACAACGATACAATCGAAAATCCAAAAAGTTAGTATTTTTAACAATAAAAAAACCGTAGTGTAACAACTACGGTTAATTTGAGTGGACTACTGAACTCTAAACCTATGTAAAAAATGGGTGTCTTACAACTTCAGCTCTTTACCTAAACGGTAATCTCTTTGATCAAAGAGTGTAACTGGTGAAAATATGTTTGTCATTACTGAATGGCTCAATTGCAGTGGGTGAAATATTCATCTAATTCACCGTATACTTCTATGTATTCTATGGTAGAAATGCCGACTATAAAGATAATTTAACCGTAATATCACTGTATATTTGAATTTCACCAATACATTTAATTATGGTATAAAAACATATTTAGTTAAAATTACTACTTTACTGTAGCTTTAAAAAATCGGTAAACCAGGTAATCAAAAATTTAAAGTCTTCAGGCGGGACTGTCAGTATAAAATTGGTGATTTTTTTGGGGATCTGAGAAAATTGACCACTAATCCAATTAGTCTTCATTCAAAAAAGCTATGACTGATCGCTTCCACTGTCCCCGATACAACATCAGCCCCAAACAAATTGATAATCCAGAATTAGATGAGGGATTATGTGATTTTTGCTGGTACGAATACTGTTTTTGTTGGGCTGATTATTGTCTAGATGGATGGCTGCAAGCACAAACAAACGGTACTTCAACCATTACCAACACTCAAGTAACAATGGAAACGAGGCCGTTGTGACCTCGCTTTTTGTGGATAGCGATTCTCAGACTCCTACTGAAAACCGCTATTAATATCTAAGTGGTAATTGAGACTTCACAATTACTTACATTCATTAAGTAACTTTGGCATTTGCTGCTCTATCTTTTTAGCTGTCTGTTCTTCCTGCTGCAAGTTTTGCTGTAGCAGTTGTACGACTTGCTGTTGTCCCATCTTTTCAGCAACTTTAATCAAACCACGGTAGCAAGCGATTTCCAATTGTTCGACCTTAGCTTGACATCCTGCCAATCCCAAATTGAGAACTTGCTGACTCTCCGCAGCTAGTAGCATGAACTTCTGCCCATCACTGATTAGACCAGCCGCAGCATCACAGGTGACGCGCTTTGGTTCTTGTCCCAAAGCTTTGAACACCTGTTCTAAGTTCTGAATTTGTTGTTCTGTTTCCCGAATATGGGTTTCGATTAAAGACCTGAACTCGTTATTTTGACAACACTGCAACATAGTCTGTTGCGCTTCCCAAAAGCGATTTTCAGCATCGTACATCGCACAAACTTCGTAGATAAATTTCTCTTGTAAGTTGGTGATTTTGGATGTAGCGGGACGTTCTCTTAGTTGAACCATTGTTCTTCTCCTAAAGTTCGGATACCAAGTTGGTATTTGGTGGTTTGTATCTTTAACCTACGTTCGCTAATCAGTGAAGTCTTCTCGTCATACCAGAGGCACAACTGATTGTTAATTCTGGCTGCTACATTAAACACATAGAAGGAAATGGGGACTAGGAAAAAGCAGGGGGCAGGGGAACAGGGGAGCAGGGGAGCAGGGGAGGATGAGGGAGTGAGGGGAGACAAGGTAGAATTTTTACCCAGTCCCCAGTCCCCAGTCCCCAGTCCCCAATCCCCATATCAGTTAAAGTAAAGATAGGTTAAGAAATTGCTGATAAATAGATGGCTGTTCCACACTTGCAGGAAATTTCTGCTCAGTTAGAAAGTACGAATTTACGCGATCGCATGGTAGCCTTGGCGAATTTGCGGGATATACCGGCTGAAGATGCTGTACCTTTAATTAAGAAGGTGTTGGCTGATGAATCTTTGCAGCTGCGATCGATGGCAATCTTTGCCCTAGGAATCAAGCAAACCACAGAATGCTATGCAATTTTGGCAGAAATTCTCCAAAATGACCCAGATTATGGCATTCGTGCTGATGCGGCTGGTGCTTTAGGTTATTTGGGCGATACTAGAGCCTTTGAGGTGCTGGCACGAGCATTTTATGAAGATACGGACTGGCTAGTACGTTTTAGTGCGGCTGTTTCCCTTGGTAATCTCAAAGATCCCCGCGCTCGCGACATCCTGATTCAAGCTTTGGATAGCCCAGAATTAGTATTGCAAGAAGCTGCTATCTCTGCTTTAGGAGAAATTCAAGATATTGAGTCCGTAGATAATCTACTGCGCTTTGCCCAATCAGATGATTGGTTGGTGAGACAACGGCTAGCAGAGGCTTTGGGCAATTTACCTACTGCCAAGAGTATATCAGCGTTGAAATATCTAGAAAAAGACAGCCATTCCAATGTTGCGGAAGCAGCGAGGATTTCGCTCATCAGACTGGAGCAAAGAGGTAATCAAGGTTAATCCTAAAACCTCCCAGTGCCTTTTAATAATAATAAGTGGAATTTTTCGTATTTTGATGCAGGGTAATTTCAATTATGAATATTGAAGAATTTTTTGAGTTGAGTGCTGGTAAATGGTTTTCCCATCGCACTAGCCATCATTTAGCTTTTAAGCAATCTGAAGATGGGAAGTCAGATCTGATTATCGAGTCACTGGCAGCAGATCACCCAGAAGTCATTAAGCTGTGTCAATCATATGAAATTCCTGCTAGTGCTGCCTCCTGTGGTGCGAGAGTTACCTGGAACGGCACAATGGAATGGGATGAAGAGAAACACACTGGCTCTACTGTGCTAGTTTCTGTACCAGATGATGGTAATCCTAGCGAAGGCAGACTATTGCGAGAAATGGGTTATGCCGAAAAGGCTCCTGTAGCTGGTCGTTATAAAATGGGCAACGATGGTGCTTTGACTCTGACTACAGAGTATGAAACCATGTGGTCTGAAGAACGCTTGTGGTTTGCTAGCCCTAATTTACGGATGCGGGTAAGTGTATTAAAGCGTTTTGGTGGTTTTAGTATGGCTTCTTTTACTTCTGAAATCCGCATGGGTGGCAGTTCTCCTGCGGCGAAAGCCTCGGAAGCTAATTCTGCATCTAGTTAGTAACAATGGGGAAGCGATCGCTTTCAGCCCAATTGAAATAACCTACTTCCCCGCAGAGATACGGGGAAGTAAGCTATAACAAGCGCAGTCTAGCTAAAAATCTATACTACTTAAAATTGATCAGTTAACTATCTAGATAGCAAATGAATATAATTCTAATACTTTCTGCCACTTTATCAGCATTATTCATATTAGTAATTGTCTTATTAGTTTTTCAGATTCAAAATAGTTTAAGTAATCATGAAAAGCAGATAGACAAGCTGCTGAGAGTGATAGTAGAACAAGCAAATGAAATAAATAAATCTCAAATTGAAGCATCCAGTAATCTCAATAAACAGCTTGAAAATTTAATTCAAAAAGTACAAAAAATTGACAATTATTTAAAGGAATTAGAGCAAATAAATACTAAATCTAACTTAGATTTAACAAATTTAATTCAAGAAACTCAAAAAGTTGGCAGATGTTTAAGCCAATTGCAAGATGCTAATCATCAAGATGGAGAGAAGTTATACAATCTTCTATATGGTAATACAAATATACAACTAGAAAAATTACAAGCAACTGTTGATGAATTGAGGGCGTTAAAATTTAGTTTAGAAGAGTCAGTAAAATTTTAGATTATGTTAATTGATAACAATCAAACATCACCTGATATTATCCAGGCTTATTTGTCATATCTCCAAGAAATGAGTAGAAAAATAAGTCTTCGTTCTGGAATGGAAAATATTTTATACAGGAAAACTAAAAAGAATCACCCTTATTATATGCCTGCGGATTCTATAGATACACGCTACCTAAAACAAGTTAAAGATCATATAGATAAAGAGGCTGATAGAAAACTTTTTCTTGCTAATGGTTTAGTTGTAGGAACTGTGCAAAAGAGAAAAGAGAATAAATATATAGCCAGTCCTCTAATTTATTTTTTAGTAGATATAGATATAGACGAAAGTAGCAGACAACTAAGGACTGAAATTGAGTGGGATTCAGCTAGTCTGAATTATGACTTAATAACATTGATTTTAGAAAGAGATTTAACAGAATTAGAAATTGAAATTGAAGATAATCATTTCATGGAACAAAGAAATTACTTTACTGATAAAGCAGAAGTTTTTGAAGAAATAGAATTGGATTTGGAAAATTACATAAAGCAAGATAACCTGCTGGAAACTTTAAATGTTACATATATTGCAAAAGGAATTTTCATTAAACTCCAACAAGAAATAGAAGAATTTAAACAAGCGTTAATATCTGATGAATTTTTTAATAAAAATAAGCTAGACGACTATATAAACAATGAATGCTTAACTTTTTTTAATCATCAATTTTTCTATATAGGAAGTCTCCCAGGTCAATTATCAACATTTACTGCATTACGCAAACTAATTCAAGAGGTTAAATAAATGCCATTTCAAAATATAGTATTAGAAAAACTATTTCAAGGAGTTTTACGTAATCAATCTGTGGAATTTGCCAACAGTTTAACAGATAGAGAAAAAATAGATGCAGCATTATGTTATTTACCGCTATCTTTATCACAAAATCAGAAAACTGCTCTTTATCATGCTTGGCAACATGAAATCTCTTATATACAAGGACCACCAGGAACAGGTAAATCCCATACCATTATCGCTATAATGATAACTGCAATATTATTAAACAAAAAAGTATTATTTGTATCTCAAAAGAAAGCTGCTATAGATGTAGTAAAGAAAAAAATAGATAAAATACTATGTGAAAATTCTAGCATTTATGTGGGTCCAGAAAATGAAGATAAAAAGCACCTTAAAGCTTATATAGAAGAAATAGTTAGAGAAGTCTCTACTTATAATTTTCAAAGTGAGTTAGAAATAAAACAAAAACATCTTCATAATTGCCAGCAGGAGATTAATTCTTTAAAAGCAGAGATAGATGCAGATTATAAAACTTTAAAAATATCATTAGAGTCCGAAGTAACTTTTTGGAAAATTAATAGTAATTATGTCAAAGCCCGAGATAATTTTTCAAAGATTTATGGAGAAGAGTACACAAAAAAAATTAAATTTAGCGAAAAATTAATTTCTGAAAATAGTAAAGAAATATATAGACGTAATATTGCAAAAATTAGAACAAAATTAGAACAAGGTACTACCTTTCAGCGTCGAGAAATTTTGTATTTAAGGCGATTCTATAAATGTTTTATTAATAAGATTAATGCTGATAGAGATCAGTTTACAGACTTAGCTAATTTGCCTCTATACATGGAACAGTTCTTTAAACTTACCTGCCTATATACTGATTCTTTATTGACACAGCACCAATTAAAACCAAACTTAAATCAACTGAGACAGCTAATCAATCAAAAGCAGCAAATTTTATTGGAAAAACAAGAAGAATATATTAAAAATCTATATGAATTTAAGCTACTGAGTTCATTTGTCAAAAATAAAAAACAAGCTGAATTATTTAGCAAAATGCTTTATTGGACAAATCAGCGTAAAATTCTAGAGTCCATGCAAGGAATTGATTACCACAGTCTAACAAACATATTTTCATTGTGGATGGGTGAAATCAAAGACCTTGGTCAATTTATCCCATTTCAAAACGAGATATTTGATTTAGTAATTGTTGATGAAGCTTCCCAAGTAAATATTGCTGAGATTATTCCCGCTTTTTACCGAGGAAAAAGTTTTTGTATAGTTGGGGATGAAAGACAGTTAGGATTAAGCGCAGCAGGCTTGTTTGCGTTAAATAGAACTTTTGAAAAGTTAATTTGGAATCAATGTTTTGCAACTGTTAATGGTGCTATATCCTATGAAAAAGCAAATGAAAAGGATTTAATTGTTAGTAAATCATCTATTTTAGATTTTATTACCAATAAGGATAACCAATTTTACATTCCAAAAGTTATTTTGGATGAGCATTTTCGCTCTATGCCACAATTGGCTGCATTTACCAGCAAAGAATTTTATGACAATAGTTTACGTTTAATGACTGAGGTGGGTAAAAATATCCACAAGGAATGTTTTCTAGCTATAGAAGTTGGCGGACAAAGAGATGCAAATGCTAAAATTATACTAGCAGAAGTAGAAGAATTAATAAAAAAGTTAAAAGGCTTAATTAGAAACCAAGATTATTTAAAAGAACCTCTAAGTAATCATGGGTTCAATTTACAAGTGAAACCCATGATTGGCGTTGTATCTTTCCTTACGGAACAAAAAAAATATATAAAAGAACAAATTGAAAATGAGTTTTCCGACGAAGAGCGAGAAATTCATGATTTGTTTGTAGGAACTCCAGAAGAGTTTCAAGGTAATGAAAGAAATATTATATTTATTACATTAGGTTTAGATGGTATTAGCCAACGCTGGGCAAAAGGGCATTTTGAAAACAAAAATAGATTTAATGTGGCAACAAGTCGAGCAATTAACTTTACTTACTTGATTTATGGTGGTATACCAAAAAATGCTGTTTTGTTGAAAAAATATCTGCGTCATTTTGGTTTTCAGGCTCAAAATTTTATTGATGACTCAATTATAGAAGAAAATTCACTAACTAATAGGCATACTTGGAAATTTGATGAATCTAAAATTGAATCTGAATTTGAATTTCGAGTTTTAGATTATCTACGAGAATTTATTAATCAATTTGGTAGCAGCTATTTATATTTGTATAATCAGGTTGTTAGTTGTGGACATAAAAGGCTAGATTTTGTTATTTACAATTCAAAAAATGAAGAAACTTGTGCTATAGAAGTAGATGGAGTCTATCACTTTGCCGAAGATGGTAGAAATTATTCAGACGCGCATCTTGAACGAGTCGAAATATTGAAACGTGCTGGATGGAAAATTGTTCACGTACCCTACCATAAATGGTATAAAAAAGGTTGGTTATCTGAAAGAAATGACACAGAATTTCAAAAAACGATAAATGATTTATATGCTCAACTAAAAGAAGCACTTATTATTAACTTATAGTTGCCTAGAATAAAGCCTCAACAGAGTTGATGTTAACAAATATCAGGCGGATGTTCTCCTAACTTTACCCACATTTTACGTACGCGAATTAACTGTGGACGATTCATTTTCAATGCAGAAATAGTTGCTCTTCCGACGGAAGTGAGTGGGTTAATCTCAGTAGCATCTTCACTCCAAGCAAAATGTTCATGCCATGATTGTTGCTGTGGATGAAATAACGAGACTTCTTGCTGAGTTTCTGTATCCACAGCAGTTTGATGGGAAGCTTTATAACGATTACAAGCAGGACAAGACAAACAAAGATTTTCAAAACTTGTTTCTCCGCCAGCTGATAGAGGAATGATATGCTCAAACTCAAAAGTGGTAACTGTTAGGTATTCAGCAGTATGACAGTAGGCACAATAATTAGCAAATTTAGCACGGATTTTGCGTTGTAATTCAGCAGGTATATAAACACTCACGCCACTTTTGATATCCCTTTAATTTTTAAAGTATATCTAGCTCTGGTTTTTAAAACATTTAATTGGTCAATCTGAGCCAATATACTGTCTAAAGTAGCTTTCTCATCAGCAGCAAGTGTATTCTCTGCATTTCGCTCCAATAAATCATTTAACTCAATTTGGACTTTGGGAGACAACATACTATCCGCCAAAGCTTGCAATTCATCCAAGCTTAATCCTGTTAAAATCTCATCATCTTCTACCGATGAATTTGTTAGTTGTTGGTACGTTGCTAAATCTAACAACACACCAATTCGTTCTCCATCTTGATTTGTCACATACTGTATAGAATCCGACATATCAACTATTGGCGTTTATGGCTACTGCTTATAGTTTATCAGTTTGAACTTTTGAGCGATAACTACGCACCCCATCATCTCACCGAATGCGTAGTTTACCACCGTAGGCATCGCCCCCAAAATTTAACGCACAGTTCCCCGCAAAGCTTCAGTATCAATAGGTTTGAGCAGGTAGACTAACAGCAGATTCCAAACAATGGCTGCAATTAACGGTAATTTACGAATCAGCTTCACAAATTTCGGTTGAGAACTACGCTCAATTTCTGAAATTTGCAAGTTATAACCTGCACAGCGTTGCAGGCGAGGGAAAAACCTGGGATGTTCTGTATTCAGCATCACAGGAAAAGCCCGCCCCGCCGTTTCATTAGTATTTTCCACAACTTGACGGTCAAATTCCGTTGCATCTAGTCCCAGTGACTTGTAAAAACCAGCCCGTTCATGAACTGTCATCGTGTGGGTAGCAAATACCGATAGCAAGAAAAAGCGACTCCATAGCCTAGCTTTCCAAGTTTTCCATAGTTGCGGTTGAGAACGTAAAAGAGCTTTGAATATATCTCCGTGGCGGTTTTCGTCCTGACACCAACTCTCAAAGTAGCGGAAGATAGGGTAAAACTGGTTTTCCGGGTGCTTTTCTAAATGTCTGTAAATAATGATGTAACGCCAATAGCCGATTTTTTCTGATAAGTAAACGGTGTAAAGTACCCACTCAATCGGGAAAAACGTATAGGTGCGAGTTTTCGTCACCGTGGCTAAATCCAGGGAAAGTTTAAAATCGCCCATTGCTTTGTTGAGAAATCCGGCGTGGCGAGCTTCATCACGCGCCATCAGTTGAAACATCTCTGCCAGCAGTGGACTGCGATTTTTCAGCTTGCGGGATAATTCCTTGAAGAGCAAGAAGCCGGAAAACTCAGAAATACAAGAACGTTCCAAGTAATCGATAAACGACTGTCTCGCTTCGCCCTCGATGTGTTCCCAAGACTTATCAAATACCTCATCCCGCACAAAATGGTGACGGTTGTAGTCTGCCCTCATTTCTGCCAACATCGCTTGCAACTCCGAGTCCTGGGCGGATAAATCCAGGTTAGCGGCGGTTTCAAAATCTGTAGTATAAAACCGAGGAGTGAGTATAGTTTCTTTGCTGGGGGTTTTAATTCCTGGTTTGGGTAGAGTATTAACCATAAGTAATGCGGTAATCAAGTAAATAATTCCATAACTATCAAGTTATGATAAGTAGAGTTCTTTCGCTAGCTCTCTTTACATTCCTTCAGCAAAGTTTGAGAAGCTCCATATAAGCAATAAGCGGAAAGGCTCTGAAGAGTTAGGTTTGGAGAATTTATTAAGTTTTGAAACTTCCTTGGTTAAAATCAACTTAATAACTATAGAGTTATTAATTAGTAGTAATTACCCTTACTCAAAGTTTCAGAGGTTTTAACATGGGTCGTCATTCCGATAATTCTCTGCAAGAATCTCCAAATCACACTATATTGCTGACATCACCTACCAACGCCATACCCAAGGATTCACGGCAGCGTGTGCAGCAATTCATGCAGAACTTACAGGATGAGATTTGCACAGCGTTAGAGCAACTTGATGGGGAAGCCAGCTTTCACCAAGACTATTGGGAGAGAGCAGAAGGGGGAGAAGGACGTACCCGTGTGATTCGAGAAGGGCGGGTATTTGAACAGGGTGGCGTGAACTTTTCCGCAGTGTGGGGAAATAGCCTACCAGCTTCGATTTTGGCGCAACGTCCAGAAGCAGCCGGACATGAGTTTTTTGCCACAGGAACGTCAATGGTGTTGCATCCCCGCAATCCCTACGTACCAACAGTACATCTCAACTATCGCTACTTTGAGGCAGGCCCTATCTGGTGGTTTGGTGGTGGGGCTGATTTAACGCCATACTACGCCTTTCAAGAGGATGCAGTTCACTTTCATCAAACACTAAAAAATGCTTGTGATGTCCACCATCCAGAGTATTATCCAGCTTTTAAACGCTGGTGTGATGAATACTTCTATTTACGGCATCGTCAAGAACAGCGAGGCATTGGCGGCATTTTCTTTGACTATCAGGATGCTAGCGGTAAGCTTTACGTCGGTACACAAGCAGATAGTCCAGCAGGAATTTATAGCCAGAAAGTGGGAAATGTAGTGCGGAATTGGGAAGATATCTTTGCGTTTGTCCAGTCTTGCGGTCAGGCTTTCTTACCTGCTTACTTACCTATTGTAGAACGGCGACAAGGAACAAAGTATAGCGATCGCCAGCGTCATTTTCAATTGTACCGTCGGGGTCGTTACGTCGAGTTTAATTTAGTCTACGACCGGGGAACCGTGTTCGGGCTGCAAACCAAGGGACGGACAGAATCGATCCTCATGTCTTTACCACCTCTAGCACGTTGGGAATATTGCTACGAACCAGAACCAGGAAGCCCGGAAGCAGAATTGACTGAAGTCTTTCTCCAGCCTAGAGATTGGGCGTAGAAGAGAGCAGGGGGAGCAGAGGGGCAGGGGAGCAGGGGAAGCAGAGGAGCAGGGGAGGACAAGGGAGAATTTTTTCCTAATTCACCAATCCCCAAGTATTCTCTAATTTTGAATTTTGAATTTATTTGTCCCCAGTCCCTAAACACATAACCAAAACTTTTTAACAACAAATGAGGTATTCATCATGAGTAGCCATTTAGATGTGAGTTTACGGGAAGGAACAAAACATTCCCATACCTTGGCGGAAAACACCGCGTTTATGAAATGTTTCCTCAAAGGGATTGTAGAAAAAAGCTTTTTCCGTAAATTGCTGGCGGATCTCTACTTTGTCTATTGTGTTTTAGAGGCAGAATTACAGCAATATCAAAATCATCCAGTTGTAGGTTTGATGTACTTTCCTGAATTGAATCGTCAGGCGAATTTAGAGAAAGATTTAGCCTATTATTACGGTGAAAATTGGCGAGAGGAAATTACACTTTCTCCGGCCGGAAAAGTTTATGTTAATCGCTTGCGGGAAATAGCCAACACCCAACCAGAATTATTAATTGCTCATGCTTATACCCGCTACATGGGAGATTTATCTGGTGGGCAAGCACTGCGAAATATTGCCCGTTCTGCGATGGATTTACCAGCAGATCAAGGCACTGCAATGCACGAATTTGAACAAATTCCCACCCTAGAAGCAAGACGGGCGTTTAAAGAAAAGTACCGTCAGGCTTTGAATTCTTTGGCTATAGATGAAGCCATGATTCAGAAAATCGTAGACGAAGCTAACTATGCCTTTGCCCTGAATCGGGATGTAGTTCATGAATTAGAAGCAGATGTGAAAGCTGTAGTTGGTGATCATATCTTTGACTTGATGACTCGCCAAAATAAACCGGGTAGTACAGAACATACTCCTGAAGAAAGCAAGGTACTGAATTACAGTATTTAGAGTGCGGAGTGTGGAGTGCTGAGTTAAAAATTTTGACACGTTTGTAGTAAGGACTAAAGTCCTTACTACGAACTTTTAATTACGAATTACGATTTAGCAATTTTTATGAACTTTCTGTCACAAACTGTTAAATTTGATGCTGAATTGCTGAAAAAATACGATCAGCCTTTACCACGCTACACTAGCTACCCTCCAGCGACGGAGTTAACTGAGGATTTTCAACAAGCTGAATTTAAAGCTGCTATCGCTGTTGGGAATTACAAAAAAACACCCCTATCTTTGTATTGCCATATTCCCTTTTGTGAAAGTGCCTGTTATTTCTGTGGTTGTAATACTATCATTACCCCAAATAAAACACTGGCTGAACCTTATCTGAATTACTTGATTCGTGATATTCAGCAAGTAGCATCTTTAATTGATCATCAACGTAGTGTTCAACAACTGCATTGGGGTGGTGGTACTCCTAACTATTTATCTTTGCGTCAAGTTGAGACTCTTTGGCGCACCCTGAATCATTGTTTTGATTTTGATGATGATGCGGAAATTTCCATTGAAGTCAATCCCAGGTTTTTAGACAGAGACTACCTCTTTGCTTTGAAAGATTTGGGTTTTAATCGGATTAGTTTTGGTATTCAAGATTTTAATTTCCAAGTACAGCAGGCTGTTAACCGTATTCAGCCAGAAAAAATGCTGTTTCAGGTAATGGATTGGGTGCGTGATGCTGGGTTTAGCAGTGTCAATGTTGACTTAATTTATGGGTTGCCTTATCAAACTCTAGAGACTTTTAAAAGTACAGTCCGCAAGACAATTGAACTCAACCCAGATCGGATTGCTGTGTTTAACTTTGCTTATGTACCTTGGTTAAAACCAATTCAACGTTTAATTCCCCAAGACGCACTACCGTTAGCTAGTGAAAAACTCGATATTTTGCGGATGTCAATTGAGGAATTAAGCACCAATAGCTATGTTTTCATTGGCATGGATCATTTTGCTAAACCGAATGATGAATTAGCGATCGCCCAACAAAACGGTCAACTACATCGTAACTTCCAAGGCTATACAACCAAACCAGAATCTGATTTATTAGGCTTTGGCATGAGTTCAATTAGTATGCTGCATGATGTGTATGTGCAGAATCATAAACGGTTAAAAAATTACTATCAAGCAATTAATAGTGATGAATTACCTATTGAAAAAGGAGTAAAACTAAATCAAGATGATATTATTCGCCGCACAATAATTATGGAATTGATGTGTCAATTTCAACTTTCACTAGATAACATCGAAGAAAAATATCATCTGCACTTTGATAGTGATTTTGCAGAATATTTTCAAAAAGAACAATTACAACTGCGACTATTAGAAGCCGATGGTTTAATTCAACTTTCTCCAAATCATATTGAAGTCACACCAAGCGGACGATTACTTATCCGCAACATCGCGGCTGTATTTGATGTCTATCTGCGTGAACGGACAAGTGGTGGTTTTTCTAAAGCAATTTAAAAAATTGGGTAGGCACTGAAATTGTAATTATTAACCGAACTGAAGATTCTACTTTTGAAGAAGATTTAGATCAAGATATTTAGCCCATGATGTAAACTTACCACCCACTCAGGTCAAACCATCAATGTAAAAACTGCTTACTTTTAAGAACGGCGCACATTTAAGCAACACCATTCTTTCCGCTTCCACATGGTAGCTACAACCCAGCCATGTTTTTCTAAAGCATCAGCAACAGATTTTGATTGCTCAACTAAAATTCCGCTAAAAATTGCCCACGTACTTTGTTTAGCAATCTCAGTTATTTCTGGTACTAATTGAATAATCACATCAGCTAAAATATTGCAGACAATCCCATCTACTGGCCTGTCAATCAGTTTTTTGAGAATATCTACACTACCTTCTGCTGGTACTAGGCGTTCTGGACTAACGTCGTTGAGTGTGCGATTACTAAAAGTTGATTGTACAGCTAAGGGATCAGTATCCACTGCATAAACCTTCTCTGCTCCCAATAGCACTGCCCCAACGGAAAGGATACCAGAACCACAACCAATATCCGCAATGATGACAGGCGATCGTTTACCACCTTTACCCATAAAAGATTGGGGAACTTCACTCAGACGCATTTCTAGAGATTCTAGACATAGCTGAGTGGTGGCGTGATTGCCTGTACCAAATGCCACACCAGGATCAAGGCGAATTACCAACCTGTCTAAATTTTCGGGTAATGGTAGCCAAGCGGGGTTAATTAGGAAGCGATCGCCTATTTCCTGGGGTTGCCAATATTGCTTCCAACTACTTGCCCAATCTTCTTCATCTATGATCTGCCAATTTAGGCTAGGGATAGATAATCCTACACACAGCGCATCTTGCCTTAACAATAACCCCAAAGCCGCCAAATCGATTAGCTGCGCTTGAAATGAAGGTAAGTAACCTTTGACAAGGCAAGAATTTCCTTGAATTTCGCTAGCTGTACCCCGACAGCCAAAATCTTCCAGTCGCCAAGACACCGAGTCCTCTAAGGCTGGTTCACATAAAACCTGTAATTCCCACCAAGTGTTTGCCATTGTTTCAGTGCTGAGTTCTGTTAGCGGTAGCGCGGCGTTTAGCTGGTGCTGTTAGCGGTAGCGCGGCGTTTAGCCGGTGCTGAGTAGAGATGCGATGAGTCCCATCTATATAAGAGTAATAAGTTACCGTCTCGATCACTGTGTGCTGAGTAAGAGTGTGAGATAGTCATGAGTTATTTTCCACTCCTAACTTTTTCCTCCACTCAGCACACTGTTCATCGCCCCACTATGGCTAACACTACTCAGCACGCTGCTCACGCCCCGCTTCGCTAACAGCACCTTATAAAGTTACTGTATACGCGTCGCGGATTCCAGGGACTTTGGTAATCTCCGCTAAAATCCCCTCTGGTAAGGGATCATCAATGCTGAGAGCCATAACCGCATCACCACGGACGATTTTGCGGCCTACCTGCATACTGGCAATATTGACATTAAAGCTACCCAGTAGGGAACCGAGTTTGCCAATAATTCCTGGCATATCGCGGTGCAAGGTGAACAGCATATACTTGCTGGGTGGAACGTTAATCGGGAAACCGTCAACGTCAGTGAGGTGAATTTCTTTATCACCTAACAATGCACCTGTGACGGAATGAGTACCTAAAGTACCTGTAGCTTCCAGACGTAAAGAACCGGCGTAGTCACGCGCCGAAGCGTCGCGGGTTTCAATGACTCGAATTCCCCGTTCTTTGGCTTCGATGTTGGCGTTAACGTAATTTACCCGTTCTCGGAGGGCTTGGTAAAGCAAACCTTTGAGAGATGCAATCACTAAAGGTTGACTCTTGTTAGTTGCCAATTCCCCTTGTAAGCGGACATTGAGCAATTCTACTCGACCACCTGCTAGCTGTCCTACTAATTTCCCCAAGGTTTCTGCTAGCTCCATATAGGGCTTGAGTTCTTCCAAGACATCGGGGCCGAGTCCGGGGATGTTAACGGCGGAACGGGCTGGTAAACCTAAAAGTACGTCACGGATTTGTTCGGCTACGTCAATCGCCACGTTCACTTGGGCTTCGGTGGTGGATGCGCCTAGATGGGGGGTAAGGATAATTTCTTTGCCGAGCGATCGCAATTCTGATTCACCCAATGGTTCAGACTCGAACACATCCAAAGCTGCACCTGCGATTGTCCCTGCTTTAATCGCTGCGGCTAAGGCAGTTTCATCAATGATCCCACCACGAGCGCAGTTGATAATCCGGGCTGTGGGCTTCATTTTTGCCAAGGTTTCGGCATTGATCAGGTGGGTAGTTTCTGGGGTTTTGGGGATGTGCAGGGTGATATAGTCTGCCTGCTGCATCAGCAAATCTAAATCTACCAACTGACAACCTATTTGTTCTGCCCGTTCTGTAGAGATGAAGGGATCGAAAGCTAGTAACTTCATCCCCATAGCTTTGGCAACTGTGGCTACATGAGAGCCAATTTTACCCAAGCCGACAATACCAAGAGTCTTTTTATATACTTCTGCACCCACAAAGGTTTTGCGATCCCACACACCGCTTTTCACAGAAGCATTTGCATCGGGAATGTGACGTGATAAAGACAACATCATTGCTAGAGCGTGTTCCGCCGCAGCAATGGTATTACCTTCCGGGGAATTAACTACAACAATTCCTCGGCGTGTAGCAGCAGGCACGTCAACATTATCCACGCCCACGCCAGCCCGACCGATAATTTTTAGTTGAGTCCCGGCTTCAATAATTTCTTGAGTAACGCGTGTACCAGAGCGAATCATTAACGCGTCATACTCACCAATAATTTCTATTAGTTCTGCTGGTTTAAGACCTGTATTGACATCAACAGTAGCAACTTGCGAGAGAATGTCAATCCCAGCCTGGTCAATAGGATCGGAGACGAGAACCTTGGACATGATTACATCATTTATAAGTTAGAAGTTTTGCTGCACAAGACTTTTTAGTTTAGTCTTTATTCGTGGCAATTCAGCAAAAATATTCTGAGTGCTGTTAGCGGAGGGTGGCGTTTAGCAGTGTTCTGAGTAAATATTACTAGATTCTAGTCTCTTTTTCATTACTTATCGGTGTACGCAGTTGATAACTGCTGCTGCCTAACTCACTGAGGATATTGGCTCTCCCAGACTTGGGTTGATAAATTAACACTAAAAAATGGCTCAAACGATTGATATAACAAGGTTTCGCTAAAACAAAATCAAGAATTTAATAAAAATTCACTTTATTACTCTTGAATCCCAAACTATGTAAGGATTTAACCTGATATTAAGTATTAATTTGTTATAGCTAGTCTAGGAGAGCCAGGATATTTAGCTATTTACACCATCCTCCGGGTAAATGATAAACCATCAGCAGCATCAACAATCTATATATTTGTTAATCGTTACGAGGTATGCCTCCGGTGGGCGGAAAGGCATGGACTGGTTTTTTGGGGTTAAAGTTGTAATAAATTAGCGATCGCCTGTGGCATTGGCAAGATAATCATCACCAACACAGCCATTGCTAATAAACCTAAAATGTCACGTTTATTGTCTAGTTCCGTGACATCATTTAAGGCTGGTTCATCAACCAATGGAATAAACAACAAAATAATTGCCCAGACAAAGAATTCTGGTTGAACTAAAGACAGTAGTAACAGCAACAACCGGGAAATTTGACCTATCAACATAGCGGTTCTTTGTCCAAACATAGCATGAACAATGTGACCACCATCTAGTTGTCCCACGGGCATGAGATTTAAAGCTGTGACGATTAATCCCAAAAAACCAGCTACAGCGACTGGATGCAAATCAATAGCTGATTTTGGTGTTAATGCACTACCCAAAGCTAACTTAGAAATTAATCCTAAAAGAATGGAATATTTAGGATTAAGTGCATCGGGATTTAAAAGACCCATTTTTTCATTTAAGGGAACCACATCCGAGTGAGCTAAACCCCAAATGATTAAAGGTAATGTAGCAATAAATCCAGCAATAGGCCCGGCAATACTCACATCAAATAAAGCTTTGCGGTTGGGTATGGGACTCCGCATTTGAATAAATGCCCCAAAGGTTCCCAAGAAAAAAGGTATGGGAATAAAATAAGGCAACGTTGAGCGAATTTTGTAGTATCTTGCTGTTAAATAGTGTCCTAATTCGTGGATACCCAAAATCGTCATCAACCCTAAAGCATAGGGTAATCCTTGCAACAGGATTTTGGGATCAGAAGTGAGAGTTGTCGGATTAAGACCAGCAATTCTTATTCCTACCAAAGTGGTAGTTACTAAAGTAGCTAATACAAGTAATAAAGCTAATCCTGGTCTGGTTAATTTTTCTGATTTTTTAACATTGCCTTCTTTGACTGCTTGAGCATTAGGAACTAGCACAAAGAAGGGTTTACCATTAAAACCTTCTTGAAAAATAATCAAGAAGCGATCGCCAAATTGTGATTCAATATTTGCCCGAATCTGTTGATAAGCCTGAATAGGCGTGGTTCTCAACTGACCACGACAAATGATTGCCTGGGGTCTATACTCAATGTTTTGAATATAGTAAATAGACCAGGGAAAACAATTTCGCAGTTGGGTTTCTTCTGTCGGTTCAATAGGACGCACAGGCACTGGTTCTGCGGTAGGATTAATAGCTGATTGTGATTCTGAGGGTTGGGGTTGAGTCTGTGTATCTTTTGGCGATCGCCGTCCCCACTGAAACAAGAGCCAGTATAACAAAAGGCAGACGATTGACGGCCAAATGATCAGTGATGGGGGTGGAGGTTGTTTTACGCCATACATCAATGTCCAGCCACTGAGTAACAATGCTGGTGTCATTAACACCAGCCACAATAACCAGATGGGTGTACGGGTGATGTTAGCAACACTGCGTTGCACCATTAAATACGTCGCTATTCCCAATAGCAGGAGAAACCAGAATGTCATTTGTTCTTAGGTAATTTAGAAAAAATGCCCCTTTTGTAGTAATAGCAGCATAGCCTTGACTACAAAGCAGACCTTTAACCCCATTGTTGTATACAACAGCTAACAGGGTTGTTTAACTCTTAAGATTTAATTCTTAAGCTATTTAAATCTGTAATCACAATTTGACAACTCCTCAGTTTTGATTTTTTCATGCACCCCTTACCACAACAGCCAAGTCATACAACTAAGTCCCCACGGGTTGTTTTGCAGAATATTTTTGCCTTTCCACCAAATCGGGACACCTTGGGGGGTACTTCTTACTTCATTGTAAGAAACGAAGGGAATATCCTCATAGATTGCCCTGCCCTTGACCAAATAAATCAAGATTTTTTGCGATCGCATGGGGGTGTACGCTGGTTATTTCTCACCCATCGCGGTGCTATTGGTAAAACAGCAGAAATTCAGCAAAATTTTGGTTGTGAGGTAGTAATTCAAGAGCAAGAAGCCTATTTATTACCAGGATTGACAGTCACTACCTTTACTCAAGAACTGATATTAGATGACAAAACCAAAGTAATTTGGACACCAGGGCATTCTCCCGGCTCATCTTGTCTTTACTACAGTGAACTCGGCGGCATACTATTTTCTGGTCGTCATTTAGTACCCAACCAGCAAGGCGAACCAGTACCATTACGGACAGCAAAAACTTTTCACTGGCCAAGACAAATTAAGAGCCTGCAAGCATTATTAGAAAACTTTACACCAGAGACTTTGCAATATATTTGTCCTGGTGCGAACACTGGTTTTCTCAGAGGTAAGCGTGTCATTGAGCAAGCCTACCAACACCTCAAATCTCTGGATTTACAAACTTTGTTACAGACACAACCAATTTTGTGAAGAGACTAGAGATGGGAACATCAAAAAATAAATTATCCCAAATTGATGGTTAGTAGGGTGCGTCAGTATGAATAATTTCTTGAGTCAGCTAGGTATTCTCGCACTGACGCACTCTACATTTTGGATAATTTACGCCGTGTGCAACTTTCTCTCAAACCTAACCCCCAACCCCTTCCCTACATAGCTTGCTTCTCCGAAGGAGTGGGAAGAGGAGCAAGAATCAAAGCCTCTCTCCTTGCAGGGGAGAGGTTTGGAGAGGGGTTTCAAAAATAAGTTGCACATCGCGTTAATTTTTTATCTGGAAGTCCCGATAGGGAAAATGAGATGCGACAGCAGAGGAGAGTTTTTCTTTCCCAATCCCCAATCCCCAATCCCCAGTCCCTAACTCCTACTCCCCAAACCAGCCACAACAGAACTTTTTCCTAACAGTTCCAGTGCTGATTTGTACTGTAAGTCTGCCTCTGTGGCAATCTGTTCACGGGTGATGGGTTGTTGAGCAATAACTTGATCAGGCTTAATACCTAATTTATTAATATCCCGGTGATTGGGAGTTTCATACTTGGCAATAGTCACCGCCAAGCCAGAACCATCAGAAAGTTCAAATAAAGATTGAATTAAACCTTTACCAAAGGTAGTTTCGCCTAGCAATTTGGCACGACCATTATCTTGGAGTGCGCCGGCTAAAATCTCGCTAGCACTGGCAGTTCCTTGATTGACTAAGACTATCAACGGATCATCTGTCAAAGCTGGGCCGAAGGCTTCAAAACTGCCTTGAATGCCTTGGCGATTGACGGTGTAGACTATCGTGCCAGAATCTAACCACAGACGGGCAATTTCTATGCCAGCTTGCAGTAAACCGCCAGGATTATTTCGCAAATCTAGAATATAGGCATCAGCCCCTTTTTTCTCTAAACTAGATATGGCGTGTGCTAACTCTGTAGAGGCGTTGGCATTGAATTGTGTCAGGCGCAGATAGCCGATAGATTTACCTTGGGGAGAAGTGCGTAATTCCGCCACAACAGGGTTAAGAGCAATGCGATCGCGCACTAATCTAACTTCCTTTTCTCCTTCTCCGTCGCGTTCAATCAACAGTGTGACTAGACTACCAATCGGGCCGCGCATCCTAGCGGCAGCCTCATCTAGAGTTAAATTTTCTGTAGAAAATCCTTCAATTTTGAGAATGCGATCGCGTGATCTAATTCCCGCTTTATCTGCTGGTGAACCCTCTATGGGAGAGACTACTTCCAATTTTCCAGTTTGGGGATTGAGGGCTATTTGTAAACCCACACCAGTCAATTCGCCGGAAGTATTCACCTGTAAACTCCGGTATTGCTCAGGGTCTAAAAACCGGGTAAAAGGGTCATCCAGGCTCTTGAGCATATTCTGAATGGCCACATAGGTAGCTTTTTGGTCTTTAAAGGGCTTCTCCAGTGCTTTCTGCCTTACTGCTGCCCAGTTTTGATGATTAAATGTATCGTCCAGATAGGTACGATTAACTATGCGCCAAACTTCGGAAACTAATTTTTGTTCCTCTGTCAATGCGTTTGCTGGTTGCATCAGTGCGCCAAAAACTAAACCAAAAGCCACCAATATTGAAAATCCTAGCCGCAAAACCCGTTTGTGCATAAACCCCATTTTCAGTTTTACCTCAACCCAAATTGCCTAGAATTGCCCAGTTGACCCTTCTTGGATGAAATCTATCTCTCGACTATGTTACTTTTTTTATAGAAGTGGTGCATTCTTCTCATCAAATTGTTAAGGCAACTGATGCGATGTATGCCCCTGATAAAAGGATATGATCTACTTTGTAGCCGCTATTCTTTAGGTTGGCTTGCAAAGAGAACGCAATATATTCCATATTTACAGAGTGTTAAGTTTATAAACTTTTAGCACTCTCAAAGCTCAAAAGCAAACAGACAAAATCCTCTTAAGAGAAAATCCCAAAATTGCCAATTGGGAGATTGAATCAACCGCAACCGATTTTTAGGAACTTGAGATTGTATGGCCAACGTTTACGACTGGTTTGAGGAACGCTTGGAAATTCAGGCGATCGCTGAAGATGTCACCAGCAAGTACGTCCCTCCCCACGTCAACATCTTTTACTGTCTAGGTGGTATTACCCTCGTTTGCTTCTTAATCCAGTTCGCTACTGGATTTGCGATGACTTTCTACTACAAGCCCACCGTTGCTGAAGCTTACTCTTCAGTGCAGTACATCATGAATGAAGTTAACTTCGGTTGGCTGATTCGCTCCATCCATCGCTGGTCTGCCAGCATGATGGTGTTGATGATGATTCTGCACGTCTTCCGGGTTTACCTAACTGGTGGTTTCAAAAAGCCCCGCGAATTGACTTGGGTAAGCGGTGTCATCCTAGCTGTAATCACCGTTTCCTTCGGAGTTACAGGCTATTCTCTGCCTTGGGACCAAGTTGGTTACTGGGCTGTGAAAATCGTTAGTGGTGTACCAGAAGCAATTCCCGTAGTCGGTGTACTCATCTCCGATTTGCTGCGCGGTGGTTCTAGTGTCGGTCAAGCAACCTTGACTCGCTACTACAGCGCCCACACCTTCGTTCTACCTTGGTTAATTGCGGTCTTCATGCTGTTCCACTTCTTGATGATCCGTAAACAAGGTATTTCCGGCCCCTTGTAATCACAGCAGCACTCAGTTACAAGAATGAGTCGTTTGCTTTAAACTGATGGAAAATCAGCAATAAATGACTCACAGTTCCCCACAAGAACAAATGCTTGTATTTGAGAGTTAAGGTTGAATAACCAAAAACACAATCGGTTTGCCTAAATTCTCATTGATGGCTGCAATCAAAGCTTTAAGTGAAATTCCAGCAGGAGAGCGCATTTAAACATGGCAACACAAAAGAAACCCGATCTGAGCGATCCTAATTTAAGAGCCAAACTCGCCAAAGGTATGGGTCATAACTACTATGGCGAACCAGCTTGGCCCAATGACCTACTGTATGTATTCCCAGTAGTAATCATGGGTTCCTTCGCTTGTATTGTGGCTCTAGCTGTATTAGATCCTGCGATGACAGGTGAACCAGCAAATCCTTTCGCCACACCATTGGAAATTTTGCCAGAGTGGTATTTGTACCCAGTATTCCAAATTTTGCGATCGCTTCCTAACAAACTGTTGGGAGTATTAGCAATGGCTTCCGTACCCTTGGGATTGATCCTCGTTCCCTTTATTGAGAACGTCAACAAATTCCAAAACCCCTTCCGTCGTCCAGTTGCAACCACAGTCTTCCTGTTTGGAACTTTGGTTACTCTGTGGTTGGGTATTGGTGCTGCTTTGCCCTTAGACAAATCTTTGACCTTGGGATTGTTCTAAGCTTAAGCTAGTGACCAACGAGCTATCTTGACGCTTGTAGGTTTCAAGAGCGCATATCTGAAGTTATGATGTCTAATGACAAGTCACCCTCACAAGTGTATGTGGCATAGAACATCGTTCATATCTTCAGCTTATGTGCTTTTGAAACCCACGAACAAGCGTCAATTTTAGTGAATCCTGGTTTTTTATGAAAATTTTTAATTTTGGATACAAAAATGATTCCAAAATCTAAAATAGACTGAAGAACAGTAAATTACAAAAATTCTTACTCATATTAAATTCAAGCCACGGTCAATGCTTGGCATCATGCAGCAAGACCATCTGACAGTAAAGAGCGAACTAAAGCTCCTCAACAAAGTTCAACAATGGTTTGAGGACTTTTCCCTAAAATACTTATTTCAACTCGGCTGGTCAGAAACCCAACTGTATCGCCTCAATTTAGCATTAGCAGAAGGTTTTACCAACGCAGTTCGTCACGCTCATCGCACTTTGCCACCTGAAACGACCATAGAAATTGAGGCGAGTCTATGGGTTGACAGATTGGAAATTAGAATTTGGGATCACGGTCATCCTTTTAATCCTGACACGATCGCAGAACCAGAGCCAGGTACTCTACAACCAGGAGGTTACGGCTGGTTTCTTCTGCGGCGCTTGGTTGACCGTGTGGTTTATGAGCGTAGCGATGATAGTAGAAATTGTCTAGTAATAATTAAATATTTATAAATATTTCCCCAATCCCCAATCCCCAATCCCCAATCCCTATTTATCAGTATAAACAATAACTTATTGTTGTAGTGGTAATTTCGCATACGAGTTGCAGTTACTACTTTGCTAGAATTGAGCATAACTTTTGTTGAAATTTGCCTAGACGGATATACTAGGCTCTCAAATGCTCAGAAAATCAATCACAGTGTTTTTGCGCTTGCTTACAGTAGCCTTTTACTGCCAACAGAGGAGATAGGGAAAAATATGACTAAGACCGCCCTCATTACAGGAATTACTGGTCAAGATGGCTACTATCTCAGCCATTTGCTCCTCAGTCATGGTTACAGGGTCGTGGGATTAGTATCGCCACACAGACAACCAAATCTGGCAAAATTGGGAAGTTTAGCCAATCAAGTAGAAATTTATACAGTTGATTTAAGAGACAGCGTAGCTTTGTTAAATGCAGTAGAACAACTACGTCCCCAGGAAATTTATAATTTGGCGGCTCCTAGTTTCGTCCCTGACTCTTGGAAAGACCCACTGGGAACCCTTGATTTAATTACTGGTACTGCAACACGACTATTAGATGCAGTCAGACAAGTGGGTTTATCTACACGTTTTTATCAAGCCAGTAGTTCTGAGATGTTTGGGGATGTCTTCTGTTCACCGCAAGATGAAGAAACTTCCTTTCGTCCCAAAAATCCCTATGCAGCCGCCAAACTACACGCTCATTGGACAATGGTACATCACCGTCAGCGTTATGGTTTATTTGCTTGTAGTGGGATTTTATACAATCATGAATCTCCTCTGAGAGCGCCGCAATTTGTCACCCGTAAAGTTTCATTGGCAGCCGCATCAATTAAATTAGGTTTAGCAGATACCTTAGAAATGGGTAATTTAGATGCTAAACGCGATTGGGGTTTTGCTGGAGATTACGTTAAAGCTATGTGGTTGATGCTACAGGCTGAAGAACCAGAAGAGTACGTAATTGGCACTGGTAAACTACATAGTGTGAAAGAATTAGTGTCTATGGCTTTCGAGTGTTTGGGATTAAATTGGCAAAATCATGTAGTCATCAATGATGATTTACTTAGACCAGATGAACATTTTCAACTGGTTGCTAATCCCGGCAAAGCTAAAAGGAATTTAGGTTGGGAACCTGAAATCAGCTTTGAAAGACTTATAGAGACAATGGTACGAACAGATATAGAGCGATTACAACACGATAAATTCGCTCAAATTTCTGCAAAGCAACTGTTGGTAGAATAGGGTGCTGCGGAGGAAGGGAACAGGTGACAGGTGACAGGTGACAGGTGACAGAATTGAAAGCCTTTCATTATAAAGCTTTTAGGATTGTTGGATGTCCTAATCTATATGGCTACTGCTGTGTAATAAATTTTTTTGACACCCCAGTAGTGGTTGTGTATACTATGTAACTTTTATAAACTTATATACTAATTCATACAGTGGCAGAAAAATTAGAATTGGGTGAAAATTCTCGCAAAGTAGCCGATCATCTCTTCGTGTTCTTAGAGATTTTTGCGCTTGAAGGTGGTATTCAATCTTATGTTAAAGATATTTTTCGTGCTTATTTGCAGCTAGATGCAGATTATCAAGCAGAAGTATTTTTGTTACGCGATAACCCGGAATGCTCGAATCCGTATGAGTGCGATCGCTTAAAATTTAATTACTTTCAAAATAATTCACCCCAGAAGGGCAGAATTAAAATGGCTGGGGCATTACTGAAGTATTTATTGCAAAAACGCCCCAAACGGGTTTTCTGTGGTCATATCAGACTAGCTGTAATGATCCAAACCCTTTGCCAACCATTGGGGATTCCTTACACAGTCTTGACCTATGGTAAAGAAGTTTGGGAACCCCTCACTAACCGAGAACAGCGTGCTTTAGCCGCAGCCAGCGATATTTGGACAATTAGCCGCTACAGTCGCGATCGCGCTTGTGCTGCTAATGGTATCAACCCGAACAAGGTGAAAATGCTAGCTTGTGCTATTGATAGCGATAAATTTACCCCTGGTGCAAAGCTACCAGAATTAGTCACCAAGTACGGCTTAACAGATGCCAAAGTGATCATGACAGTAGCCCGACTCTGGTCAGGAGATATATACAAAGGCGTGGATGTGACAATTCGCGCCCTCCCTAAAATCTCCCAGATATTCCCAGAGATCAAATATTTGATTATTGGTCGCGGTGATGATCAACCACGATTAGCCCAGCTAGCCCAAGATTTAGGAGTAAGCGATCGCGTCGTGTTTGCTGGTTTTGTGCCGACAGAAGATCTAATCGCACACTACCGCCTTGCTGATGCTTATATTATGCCCTCTCAAGAAGGCTTTGGTATTGTCTATTTAGAGGCGATGGCCTGTGGTATACCAGTATTGTCTGGTGATGACGATGGTTCAGCCGACCCCGTGCAGGATGGTAAAGTCGGGTGGCGAGTGCCACATCGTGATTCAGAAGCCGTAGCCGCAGCTTGTATCGAAATACTCAAAGGAAAGGATCAACGCTGTGATGGACAATGGCTCAGAGAACAAGCGATCGCTAATTTTGGCATGGTAGCCTTTAGACAGCAGCTTCTGTCCCTACTTCAAAATATATAGTCTTTCACTTTGGATTATGAACTATTGACTATAGGACTTACGCAACTGTTGAGTTTTTCGTCATTCTCAACAGATGTTTAGCATCTGACGCACCCTAAAAGATAGGTTGAGTGTGACACCTCTGTAATTCCTGGACGAATGACTAACAACTAAACTCGCTATCCTAGAAGGAGAGCAAGAATAGTATTTAGAAATGAGCTTTAACAATTCTCAACTGAATCTTTTAAATCTCCGTCCTTGGCTGACTATGTTAGCCATTTTTTGGCTACTGGCTTCATTAGGCTTGGGTTGGTTGGTAAATTCGTTGTTGATTCTGTTTGGATTAATGTTGCTAGTACCCGTGGTGGCGTTTTTCGGTTTTCGTTGGTGGTTGGAACGCAACTTAGTAACAGATCAGTGTCCCGTCTGCCAATATGAATTTACTGGATTAAATAATAGTCAGTTGCAGTGTCCTAACTGTGGGGAACAACTCTCAGTACAAACAGGCCATTTTCACCGCTTCGCACCAGAAGGCACAATTGATATTACTGCCGTTGAAGTGCCAGCCCAGCAGTTAGAAGATTAAAGTGTTGATTAGTTATTGCGATTATTACTTAGTAATAGGGTGCGTCAGTACAGATAATTTCTTGATGTTGCCAAGTTTTATCTGACTGACACACCCTACAAATGATGGGATATTTTAAAAATTTATGCAGCACCAGCTAGTTTACTTTCGATGTCAGATAACTGTACTGCTCCAGAGTAATTTTTACTATTCATGACAAAGAAAGGTGTACCAGGAATTCCTAGTTGTTTACCTAGTTGTATATCTTGTTGAATAGCAACATCAGCGAGTAGGCGATCGCTATTAAATTTTTCCAAGTCTAGATTGAGTTTTTTAGCAATATCTAAATACAAATCTTCACCAAGTTGCTTTTGATTTGTAAATAGGGCATCATGATATTCCCAAAACTTGCCCTGCTGATTTGCCGCCCACGCCGCTTTTGCTGCTGGTATGGCTTGATCATGAATTGGCGCTAAAGGAAAATGTTTGTAAACTAATTTGACTTCATTTTGATGCTTGGCGACTAACTCCTTTAATTGTTGATGGGCTTCTGCACAATAGGGACATTGAAAATCAGAAAACTCAATTAACAAGGTTTTTGACTGAGTTACTCCCACAGTAGGAGAACTAGCAATTACTGCTTGGGGGTTAGTTTGCAAATCCTGCAAAAATACCTGACGGGCTTGATTGACTGTCTGTTGCTGTTGCTGTTGGTATGCTTGCACAGATTCAATAATTACCTCTGGGTGTTCATGAAGAATTTCTAAAACTTGCCGTTCTAACTGGGGATTAATTTTATTGGCTGCTTGTGCGGGAAATGACCAAGCTAAAACTAGACACCATAAGCCGACTATTGCCCAGGTACGTAGAGACTGCCAAAATTGATACATAGTAAAACACTTGAGAAATGAAGATTTCCCTAGTATTCCCTAAAATTACATCCAGCAAAACTAACAAATTAGATAACTCTGCTATCAATTGGTAATGAAAAGTCACGAGACCATTCATTCCAAGAACCAAAATAATTTTTGGCAGAAATTCCAGCCTGTTGTAGCGCCATCAGTGTATTAGCAGCCCTAGAACCTTTAAAGCAGTAAATATATACAAGAGACTCGGAAGTAATACCAACAGATTGACAAATTGCTAAAATTTCTGCTGGTGAACGGAACATGGGTATTCCCGATGCCGATGTCATCAAACGATGCCATTCTAGCCACACAGCATTAGGGATTCTTCCCTTGCGAGGACAAAAATCAGCACCATAGGGAGAAGAACTTAAACCTTGCCATTCATCGCGATCGCGCACATCTAATTTTATAATTGCTGGATTATTGATTGCTTGCAACATCTCGATTGTTGTCACTATCATCTCAACGTTGGGATGCAATCTAAAGATGCTGCTTTCATATTCAGGAACTTCATCAGTAGTAGGTAATCCAGCCGCCAGCCATCCTTGATATCCGCCATGTAAAACAGATACATGAGGACATCCTAAATACTGAAGTAAAAAGGCTGCTCGACAAGATTGGCCGTAACCTTTATCTAAAGCATCCTCATAGACAATTAACCGTTCCGCGCCAGATATTCCTACCTGACTCATAATGTTGGCAAAATACTCTTGCAATTTCTTTAATCCCTCTGGGCAGGAATTGTCTAAAAGATAAGTGAAAAAATCTCTGATATTGATAGATGTAGGAATGTGAGCGACAGCATATTCTTCTGGTGTGCGCGTATCGATAATGACAGTTTGTGGCGATTTTCCTGCTAACAGAGACGTGACTTCTTGAGGAGAAATGAGGAGTTTTGTATTCACGCTTTCATGCTTCTGTTATCTTGTCATTGGGCATTATCGCCTTCACTCAATTGCCCTTTTGGAGTGAAATTTACAGAAGAAGGTACATTAATTGTTATGGAATAACTTTTGTGGCAATGCTTGTTATAAAACTCACTACATTAATTCCGCAAAATTCTAAGGTTAAGGAATTATTTTATAAGCGTTTTAGAGGTTGTTTGAAAATTAGTTGGCTGTGATTTTAGATACTAATTGATCCCCCCTAACTCCCCTTAAAAAAGGAGGGAAAACTTCTTTAAGTCCCCCTTTTGAAGGGGGATTTAGGGGGATCTAAAAGTATTTGATACATCACGGATCTGAAAGTATTTGCATCACTACAGACTGTTCAATAATAGAGACAGGATAAATCGCATCTCTACATGAGGATTTTGGACTGATCAACAAGCGTATTAACTTACGGACTCAGCCAACTTTCTACGGCTGGGACGTTTGCGATCTGATTTTTTCTTCAGTCCCACAGCTTGAGCTTGATCGCTGTCTGAACCGTATTGTCCGCGCACAACTTCTTTCATAGCTAATATTGCATTGTGAAATTCCCATTCTGCTAACCGCACAGCATCAGCAGCAGCACGGTATGAAGCTAGTTTCTCGGTTTCGGTTTGTTGGAAAGTCAACATAGCCTGATAAGCTTGTTGTAATTTACTCGCAGAGGCATCAGCACGGTTTGTTTCATAAGTGCTGATAGTTTGCAAACCGTGGAGTGAGTCAATATCTTGGCTAATAACTTGAGGAGATAGACGGCGGTTTGTATTTTGAATAGGCATTGATATATACGTGTCAAACTCTATCTTTAGAGTATTATTTTAAACATAAAATTGCTTAAGTGAATACACGTAAAATATACAATACAGAATCTAAACTGATAATTTGTCAGGGGATACATTGCCAATGTCAGGCGATACATTTGTTATGTTAGGGGATACATTGGCAATGTTAAGGGATACATTGCCAATGTAAGACGATACATTGCCAATGTAAGGCGATACATTGCCAATGTTAAGCGATCGCTCTTTGTTGGCTACTGATGCAATGCAATTGCAACTGATGCAAGTTATAGGAACACCAGAAAATAATGTATCGGAAATTGACGGTTTGGTAGGGTGCGTCAGTATGAATAATTTCTGGGTATAGTTAGGTTCTATCGCACTGACGCACCTGACATTTGGGATATTTTTTATCTGGAAGTCACTATCAGTTAAGAAGCTGCGGATTGTAACTGTTCCAGTCTTGCCAAAACTTCTGCACTGTGGACAGTTGGATTAACTTTCACAAAAGTTTCGCGCAAGATGCCCTGGGGGTCGATGATAAAGGTATGGCGTGAGGATAAAAATCCCAGCCAAGAACCATAAGCTTTGCTGACAGCGCCAGTAGTATCAGCCAATAAAGGGAATTTTAATCCTTCAGAATCACAAAATTCCGCATGGGAATCTATATCATCAGCACTGACACCGACAATTTGCACATTTTTGTCGAGGTATTTCGGTAAATCTTGCTGAAAACGACGGGCTTCAATGGTGCAACCAGCAGTAAAGTCTTTGGGATAAAAGTACAGAACTACCCATTTACCACGCAAGTCAGAGAGAGCAATTTGTCCATCACCTGTATTGGTAGGCAGAGTAAAATCTGGTGCAGGTTGATTAATTGCAGGAAGTTTGCCCCCAAGTGCATCAGCAGCAGGGGCAAAATTTAACCAACTGATGACAGCAAAACAACTGACAAATAAGATATGCAGAAAATTGCGGCGGGAAATCATGATGTAGGCAAGAATAACAACTTTACATAAGTTTACAATTCTTAGCTACTGAAAGTTAGTAGGCTGCGTCAGATATGAATAATTTTTTGATACAGCTAAGTTTTCTCGCACTGACGCACCCTACATTTTGGATATGTTTTTATTCGATATCCTTGTGTGTCTCTGGTTCCTCAGTAGCTGGAGGCTGATCTACACTTTCAAGGTATTGACTATCTAAAAGAAAAGCTCCTTTCTCAAAGCGGATACCCCAATATCCACCGGGACGACGATCTAGGACTATGCCTTGATCACCCACTTGAATGATATCCGGGGGGCGTAACATGGGCATGGGGTCTGCGGTTTTGATGTAGGGCGGTAATGCTACAACCCTGACTTTACTACCAATGGTAAATTCTTCAGACATACTAAAAAATGAAAAGAGCTATGAGTTTTGATCAACTCATAACTCATAGCTCTCAACTTTACTAGAGGCGTGAGTGAATATTCTGTTGTGTTGGGAAGGAGATAAAGGAAAAGGGTAGCATTTTTACCCTTTCCCTGTCTTCTGCAAGAAGTCTATTAACTTGGGGCTATGGAAAATAATTTTTGTACTTCATTTAAGGGTAAGTGCCAAAGTAATTCCGGTTGCCAAGTGTCTGGATCAAACTGAGACTGACAGCCACGTTGGTAGGCTTGCCATAATCTGTCCCAACTAAATTGTTGGCGATAATTGAGATTTCTATGGATGACTCGCAACAGTCCTAGCGTCAGCATCATATTAAACAGGTGAAACTTAGCCCCTAATAAAAATGCTTGTACTTCAGCTTCATTAATAGGATCTGTACCGTAACCTGTGAGGACATGAACGCCATCATGGAGTTGTTTCCGTCGGGTGCCAGTGGTGAAAGGTTTGATGTGATTGACATCGAGGAAATCAGCCCAAGTTCTGCCAAAAGTGCCTAGAGGGAGCGATCGCAATTTCTCTATTGCCACGATTGCTGGCACATTTTCACCCCTAGCGGCGGTGATGTCATCTATTAAGTCTAAAAATTGTTGTAGGCGAGGGGTAGGCTGAGAGTCAGCAGCAAATGGTTGCATGATCATTTAGCGATTATTATTACGTTGCTGCCAACGCTGACGACGATTGGCTTTGAGTTCTTGTAGTTTGGCTTGCTGTTCAGGAGTCAAAACTGCTTGCATTTGTTTTTGAGATTCTTCCCGAATGGCGCGCATTCTGGCTTTTTGGTCATCAGTTAAATTCAAGTCAGCTAACTTCATACCAGGACGTTTACCTGCTTGGGGGCGATCGCCTGGTTGACGCTGCGCTCGGCGTGCTTGACGTTCTTGACGAGCAGCTTCTAGTTTGGCTTTTTGTTCTGGGGTGAAAACTGCTTCCATTTGAGTGCGGGTGTTGCGCTGAATTTCTTGAATTCTGGCTTTTTGATCTGCTGTTAATTCCAAAGCTGCCCAAGGGCCTTTTTTAGCAGCTTGTGCAACTTGAAATCGGGAATTAGAGAAGGTTTGTGCTTGTACAGCCAAGGGAGTTGCGGTTAAAGTCAGAGCGATCGCGCCAGCTAACAGGGATAATGATTTGAGTTGCATTGATGACCTCGTGTTGTTTTCTTGTTGAGTCTGCAACTATCTTATGAACTAACATTCCTAACTAACATGAGGAGAAAGTCACGAATACACCCATGACTAAAGTCATGCTTGAATTATGATTTAGGTTACTGGTAAGACTTACAACAATAGACTAGATATAGAAAAATCAGTTTGTTAATTTTAAACTTGTTATTATGGGTCGTCCTATTCAAATCAATAATCATCCGTTCCGCTTCCTGCTTTATTTGGAATGGATACTACTAGCAATTTCTATCATTACATCTGTATGGCCACATTCTTCGCCAAGGTTTGCTAACAGATTTCCCGAACTGACAATTTTAAATCTGACTATTTTTGGCTTAATGGGCTTAAGATTGCCTACAGGTAATCAACTAACTAAAATTATCTATACAGCTTGTGGAATTAGTTTAATATTTATCACTGGTTTATTTGGTAGTCGGGCTGATCGGTTGTTTCCATTTCTCTACATAATTATTGTCATTCGTAGTTGTTTAATCTTTCAGTTACCTGGACGTTTATCAGTTACGTTTATCTCTTTTACTTTGTTTTTATTATCTCTCATCTATCGGATGCCTCGTTATCCATTGCCACTGCCAGCGCAAGAAAGATTCCGATTTTTTACTTTTAATTTAGCTTTAGTATTTGGTTTAAGTTTAGTATTTGTTTTACTATTAATGAATACTGTATTATCTGAGCGTCAGAGCCGAGAAGAATTAGCTGTTGCCAATGAAAAACTCAGACAGTATGCTTTACGAATTGAAAATCAAGCCACATTAGAAGAACGCAATCGCATCGCCCGTGAAATTCATGATTCTTTGGGGCATTCTTTGACTGCTTTAAATCTGCAATTAGAAACTGCTTTAAAACTTTATCAAGCTAATCCCGATAAAGCTCAGAGTTTTTTAGCTAGAGCTAAGGAGTTGGGTTCTAAAGCTTTACAAGATGTGAGACAGTCAGTTTCTACTATGCGATCGCATCCATTACAAGAACAATCTTTAGCACAGGCTATTGATAACTTAGCGGAAGACTTTCAACGTTCTAGTAATATGATATTACATCGTCATATTAATCTTGAATATCCCTTATCAACTGAAGTTAATACTGCACTTTACCGAATTATTCAAGAATCATTAACAAATATTTCTAAGCACGCCAGAGCTACAGAGGTGAATCTGGAAATTTCTATTAACCGAGGCAGTTTACATCTGATAATTCAGGATAATGGCAGAGGATTTGATATCCAGCAAAATACTACAGGGTTTGGTTTACAAAGTATGCGCGATCGCACTTTAGCTTTGGGAGGTAAGTTTACCATTAATAGTGCGTTTGGTTGTGGTTGTCAAATTACAGTCGATATCCCTTTAGGTAGATTAATTTCATGATTACAGTTTTATTAGTAGATGACCAAAGTTTAATTCGTCAAGGCTTAAAAGCTTTATTAGAACTAGAACCAGATTTAGAAATTATCGGTGAAGCAGAAAATGGTCAAATGGCGCTGGAACTCATTGCTCAATTATCACCTGATGTAGTGCTAATGGATATTAGAATGCCGATTATGGATGGAGTTGCAGCCACCAAAGAAATTCAAAAAAGTTTCTCTTGGGTGAAAGTCTTAGTTCTCACAACCTTTGATGATGATGAATATGTGAAAGCTGCTGTACAACATGGAGCAATGGGTTATTTACTCAAAGATACACCTTCGGAAGAATTGGCTGTTGCTATTCGTGCAGTTCAGAAAGGATATACGCAATTAGGTCCAGGAATAGTCAAAAAACTTTTGACACAATTTCAGAATATGCCACCCCAAACATCACCTGTACCGCCTGCTTTAGCTGAACTTACTCCTAGAGAAAAAGAAGTTTTACAATTGATTGCTTCAGGTGCTAGTAATCGAGAAATTTCCCAAAAACTATACATTTCTGAAGGGACAGTAAAAAATCATGTAACTAATATTTTAAATCGCTTGAGTTTGCGCGATCGCACCCAAGCTGCTATTGTTGCCAATACTTATTTATCTTATTTGAATGAATCAACTTAATAACTTTCTACAGTTATGCTATCTCAGCCTATGATTTTTTACATTTGACTCTCTTGATTTTAAGTAAACAAACTCAAGCATTCCTGTCTCAAAATGCCCTTAGTAACTTTGATGTTCCTGAATGATTTCGCAATTACTTCCTCACAAGAGATATTAATTTGTGACTGATTAATGGCAATTAAATCAGCAATTGAAGCACCATAGACAATTTCTGTAATTCCACTCCAAACGCAAGCCCCTGCACACATAGGACAAGGCTCACCAGTGGTATATATGCTATAACCTTCTAAAGACAAGTTTTGACGTTGAGCAGTTAAACGACGAATGACATTAATTTCTGCATGGGCAGACGGATCACAATCTCTATCAACAGTATTGTAAGCCGTTGCCACAACTTGATTATCTTTAACAATTACTGCACCATAAGGTGCATCCCCCTTTTGAGCTTCTGTAATTGCTAGGTGCATAAAATATTCTTGGTTCATATTAGTTTGATAGTTCAGCAAGATAATCGGTAAAAATACCATATTTAGATGATTGATGGGAAATATGTTACTGAGTAGAAAACAAACAGAATTTTACTTAACAGACCTAGAAACACCGATAGGTAGAGCAATTAACTTAACAATTGCCGCCTTAGTCTTATTATCATCAGGAATTTTTGTAGCGCAGACATACAACATACCTGATGATGTTCGGTTTCAGTTAGATTTAATCGATAAAATTATCTTGATAATTTTTGCTATAGAATATGCTCTGCGTTTATGGAGTGCAGAAAATAAACTAAATTATCTTTTAAGTTTTTATGCCATCATCGATTTAATGGCTATCTTGCCCTTCTTTATAGGGTTTGTAAATATTAGTTTTATTCGGTTACTCCGATGGTTTAGAATTTTACGTTTAATTAGATTTATAGACAAAAAAGTTTTCTTTGGCAGTCTTAGTACAGAGGGTAGTATAGTTTTTATTCGCATATTATTCACATTATTTGCGATTATCTTTGTTTATTCTGGCTTGATTTATCAAGTAGAACATCCTGTAAATGCCCAAGTTTATAGAACTTTTTTAGATGCTTTCTATTTCTCAGTCGTCACAATGACAACGGTGGGATTTGGTGATGTCACACCGATTTCGGAATTAGGGCGATTGTTGACAGTCTTAATGATTTTGACTGGAGTTACTCTGATTCCTTGGCAAGTGGGAGATTTAATCAAAGGTTTGGTGAAAACTGCTAATCAAGTAGAAATAGTTTGTTTAGGTTGTGGTTTAGCATTTCATGATCAGGATGCTGAGTTTTGTAAACGGTGCGGTGCTAAGTTACCCAAAAACAGAGTTGATGAATAGGCAAATATCAACCATAGGGAGGAAGCCTTTACCACTACACAAATCACACTGGTAATTACAAGAGCTGCTTCGGGGGTAAAAATCATGGTAAAACAATCTAACCCTGCCCTCCACGAAGAACCTCGTCACCTACCAGCTCCGATTATTCCTCTCAAACAAGAGGAATCTTTGCTTGATTGGTTGCACAGTACGGGTAGATTAGTGTCTTACCCATCTGTTGACTTCTATTACGAAGACGAGGGAGAAGAAGAGGAAGAATACGTGGCAGATATGGTAGATGAATTTGACTTTCCAGCAGAAGAAGTAGAGGATTTAGAAGAGTAATTTTACTCACCGACAGGATTAAATCCTGTTGGTGGGTATTTTAAAGATTTTTATATTTGAAAATTGAGAAAATTGACAGCTACAAAATCCCGGTGTCTCAAAAATATCGGGATAATTATGACCAAAATTACGGCCAATTTATACCGAAATCACTACAATTTTTTGCATTCAAAGCATTTTTGGCACTCTGTTCACTCATGGCTCCTTGTTGAACTAACGCTTTATATCTATCTCTATCTTGAACACACGAGAGCTTTGCTGCTGCATCAGTTTTCATTTTCTCAGCAGTCTCTGTTGTACCCAAAAGTGACTGTGATGGAATACTAACGTTAGGCTTAGGTAGAAGTGTCGTTCCTTGATGGGAATTATTGATTGGTAATGAATTATCAAGTGGAGGAAGTAATGGTGTCTTTAGGTTGCCAAAACTTGGTTGTAACGAAGTCTTAGGTTTAGGAAGTGAGGGTATTTTTAACGTTTCTAAATTTGGTTGGGCAGAACTGTAAGGCTGGGGTTTGGGTAAAGTTATCTTCCAGTAGCTACAGTTTCTCTCTTCCATTGATGCTCTAATTGACTCATCATCCCTTCCAGAATTATTTTTGAAGAACTCCCATAATTGCTTTTGTGAAAGACACCAAGATTTCGGTGCGGTTCCAAAAGGTGGCTCTGATTTAGTCTTGTTATCAGCAGGTTTTTCTGGTGATTCTGTTGGAGAAGGAGACGGTGGTGAAGTCTCAGATTTAGTAGTAGGTAAGATGATACCCCAATATTGACAGTTGTTCTCTTCCAGAGAAGCCCTAATCGACTCCTGTTTGAATACCTCCCATGATTCTTTTTGTGAAAGACACCAAGATTTCGATGCGGTTCCAAAAGGTGGCTTTGATGGATTGCTAATACTTTTTACCAACATATTTATGACTATCCAGGAGCTTCCACCAGCCAAAATAAAGATTCCTACACCAACATTTATACCGTTCCAGATAGAACGTTGAGAATTATTTTTAGGTTTAATTTCTGGTTGAATTTTCTTTGGTACAACACGAGCCAATATCGGCTGGATATCTTCCTCTTTGAGTCCTAACGCTTGTTGAAAAGTTATTAACTCATTACGAGTGTTCTGATCAAAAGGATATTGCTTGTTAATTTCCTCAACTAATACCTGCTCATATCGCTGCAATCTTTTTTGGTATTCTTGGTAGGGTTTGAGAACCTCAATTTCAATTGCGGTTGCTTCTTCAGGTAACAATCCTAAACTTTGCCTTTTTAAATCTAAGGTACTACGCCCAATGGCAGAAATTACACCACGACTAGCAAAACGTTCAACTTCTTGGCGGTACCTCAACTTGGGATCACCAATGGGTGCTTTAGCTAACCGAATCTTGAAACCTTCCTTAACGGCATAGATTTCTGGTTGCATGGCGGGAGCTGCTTCTTTAACTTTCTTTTTGGCGTACTCATGCAACTCATCTATAGAAATTACACCATCGTTATCTTGATCTGCTGCTCCTGTTTCAATACCTTCGACGACATAACGAGTATAAATTGAGAGATTGTCTCCCTCTTGTTGAAAAGAATATTGTGTAGAAGTAGAAGAGGTGAGAATAACTCGCCCCTCACCTCCTAGTTGAGTGTGAATATCTACAGAACCATCATCTTTAGCTGATAAGCCTTCTGCAAATGCACCACTAAAACAACAGTCGAGAATAACAACTTGTCGCTTACTGCGGCTCTCACTCATAATATTGTGAATAAAATTAGCAGGGACTGCTGTAGCCTTGACGAGCCGCCCTTGAGGATTTTTGCGAGTGAGGCGAGTTGCTAAGTAAAGTTTGCCAGTTTCATCTTTGATACCATGACCAGAAAAATAAAGTAATATGAGGTCGTCTTTACGGCGATCGCAAAATAATGTCTCAATCGCTTCGTGCATTTTCTGAGGATCGGGATTTTCCAGCTTTTGGATATCTGCTTCGGCAAATCCACACATTTCTGGATGCTGCAAAACTTGAGCGATCGCTAGCACATCTTTGACTGAGGCTGGTAATGGATTCAATCCAGGTTCATACTCACTGACTCCTATTAGCAGTGCTAACTTCGCCATTAGCCTCTTCCTCCTAATTTTGAGATGTCTTAGCTGGCTTCCACAATCATTAACTTTTGCAGACAGATTTGCTATTGACATCACATCTTCTCTGTAAAATTCCTGAGATGTTCTCCATATTTTTACAGAATTTGTTAAATTTCGATAGGAAGGGCTGAACCTAACTCGAAGCACTGGTATAAAATCGCAATGCAAACCGCCAAAACCGACTAGAAGCCCAAAACAAAGCCAGTGCTAATAAAGCCGCACCTATCAACCAGTGAATCTGCACTCGCCCTAACATCACTTCAGCTGGTACTGTAGTTAAAAATGTGACCGGCACTATAAAAGTGAAGAAAAAGCGGTAAGCTGCGGGGTAGGCTACTATCGGATATCTGCCAGCTTCCACTAAAGCCCGCAAAACTTCAGTCACATTGTAGATTTTTACAAACCAAATGCTAGTCGCCCCTAACATAAACCACAGGCTATAAAGAATCATCAAACCGCACAATAAGGGGACTAAACTCAGCAGATAGTTTTCCACTCTTAAACCCAGACGTTGCCCTGCATAGCCAATCACAATGCTACCAAAAATTAAATCTGGAACTCCCCAAGGGGAAATGGTATAGGTAGAAAGCCAAAACTGACTGCGGATTGGTTTGAGTAATATAAAGTCTAAAGTTCCCTCTAGGACATGGCGAACGATGCGGTTAAGATTGGGTGCGAGAAAGGTAGCAGAAAAACCTTGCAATAAAGTAAAAATTCCCAGAACCACCAAGGCAGCCTCCCATGACCAGCCAGTAAAAGTATAGCCAGTCCGGTAAAATAAGAATAATCCAAACAGACTACCCGCGAGATTACCTAAGCTGCTGAGGGTAGCTATCAAAAAGTTGACTCGATATTCTAATTCTGCGGCGATCGCCGCACTCCAAAATAGTCTCAGGACTTTCCAGTATTTTTCCATTTTGCACCCATCACCTAACACCTGCTATTTCAGGCGGTAACTTGATGTAATCTTAACAATATTCATCCTGTTGCAAAAATTCTTAACGCTAAGATATTGTATGCACATTCTTTATCCTGTGGGATTATATGCAATTTAATTTGCCACAACCGATTAAAAGGCACAGAAAATAATCAATAACTTATGGCTAAACTCTCCAACGAATTACAACGATACTTTTTTGAAGAAACCAGACCAGCAAAGGTAACTTTAGTAGATATTTTGTTGCTGGCTGAGGAAAGAATTTTTGGCTTTTTATTGGTGATTTTGTCTTTACCATCAGCTTTACCTGTACCTGCACCTGGTTATTCAACTCCTTTCGGTGTCTTAATTTTCTTGTTAGCAGTCCAGTTAATTGCCGGTGCGAGAACTCCTTGGCTACCCCAGAAAATGATGAATCATCCCCTGGAACTAGAAACAGTCCAGGGATTTTTAAAAGCTGGGATTCCTTGGTTACGAAGAATTGAAGCGATCGCGCGTCCGCGTTTATCTTATATTTGTACTACGTTAACAGGCAGAGTCACCATTGGGATGGCGATCGCCTTAATGGCAATTTCGATGATGATTCCCATCCCTGGAACTAACACCCTCCCAGCAATGGGTATTTTCGTCACAGGTTTTGGCTTACTAGAAGACGACGGTGCTATTAGTTTAGGTGGTTTAGTTCTGTGTCTCATGGGACTAATTTTAACTACTTCGATTCTGATGGCCTTAGCTTGGGGTGGTTCCAGTCTCCTAGATATCATCAAGACTTGGTTAGGGCGCTAATTTAGAAAAATCCTCCTAGGGGTGAATGAACTCAAAACAGCAGAGGTTGACAATATCATCATGACTGATATCAACCTCTACTTGTTTGTAGAAAACCTGCTATTTTTCTTGATTGCCACTGCTTTTTTTGTGGTTGTGGGTTGGGTGTGGAGATATGCCAAGCCCTATAACCTGCCAGAACCGCTACCAGGATGGTTTAAAATTTGGTTTGGTACGGTGCAAGTGTTGGGAGGATTATTACCACTGTTGGTCATGGTATGGTGGGGAGTCTTTCAAGGCTACACTTCTGTATTAATCATCTTTGGTTGGTACTTTGTGATGTTGGCGTTACAAATCCTCTCAGAAAGTTTAACTCTGAGGCAATTTCACAATGTAGTTTGGGTGATGGTTCCTTACCTTTACGTACCTTACCGTCTTTGGCAACTGTATGAAGGTTTGACAATCCTAGATTCGGCGAGTGAATTACTGTGGATACGTAATTTATTGATTTTAGAAATTGTGGTTTGGGCTGGGAACTACGCCTTAGATTTAGCTCAATTACCCAGGTTATGGCGTTGGGAACTCAAAGAACCTAATTAATTTGATTCATAGGAATTACGAAACTGGTTCATAATTATTAGTTATTGCTTTTAACTATGGACTACTGAATCTTTATAATGACTTATAAATACAAGCAAAAAATATACCTTGTTAAGCCGATGAAATGGCTCTTAGCAATTGCTCTGACTTTGAGCAGCACTACTCAATATTCAACACAAGTAATAGCCCAAACTAAACAAACACCAACTACAAAGCAGGGTGTACAACCAGTTAAGACACCTGCTTCACCTCAAAAACGTACCTCTCGACCAGTTTTTGTGTTGCCAAAAGCACCTGCTCGGTTAAGTCCTATATCTGGGCGTAGAGCAGGAATGGGTAGTCGGGATAATTGTCCTGCGGTTGCAACTGCACTCACTGCCTTAGTACCATTGCAAGAGGAAAAAAAGGTTAGCAAACACACAGACAAATCAGTTATAGGCATTGTACAGGGGTTAACCACCTCTGAACGACCTACATTTTGGTTTTACGTTCCTTACACTCATGATTTGGCTAGCTCCATCGCTGAGTTTAGCTTACAGGATCATGGAGGCGAAGATGTTTACAGAAATGCGATCGCCTTACCTCCCCAACCTGGTATCATTGCTGTTTCTCTTCCTGAGAATGTTAGCTTAGAAGTAGGTCAAACATATCGTTGGTATTTCAAAATTCGTTGTAGACAACAGACAACCAGCGTTCCTGTGTATGTAGAAGGAGACATTCAAAGAATCAATTTAGATTCTCGTGTAACCCAGGAATTAGCAGCCGCAACTAATCCCCAGCAGAAAATTTTCATCTATGCCAAAGAAGGTATTTGGTTCAACGCTTTAACTCTGCTAGCACAATTACGCCGTGCTAATTATCGTGATCCATCTGTTGAAGCAGATTGGCAAAGTTTATTGCAATCAGCAGGTTTGGATCATATTGCTACATCTCCTCTATTGAATTAGACATCTCCAGCAATTAAATATGCGTTTTCCAGAAACCTTGTCGAGAGGTTACATGGAACGTTTCTACATTCTTTTTCACCAGATGTTTATCCTGAATTTCTACAACCAATTACCAACTAAGATGTAGGGGGACCAGTACATAGGACGGTTGTATTCTGGAGTTTTGAGTAGTGTTAATTGAGCCAAGCGTAAAGCTTCTGCTGTAGTTTTACCAGCGATTAATTGACTGTAAAATTCATCAATAAATAAAGCTGTGGAGTTATCGCCAATTTGCCACAGAGATGCTAAGGTACTCCGCGCACCAGCACGCAAAGCCACTCCTGCTAATCCTAATGCAGCTCGGTTATCTCCGGCTGCTGTTTCACAAGCACTCAAAACCAATAATTCCACTGGCTCTGTGCGTTTTTGCTCTCTACTTTTGAGTAAGTTGTCTAGTTCACTGACATTGATGCGTCCATCAGCAGCTAGGATAAACGTGTCTTTTGCTCTAGAGCTAAATTGCCCGTGAGTTGCCAAGTGAACAACTCTAAAAGGTTGAGCATTGATGGTTTTTCCTAATGTCGTACTCAAAAAATTTTCATCTAACAATGTGGTTGTGGATACGCCTGATTCCTGAATTAATTTCAGTTCAACCTTGACGTTAGGAAGCGGTGTAAAATCTTCATCTGGCGGTGGTTGTGAAAGTCCACCAGCCAGAGCGTTTAATCTGGACTGTGCTAGAGGTTTGGGAGTAAACAATTGTAGTCCTGGGCTAACTGCTAAAGCGTAGTTCTGGACTAAATACTCTTTGCCATCAGACAATGCAGACATGGAGATATTTCGTAGTGATCCGTCAGGGATAAAGACAAGGGTATTCACTCCACTACTTTTGAGGTCTGTTTCCACTGGTTTAATTAACCACTGATACAGCTTTTGGGAAGCTTGCTGAAATTGCTGAATACCATCAGGTTCTACTATCTTTTCTCGCATTTGGGCGATCGCTTCCTCTAGTTTCTCACGCTTGACCACAGAAGTTTTACGGATCAATGGTTGCTGAGGTAGCTTGAGAATCACCTCTAACTGGTTCTCTAAGATAATCGGGTAAAAAATAGCAGTATTAGGATTATCTATGTCTATTAACTTGTCCAAAAGCACAAATTGGTTATTCAAGCAAGCTTCTCGGAAAAAATTGTCCAGTTCTGCCAGTTGTAAGGCTTCGATTCGTTTGCGAACCTTATCTAAATCAGGCTTGTTTTCTCCTTGCTCTTGTAAAAGCAACTCTACCGATTGGCGATAAATAGGTTCTACACTATCACGGAAATTAAATTGCACCTCTCGGTTGACTGCAACTAAATCACTGCGGAGGGATTGCAGTGTGGCAACTGCGCTATCATAAGCGGCTATAGCTCCTGGGATATTTTCCTGTGCTTTGAGTAAGCGTCCCAACTGCCACTCCCAACGATAAGCTATATCTAAAGCATCGATTTTTTGAGCTAGCAACAACGCTTGTTGGGTTAAATCCTGGGCTTCTTGCCGTTGACTGTTCTGCTCGTAAACTTCTCCTAAACTTCCTAGCCCATAGGATTCGGCACGTTTGTCACCTATTGTTCTGGCTTGTTGAACGCTGGTTGCTAAAATTTCTGCAATATCTTTTTTATGAGCAATTTTGATGATCGTGCGAGCAAAATTGATCTGTGCATAGATACCAGCTTGAGTGGTAGGTAAAGTAGCTAATTGAGATTGAATGGTGGGTATTAATGTTTGGGCTGCTACTATTTGTTTATTCTCCACCAGTAAGCTGAGTTGATTGATCAGAGCTTGAATCTTGGTGAGTGGGGTAGGTGCAATTTGAGCTGCATTTTCATAATGGGTTATGGCAGCATTAATTTTACCTAAGCCTCTAGCAGTATTACCAAGAGAAAATTCTGTCAGACTGATTTCTAAAGGCAGTTGGAGACTTTGAGCAATTTTCCTACTTTGTTGTAAATTTTTCCAAGACTCCTCTAAATCACCTAATTGTTGCTGCACATTCCCCAGAGAACGCAACGCCGTCACTTTTGCCAGTGAGTCAGGTTGAGTTTGCAACTGTTGAGAAACTTCTTTCAATATATTTAAGCTACGGCGGTAAAAACCTGAAACTCTCAGAGCTTGTGCTTGGTTAATACGACTGCGCGTCACTCCGTCCTGATTTCCTAATCGCTTCCAGATTTGCTCCGCTTGTTGTGATGTTTGCAAAGATACATCAGCCTGCCCTTGGGACAGTTGCAGTCCACTTTGAACATCAAGAGTATTACCTAGAACTTCTAGTAATTCTGACTTAGGATTGTTGACATTTAACTTTTGATTGCTCTCATCCCAACCTAGTAGATTTAAGCTACTATCAATAGCTGTTGTAGCTTCTTGCCATGAACCAAGTTGCTGGAATGCTAGAGAAAGATTCGTTAATGCTACAGCTTGTGCGAATTTATTGTCTTCTCGTTGATATATGCGAACAGCTTGTTGGAGAACTGTTACACCTTCGCTAAACCGTCCAGCTTGATAAAAAGCTTCTCCTTGCTCAAGAAGTTGCTGTGCTGTGGCGATTGGAGATTTAGTAGTTTGGGTGTGAAAATTGTCTAATAAATTCGTCTGGGGTTGTTTGGCGTAGGTGTTGGGGATAATAACCAGGGAAAAAGCAAGACTAAATAAGACTATATGAGTCACCACCAATCTCAACAGTCGCTTTGTTATCTGAAGCTTTTGCATATATCACACCTTACTGAGACACGCGACAAAAAGTTGGTGTTTAGCAATTTAATTAGGAAACTTGCGCCACACGCTCCATATTGTTACTACCATCCACTACACAGCCACCGACTTACTTATATAAGTGAGCATAGTAGCAAATTAGAACTGTTGAATCAAGTGAATAAAATTAACTCACTGCTACCAATCAATAATCAGGAAGGTTAACAAAGCTCAAAACCTCTAATGCTAACGGTGAATAAAACTAACTCACTGCTACCAATTAAAAAGTAGAGGAAAAGCCAACGAGCTTCCCTGCGGATAAACATCTCACCTGAAATTAAGGAGAAAAAGAATGTCCAATATCAAAATCAAGGTTCAAATCTTCAACAATATCCCTGGTATTGAAGACCTTACAAATCAAAATGCTGCTGCTGTTTCTGGTGGTTCTAGTGGTTTTATGGGTGGGAGACAGTCTCATAATTACCATTACAGAAGAAGATCAGATCAGCAGCATTTCAGTGCTTTA
This sequence comes from Nostoc sp. PCC 7524, assembly GCF_000316645.1. Classification (NCBI taxonomy): domain Bacteria; kingdom Bacillati; phylum Cyanobacteriota; class Cyanophyceae; order Nostocales; family Nostocaceae; genus Nostoc; species Nostoc sp. PCC 7524. Next base: position 4,799,877 of record NC_019684.1, read on the forward strand.
AGTGCTGCTCTCCATCGTCGTGGTTTAAGGCTTCCTTCCTCCTTAACCCTCTTAAGCCGGTTTCCACATTTTTTCCCTCGATAACTAAGCTCAAAGCCTCTGATGTTAACAGTGAATAAAATCAACTCACTGCTACCAAATAAAAATTAGAGGACAAGCCAACAAGCTTACCTTCAGTTAAAACTCTCATCTAAACTCTCATCTGAAATTAAGGAGAAAAATAATGTCTAACATCAACACAACATCTCAAGTATTAAACAACATTGCTGGGGTCGAAGACCTTAATAATGAACAAGCAGAGGCTATCTCAGCAGGTGGTTGGTTGGGTATGGGTCTTACTACTTTAGCTCGACTAGGTTATGCGACGTATAATTACTTCACCTGGAAACCATCTAGATCTACACTCAATAGATGGAAAAGAAACCCCAATACAATGGTTCGTGACTTTGGTGCAAAAGTATTATTTGGTGCGCCTTTGTAAATTCACCAAATTGGAGAGAAGGGAAAGCACAGCCATTTATCTAAATTTAGGCTCTGTCAGACTTCGGCTGCTCTGACGATGGCGTAAGCCTACCCGCAGGGTACTTATCTCCTACAACTGTAGAGACGTTGCATACAACGTCTCTACATATTCCCCTACAAAGCATCAAATACTATCACCTAATTATGAAATACCAAACTGTCCTCCAACATAATGAAGAAGATTGTGGAGCAGCTTGCATTGCCACTATAGCCAAACATTACGGACACACATTTAGCATACATCGAGTGCGGGAAGCGGTAGGTACGGGTTCACGGGGAACTACTTTATTAGGTTTGAACCGGGGAGCGGAAGCTTTAGGATTTAATACTCGCCAAGTCAAAGCAAATGAGGAATTTCTCAACTCTTTGCATAATGCTCCTTTACCTGCAATTATTCATTGGAAAGGCTATCACTGGGTAGTTTTATATGGGCAGAAAGGCAGAAAATATGTAATTGCTGACCCTGGTGTTGGTATTCTTTACCTTACCCGTGAAGAACTACTTGAGGGTTGGAGTAATGGCATTATGTTGTTACTGGTACCGGATGAGATTCGCTTTACTGAGCAGCCAGAGGATCAAATTAACGGATTCAAGAGATTTTTAGCACGAGTTTGGCCTTATCGGTTGATTTTAGCTCAAGCGATCGCTATTAACTTTGCAGTGGGTTTGCTTTCTTTGACTTCCCCCATTATGATGCAAATCCTCACGGATGATGTATTAGTACGGGGAGATATGCAATTACTTAAAACTGTGGCTATTGGGGTAATTGCTATGAATTTAATTAAAAGCACTATTGGTTTGGTGCAGTCGCACTTGATTGGTCATTTTGGACAGCGATTGCAATTAGGTTTAGTTCTAGAATATGGCCGCAAACTCTTACATTTACCCCTTTCTTATTTTGAAGGAAGACGTAGTGGGGAAGTAGTTAGTCGCATAAATGATGTTGATGCTGTCAATAAATTAGTTTCAGAAATTGTTCTTGGTTTACCGAGTCAATTTTTTATTGCCTTAGTATCTTTGGGCTTTATGCTGTTTTATAGTTGGCAATTAACTTTAGCCTCAATTTTCGCATTTATTTTGGTAACAGCTATCAACTTGCTATTCTTGCCAGCACTACATCAACAAAGTCGTAAAGAAATTATTTTAGGAACAGAAAATCAAGGTTTTCTTGTAGAAACTTTTCATGGAGTCCAGGTACTAAAAACAAATCAAGCTGCGCCCCAAGCTTGGCAAGAATACCAAGCTAATTACGGTCGGATGGCTAACTTGGGATGGAAATCAATGAAATTACAACTTTATAGTAGTACAATTACTGATTTTTTCTCAACATTAACTAATATTAGTGTTCTTTGGCTAGGCAGTTTTTTAGTAATTAATAATACCTTATCTATCGGGCAATTGTTGGCTTTTCATGGAATGAGCGAAAACTTTATGCAATTTCTGAGTTCAATTATTCAGTTATTTGATGAATTTGTAACCGCTCGTATTTCTGTCCAACGTCTGATAGAAGTTATCGATACTCCCCCAGAAAGTGAAAATGACTTTAAAAAACCTTGGGCAGAAATTTCTGGCAGTGCAGATATTACTTGTTCTCAACTTAATTTTCATCATCCTGGTAGAGTTGACTTATTAGAAGATTTTTCTTTAACTATTCCTGGTGGTAAAGTTATAGCCTTAATCGGTCACTCTGGTTGCGGTAAAAGCTCTCTTGCTAAATTAATTACTGGGTTATATCAAGTCCAATCTGGTAATATTCGCTATGGATTATATAATCAGCAAGATTTATCTTTAGAATGTTTACGACAGCAAGTTATATTAGTTCCCCAAGAACCTCACTTTTGGAGTCGTTCAATTATTGATAATTTTCGCTTCAGTTATTCCAATATTAGTTTTGAACAAATAGTTAAAGCTTGTCAAATTGCTGGTGCAGATGAATTTATCAGCAAATTACCGGATAAATATCAAACTGTTTTAGGTGAATTTGGTGCCAACCTTTCTGGAGGACAACGGCAGAGATTAGCTATAGCAAGAGCAATTGTTACTGACCCATCTATATTAATTTTAGATGAATCTACAGGCGCTCTTGACCCTGTAAGTGAAACTCAAGTTTTGGATAGATTACTTTATCACCGTCAAGGCAAAACAACAATTATGATTAGCCATCGTCCTAAAGTTATTCAACGTGCTGATTGGATTGTATTGCTAGAAAATGGCAGATTAAAAAGTCAAGGTACTCCCGATGAATTACGTCATATTCCTGGAGAACATTTAAGTTTTATCGACGATATTTATACTTATAACAATGGTTTTAAATCTTCTTTGCTTATTCGTAAATAGTTAATCTATATAAATAGTTAGCACGTATGGTCAGCAACTCTCAAACAAATTTTTTACCTTCAGTTCAGGAAAACGAGTTTCTCCCACCAATTAGCCGTTGGACTACATTTGGGGGACTATTTATCCTTTTTGTACTGTCTTTAGCTGTTCCCATAGCTTCAGTTGTGAAATATAAAGTTACTGTCAAAGGAGAAGCAGTTGTTCGTCCTGTGGGTGAATTACGAATTGTTCAAGCTGCGACAGAAGGACAAGTAATGCAGATTTACGTCCAAGAAAATCAAAAGCTGCAAAAAGGAGATAAAATTGCCAATCTTGACGACTCTCGACTGCAAACCAAAAAAAAGCAGCTGCGAACGAATATTCAACAAGCTCGGTTACAACTATTGCCAATCCTGGCTCAAATTAATGCCCTAGATAGTCAAATTCGAGCCGAAAGCGATCGCACTCATCGAATTATCGCTGCTGCTCAAGCTGAACTCAAGGGACGCGATCGCGCTCATCAAGAAAAAAAGATTGCCAGTATCACCGAACTCCAAGAAGCAGAAGCCAATGTCAAAATAGCTCAGTCAGAATTAAATGCTGGAAAGGCGCAGTTACAATCGGCACTAGCTAACTTACACGCGACTGAGGCATCTTGGAGAACAGCAACATCAAGGCGGAACCGATATGAAAGCGTCGCCAAAGAAGGGGCATTATCCCGCGATCAACTTGAGGAAGCACAATTAGGTGTGAAGCAGCAGGAGCAAGCTGTACAGGCGCAAAAAGCTACCGTTAAGGCACAAGAAAAAACTATTGAGCGGCTCAAACAAGCTGTTTTAGGGGCTATTGCCAAACGCGATCGCGCTCAAGCTGCTCTGAATCCCAGTCATGCAGAGATAGCAATTGCAACTGAACGTATTGCTCAAGAAAAAGCTTCTGGGCAAGTGAATCAAGCAACTTTAGAAAGGGAACGTCAAGGACTTCTCAAACAAAAAATTGAAACAAGAAAACAATTAGAGCGTGAAGAAAGCGAACTTAAACAAGTTGAAATCGACTTGCAGCAAACCACTATTACCGCTACAGCAGACGGGATCATTTCCCGACTCAATTTGAGAAACCCCGGCCAAACTCTCCGCGCAGGGGAAGAAGTTGTGCAGATCGTTCCCAGTCATGCGCCTTTAGTGATTAAAGCAGCTGTAGGTTCTGGAGAAAAAGGTAAGATAAAAGTCGGTCAAAAAGTGCAAATTCGAGTCACAGCTTGCCCTTATCCTGATTATGGTACTCTCAAAGGCGAAGTTAAGGCGATCGCTCCCGATACGGTGAACTCGCCCAAAAACGATGCCAATGGTGATATCAAATCTACCTCCAAAGCAACTGCTGTAGGTGCTGTTTACGAAGTCACAATTGAGCCAGAAACTTTGACTTTAGGTCACACTACCAAGAGATGCCAAATCCAATTGGGTATGGATGGCAGAGTTGATATTATTACCCACGAAGAAACCGTACTACAATTCTTACTCCGTAAGGCCAGGTTAATCACAGATTTTTGACATACTCCCCCGAATAGAAACGGGGGAGTGCGTCAAGATACAGGACAGGAAGCAGGTGTTTGCCAAGGGCTGTGAGGCTTCAATGCAGGAACTTGCGCCACCAGTTCCACATTTCCATTACCATCCACCACCCAGCCAGCAACTTCCACAATTGCAGTTGCTGCTGCAACTTTGGGAGTAGTTGAGACTGCTGTTGCTGGGGGCGTAATTTTTGTTGTCGCTGAATTTTCTGGTTGTGGTCTAAATCTCACCCAAGCTGAGAGGGTGCTAGCATCTTGCAATGGTTCAGCCGGACTCATGGGTAATCCGCCGCGTCCTGTAGCCACAAAAGTATTCTGGAATTGCTCAGTTCCTGGAGTGCAAGCATTGGCAATTTGCCGAGAAGCATCAACTAGATTGATGGGTAGTTCCACTAAGCCGCGACTGGGATCTACGTCAGGCGGAGTAATTTCTATGTTGCCACTCAAATCAGGTGTCGCACCTTTGGCAGTCATGTCACTTGTGTTTGGGGATGGTTCTTGTCTAGACTGAATGCCAAAGATACCAGCAGCATTCCTGATAGTCACATTCCCACCACGAAAGTTTTCCGAATCAGCGCGAATGTCGCTATTTTCCTGGGGGACAGCAACAATAAAACCATTTTTCGTATCGATATTAATATTGCCACCAGTAATATCGTTGCCACTGGCGTTAGTCGTGATACTGCTACCTCGACGTAATAATAGTAGAGGTGAGTTGAGAAAGATATTTCCCCCACCACCCCTAGTATCAGCACGAATTTTTCCTTGGTTATCTAAAAGAATAGAATTAGCGTCAACTGTTAATGCACCTGCTTTCCCTGAACCTACACTACTGACTGTGATTTGTGCGCCATCCCTGACTGTTAGCTTTCCTGTCTCTAGAGTTAAGTCGCCGCCTGTACCGCTACCTGTAGTTTCAGCTGAGATGATAGAACCATTACCAGTAATAGTGATGGACTCAGGGGCTTTTACCGTCAATGTTCCACCTTGGCCACTACTCAAAGTAGATGCTGATATCTGCGCTCCATCTTCTAAATTAACCAGCAAACTCTGCCCATTATTTAGGGGTTGAATAGTCAGGTTGCCCGCCTTGGCTGAACTGAGGGTTTGAGCGAATAGTCCACTATCAGCACCAAGTTGCATTTCTTGGACGTTGACTGCAATATCACCAGCATTTCCACTACCAGAAGTAGAAGTCAGTAATTTACCCCCAGTTGTTGTTTGAAAAATCTCGGCATTGACTGTAATATTACCACCTTGAGAATTAGTCTGAGTTGTAGCATCCACAACAGCATGATCAACTACGCTCAGATTAGCGGTTGTCAGATTGATGTTGCCACCAGAACCAATGTCAGTAGAGCCTGTATTACCCAATAAATTATTATCGCCACCACTACTGGAGCGTAACGCACTACCAGCACCAGAGATATTAACTTGCTTGGTAGCATTGACGGTAATTTCTCCCGCTTTTCCCTGTCCGAGTGTCTGGGTTTGTACAATTCCGCCATTTGTGACATCAAGGGAACGAGCTTGCAAGTCAATTTTGCCACTATCTCCCCTTGCGCCTCCTGCCACCCCGCTTAATATTGAGCCATTGTCAACTAAAATGGAATCAGCTTTGATAGAGATGTCACCTGCATTGCTACCTTGTCCGAATGTGGTAGTGGCGATCGCTCCTCCATCTTTAACAATTAACCTCCCAGTCTCAATTATCAGATTGCCGGCGTTGCCAGTAGAGCCAATGGTTGCCTGAGTGAACACACCACTAGGAAATGTCGTTCCATCTGCCGTAGGATTTGGAGGATTAATACTGGTAGGAATATAACCAAATGGAGAACTACCAGCAGGTATTCCACTTAATCTAGTTACGTTAAATAATATACTAGGTTGATTACTCGTTGCTCCACTTACTTCTATCAAGTTAGTGGCATTAAGATGAATATTTCCACCTGTTCCACCGCTAAAAGTAGAAGCAGATATTTGAGCGCCATTGTCTAGGGAAATTGCAGGAGCAGTAATTTGAATATCTCCCCCCCTACCAGAGCCAAAGGTATTACTGGCAATGCCTTTAGGGTTGCCATTTTCATAGGCACCAAAAATAAAAGGCGCATTACTAGCGATCGTAATATTTCCTGAACCCAGCGTCCCTACTGAATAAATAGAGCCTGTATCAATCCTATCTTTGGCTTGCAGGCTAATTGTACCTCCCTGAGCTGCATTCCCATAATCAGAGTATGAGAAAGAGTTTAAATTGCCTGTAGTAATGCTGCCATTGAAGGAGTTTATAGTGATTAAGCCCCCATTTCCGGCTTTGCCCAAACTAGATTGTGAGTAAGAGTCCAAATTAGCAAGAATCTCGATATTACTATCTGCTTCAAGGCTAATTACTCCTCCATCTCCTGCTGTACCCTGATTAGAAAACGATAGAGAACCCGAAGCACCAAGAATTGCTACACTGCCATTTTTCGCTGCCAAGCTAACTGCACCGCCATCACCGGCTTGATTACCATTAACTGATCGTGAGGTAGAGAAAAAACCACCTAGGGGATTGCCCTCCACAAAACTTCCGATGTTAATGTTGCCATTCCAGGAAATCACATTGATTACACCACCATTTCCGGCAATGCCACGATTAGACTCTGAACCAGAGTCCAATGTTTGGGTAATATTAATATCTTTAGCAGCTTCAATATTAATCCTACCTCCGTTGCCTGCTGTGCCAAAAGTAGACTCTGAGGATGAATTCAAAACACCTGTAAAAAATATCCCTGTGAAAGTACCTATATCAATACTGCCATTAAAAGAAATTAGGTTTATAGCTCCGCCATTTCCCTTTGTACCAACTCTAGATATTGATTGAGATAACAAACCGCCCGTAGTATTGATGTTGTTTCTAGCACTAAGGCTAATAGAACCTCCGTTGCCTGCTGTACCTGCTGTGGATTCTGAAGAAGAGTCTAAATAGCCACTATAAATTTCCCCATTACTATTAATTGCGATTAAACCTCCATTTCCCGCACTACCAGATTGCGAATACGAGTAAGATAACAAATCGCCAGTAGTAATATTATCCAAGCCTGTAAAGGTAATCACACCACCATTTCCCGCACTACCAACACGAGAGTAAGAGTAAGAGAATAAATCACCAGTTTTAATGCTGTCGTTGGCTTGAAAATTAATAGCACCACCATTTCCCTCACTACCAACACGAGAGTCAGAATAAGAGAACAAATCACCAGTGTGAATGCTATTGTTGGTTTGAAAATCAATAGCACCACCATTGCCGGCACTACCAACACGAGAGTAAGAGTAAGAGAATAAATCACCAGTTTTAATACTATCGTTGGCAGATAAAACAATCCTGCCCCCATCCTTGGCATTACCAGAACGAGAATCAGACGAAGAGTCCACAATACCAGTAGTGATACTACCGCCTTTGGCAACAAGGGTAATTTCTCCCCCTTGTTTTGTATCTTGAGATACAGAGTAAGAATAAGATAACAAATCACCAGTTTTAATACTATCGTTAGCAGTTAAAGCGATCGCACCACCATGATTCGCCTCATTTCTCGTATCCAGAGTTTGAGTTTTAATTGCTCCAGCACTGTTAATTTCAATTGCGCCACCATTAGTAGTAATTGCTTTGGTAGTCACATCTCCTGATGTCGTTGTTAAGCTAACTTTTCCTATCGAATCATCATTACTGGGGTTTAAGGTAAGGTTTGTTTTTAAGTTGATTGCTTGATTGCCAATAAGTGTGATATTTCTTCCCGCCTTTAGCTGTCCTTGCAAATCAAGTGTGTCAGCTACTAGAGTTAAGTCTTGTTGGGGTGTTAAATTTCCCCTATTTGTAATCATTGCTCCTACCTGACTGGCTCCATACTGTAACCCCGGTGTTACATTGACTGTAAGTAATGGTGGCGCTTGGGGATTAGTTGCACTAAATTCACTACCATCAGGAAATTTCATACTATTGGCAGATGTGGCAAAAAAGGAACCACGAATATCTAGCCGCGCATTTTCACCAAAAATAAAGCCATTGGGATTAATTAGGAATAGGTTGGCTGTGCTGTTAGCTTTGATTAAACCATCAATATGAGAAATCGAGCTACCTGTGACTCGACCAATAATGTTTTGAATATCTGCACTATTGTTAAACAATGTCTCAAAGCCAGTAGGAACTGAAAAATCTTGAAAGCTGTGGAAGAGATTAGCTCCTCTTGTGGTTCCACCCTGAATATTGATGGTATTACCCTCTAATGTGACGCTGGAATTATTTGGCAAAGTCCCATCTGGGGTAATTTGAGCAACTGAGCTATTTGCATATAAGGCTACGACACTTGCAATGGCAATTCCTAAACCTTGCAACCAGTCTAAACGCATAGCTTTAGAAGACATTGCATTCTCCTATTTAACAGGATATTTAGCTCTTAATGCTCAATTAAGAGTATGGGTGTGAGCAGGATAACTGATGCACAAGTGAGCATACTACCAAATTGGTGTGACTGAATCAAGTGAATAAGTTTATCTCACTCCTACTAATTAATAATCAGTGAATAAGTTTATCTCACTGCTACCAATTAGTAATCAGGAAGGTTAGCAAGCCTGAGCAATTAAATAAGATATGCAGTTGGCCAATGAATGGAAAAATCTCAAAAATTTTAACAACTTCTACTAAAGTAAGCTCATGGAACAAACAATCTTAATTTTGGCAGCCAATCCTCAAGGCATAACACCACTGCGTTTAGATGAGGAGGTGCGTGAAATTGATGCTGGATTACAGCGAGCTAAACACCGCGATCAGTTTATCTTAAAGCAGAAGTGGGCAGTGCGACCAAGAGATATTCAGCTGGCAATGCTAAATATCAATCCGCAGATAGTTCATTTTTCTGGACATGGGACGGGAGATGAAGGTCTGGTATTTGAAGATGAAACAGGCCAGGCAAAGTTAGTTGATGGAGAAGCTTTAGCAGGACTATTTGAACTGTTTGCAGATCAAGTTGAGTGTGTTGTTCTTAACGGCTGTTACTCACAGGTGCAAGCAGAGGCGATCGCTCAATATGTTAAATATGTGATTGGCATGAAAAAGGCGATCGGAGATAGAGCTGCTATAGAATTTGCTGTGGGTTTTTACGATGCTCTAGGATCTGGACGATCTGTGGAATTTGCCTACAAATTTGGTTGCGCTGCAATTCGGTTGGCAGGTATTCCAGAGCAACTAACTCCGATTCTCAATAAGAAGCTAAACATTAATGAGAAACTTATTAATATCAATTGGACTGCATCTGAGGTATTTCAGGAACTTAATGACTCTGACAGAGAAATACTTACAGAACTCTTAATACGTAGTGGACGTGCCGAAGATTCTGCACGAAAAGCACTGTGTATAAAAATTGGTATTGAACCAAATAAACTTGGATTTTTAAGGCAATCTACTGACGCTGATTTCGCTTTAGAGCTAATTAGCTATTTGCATAGTATAGATAATAAACAAGCTCTTTGTAAAATTTGTAAGGAACTTGAAATTGTGTTTAAGAAAGGGAAGTACGTAGTTGATTTAGACAAAATTAAATTGAAACTTAATTGTAATTAAACATTTATGTCTATTGATTATTTAGAAAGATTCGATATAGACACATTAGTAGAATTGTTGCTCCGTAGCCAACAATTTCGCGAACGCAAAGCACTATGTATAAATATTGGAATTGACCACAAACGATTGAACTTTATCGAAAATACTTCAGATCATGACTTTTTTATCCACTTGACTCACTATTTAAATGAAACAGGTAATAATCATGCTATTTGTTGCCTTTGTTGTAAAGAACTATTACCTACTTTTAGCGATCAAGAAAATAGAGATTGCCTACAAAAAATTATAGAAAAGCTAGGATGCAATCAATCAAATATTGATAAATATCCTACTATCAGTTTATCCAAAAAAAGGACTTTTATGTTTAGTAGCCCATTTTTTCTACTTGGATTAATTGCAATTTGTGTTCCAGCCTATAACCAATTAGGAGCTAATACTCCTAATTTGAATTGTACTAATTCAAATCATAACTCACTTCAAAATCAGCAGGGTGTGGAAATAAAATTTATGAATTTATTTGATGGAATGTGTGCCGATCAATTACTAAATATCCAGGGTGAAATCAATGTTGACAAGGAGATTAAACAAATATGGATTGTGGTTAAACCTTTGACTGATAATAACTATTATGTTCAACCACCAGCTAACATAAATAATGGGGAATTTCAAGCCCAGATTTATATAGGAGAAAAAGATACAACACCGGGGACTAAATTTGAAATCCGTGCCTTTGTTGAACCTAACAATCAACTAAGTACGGCACAGAAACTGGACAATTGGCCGGAAGCAAGATGGCATTCTGATATTATTAGAGTTACGAGGAAATAAAAAGAAGTAAGATAGTAATTAAATTTTGTCATGGCTGTTGCCTGTTCCCTATTCCCTACCCCTTTGGGGTAGGTGAGAATTTACTAGCGACTTTGGATAAATAACACAACAATACCACTTGCAAATATGCCAAAAGCAGAGGGAACAAATGGAGTCCATAATCCGTTTTGAAAAAGAGCGATCGCACAAACTCCATATAAAATGACAACTGTCGCACATATAGCGTATCCTTTATCTGAAAGCGATCGCACACGCCACAGCATCAGATTTCCCACTACACACCATCCGCCTATCCAGAGAATATCGCCCCAAAAAGGCCAAACCCAAAAAATTGGACGTTCGTCTAAAACTGCACTCAGAATTTGGCTGACCATTTGTGCTTGGATCAATACGCCTGGAATTTGTTTGTAATCTCGCTGTGCAGCACTGTAGGGAGTTGACCAAGTATCGCTGAGTGTATTAGCTGTTACTCCAATCAAAACGATCTTATCTTGAAACAATTCAGGATTAAATTTTTCACTCAGCACATCATCAAGGGAAACTCTCTGATATTCTGTGTCACGGTAATTGATAAGTATTTGTATACCGCCTAAATTAACTCCTTGTTGATAGCCGCCACTACGGCCAGGTTTTAAGCGTTGAAAGACTTTAGAACCGAACTGTACATCATCTTCCTTCCAATTAGATGGAATATCTTCGTCAAATAAGTAACGCATAGCTAATTGCAATGAGAGCGAATAATGCGTTTTACAAGCTGAAGAAAGCTCTTGTTGCATCATTAAAATTTGACGACGGATAATACCATCTGGGTCTTGAATAGCATCTGTAAAACCCAGGCGTTCTACAGGTACGTCTTGCGGCGGTCTAACACCTTGGGGGTCATATTTACTATCACTGCCTTTACAGACAACAATCACGTTGTCTCGACTAAGTTCAGTAGGAAGTTGTATAGGATTTAATTTATGAGGAGGGTCGAAAGAATCTCTATATATATCTAATCCAATTACTCGTGGTTGATACTTTTGTAATTGATTCAGTAACTTTGCTAAAGTACGATCTGAAATTGATTTTGGCCCTAGGGTTGTCTCTTGTCGAGATTGAATATCTTTTTCAGTGATTTCTACAATTATCAATCTTGGATCTGGTTCTTCCTGGGGTCGCAATCGTAGCATTTGATCAAAAGTTTGCAGTTCGATTGTTTCAAACACTCCTAAATATCTTAAACCCACTGTGGAAAAAGTCACCATCAAAGTAGTCAGCAGTACAGTCCAAAACTGAGATTTTGGGGTATAGATTTTACTTTTCGTCGCCGCATAACTCACCGATTTGGTATCACTAAGATTGTCACTTAATTTTTGCCACTGGATTGGCTCAGTTGTAGGATTTTGACAGATAACTGGCAACCAACTGGCACAAGGAAATTCATTTTCTAATCCCTGAAGTCTTTCTCGTGCTTCTCGCACAGCCAAGTACAGTGGTTTACCACCTGCAAAGGCCATCAGAAAGTTCTTTAAGAATTCCTGGGCTACTAAATCTGGTACTCCTTCCCGCATAACAATCATTTGGGGAATGTTTAAATCAGCTAAATTTCGAGCCAATCCAATACCATCACAAGAATTAAAAATTGCTAGTTTTAAACCTCGTGTAATTGCTGTCTTCAGCGCATTTTTTAACTGCGAAATAGTTAAACTTTCTGTTTGGTTAATGTAAATTTCCCCTATCTCTCCATCAGCAAGGCTAGAGCTATGTCCGGCAAAAAAGAGAATATCCCAATCCTGTTGCCATAGATGCTCATCCAGTTTTTGCCTTGTTGGTTCTACTAAAAAGGTAGTTTGAGCATTTATTAAACTTTGCAATAAAGAGCTATCTTTATGGATATTAATACCAACACTATTACCTAGAATTGCTAAAATTTTAACTTTATCTGTAGCGGTTTTTGGTAATACTTGAGGGGTGACATACTCATCATTACTCAAAGCTAATTCAGCTTGAGGATAATCTTCAAAAAAATGCCAAAGATGCCAAGGTAAACGATGTAGTAAAACTATGTTTGTTTCAAAAATTACTCTGATTTCATCATCACGATTGAGTAGAGTTCGCAACTGTCTTTCAATATTCTGAAATGACTCAAATTGTAACCAAACATTGATATTTGTTTGTAGTTGGTGACATACTTCATCGAAATCATTAACAGAAATATTAGTGATGTCGTGGGCATGGACTTTTATACGTTGATTGCTACCCAGGCGTTGATGAACTGCTGTGTAGAGTGATTGCCATCTGCGGTAGAGTCCGCTTAGTTCTGGTGCAGCTGGTAAACTTCCTATGAATTTCACAGGTAAAACTTGGTGATGATGCCAAAGTTGAGCTGTGACAACAGGAAATCCTTGATTTAAATCTCCCCCCAGGAAGCTGAAGACGACTAGCTTACTCATTTTTTATTTGGTAATTGCAAGTTTTTAGTTTCATTTTTCCAGTAGCCATTTGTAATTAAAGCTCTGACTAATGACTAATAACTAAATAGCTCAGTGTTAAAAATTATCGCTATGGCAAGGCAGGAGGCAGGAGGCAGGAGGCAGGAGGGAAGAGGGAAGAGGGTTTGAGCCTAGTTTATTTTTCTTAACATAGTTGTGTTTTTTCCCACCGACTTACTTAAATCACGAAATGTTCTGTTATCTGGCAACTATTAAGAGCTACCTGGATGCTAAAAGATTCTCCCACTTCCCCATCAAAAAGTTTCAATTGCACATAGATATCTTGAACTCTTGCTTGTACTTGTTGAAGTATCTCCCCTTGTTCTGAAAGTAAAAATAGCTGGGTATTAGTGGGTAGATAAGGTTGATTACAAGCTGGATGTAGCTGTACACGAATACTAACTTGTTGGGGAGATTTTGGTATTAAGGCAACTAATAAGATCACCTTTTGAGCTTCTATTTCCATTCCCAAGTCGATGAGCTTGGCGCGTTTGATAGCAGTATTCAACCCAGAATTACTGCGGAAATTGAAAGCTAGGCTACTGGTGTTTGGTGCTAAAAAAGTTTCTAGAGCTTGCCATGAAGCATCATAAATCTGCTGTAACCAACCACTAAGATTGATTGGAACTGAGGAAAATGGCGATCGCTGACGCTGTTGATATAAGGATTGCCGCCATTGTTCATTCTCTAGTATCCCTCCCCAAGTTGTAAACGGTACTGCCAGCCTGGGGAATGTCACCGAAGAGTTGCTGAGAATTTGCTGCACCGATTCTACTTGAGCAGTGGATAATTCTGGGAGAGGAGCGATCGCAGCTTTCATCTCCTCTCCTCTACAAAATTGGTAAGTCATCCAAAAGGCATTTAAGTCTGGCATTAAATGCCTCGCATCTAGACAATAAGTCCTATCTACTTGGTCATAGTGTGCCAGTGATTTCAGTTCTTGATGGGTTGTGTAGCTCCAAATTCTTAACCATTCGCCATCTGATGAAACTTGCACAGCTAAATAATAATCTGCTGCCCAACTGGGAATGTCTACCCATTCTTGAGGTACTTCTAACTCACTATCATCAATTGCTTCACTGGGAATTAAAACGACTCGCTTGTCCTTTAACAAAATTGCTGTGCCATTGACAAATTCCCAAAAAGCAGGAATACCCGGCGAAGTGTACCATACACTGGCTTGGGGAACATATTCAGTTTTTACCCAATTCAAAAACGTATGGAGGCAAATTTGATTCATGTAAGCACGCCAGCGACTGCTGGGTGTGGTGTAAGCTTGACTTTCTTGCCAAGCTCTTTTCTGTAATGATGGTGATATTTCTAACAATAGTTCCTTCGGATCTGTGAAAGCAGAACTCATTTTTACTACCTCCTGTCTCATCTCGTCAGATAGATTCGCCATACTGAACTTTCAACCATTCTTCCAAAGCGGTACTCATATCTTTAACTAGGTGGGAATTTACAGAAATATTAAGGGTGTCTTGACTCCATTGAATCAATGCTGACAGCAAAGATTCTCTGGCTTTGAATAGCCTACGAGAAACAGTAGGTTGACTAATTTGTAAGCGTTGTACAATCTGTGGCTGAGTTAGTCCCTGTTGGTAGTAAAGTTTCAGTATTTCCTGAGTTTGCACATCGAATTTTTGTAAAGCTTTTAACAATACAGCTTGAATCTGAGATTGTTGATTTTGCTGATTTTGGGCATCCTCTTGCGCTATCATTTCCGCGATTAAGGAATCAGAAGATAAATCTGGCAAATCAAGAGTTGTTGTAGTTTCGTCTTCTGATATTGCTAAATTTAGCGAACTAACAGGTGGATAGAGATAAGCTCGCACATAGATAGCTGCTTGGGTTAACCATTGTTCAATTTTCTCTCTTGTGCATGGTGGAGTAGAGTGAGTTAATTGATTTTGTCGTTCTTGGTTGTAGAGATTAGCAATAGCTTCCCACATTTGCTGTCCTGGTTCCGGTAATGCCTTTGTGCCTCCTGGTTGACTCTGCACATAGAGTTCCTTAAAACAAGTCCAGGCTAGCCGATATTGGGCAATGATGCTGGGTGATAAGACAGCCTTATCCAGAGCTTCTAAGAACTGCTTTTTGCTCACTTTGCGTAACAACGCCCAATTTGTGCAAATGTCAGCTTCTTTACGTTGGCGTAAAATATCTTTTATCCGACTGGGAATTGCTATAGCTGCATAGGTTTTTAAGCTAGAGCATTTTTCTGGTTTAAAGTGTTTAAGAATTAGTTCAATTTCCGAGTTGGCTATTTGAAAGTAATCGGCTAGGCCATACTGATTGCTGGCAAATTTGCCAATTGTTTTTTTTGCTGTCCAGTAGATTGATTCTTGCAAATAAGCCAATAGGTGCATTCTAGCAAGGTTATTGGATTGCTCTTGCCAATTTTTGTGCCAATATAGCGCCCAAAAGTTTTCTGAGTTAGGAAACTCTGATGAAGACTTGATGCAGTTTTGAATACTTCGATGCAGTTTAATATCAATCAACCATTTGCTGAATTTGTCGCTTTCCAACTGAACGAAGCTTGAGAACATCTCCGTAATTTCTTGGCGAGGACGCATAAGCAATTAAAAATTTAAATATACCATTCACACTCATTATTTATCAAAAAATGATTTGCTTAGGTAGGTAACAGGTAACAGGTAACAGGTGACAGGTAACAGAGAAGAAAGACAATCAGGCATACTGACTGAATTTTGTCAAAAATCAAATATGAGTCCTTTATCGCTCCCCAGAAAGAAGAAGTCTTGGGTTGGCTGCAAACAAAGTAATGTTGGGAAATTGGCGAACTCAAATATAAATTTGCTTTTGAATATAATGCTATGAGTCAAAACGGAGCTATTACGATTTATTTGATGTGGCAGTAATTAGTTGGAAGAAAACTATTTCTCTAAATCCACAAGCTGACGAGGAAGTTGTTGCGGCAAAAAAAGAGATTGAATAATGTTGGCAAGGTATCGAGAGAGCATCGCAACAGAAAAGTTGAGTGTAAGTAAGTCGGTGGTAATAAATCGAACTATGTTAAATAATGTCAAGTTATTGTAATCGAGTTTGTAGTAAGGAATTTAGTCCTAAAAAAAGGCTAGAGCCGCTTACTAAGAACTCAATTTTCATGGCTTTACGAGTCGTGATGCGTAAAGCCCCCGTCATTCATGCGGGGGATATAAGCGAATAGCCAAATAAATTTGGCTGAGGCATTTATAAATCGTAGTGACGCTTTATAATATTAAAGGAGGTGGTGAACAAGTGTTTAATCTGACATACGAATTTAAGCTGAAGCCAACCGATGCACAAGCTCAGACGTTTGAAGACTGGCTAGAAATTAATCGCCGTGTCTACAACTATGCCTTAGCTGAACGCAAGGATTGGTATTTATCGCGTAGTTGCCAAATTAACGCTTGCTCACTTAAACACGAATACATTATTCGGCACGACACACCCCGTCCAACATACGCCAGCCAGTGCAAAGCGTTAACTGCTGCAAAGAAAGAGTTTCCTGAACTCAAGAAAGTGCAGTCTCAAGTTTTGCAGCAAACCCTAAAACGCCTAGAAGTAGCATTCGTAGCAATGTGGGAACGTAATCATGGGTTTCCCCGCTTGAAAAAGTCTGGAAGAATGCGGTCTTTTGTTTTCCCCCAAATGCAAGGTGAAAGACTTAAACCAGGAATGGTTAATTTCCCTGTGATTGGATGGATTAAATTCCGACAATCAAGGGAGATACCTGATGGTGGCGTAGTTAAACAAGCTCGTGTAGTCAAGCGTGTTTCTGGGTGGTACGTGATGCTAACTATTCAATGGGATGTGTCTGTACCCCAGCCGATGCCTCACGGAGAAGGCGTAGGGATTGATGTAGGGTTAACAAGTTTTATTGCGACTTCTAATGGTCTTTTAATCAAGCGTCCGAGGTTTTTTGTAGATGCCGAACGCAAGCTGAAATTGCTGCAACAGCGTGTTTCCAGAAAACTTATAGGCTCGAACAACTGGAAGAAAGCCCAAAGAAAAGTGGCGAAACTGCATGAGTACGTTGCTAGCTGCCGTAAGGACTGGCACAGAAAATTATCCCACCAAGTCTGCAACGATGCCGGAATGGTGTTTGTTGAAGATTTGAACCTAGTCGGGTTGTCCCGTGGGATGTTAGGTAAGCACTGTTTAGACGCTGGGTTTGGTCAGTTCTTCAATATCTTAGAGCAGACCTGTTTTAAGCGTGGTGTCTATTTTCAAAAAGTAGACAGTCGTAAAACTAGCCAGATTTGCCCTAACTGTGGTGTTGAGACTGGTAAAAAAGAATTGTCAGAGCGTACTCATGTTTGTTCAAATTGCGGATATACCACTCATAGGGATGTGGCAGCCGCACAGGTAGTTTTAGTTAGAGGACTTGCAGCCGTAGGGCATACGGTCAAGATGCTTGCTGAGGGTAAATTCATTGGAATCCCCGTGAAGCAAGAATCCCCGAATTTCTAATTCGGGGAGTGTCAAATAGCTTAATAAGAATCGGGATGACTGGATTCGAACCAGCGGCCCCTTCGTCCCGAACGAAGTGCGCTACCAAGCTGCGCTACATCCCGTAAATTCACATACAACCGATATCATAACACAAATTATGGTAAATGAGGTTAGGCATGGCTTGTAGAAAAAAGCCTGTTGGCCATAAAATGTGAAATCTGCAAAAAATGCAATTTGTTCTAGTCTTCTGAAAGCATTACGGCATTTAAGGCAAAAGGAATCCGCTAGTAGTTAAGGTATTTCTGGCTGCTAGATGGCGATCGCTCATTTGTCGCTTCTATACTACATAAAAATTAAGTAAAATTAATCACATAAATTATCATCATATCAAATAATAGTATTCCAGAATTTGTCATAATAATAACTATTCTTTTTGCTGAAAGTTAAAACCTGAAATTAAACATAGGATGGTTGCAATCAGATGAATTCCCCACATTCTTCAAGTTATTGGAATGGGCGCTTGATAGGTGATAAAGAGCGATACCGGATAGACAGACCTTTAGCTGTCGGTGGTATGGGAGAGGTCTTATTGGCAACAGATACCCGTGTTGGTCAGCAGGTAGTGTTGAAGTTACTCAAAGATACGCTGGTAGCATCACAAGAGATGAGAAAGCGTTTTGAGCGTGAGGTGGCAATTTGTGCAGCGTTGCAAAGTGACCACATTGTCAAAATTAGTGATTGTGGGGTGACTCCAGAAGGATATCCATTTTATGTGATGGAATATTTGCGCGGCCAAACTCTGCGACAATTGCTGGTGCGTGAACAGCGATTATCTGTGGAACGAACCGCAAGTATTATCTCTCAAGTTTGTCAGGGTTTACAACTGGCGCATCAAGGAGTAACTCTCCAAAAAAATGGCAGCAATGAGCATATTCAGGTGATCCATCGTGATCTGAAACCCGACAATATATTTCTTGTTCCTACAGATTTGGGGGAGTGGGTGAAGATTTTAGATTTTGGTGTAGCCAAAATCCGCAATGATACTTCTGAACAGACAAATCTAACTAATACCTTTATCGGGACATTTCGCTATGCTGCACCTGAACAGATCCAAAATCAGCAAAATCTAGATGCCAGGGCTGATATTTATAGTTTAGGGATCATTCTATATGAAATGTTAAGTGCAGTAGATCCGTTTGGTTTCAGCATGAAAGCTCATAATGTCAGTGAAACTTCCTGGATTTTAGCTCATGCTTATGAACCACCGATACCTTTGCGATCGCAACCAGGATGTGAGCAATTATCTGCTGCCATCGAAGATGTAGTTCTCAAGTGTCTACAAAAAAACCCGAATCATCGCTTTGCATCCGTGGCAGAACTAAATCAGGCTTTGCGAGATGCAAGCCACTCTGCAACAGATAACACTACTGCACAGCATAAACCAAATATTGTTCACCCTCAACTAACTTTCCATCAAGAAACTATTTCTAAACCCTTATACCCAGTTGAAACAAGCCAAGCTGTGTACAATCAAGGGTCAAATCACGAAACCGTTACCAAACTCCTCCATCCAGAGGCAGCAGAACCAGCTGAAGGGATAATTTTGCAACCATGTCCTTCACCCCATCCTGCTGACAATCACGAAACCGTTACCAAACTCCTGCATCCAGAGGCAGCAGAACCACCTGAACAGACAATATTGCAACCACGTCCTTCACCGGAACCAAAATCTAGTCACGAAACCGTTACCAAACTCCTGCATCCAGAGGCAGCAGAACCAGCTGAAGAGACAATATTGCAACCACGTCCTTCACCGGAACCAAAACCTAGTCACGAAACCGTTACCAAACTCCTGCATCCAGAGGCAGCAGAACCAGCTGAAGAGACAATATTGCAACCACGTCCTTCACCGGAACCAAAACCTAGTCACGAAACCGTTACCAAACTCCTGCATCCAGAGGCAGATGAAACACTTTTGCAACCAAGCCCACCTAAGTTGGCGATCGCCAGAAATTCCCAGATTTTTGGTCAAAATCGATGGATTGGATTAGCAATCATACTAGCTTTTTTTGCAGGAATGTCTATATTTTACTTACAAACAAATCAAGGTTCTAAAAATTCACCTACTGTACCGAACTCAACCCAAAAATAATAATTCTGAAGCTAAGATAAGCTGAAGGTCAACCACTTCACCCATCAAGAGATGGGGTTTTACTAAGGGTGTACGACTGTACACCCCCACAACAGAATCATGATGAAACAACTAGACTTTTAGTGGCTGTCTATTATTAGTTGGTGTGTAAGGACTTGTACCGTTACTATCGTCAAATTGAGACAAGTCTACTGATTCTTTACCGATAATTAATCTCGCGCCACGTTTGCGGGTGATGTAGTTCCACGCCCACTGAATCATTACTAATAGTTTTTGGTCGAACTCAATTAGGAAGTAGATGTGAATTACTAACCAGAATAACCACCCAAAGAAGCCTTCAAAATTGATAAAGCCTAAGTCTACAACGGCGGCATTTTTACCAATCATGGCTAGGCTACCGTAATCAGTATATTCAAAGGCTGGCAAAGTTTGACCTCGCAGACGTTTTTTAATTAATGTGGCGACATATTCGCCTTCTTGTTTAGCTACTGGTGCAATACCTGGGAGGGGTTGGCCATTGTAATGAGAGAAGTTTGCTAAGTCTCCCACTACGAAAATATTCTTATATCCCTTAATACTTAAATCTGGTTCTACGATCACACGTCCGGCGCGATCGCATTCTACACCAGTGCGTTCTGCTAAGACTTTCCCCATTGCGGAAGCTTTCACACCCGCAGCCCATAATACTGTCTTGGCAGCAATTTCTTTAAATTCATCCCCTTGTTTGACGGTAACGATATCATTTTCAATATTTGTCACCCTGGTGTTAGTTTGGATAATCACACCCAACTTTTCCAGCGATGCTGTTGCGGCTTGGGATAAATCGGGCGCAAAAGCTGGGAGGATGCGATCGCCTCCTTGCAATAGTACAATTCTGGTTTCTGATGTGTCGATGTCGCGGAAATCTTCTTTGAGAGTTTTGTATGCCAACTCTGCAACTGCGCCTGCTAATTCTACACCGGTGGGGCCAGCACCCACAATCACAAAAGTCAATAAAGCACGACGTTTGGCTGGATCTGTTTCCTTTTCTGCGGCTTCAAAGGCGCTAAATATCCGGCGGCGTATTTCTATAGCATCTTCAACAGTTTTCAAGCCAGGAGCAAATTCTTGCCAGTTATCCTTACCAAAATAGGAATGCTTTGCACCTGTAGCAACAATTAATGTATCATATGGTACTACTTTATCACCCAGAATAACTTGTTGTGCTTCTGGATCAATATCCTTGACTTCTCCCAACAAAACTTTTGTATTCTTGCTTTTGCTGAGTACAGATCGCAATGGTGCGGAAATATCAGCAGGTGATAGCATTCCTGTCGCAACTTGATATAAAAGCGGCTGAAATAAGTGGAAGTTACGTTTATCAATGAGAGTAACATTTACATTTGCTGTCTTCAGTGCCTTTGCTGCATACAGTCCACCAAAGCCACCACCAACAATTACAACTTGATGCGGTTGATGATTCTTAAGTGAAGCTACCATAAAAATATTTCCTTCTGTTAAGAGTTGTGTAACTGTTCTTAACAAATATGTAACAAAGTCATGATATTTGTTGCCGTTTACTTCGGAACACTTGACAAAATCAATAAATTAACAAAAGTTACAATTTTTGAGGTAAAAAGCCCCGATTGACTAAATCTATGGGTTAAGTAAATCTTTCATAAAAATCTTAAAACCTTTGTTTTATCAACATCTTAGCGATTGAGTAGTTAGAAATACTTGATAAAATTGCCCTTGTGATTATCGCTAAAAATGTCGTGTTATTGAGGATTAAAAGCCAAGAATCAGTTTACAAAAACATGAGTGACCACTCACGCAAATATTAAGAAAGACCTGGTTGATTTATGGCTAAAAAGAATTGTGGAATAAGTCTCTTGCTGCATACAGGCAAAATACTTATTCCACAAATTGCAATGAATTGATGCTTTAACTACAAAGCAAAAATCCTAAGCGTTGACTGGCTGCCTCTTTTGTGTAGGCTGGTATTGACTGCTATTATGAACTGTTTTTACTTCTAGAGAAACTTCTTGCCCTGTAATCAATCTAGCTCCACGATTACGAGTGACATAATTCCATACCCACTGAATCGTTACTACTAACTTATTGTCAAACTCAATGAGGAAGTAGATGTGAATTATTAACCAGAACAACCATGCAAAGAAGCCTTTCAACTTGATAAAACCTAAGTCTACAACGGCGGCATTTTGTCCGATCATGGCTAGGCTACCATGATCATTATATTTAAAAGCTGGCAGAGTTTGACCTTGCAAACTTTTTTGAACTAATGCAGCGACGTATTCACCTTCTTGTTTAGCGACTGGTGCAACACCAGGGAGGGGTTTACCGTTTTGGTGGGAGAAATTGGCTAAGTCTCCTACTACAAAAATATTGTTGTGTCCCTTAATACTTAAGTCTGGTTCTACAATCACTCGTCCGGCGCGATCGCATTCTGCACCTGTGCGTTCTGCTAAGACTTTCCCCATGACGGAAGCTTTCACGCCGGCAGCCCATAATACTGTCTTGGCAGCAATTTCTTTAACTTCATCGCCTTGTTTAACGGTAACAATATCATTTTCAATATTTGTCACCATAGTTTTTGTCTTGACATCCACACCCAACTGTTGCAAAGATGCTTCTGCTTCTTGCGATAATTCTGGTGCAAAGGGTGGGAGAACTCGATCTAAACCTTCTAAGAGGATAACTTGTGTTTCCGTGGTGTCGATTTTGCGGAAATCTTCTTTGAGGGTTTGGTATGCTAACTCAGCGATCGCACCTGCTAATTCTACCCCGGTAGGGCCACCACCCACAATCACAAAGGTCAACCAAGCCCGGCGTTTGGCTGGATCTTTTTCCTTTTCTGCGGCTTCAAAAGCTGTAAAAATTCGGCGACGCATTTCAATCGCATCTTCTACAGTCTTTAAACCCGGCGCAAATTCTTCCCAATTATCTTTACCAAAATATGAATGCTTCGCGCCTGTGGCCACGATTAAGGTGTCATAAGGTATTTTCTCATCACCCATGATCACTTGTTGTGCTTCTGGGTCAATATCATTCACTTCTCCTAGCAGCACATTGGTATTCTTGCTCTTGCTCAATACTGCACGCAAGGGTGAGGAAATATCAGCTGGTGATAGCGTCCCGGTGGCGACTTGGTAAAGTAGCGGCTGAAATAGGTGAAAGTTCCGTTTGTCAATCAGGGTAACTTCTACCTTCGCTTTGGCAAGTGCTTTTGCCGCATACAATCCACCAAAACCACCTCCAACAATCACAACCTGATGGGGTGGTTTTTTGTCAAGTGCATCTACCATAAAAAACATTTCCTTGTGTTACGGACGCTGTAACTATTCTTTACAAATTTGTATCAAAATTGTCACAATATTTTCTGTTCAGTTTGCACATATGAAAAAGTTGTTAAAGTGATCAAAGCTACACTCGTTTGGTCATTTACTATACTTAAATCGTCTAACCGTATATAAATTGTAGAGACGTTCCATGGAACGTCTCTACTGATAAAACTTAAAATCGCTGGTTCACCCAAGGTTAAGGGCAACCAATAACGCGAATATCGACTCAATGCTAAACCTTGATTCGTTTTACTTATCAGTTCTTGACGAACACTAAAAATTAAGTTTTACTAAAAATAACGAGCGTTCGATATAAAAAAGACATTATGCCCAAAGTTGTTGATCATGAGCAATACCGCAAAGAACTGCTCGGAAAGTGTTTTGATTTATTTGCCACCAAAGGATATGCCGCGATCACCATGAGGGAAATTGCTCAAGGCTTAAACGTGTCCACAGGGACGCTGTATCACTACTTTCCTAGTAAACAAGCTTTGTTTGAGCAATTAGTAGAGGAAATTAGTCAACAAGATGTGAGTGCAGCCTTAGCCGAGATGGGTGGAGCAAAAACCCTGGAAGAAACAATGAAAGGCTTGGGGAGATATTTAGTAAAGAACGAAGATTACTTTATTAAGTGGACATATATTTGGGTTGACTTTTGTCAGCATCAAGACCTAAATGAATTGCGAAATAATGCTGTATTCAAGCGTGCTAATAGAAACTATCAGCAAGCAGTTTGTGAGTTATTAGGTGTACAAGATACAGCCTTAGCTACCTTTGTATTGAGTTTAGTAAATGGCTTAATTTTAGAAAAGCTGTGGTGTAATGAAACAATTGATTTTGTTAAGCAATGTACATTGCTAGGCAAAATGATTACGGCTTATTTAGGAAATAAAGTAACAGCCTTGCGATAAAGAATATTCTCGGCTGAAAATCTGAAATAAATCTATTTAACAGTGGTTAAAAAGCCAAAAGAAAAAATACTTTTTATAGAGGGGATATGAGTCAAAAATTATTATTTAAACCAGCCAATCAAGGATTAATTGCATTAGTAATTGCGGCTACGGCTGTGACTACTGGAATTATTGTTTATGGAGTGTCTCAGTTTGGGCAAATGGGTAAAACTGCGGCATCAGATACTACTGTACAAGCCGAAGCGATCGCACCCAAAGTTACAGCCCTAGGCAGATTAGAACCAGAAACCAAAGTCATCAAACTATCTGCACCCTTGGTTTTAGATGGCGATCGCGTGAATCAGATCCTTGTAGAAGAAGGCGATACTGTCGAGGCTGGGCAAGTAGTAGCCATTTTAGATGCCCAAGCCCGCTTGAAAACGGCTGTACTCCAAGCAGAAAAACAAGTGCGAGTAGCACAAGCCAAACTCAATCAAGTCAAAGCTGGAGCTAAAAGCGGCGATATCTTAGCACAGCAAGTCAGTGTAGAACGCTTACAAGCCCAATCTCAAGGAGATATTACAGAACAACAAGAAAGCATTGCCCGAATTGAGGCACAATGGCAAGGAGACAGAATCGCCCAAGCTGCCACAATTAGAAAGCTAGAAGCAGAACTGAAGAACGCCGAAGCAGAATATCAACGCTATCAACAGCTATATTCAGAGGGGGCAATTTCTAATTCGGCTTTTGATAGTAAACGCTTGAGTGTAGAAACCGCCAAACAGCAACTCGACGAAGCCAAAGCCGTGCTGAATCGGATTAACGCCACAGCCAATAAACAACTATCCGAAGCCAAATTTGCACTTAACCGCATTAACGCCACCAGTAGAAAGCAAGTTAGTGAAGCCAAAGCCACACTCACCAGTATTGCCGAAGTGCGTCCTGTGGATGTGCAAGCAGCCCAAGCTGAAGTTGAAGATGCGATCGCCTCACTCAAACGCGCCCAAACAGAATTAGAAGCAGCTTATATCAGAGCGCCAATGGCGGGACAGATTCTCAAAATTCATACACGAGTCGGCGAAAAAATTAGTGATGACGGCATTGCAGACTTCGCCCAAACCGCACAAATGATTGCAGTAGCAGAAGTCTATCAATCCGACATCAGCAAAGTCAAACTAGGACAAACTGCAACGATTACCGGACAAGCCTTTGCGGGAGAACTACGCGGAGAAGTTTCCCAAATTGGCTTGCAAGTCAACCGCCAAAACGTCTTTAGCAACCAACCGGGAGAAAATCTCGACAGCCGAGTCATTGAAGTCAAAATTCGCCTGAATCCTGAAGACAGCAAAAAAGTTGCAGGTTTAACTAACTTGCAAGTGCAAACAGCAATTGAATTATAAAAGTGAGTTCATCATGCTGAAAATCATCTATCTTTTACTTTGCATTTTCGGAACAGTTTTACCTTATTCACAGTTTCTACCATTTTTATTAGAAAATGGGCTTGATATTCCACTTTTTATTGAGCAGCTATTTGCTAATAGGATTTCTGCTTTCTTCGGCATAGATCTCATTGTTACATCCCTCGTTCTTTGGGTATTTGTGTTTTGGGAAGGCAATCGGCTAAAAATGTCAAATCTTTGGGTTTATATCGCGGCTAATCTATTAGTTGGAGTATCCCTAGCACTGCCGTTATTTTTATTCATGCGACAGCAGCAACTAGAACAGAAAACAGAAAAAGTAAGCTATTAACCCAATACCCAGTCTCTAATATGTTCTCTAAAATGTTTAGGAAAACGCCGCTTGCATGGCGGCAATTGATGAAAGAAAAAACACGCCTAGCAGTGGCAGTAGCGGGTATTACCTTTGCTGATATGCTGATGTTTATTCAGTTGGGATTTGAAAGTGCGCTGTTTGATGCGGCTATACAACCCCATCGGAATTTACAAGCTGATTTAGTCTTAATTAATCCGCAATTTCAGACATTATTTTCAGTCAAAAGTTTTTCTAGAGAACGACTTTATCAAGCACTAGGATATGAAGGGGTGCAGTCAGTCAGCCCCTTGTATATTGGCACTGGACAATGGCGTAATCCCGAAACGCGACAGGATCGGGCTATCTTAGTTTGGGGTATTGATCCAGCGACATCTGCGTTTAAGTTTCCCGAAGTCCAAAAAAACCAGAATGCTATTAAGCAATTAAATCGAGTTTTATTTGATCAAGCCGGTCGCCCAGAATACGGTGCAGTTGGTGATATCTTTAAAAAAACAGGTAATTTTCAAACAGAACTGAATAATATAGCCATTGATGTTAAAGGCGTATTTAGTAACGGTGCATCCTTTGCGGCTGATGGTAACGTCATCGCTAGTGATTCTACCTTTTTAAGACTATTCCCAGAACGTAAACCAGACCGAATTGAAGTTGGGTTAATTACCTTAAAACCCGGTGCAGATGCCGAAAAAGTGCGATCGCAACTAGCCGCAGGTTTACCCAATGATGTCAGAGTCCTGACTCCCGAAGGCTTTGCCCAAACAGAAAAAGAATACTGGGCGAATGGTACAGGTATTGGTTTTATTTTCGGATTGGGTGTAGGAGTAGGCTTCATCGTCGGCATTGTAATTGTGTACCAGATTCTTTACTCCGACGTATCTGACCACTTACCAGAATACGCCACCCTCAAAGCTATGGGTTACACCGATCGCTATTTACTCCTAGCCTTATTGCAAGAAGCATTATTATTAGCCTTCTTGGGATATCTACCCGCATATATCCTTTCCTTTGGACTATATCAAATCACCTTTGCTGCCACAATGCTGCCCATCGCTATGAAATTAGATCGGGCAGTAACTGTATTTATTCTCACCATTATCATGTGTAGCGTCTCCGGTGCGATCGCTATGCGAAAACTACGCTCCGCCGATCCAGCCGACGTATTTTAACTCTTTATTTCTTCTCCCCAATCCCCAATCACTAAAATCCCATGTTGCAAGCATATACCCCAGAAATTACCGATTCCTCTGCTTTAGAACCTGTGATTGCTGTACATAACCTCAATCACTACTTTGGCTCAGGTGGACTACGTAAACAAGTATTATTTGAGATTAATTTAGAGATTCAAGCTGGGGAAATTGTGATTATGACTGGCCCTTCTGGCTCAGGTAAAACTACCCTGTTAACTCTGATGGGTGGCTTACGTTCGGCTCAAGAAGGGAGTATGAAAATT
This sequence comes from Nostoc sp. PCC 7524, assembly GCF_000316645.1. Lineage (NCBI taxonomy): Bacteria > Bacillati > Cyanobacteriota > Cyanophyceae > Nostocales > Nostocaceae > Nostoc > Nostoc sp. PCC 7524. The sequence goes on from NC_019684.1 coordinate 4,827,241, forward strand.
TTAGGACAGGAAATCTGCGGTGCTGGTAAAAGACAGTTAACCAAATTACGCCGCCAGATTGGTTATATTTTCCAGGCGCATAACCTGATGACATTTTTAACAGCTAAAGAAAATGTGCGAATGTCTCTGGAATTGCATGATGAGTATTTAAATCAGGATATCAACGCCAAGGCGATCGCCATGCTAGAGAGCGTAGGATTGGGAGATCATGTAAATTACTACCCAGAAAATTTATCTGGGGGACAAAAACAACGAGTTGCGATCGCTCGTGCTTTAGTCAGCCATCCTAAGATTGTCTTAGCAGATGAACCTACAGCCGCACTCGATAAAAAATCTGGACGGGATGTTGTAGAACTAATGCAGAAATTAGCTAAAGAACAAGGCTGTACAATTTTGCTAGTTACCCACGATAACCGCATTTTAGATATTGCTGACCGAATTATCTATATGGAAGATGGTCAACTTAAAAGTGATGATGTAGATATTACTGCCAATATGCACTAGGCTTTGCAAAACTCAAACTCTTTTTCTTCTGCTTCTCCTATTTATTTACCAAAGTTATCCGATTAACTGAGCAACCCTAATTGCAGAAGTGATAGCTCCTTCATGCAATCCATCTCCAAGATAAGCTCCTGCATGGTAAGTATTATTCTCACCATTGGTCATAATAATTTCGTTTCTATATCTGAAGGATTCGACCGTATATAGGGGCGTATGATGTTCTTGAATATGAAGAATTTTGTTTTGAGCAATCAAATTATCTAGATTAAAAGCCAAACTGTATTGAAGGGAAGATGATACACCACAAAGTCTGTTGAGATAAGCGTTATATCCCCACCCTTTATTAGTCTTGAAAAAATCAAATTCCGCAGGTTCTTTAATGCCGTGTCGAGCATACATGGAAGTATCTGTATGGATGATAGTTTTTACTTGGTTTTTCTGCCATCCTGAAAATCGTTTAATTTCTTCATTATTCGGATCAGATAATAACTTGATTACTTGGTCAGGTGGTGTTGCAAAAACAACTTTATCAAAAAGATACTTCACACCATCTGATAAGGCAATTCTTACATCATTAGCTTGTCTAAAAATTTCTACAATTTCAACATTAAGAAAAATCTCACCTCGAAAGCGTTCTAAGATTTTCTCAATATAAGAATACACACCTCTTTTCACCCTCACCCAGTTGACAAAAATATAATCTCTTAGGGTAAGAATTCCCATTTCTGCGGGGAAGTTATCAATTAGCTCAAAAGCCATTGAGTAGCTATACATCATCAATAATTTCAGCCAATCATTCCGGATACATTGTCTGGTTAAAAATTTAGAAATTGGCTGATTCTGCAATTGCTGAGTTGGTGTAAAGTGCGTTTTTAACCATAACCCAGCAGCACCAGCATAGAGAGTATTGAGCCTCAGAGATGCAATTAAATGCTGAATTCCTGTAAAGTTTTTTTGAATCATCACAGACGAGAGAATGTGATGACCATCTGGCAAAAATAATCCTGAACCTATATGAACTGGCTCTAATTCTACCTCTAACTCTTGCATTAATTTTAAAAAGTTGTGAAAATTCAAAGGAAATTCTAGTACACCACCTTCTAAAATTTGCTCACAATCAGATTGATTAGGTTTAATGTTTTTATTTAATGTGCGAATATGTCCGCCCAAAATAGGTTTTTTTTCAAAAATCGTGACGTGATGACCTTGTTTATCAAGCAGATATGCCGTTACCATACCGCTTGCTCCGCCCCCAATAATCGCGATTTTCATATTTCACCACCATACTAATTAGAACGGTGTAAATAATTAAAGGTTTGTAGTAAGGACTTTAGTCCTTCTTTTAAAACTAAAGTCCTTACTAGAACACCAATTCAGTATTCCTAGAAGAACCCCTCCCCCAGCCCCTCCCCTGCAAGGAGAGGGGAGTTTTGCTCCTCCTTCCCTAGTAGGGAAGGAGGTTGGGGGGTTAGGTTTTTCATTACTGAATCGATGCTCTAGGAACTTAATGACAATAATTTATTTTGAATTTTGAATTGATTCATCCTTTAGATAAAATCACATCTCCTGATAATCTTTGATAGAGGATTGCCCCAGTCCAAAACGTAGCTGCAAAACCTGGGTATCCAGATGAGGCATTACAGAAATAAAAATTATTTAAAGATGTCTCATGGTTTAATCTGCCCAGTCCCATATTTTTAGGGGTGAGATTAGATCCATAGGAATTACCTTTGGGACACCAACAAAACCGCTCATTAGTCGTAGGACTACCAGTGATTTTAAAAACGAGATATTTTCTAAAATCGGGAATATAGTTTTTTTCGACTACATCTAGGATAAAGTTTAAAATTTCCTCTTTTTTACGTCTGTAAAGCTTTTTATTACTTGCTTGCAATTCTTTAAAGTAATCATAATTGGCAACTGTTAAAAACTCGATAATTTGATATCCTTCTGGACAGTCACGTTCATCATCTGTCATTAACGTAGGTGTAGTAATGGCAAAACTGGGATTAGAATAGTCATGCTTTTCATACATTTGATAAAATGCTTCATTCAAACCCCGATGACCAGTATGAAAAGTATTCCATTTGCCAAATCCATAGTCTCGCAGATCAATATCCTTTACAACGCAGTAGGCCATAAAGTTGGAAGGGGAATACTCATAGTTAAGCTTTTTACGTACCTTTTTTGAGAAATTCTCTACTCCGATCATCTGGGCAGCTTTTTGAGGGTCTATATTGCAGATAATAGTGTCAGCAGTAAATTCATATTTTTGCTGATTGATTCTATTAATTGCCTTGACTCCAGTGATAGTTTTATTGGTGAGTGTAAAATCAGTAACTTCCAAATTAAGAAGAACTTCACCACCATTTTCTGTAATGCTGTTAACTAAAGAATTAATTACATGATCAAAATGATGCGTAGGATAAAAAGCACCTTCTTGATAGCTAGTGAATAAAATCACCCAAGCGTAAAAAGAAAGTTGATCAGGAGGTAGTAAAAAGTCTGGCCATTGCAAGGCTAAAAGTGTTTGTGCTTCTTGAGGTAATTTGAATTGATCAAAAACATCTTGCAGTGTACTATGCAAATACTTGACGGCAGATAATACTTTACTAAGATGTTTAAATAATTCCGTAGGGATGACTGGGGGTGATAATATCTTTAATCCCTCACTGGTTTTTTTAACTTCCAGGATAAATTGCCGAATCTGCTCGGCATTTTGGGGAAAAAGTTGAGATAACCGCCGAATTAACTCTTGAGATTGTGAGGGAATATCCAGCGAGTAGCCGGGCATTCTCATGTGATCAAAGCCATCAGGTTCATATCGCTCGAAGGTGACTACTTTATCCAAGTTCAATTTTTTTAAAACTCGATTGACAGTGTGTCCTTCGCCACAATCCCAAACGTAATGCAGTTGGGCATTAAACTTGTATTTTTTTGCCATCGTAAACGTATGTCCAAAGCCTCCTGGATGCTCATGAGACTCCAAGACTTGAACTTTTTTACCAGCTTTTGCCATCAAAGCACCAAAGACTAATGCTGACAAGCCACTACCTACAATCAGGTAATCTGTTTTCATCGCTTACGAGTTAGAACAATGTAAGCTAAATGTGCATTACCTTAATGTAGTTTTTCATGAATCCTGAGAGGGATTTACGATTTTTGAATACTGATGTGTCTCTGTCTTTAGAATGTAGACATCTGAGATCATCTTGCATAAGATTACTTCTGGCTATGACTAAATACATAGAAATAAATAGAAGTTCAACAACGTCTCAAAATAAATGGGAACATAGTAATTAACCATGAAAATTTCCCAACTTCGCGCCGTAGTTGCAGTAGCGGAGCGCGGCAATTTTAGTGAAGCTGCTTTAGAATTACAACTGACTCAACCGGCAGTGAGTCATGCGATCGCGACTTTAGAAGAGGAATTAGGTATACTTTTATTCGCTAGAGGTCGTCATGGTGCTGCTTTAACACCTGCGGGGGAGCGCATCCTGCATCATATTCGTCAGGCGATGCAGCATTTAGAGATGATGCAGCAAGAAGCCAACCTCCATAAAGGTTTACGAGACGAGATGCGTAAAGCCCCAGTATAAAATGGCGGGGAGTATGTCAACAGAGATGATTCCGTTTTCTGAGCGTTGGGGATTTACGTCTGCTGCACCTAAATTTGCATTAATGTACAGATACAACTAGAGATAAGGAAGTAGGAGAGCAGAGGAGGTTTTACCCCAATCCCCAGTCCCCAATCCCCAGTCCCCAATCCCCAGCCCTCAATCCATGACACTCACATAGATAGGAACTTTTGCTTCCTGTACTACCATTGCCATTGCCATATCTGGTTGTAAGTCAAACTCATGCCATTCGTTGCGCCATTGCAGGCGAAACTTCAGACGTTTCCAAGTAGGTGGTAAGTTAGGACAAGCCATTGGGCCAAATTGAGTCAATCTGATACCTGCAAAGCCGAAAACTACAGCTTGCCAAACTCCTCCCGCACTGGCGGCGTGAATACCTTCGGCGGCGTTAAGTCTGACATCTTCTAAGTCTACTAATGCAGCTCTTTGGAAATGGGTGTAGGCTTGAGTCGGTTGATTTAAGTCACAAGCTAAGACAGCGTGAATTGCTGGGCCTAGGGAAGAACCATAGGTGTGGTCGGTGCGCTGGTTATAATAGTCCCAGTTGGCCTTGAGGGTGTTGTAGTCATAACGCTGACGCAGCAAGTAAAGCAGCATCAATACGTCCGGCTGCTTGAGAATTTGCTTTTGGCTGGTGGCTTCAATACCTAATAAACCTTGCAAAGATTTAGTCCGGGGTTCGTAATCAGCCAAGTTGACATCTTCTAACTGGAAGAATCCTTCAAATTGCTCAATCAAACCTGTGGCTGCATCTTGATTGACAAATATCCGTTCTTGAATTTCTGCCCACCGATGTAGACGTTCTGTGGTTAAGTTCAGCTGTTCTACTAACTGAGCCGACTTTTCTGGGTAGACGTGTTTGAACCAGTCCCACAGTGCCAAAGCTGAGTATAAATGCCACTGTACCATGAGGTTGGTAAAAGCGTTATTATCGACGCGATCGTGATTTTCATCAGGGCCGATGACATCTAAAATGTCATAGCTGTGGCGCTGTGGGTTCCACTGCACCCGACTTTCCCAAAAAATCGCTGTATCGAGGATAATTTCTGCGCCATAGTCCCGCATCCAGTCATCATCATCGGTAGTTTGCCAGTAATGCCAAACTGCATAAGCGACATCAGCAGTGATATGCACTTCAATATCACCGCACCAGATTCTGACTAATCCACCATTAGCATCTGGAACCCAACGGGGGGTAACTTCATCACCTGTGGTGGCGCTTTCCCAAGCAAACATGGCTCCTTGATAACCAGCTTCTTGGGCTTTGCGTCTAGCTCCTGGTAAGGTGTGGTAGCGGTAGGTGAGTAGATTACGGGCTATGGCTGGTTGAGTGTAGGTAAGAAAGGGCAGGATAAAAATTTCTGTGTCCCAAAAGATGTGTCCACGATAGGCAAAACCGGAGAGGGTTTTGGGGGGGATGCTAACTCTGTCGTCTTGGCGGGGTGCGGCTGCTAGTACCTGAAAAAGATTGTAACGGACACTGAGTTGGGAGAGGCGATCGCCTTCAATCAAAATATCACTGTTTTGCCACACTTGTTCCCAGGCGGCAATGTGCGCTGCTAGTAGGGTAGCGTATCTGGGTTCATCAGCTAGTTTTTGTAGGGCGGCTGCTATGGGGTTGTCTGTTTCCCGTGAAGTAAACAGGGTGACGATTTTCTCTACAGCTACCGTCTTGCCTGGATGAGAGGAAAAAGTAGTTGTCAATGAGGAAAATCCAGATTTCTGAGCAACATACACAGAAGCAGTATCTTCACCGTCTACCACCAACTTGGCAGCCATCCCCAACTGAATCTCTGAACCCAGAGTTTGACTTTGCAGCCAGATAATTTCACCTACACCACCTTGGTTTAAAGTCCGCCAATGGGGGATACCTTGAGTTGTTGGTTCAGCATCAAAGCTGACTTCAACTTTGATATCACCTGTAAAATCAACAGATGTAATTTCACACCGAATTGCTAAGAGGTGTTGATCTGCCAAACTGGTAAAACGCTGAAAGTGCAAATCTAAAGTATGTCCTTTAGGAGAACGCCAACGTACATCACGGCTAACTAAACCTAAACGCAAGTCAAGGCGACGCTCATAATTCAGAATTTCGCCAGCATTCATGCTAAAGCTTTCTCCTGCAACTGTCACCACTAAGGGCAACCAGTTGGGACAATTCACCAGTTCAGTGTAAGCAATGGCTGTGTCATCATAAACACCATTAATTAGTGTTGCCGCAGAATCTTCGGGATATCCTTCTTCAAAAGTTCCCCGTGTGCCTAAATAACCATTACCAAGGGTAAAGACAGTTTCTTTGTGGTGTAACTTTGACGAATCAAATTCTGTTTCAATAACGTTCCAGTCATTGGTTTCAAGCAGTTCCTGGGTGGATGGATAGTTTTCAACAGATAAATCTTCAATCATCAGTATTAAGACCTAATCCTTTGAGGTTAGTTGTTGATAGGATGAAACCGCATCTCTGGGAGTTATAGATATTTCCTTCTCCTCCTTTGATTGTTGATGGTTTGATTTAGTTTCATCAGCAACAGTAGCAAGCTCAACTAATAGAAACTATCCCAATTTCATCTATCTATGGTTAGGTTTTATAACGCACATTGCAGCCATTATCCGAGATGCTCTACCAATTGATACATTTTTTTATATAAATTGCCAACGGTGAGATTTTTTTTAATTAGGAGTAATGTGATGAAAGTACATATATTTGGCAATATTAGCGATAATAATGCTAATTTTTGTTGAATTTCTTAAGCCAGCAAATCTATTTGAATAAGCAGATGATTTACTCGCGCGCAGACGCAGAAGCAAAGAACGCATAGTTGCCGCAGGAAGGGTGTACACACAAGTCTGGGTTGAGCGCATCTGTCCCGCCTCGGAATTAATTCCGAGTCTCATAGCGCAAGTCCTCTGAAAGAGGACTCAGGGACTTCCAACTAAAAAAATATACAATCGCGAGGGGTAGCAGAGGGAGAGGATGAATCTGATCAATATCTTTGCTCTGACTCATTGAATAATTTATTTTCTGGAAGTCCCTCAACAAAAAGTTTGTTCTAGTCCACGCTTTGTGGACTTTGGCTATGAGCCTGGAACTTTTATCCCAATTACCTTGGTACTGGCACTTGATTTACTACCGATGCAATTACCGCATCAATTTGTAAACCATCTAGCATGGCTTCCGGTTTGAGAATTAAACGATGACGCAACAAGGGCGATGCTACTGCTTTAACATCATCTGGCGTGACAAAATCCCTACCAGCTAACCAAGCAGCCGCTTGAGATGTCTGCAACCAAGAACCCGCCGCACGAGGAGATGCACCTAAAGCTAAGTCAGGATACTGGCGTGATGTTCTTACCAAGGCTAATAGGTAGTCAATAATCGCCTCTGATACCTTCACTGCTTTGACTGCTTGCCTTGCTTTTAAGATTTCTGCTACTGTGGCGACTGCTTGCAAACGGTTAATATCCCAGCGCCTGGCTGCGAAACCATTCTGACGATTGAGTAACATTTGCTTTTCGGCAGCTTGATCAGGGTAATCTACTACTAGCTTGAATAAAAATCTGTCTAGTTGTGCTTCTGGTAAAGGATAAGTGCCTTCAAATTCTAAGGGGTTTTGGGTGGCAATTACCCAAAATAAATCCGGTAATGGCAAGCTTTCGCCATCTAGGGTGACTTGCATTTCTTCCATTGCTTCTAGCAAAGCCGCTTGTGTCTTGGGAGGAGTACGGTTAATTTCATCTGCTAGTAACACTTCGGTAAATACTGGCCCTTTTTTCAAAGTAAAATTGCGACTATTCAGATCAAAAATATTTGTCCCAGTAATATCGGAGGGCAATACATCCGGTGTTAATTGCACTCGGCGAAACTCTGCTTGAATTAATTGCGCTAAGACTTTTACCAAGAGTGTTTTACCTGTTCCCGGTACACCCTCTAAAATAATATGTCCGCCTGCTAATAATGCTACCAGTAGTTGCTGTACCAGGCTGGATTGTCCTACTACGATTTGGTTAAGTTTTTCACCAAGATGAATTAAGACTGGACGGGTTTCACTCATAAATAGTCATTGGGGATTGGGGATTGGGGATTGGGGATTGGGTACTGGGGATTGGGGATTGGGTAAAAATTTTACCTTGTCTACTTTGTCTACCTTGCGTCCCTACTCCCTAATTTCTCATTGCAACTTATGGAGGTTACTGTACCTCAGAAAATCCAGAATGACTATATCAAATCATTACAAGTGGGCAGCCAAAATCAGCGTAGAAAAATATACCCAATCTCCAATCCCCAATCCCTAACTTTCTCTCACTGTTCGCCATTTCCTCAACCAGCTGATTAAGTCTCTTTGACTGACACGGCGTTTTATGGCTTGTAACTTTAATGCTGCATCTAATTCGGTAGCACTTTTACCTGTTTTTTGTGTCCAAAGGTTGAGCAAAACTTGATGTTCTAGGGGTACAGCTTCTAAACCTAAAGCTTTTTGGAGTTGGATTTGTTCTTCCTTGCCCACCATCTCTAACACAAAGTCGCTGGATTCGGCTTTTTGTAAGACTCCTGCTAACGCTTGGATGTAGGCTTCGCTGTTGTCGATTACTGGTGTTTCTAAAGCGATGGGTTTACCAAAACGGCGATTCTGTGACCAGATTAGCACTAAGAGTAAAACGCCAGCCTGTATCAACGCAACTAACAAGGGTGTATTAGCCAAATAACTAATTAAATTTCCTTGCCCTTCGCTTTCTCTGACATCAGCATCTTTGTAGCCGTGGATATATTCATCTACAAATAGTTGCTTGTCTTTTTGTTTGACTAAACTGGCTAAATATTCAAAATTATTTAATTCGTCTTGGTAGGCGTTGGCGGCTAAATAGGGGGTGGTAGAAAAAACTACTGTTCCTTGTGGGCGCTTCTCTTGCCAAACTATAGCACCGAAGCGATCGCCTAATGAAATTTCTCCCTGTTTTGCTTTTTGATAACGTCTACGAGTAGCAATCTTTACATCACCCACAGGCGATTTCTGCACGGTGTGAAAGTTGCCTGGACTTACTGGTGTTCTTACACCCAAAATTACTAAATTATTCCCTTTTCTTAACCATTCTTGTTCATCAGGTGATAAATTTGCCTCTCTTTGGTAGTTATATATTCTCAACAGGGTGGCTGGTTTGGCTTTAGCAGTCAAATTACTCATCGGCTTTTGCCAACGCTGAATATTAGTGCCTTGCTGCTGCATATAAGCATACCAAGCACCGTAACCATCGGCAGCACGGCTATAAGTAGAACCAGTATAAATTTGTGTAGTAGGGGCAGCGATAAAGCTGAATATAGCTAAAACTACTATAGCGATCGCACCTAGCCAAACAGTGCGTTTTGAGCGTTTCATTGTTGGGTAATCTCCCGGTAGGCTTGCTGACACTGTTCATAATTTTCTGGCAACATCTCTGTATTGCCAAAACATAATTGTTCGTGGGTGGTAATTACAGTTTCGTAAGGTTGGATGGCAGTTTGGGATAATCGCAGCAATTGCAGATATTCAGCATCGGTACGACTGGGTTGATGCAGGAGAATTTTTTGCTCGTGTAAGTGTTGTAAAATCGCCAAATAAATACAACGGCAAGCCTCACGATAGTTACCTTGACGGTAAAGTGCTTGCGATCGCTCTAACCAAGTTGTTACAGATAAATCTTGGGTAGGTGTGTTTGTCCTAGCACGATTCCCTTTACCACCAGCCAAGCGTGAATATATATATGGACTGAATGTTTGCCAGAATTGCCAAATTAACCAAGTCACGCATAAAACCACTACCAGCCAGAATAAAAACTTGAATAAATTAGCTAACCACGGACTGAGTTGCCAATCAGGATTCCATTCTGGTAGCACTCTTTGAAAGCGGTAAGATTGGTATTCAAACCATTCTCCTACTTGCTGCTGGAACTGAGACAGTTGCCAACTCCAGCTAGTTTTTTCAAAAGCTTCTGTAGACATAAATAGAGATTAGAGAGGAGATAATATCAAGGTAGTTATGATTGCAGTTAAAAGAGTCTATTAAAGCACGAAGGAAATAAAGTTACCATCTAAGATAGCTAAAAACTTCACAAAATAGGTTTGTGTTTTTGCCTAACCTCTAACCTCTGTAAAACTATGTCAGTCGGTGGGAAAAAACACAACTATGTTAAGAAAAATAAACTAGGCTCAAACCCTCTTCCCTCCTGCCTCCTGCCTCCTGCCTCCTGCCTTGCCATAGCGATAATTTTTAACACTGAGCTACTTAGTAGTATTCAAAATGGCATAATCAAGAGTTAGCGTATGTCTGCAATTTGCTCCTACTGCTAACGACAACCTGCAAAAAACACTATGTTCAAACTCATAGACGTATTTTGGGCTTATATTCTTCTGGCTATATTAATCCTGGTGGGGCGGTGGATTAGACAACGCTTGTGGTTCTTGCGATCGCTCTACATCCCCAGTTCCGTTGTTGCTGGTATAATTGCTTTATTGCTGGGAGGTGGTGCGCTTGGTGCTGTTGTCAAAGCTATCAATCCAGCATCTCCCCTAGTTAAAGGCATATTCCCAGAAAATATCCAGGCTGTATGGTCACAGTCTCCTAGCATTTTTATTAACATCGTCTTTGCTACTATATTTCTCGGACAGTATGTGCCAGGGTTACAGGAATTTTGGCGGAAAGCTGCGCCACAAGTAGCTTTTGGTCAAACGATCGCCTGGGGTCAATATGTAGTAGGATTGCTACTAGGAATCACCGTATTAACGCCGATTTTTGGTTTACCGCCGATTGCCGCCTGTTTAATTGAAATCGCCTTTGAAGGGGGACACGGCACAGCCGCCGGCATGGCACCAACTTTTACAGAATTAGGATTTGTCGCTGGTGCTGATTTATCTCTAGCTTTGGCAACGGTGGGGCTGGTTTCGGGAGTGATTGCAGGGACAATTTTGATTCAGTGGGGAAGAAGCACAGGACGCATTCAAATTAGCCGTGAACCCTTAGCTGAGTCAGGAAATACAGATAGTCATGCCCCAGAAGAACACCCTAGTATTAAAGTCGCCAGAGAAAATTTATTTCGGGAATTACTGATTGATCCATTATCTCTCCATTTTGGTTTTGTGGGACTAGCGATCGCCTTCGGTTGGCTAATTTTAGAAGCCTTGCGCTGGATTGAATCCATAACATGGGGTAGAGGTGGATTGCAATTGATGACTTACGTGCCGTTATTCCCCATTGCTTTGATTGGTGGCATAATTGTACAGTATATACTGATACGCACAGGACGCACCTACTTAATTAGTCGTCCCCTGATGGAGCGCATTGGCGGGTTAGCATTAGATGTCACAATTGTCACAGCATTAGCAACCATTTCTCTTTCGGTACTGGGTGATAATCTCGCGCCTTTCCTCGTTTTGTCAATTGCTGGCATAGCCTGGAATGTCTGCGCTTTTATATTTTTAAGTCCCCGTCTTTTACCTTTTTATTGGTTTGAACGTGGCATTGGTGATATGGGACAATCAATGGGTGTCACTTCCACAGGATTGTTACTATTGCGAATGGTAGACCCAGATAACCGTTCTGGTGCTTTTGAGAGTTTTGCTTACAAACAATTGCTATTTGAACCCATCGTTGGTGGAGGCTTATTTACTGCTGCCGCACCGCCTTTGATTGCCAAGTTTGGACCTATCCCAGTTTTGCTATTAACAGCATTTATCCTGACATTTTGGCTAATATTTGGTTTCTATAACTGTAAGCAACTACGCCAGCATGACTTAGCCGGAAAAGTCTAATACAGATTGCTAGTCGGGAAACCCGCCCAACGCACTGGCTCCCCTGTAAGGCTACGGTGTACACACAAGTTGAAAGTTTTTATAGGTAAGAAAAAATCACCGATACAGATGAGTTTAGCTTGGGATAAGCAGAGGGTAATTGAAAGTACCCAAGTTTATGAGGTAGTAGTCTAACTCCCAAATTTAACTATGATTAGTGATTATTATAGTAATTGATGAAACTCTTCTACCAAAGCATTTTCAGGATGTTCCTATGCAATGCGATGCCTACGGTGATGCTCCGCCTACGCAAATCATCATCAATCAGCAAGATTATGATAGTAATAACATCTGTGCATCCAATCTCAGAGATTGTTTGAGAAGTGGTTGCCTGTGTTTTTAAACACTTGTTGATCCCCCCTAAGCCCCCTTAAAAAGAGGGGAACTAGAATCAAAGTCCCCCTTTTTAAGGGGAGCCACTGTGTTGAACGGGTTTCCCGGCTTGTTCCCGTAGCGTCTCGTAGAGAAGCAAGTGGCGTGGATTTAGGGGGTGAAAGTATTTGATACATCACCAGGGACTTTGCAAACAACCTCTAAGACGAGATTAACTTTAGCCCCAATTAAGTCATGCCAGTTGCCCAAGAATTAGAACCAGCAGCAGATATAATATTTCCACCAGGAAATATTGAAAGTCACGAACCACCATTGGAAAGCGATTTACATCTACGCCAGATTATTCTGTTATTACAATGTTTAGAATTGTGGTGGCAAAACCGCAATGACTTTTATGCTGCGGGAAATCTGACCATTTACTACAGCCAACGTCAACTTAAATCAGAAGAATTTCGCGGCCCTGATTTTTTTGTGGTGCGAGGATGCGAAAGAAAACCCCGCAAAAGTTGGGTAATCTGGCAAGAAGACGGTAAGTATCCCAATATCATTGTTGAGTTGCTTTCATCTTCTACAAAATCCACAGATAAAGGTTTAAAAAAACAAATCTACCAAGATATTTTTCGCACACCGGAGTATTTTTGGTTTGACCCTAATAATTTAGAATTTGTCGGGTTTCATTTAGTAGATGGAAATTACCAATCCATAGAACCAAATTCCCAAGGTTGGTTATGGAGTCAGCAGTTAGATTTATATTTGGGTGTACAGAACAATCAATTACGCTATTTTACGGCACAAGGGGAGTTAGTGGCGACACCGGAAGAATTAGCAGCACAAGAAAAACAGCGTGCTGAACAAGAAAAACAGCGTGCTGAACAGGAAAAGCAACGTGCAGAACGCCTAGCCGCTAAGTTACGAGAATTAAATATTGACCCAGATATTCTATAAAATTATTGCATAAATTCATTCCTTTCCTCTGTGATTAAATAAAGAAGTTTTAAACTACAGAGACACAGAGGACACAGAGGAATATGCCCAAGGTACAGCTAAACGAAGTTGATTTTTTCTACGATATCAAAGGTAAAGGAGAACCTTTGCTTTTAATCTCCGGTTTTACGTGCGATCATTCCTATTGGTCGGTAATCTTGCCATTGTTGACTTCCCAATATCAAGTCATTCTTTTAGATAACCGAGGTGTAGGAAGGAGTTCCGCACCAAATATTCCCTACACTATTCAAGAACTAGCCCATGATGCAGCTGCATTACTTGAATATCTAGGGATTGATAAAGTACACGTTGCTGGTCATTCTATGGGTGGACAAATTGCCCAAGAATTAGTATTAGCATATCCACACAAAGTTAAAAGTCTGATACTACTATCTTCTCTCGCTAAGGGAGATGAGCGATTTAATAGCATAGTTGAAACTTGGGGTGAACTTCCTAAACATATAGATAAGCGGCTTTATCAAAAGATTTTATTGTCCTGGAGTTTTAGCGATACTTTTTATGCAAATTCAGAAATAATAGAACAGCTGATTGAATGGGCTGTACATTATCCTTTTGCACCCCAAACTCATAGTATTTATCTTCAAAGTCAAGCTATCATTAGTTGCGATACTACTAACCGTCTGCACAATATTCTTTGTCCTACATTAGTATTAGTGAGTAAACAAGATATTCTCACACCCATTAAATTTTCTGAGGAATTAGCCCAAGGGATTCCCCACGCTAAGTTAGCGATTCTTGATTGTGGTGGTCATGGTTTTATGATTGAATCACCGCAGATTGTGGGTACAGCTATGCTGGATTTTTTAGCCCAACTTAATTAACAAATGAAACCATTATCACAGCAAGCCTGGAAAATTCACCAGCGTTTTTTAGAATTACGTTCCCATTGGCTGACTTTGATTGGGGAACATTTGGAAGACCATCAAGGGCAAATGTTAGAATACTGGCGCGTTGAAAAAGCAGATTCTGTTGTGATGATACCACTTCAATCTCATCACTTAATTTTGCCACCTCCAAGTTACAGATCCGGACTAGGAGAAATGACTTTAGATTTTCCAGGTGGACGCGTCCCCCCAGAACAAAAGCCGGATGCAGTAGTACCAGCAATTCTGCAAAGAGAACTAGGCATAGAAGCTACAACCATCAGTCAAGTTATACCCTTAAATACTGAAGGTTGGGCGGTGAATAGTTCGTTTTCTAACCAACGACTTTACGGTTTTGTGGTTCATCTCCAACCCACACCACCAGTTGCTACTGAGTATGTAGGGGCAATTTACCCAGCAACCGCCACAGGTGTGGGTGATTTACTTCAGCGTCTTACCTGTCTGCAATGTCGTGCTGTTCTCATGGAATGGTGGAGAAATCAAAATTAGTTCATAGTCATCCCTTAGAATTACCTTTGGGAGATTTGCAGCGATCGCGTAGACTGATAAAACGATGGCAAACATGAAAATAGCATGGGTGGCAGATTTATTGTATTTGAAGGGGTAGAAGGTTGCGGCAAAACTAGCCAAATGCAGCTTTGTGCTAAGTGGTTAGAAAGTTTGGGAATACCTGTAATTATCACCCGTGAACCTGGGGGAACGGAGTTAGGTTGGCATTTGCGCCGTCTGTTGTTAGAGAAGACGGAGGATCAACCAATTGCTGAGGTGACAGAATTATTATTATATGCGGCCGATCGCTCGCAACACGTTGCCCAAGAACTGAAACCCAATTTAGCAGCAGGCAAATATATTTTATGCGATCGCTACATTGACTCTACCATTGCCTACCAAGGTTATGGTCGGGGTTTGGATATGACTTTAATTCATCAATTAAATCAGATTGCCACTGGTGGGTTAACCAGTGACCTGACTATCTGGTTAGATGTAGATGTAGAAGTAGGATTTGCCCGTAAAGGCAAAGATGGATTAGGATTAGACCGCATTGAACAAGAAACAATTGCTTTTCATCGTCGTGTGCAGCAAGGTTATGCAGATTTAGCTGCATCTTCTTCACGAATTATTAGGGTTGATGGCAATTTGAGTAAGGAAACTGTACACCAAATCATCCAGGGAATTGTGCGTGAACACCTGAATGTGTAACACAATTGTCATAATAAATAAATGACTCATAACCCGTTCACACCACTGGTAGGACAACAGCAAGCCATTGAATTATTGACTCAGGCTGTCAAACAAAACCGAGTCGCGCCAGCTTATATGTTTGTCGGTGCTGATGGGATAGGACGAAGTTTAGCAGCGCGGTGCTTTGTCGAGTTGTTATTTGCTAGCTTTGTGGAAGCGCAATTGATTCCATCGTTACAACAACGCTTGCGTCAAGGCAATCACCCTGATGTCTTATGGGTACAGCCGACTTACCAGTACCAAGGACAAAGACTCACAGCCGCCGAAGCCGCAGAAAAGAAACTGAAACGCAAAGCGCCGCCAATTATTCGCCTAGAACAAATTCGGGAAATTACCGAGTTCCTCAGTCGTCCCCCCCTAGAAGCACCGAAAAATGTAGTAGTGCTGGAAGAAGCCCAAACAATGGCAGAACCAGCAGCCAATGCTTTACTCAAAACCTTAGAAGAACCAGGAAAAGCCACAATCATTTTAATTGCACCTTCTCCTGAGTCGGTGTTGTCTACTTTAGTGTCGCGTTGTCAAAAGATTGCTTTTTCTCGTTTAGATGCAGTGTCTTTGACTCAGGTACTCACCCAAACAGGCAATCAAGAAATCCTACAATATCCGGCAATTTTGAGCATAGCAGCTGGTAGTCCGGGAAGTGCGATCGCTGCTTACGAACAATTACAAGCCATCCCTACCCAATTACTACAAGACTTGATCAAAGCACCTAAATCTAACCGCAATGCTTTAGAATTAGCCAAGCAAATCAATCAGGATTTAGATACAGAAGCTCAACTGTGGCTAGTAGATTATCTCCAACAATCTTACTGGCAGCAATGGCAGCAACCAGCAATTATCAATCAGTTGGAGCAAACCCGTAAATATCTACTGACTTACGTCCAACCCCGTCTAGTTTGGGAATGTACATTATTATTTCTCTATCAAACTCTCAATGGGCAGAATTGAGATTGGGGATTGGGGAAGCAGGGGAGCAGGGGAGCAGGGGAGATGAGGGAGATTAGATTTTCAATGCCCCAATCAGCACTTTTTACTCTTGCTGAAAATCAGAGCTAATCCTGAAACAATAGGAGTATGTGCAACATAAACATCATAAATTATGCCTGAACTTCCAAACACTTTAGAAGATGCGATCGCCCAGGCGCGTGAAGCTACCAAAGCCGCTTTAGCAGATGGTTATACCCGCTTACAAGTTGAGCTACTGTTTCCTGAACTCAAGTTTATGCCTGTGGCAGAACAATTTCTGCCTTTGTTTTCTGAATATGAATCTCGCTTAAAAATCTTTTTTGCTGATGCTGGTGCATCTGCTTTAGCCCGTCGTGATTGGGCAGATGTCCCCTTTCAAATTTTAGATATTGGGACAGGAAGAATTGCGTCCATCCAATCCAAAGTGCAGCCAGAAGATGAAATTTTCTTATTCGTCGCCCCTACTTCTGTAGAAGTGCCGCAAGTAGAAAAAATTTGTGAAATCATAGGCGATCGCCCCCTTGTCATGTTAAACCCGCGTCTAGAAGATCCGGGAACTGTGGGCATCGGTTACGCCGCCAGACAAACCCGCCAGCGTTTTATCAGCAAGATTGAATCCTGCTATTACCTGCGTCCGGTTGATGATGAAACAGCTGTCTTCCGTTGCTACCCTGGATTATGGGAATTGTGGGTAGAAAATAGCGGCACTTGGCAAAAATTTGCTGAACTACCCAAAAAGCCATCAGGCGATGAAATAGATATCATTCTCACCCAAGGACAACAACAAACATCCACAGATAGCACTGTAGCACCTGCCAGAAAACCCAATGTCTTCAAGAGTTTGCAACGCTTTATTAAAGCGTTAAGTAGTTAAGTATAAGCAGAGGTAGCAGAAAGAAATATTCTTCGCTGCTACCTCATTTAGTAGCATATGATAAAGAGCTAATTCCCTATGCCCAATCCCCAACTAATTACCCTGCAATGGGGCATTTAAAGCTTTCTCAATGCGATCGCGGGTTTCTAAAAGGTGGGCTTTCGTATATGCGTCGCTGGTTTTTACTTGCTGGAGTTTACTTTGCAGTTGTTTAAGTTTATACCAAGCTAGCGAACGAGCATCTTCTGGGACGTATTCTCGCCGTAATACCATCCCAATTAAAATGTCTAAATATTCCCTTTGTAACCCTCTCCGAAAACTGCTAATTTTCATGGTTCCGCCTTTTGGTTGGAGTACCTCCGTCCAAATCCCAGCCTGTAAAGTATCAAAAAGCTCTGGTAATGCCAGTGCTTTATCTGGTGGGCTTTTGATTTCGAGATCCTTGAGTTGGGAGAGGCGATCGCCTGCCAGCAATTCCCGCAAGACTGCACTCTGCAAGAACAATACTAAGTCATGAACGGGATAATCTAAACGCCCAATTTGAGGAAAACTACTCCAGTGCAGCCACCGTGAAGGTGCTAATTTATTCAGCAAGTCTGGGGGAAAATTCAGGGCATTCTCGTCAAATACATAGGTTTGTAGCGTTTTTAATGCCTGCCGTTGCTTTTCGATGGGGACTGATTCAAATGGTAATCGTTGTTTACTAGATGCTCTGTCTTGAGCTTGCAGTCGGTAAAAAGATTGTCCACCTATATATTTGGTAGCGTGGAAGATGCTGCGAACATAATGACTGAGGATGGTATTAAAGCGATCGCTCACATCGCTGTAGCTGTCACCCGCCAAGGGGAAACGTTTGTTGAGGCGTTCCCACATGAGTCGTGAGTTGTCTAGCTGCCACTGAGAATAAACTAGCACGTTACTACTATAATCCCAAGCATCAGCCGTGGGATCAAGACCATAGACATCCTCATCGGTGGCGTAACTTAATTCAGGTTGTTCCGATTTTTTAGCGATTTCTTGCAGCATTGGCTGTTCTGCTTTAGGGGTTGCAGCCTGAATGGGGGTGTAACCATACTGAATTGCCCACTTATCGTAAACCCCCACCATACTAGGAAAAAAGTCTCCCTGCCTTGTTCCTTGGGGGGCAATGTTGGGGGGAATATAGTCCATCACCGAAGTTGTCAAACCTCTAGTGCTGGTAATCTCCTGATTGTTCATTTCTTCCGGTGTTAGGAAAGTGCTACCCCGGAAGTTGTGGCGTAAACCCAGAGTATGACCGACTTCGTGGGCAATAATTAAACGTAAATATTGATGGATGTATTGTTGTACTTGTTTTTGGCTAGGTACAGCATCTTGTAGTAGTGACATCGCCATCGCACCAAAGGCGAAGTTATTAGCTGCTTCCATGCCATAACAAATATCATATTTGCGAGTTAATATAGATAACCGATGTAAAAAGCTATTTGACTCAGTTGTGCTTTGATCTTTGGTAGTTATGCCACGATTACAAAGTTGGCGATCGCGAATTAATGCTGATAACGAAGTTCGAGTCTTGGTTTGATTAGGTTGGATAAGTTGGCGATAGTTACCTTTGAGATAGCGGACAAAGCTGGCATCGACTAAGATATCTGCATCTAAAATTTCCCCAGTTAAAGGATTAACGCGGGATGGCCCCATAGCAAAATAACCATCGACTGTGTTGATCCAGCGAATGGTATTGTAGCGAATATCTGCTGGATGCCAAGTTACATTGTCTGGCATTTGCCTCGCTTCGATTGCATCCTGAAACCCCGCTTTCAGGAAGGCTTTGTTCCACATCAGTATCCCTTCTTTAATGGCATCGCGATATTCTAAAGGGACGGCGTTGTCAATCCAGAAGACGATGGGTTTTTTCGGTCGGGATATGGGTGCGTTGGGGTCTTGTTTTTCTAAATGCCAGCGATTAATGTAGCGGACAAAAGGATCATCGCGGTCATTTTTCGATAAATCTTGGTAGGCAGTGAGAAAATAACCAACCCGTTCGTCAGCTAACCGGGGGCGGTAATTGTTGTTGGGCAGTTGTGAGAGACTATAGTGAACCCGGAGAGTGAAACCACGATTGTCAGCTAGGGCTGTAAAAAAACCCAGCATGGGATTTCCAGGGTTGCTACTACCTGAGAAGTTCAAGACTGACTCAACTTCTAAGTTTTGCGGAAAAACTTGAGCATCACCAAGATATGATTGCTCTGTGTTGGCGCTCAAGCCTATACCGACAGCTAATCCTGACAAGTCTGTCAGTAGTAAGTCCCCTAAGTCAATCAGTAAAGTTTTGCGTTCTGGATGAATACTTTTAATCGACAAAGAGTAAAGAACAGAATCACTAAAGGAACGGGCAAGCGATCGCGCTTGGGGATCACCTTCACGAGTGCGAAAATTCACATTCCGCAC
The DNA here is from genome assembly GCF_000316645.1 of Nostoc sp. PCC 7524. Lineage (NCBI taxonomy): Bacteria > Bacillati > Cyanobacteriota > Cyanophyceae > Nostocales > Nostocaceae > Nostoc > Nostoc sp. PCC 7524. Next base: position 4,846,930 of record NC_019684.1, read on the forward strand.
AACAAAATATAAGTTTTTATCTACTCTCTTGAAATAAAACAAAAAGTCTTGTAATGGCAGTCCACTGTAAATCCCCCATTCACCAATGCCAGATTCCAGGGTAGCAGTCGCTAAGTAATTTTTATTAAGTTGTTCTGGTTTGACTTCCAGATAAATTTTATTCTTTTCTTTATGGCGATATACAGTAAATAATCCCTCTAATTTTTCCGTATCTTTAGTTACTTCATCAAATTCTTCCAAATCATCTTTTTTTTCTGGTTTAGTTTCGGTGTTGGGTTTCTTTCCTGGTTTATCTGTAGGTTTACCAACTTTTAATAATGGTTGCTGACTTGATTGTTTGATATCATTCACCACCCAAAAGAATGGTTGGCTTTGTGCCTGTTGATTTTGATCAATTACCCAGACTTGTTTCGGCATCCGCACTAAGGACTGATGCAATTGCTTGGTACTATCTGTTACATTTATTGTCCGAGTGTCATGTAATGTTTTCCTGACTGCACTATGAGACACTGATTGGGCATTTGCAGTTGTGATTCCTAAAAATAAACCATGTAGCAACATGACATAAAAGATTAGCCTATTCATTCCGTTCATCCCTGATCACAATAATTAATTTTTAATAATGACTTTTAGTCTAGTTTTGCTGTAGTATTTTTCCTAACTATGTACTTTGTAGCAAACATTACGTATTATTTTGACCTCAGTTTAGTAGGCTTGCAGAATCATTGACATCATATCTTAGCCAAAATTGTGAAAAATGTATGTTTTTTCGGGAAAAATGTTCATATTTGCGCGTTAAAAATTTAATTTTATCAAGAGAAAAATCTCTCCGACGGTAGGTTAATCATTACCAATGTCTTGTCAAAATCAAATACTTTGCTTGATTTTATACACTATTTTTGAGTTAATCGGCTATATCACTAAATTAATTTCTGCAATTTGGTATAAATTTTTGACTTTAAATTCAGTAATAAGTATTAATAGATACAAAATATGTCAAATTTACCTCAAGTTTGGAAGCTATTGCAAAATTACGTTAAAGGTACAAGGTCACAAGATAGACCAACAAAAAGACATTTGGTATCAACAACAGTTGTACCTCTCAAAAATGGTGTGCAGAGGCGAGACAAAAATGTCAACCTTTATCAAGGTAACTTACAGAAAGAAAGATTACTCCAAAGATTGCAAACCAGTTTAGAAGCATGGACAAAACCAGGAGATAATCACAGGTTTAATATAAGCGATCGCCAACTGTATGCAGAAATTTATGATTTACTAGGCGATGGGGGATTAAGCGCCGAAATTGTTCAAAAGCTCATAGACTTTCTCATCACTAACAACCAATGGCAACCTCTGCTACTGTTTGAGCGTTTAGAAGGCTTTTATGAACGTTGGTGTCGGGGAGAATTCATTGATGCACTTCCCACTGATAACTTACCTCAACGCAAATTGCTGAAAATGTTAGCACAGAATCAGGCGATCGGGCTGAGGCAAGTAGATATATACACAGGATTGAACGTACTAATTTTACTGTTAGAATTACATCGCCACGTCCAACAACAAGACGAACTGCGATCGCACATCAACTTTTATCCCTCCAGCCAACCAGATACAGACAGCTTTTTTACATCCCAATTGCTGCGGGTGATTTACTATAGCGATGCCATTGAAATTGGTAACTTTAGTAATATTGTCGGGCAGTTTCTCAAAGGCGCTAACTTTCGAGGTGCATACTTGGGTGATGCCAACTTAACTGGTGCTAACTTTCAAGGTGCAAACCTGAGCGGTGCATACTTAGGTGATGCCAACTTAACTGGTGCTAACTTTCAAGATGCTAACTTAGCCGGGGCAAACTTGGGTGATGCTAACCTCAGTGGCGCTAACCTCAGTGGCGCAGACTTGAGTAGTGCCGACCTGAGCAGCGCCAACCTCACAGGTGCAAATCTCACAGGTGCTACTTTGTATCGTACCGACTTCAGCCGTGCCGACCTCAGTAGTTGCCATCTCAACGATGCCGAAATGGGTCACGCTGACTTGAGTGGCGCTAATCTCAGAGATACTCAACTTTGCCGCACCAACCTCACAAATGCAATTCTTTTTGGCGCTAATCTCAGCGATGCTAACCTCAAACATATTAACCTCAGCCACGCCGACCTGTGCCGCGCCGACTTAAGCGGTGCAGACTTATCCCACGCCATCCTCAACGGTACTAACCTCAGCGACACAATTTTATTTAGTACCAACCTTACAGATGCCAGCCTCATGGCCGCTGACCTCAGTTATGCCAAACTCAACGGTGCTAAACTCATCGACGCTAAACTCAACGGTGCAATGTTTCTGGGTGCAGATCTCAGTGGCGTAGACCTGAGTCGGGTAGTTCTCAACGATGCCGATTTAAGTGGCAGCATTCTCAGCGAAGCCGACTTGAGTAGTGCCGACCTCAGCGATGCCATTTTGTTGGGTACCGACCTCAGTTTCGCCAACCTTAATAGCGCCAACTTAAGCGGTAGCAATCTCAGTGGTGCCATGCTCAATGGTGCAGACTTAAGCGAAGCCAATCTCAGCGATGCCATTCTGGAAGATACAGACTTAAGTGAAGCCAACCTAGAACAAATGACCTGGGGTGAACAGCAACAATGGGAAGGCGTGCGGGGTTTGGATACGGCGTTGAATGTACCGGAGAGGTTAAGGGTGCAGTTGGGGTTGAGTTAGGTAGGTGACAGGTGACAGGTGACAGGTGACAGGTGACAGGTGACAGGTGACAGGTGACAGGTGACAGGTGACAGGTGACAGGTGACAGGTGACAGGTGACAGGGAATGGGGTTTTGATCCAAACTGCTGGTAGTTCACCCAACAAACTGTGCGGAGTTTGTAGTGTACCCCTGCTCTTAAGCAAGCTACGCGAACGCGTAGCGTGTCGCAGAGAGGGCTAAAGCCCTTACTACAAACTTATTTACCCTGTAAAATATTTTTAATGAAATTAACTATTAAAAAAAGTAAATTAATAGTTAGATGCGGTAGAAAGCCATACACAATCATTTGTTTATTACTCCCCTGCTCCCCTGTCCCCTGTCACCTATTTTACACTTGACATTATTTATGGTAAAATCTACCATAATAGAAACAACCACTCTTGTAAGGATACTCTGGTATGTCACCTTTCCCAGTCCGGGATAGCCACCAGAACCCAATACTAAACATCTCTGCGGCTGATTACAGTCTGCTGACAGACCTTTACCAGTTAACAATGGCAGCTTGTTACACGGGTGAAGGTGTGGAAAAAAAGCGGGCTAGCTTTGAGTTATTCGTCAGGCGATCGCCAGAGGGTTTTGGCTATTTAATAGCAATGGGTTTGGCGCAAGCATTGGAATATTTGGAAAATCTGCGCTTTAGTTCCGAACAAATAGCCGCCTTACAGGCAACAGGGATTTTCAACCATGCCAGCAAACGCTTTTGGTCATTGCTAGCTGAGGGACGATTTACTGGGGATGTGTGGGCAGTACCAGAAGGGACGGCTGTATTTGCCAACGAGCCGTTATTACGGGTAGAAGCCCCCCTATGGCAAGCGCAATTAGTGGAAACCTATCTATTAAATACACTCAACTACCAAACCCTGATAGCTACCAGGGCAGCACGTCTGCGGGATGTCGCAGGTGATCAAGCCAGACTTTTGGAATTTGGTACAAGACGGGCATTTAGCCCCCAAGCCTCATTATGGGCGGCACGGGCAGCTTTAGCGGGGGGTTTAGATGCTACTTCCAATGTGTTAGCGGCGCTACAGCTAGGGGAACAACCTAGTGGTACGATGGCTCACGCCTTGGTTATGGCGTTGTCAGCGATGGCAGGCAGTGAAGAACAAGCCTTCACTGCATTCCATCGTTATTTTCCAGGTGCGCCATTGTTAATTGATACTTACGATACCGTCGCGGCGGCCACACATTTAGCGGAAAAAGTCAATGCCGGAAAGATGGAATTAACAGGGGTAAGGTTGGACTCTGGAGACTTGGTGATTCTATCACAACGAGTGCGATCGCTCCTCCCTGGAGTGACAATTTTTGCTAGCGGAGACTTAGATGAATGGGAAATTGCCAGACTCAAAGCCGCCGATGCAGAAATAGATGGTTACGGACTAGGAACGAAATTAGTCACAGGTACTCCTGTGAACGGAGTTTATAAACTCGTAGAAATTGACGGTATCCCCGTGATGAAAAAGTCCAGTGGTAAAGTCACCTATCCAGGACGTAAGCAAATTTTTCGGTCATTTGCGGGAAGCCAAGTCAAAGCAGACAGACTGGGATTAATCACCGAAACTCCCCTCCCCACAGAACAACCCTTATTGCAATTAGTAGTTAAAGAAGGTCAACGACTACAGCCACCAGAAACCTTAGCTGCAATTCGCCAACGTACAGCCACTTCGGTAGCAAGTTTACCAGAAAAAACCAGACAACTAGATCATCCTATTGCCTTAACTGTGGAAATTTCTCACACGTTGGCAGAGTTGATCAGGGGTGTAGGTGACAGGTGAGCCACTGCGGTGGACGGGTTCCCCGGCATATAGCAAGTGGCGAACCCCTTTAGGAGTGACAGGGAAGGAGCAGGGGAGCAGAGGAAAAAAACTCATGACTATTGCCTATTGCCTATTGCCTATTTTGCCTATTACCTATTGCCTACTAACTAATGACTATTGACTATTAACCATGCAAAAAATCGCTTTATTTGGTACTAGCGCCGATCCACCAACAGCAGGACATCAAAAGATTCTGCGGTGGTTGTCTGAACGTTATGATTGGGTGGCGGTTTGGGCGGCTGATAATCCGTTTAAATCCCATCAAACACTGTTAGCGCATCGGGCGGCGATGCTGCGGTTGTTGATTACGGATATAGAAGCACCTCGACAGAATATTGCTTTAGAACAGGAATTAAGTAGTTTTAGAACCCTGGAAACATTGGATAAAGCTAAATCCCGTTGGGGTGAAGATATAGAGTTTACCTTGGTAGTTGGTTCAGATTTATTGCATCAGCTACCACGCTGGTATCGAATTGAAGAATTATTACAGCAAGTGCAACTATTGATTGTGCCGCGACCGGGATATGAGATAGATGAATCTAGCTTAGAAGCTGTGCGAGGACTGGGAGGAAAAATTGCGATCGCTAGTTTAACTGGTTTAGATGTCTCCTCCACAGCCTATCGTGAACATGGAAACACCGAAGCCCTCATTCCCCCTATTGCTGCTTATATTAATCAACAGCATTTGTACAAATGCCCGGACGCAACCACAAAAAAATTTCAACTCCGTTAAATCAACAACCTTTGGCCGATTTCAAGGTTGGTGTTGATAATGTAATTTTCTCTGTAGATACTGTACAGAATCGCCTCCTAGTTCTCTTAGTAATGCGACAGCAAGAACCATTTTTAAATCAATGGAGTCTTCCCGGTACTTTAGTTCGTCAAGGAGAGTCTTTAGAAGATGCTGCTTATCGCATTATGTCTGAGAAAATCAAGGTAAATAATCTTTATTTAGAACAGTTATATACCTTTGGTGGGCCAGAACGCGACCCCAGGGAAGCAACTGGTAGTTATGGTGTGCGTTATCTATCAGTTAGTTATTTTGCCCTGGTCAGGTTTGAAGAAGCAGAACTAATTGCTGATGGCGTGACTGGGATTGCTTGGTATCCAGTCAAGCAAGTGCCAAAATTATCCTTTGATCATAATGAAATTTTAGCTTATGGGCATAGAAGGTTACGCAATAAATTGGAATATAGTCCGGTAGCCTTTGAAGTTTTGCCGGAAATGTTTACATTGAATGATTTATATCAGTTATACACCACAGTTTTAGGGGACAACTTCTCTGATTATTCTAATTTTCGAGCGCGTCTCCTCAAGTTAGGTTTCTTATTGGATACAGGCATCAAAGTATCAAGAGGTGCAGGTCGTCCAGCCAGTTTATATAAATTTGATGCTGAAGCCTTTGCCCCATTTAAGGATAAGCCATTGGTATTTATTTAAAAGTAGGGGTATAGGGGTGTAAAAGGTTGTTTGAAAAGGGTTTGGCTGTGATTTTAGAGACTTATTGATCCCCTCCCTTTTGAAGGGGGATTTAGGGGGATCTAAAAGTATTCGATACACCATTAGAGACTTTTCAAACATCCTCTAAAAGAGAATCACTAATAACTAATTACTCATGACTAATAACTAAACTATGAAAATTGCGATCGCTCAACTTAATCCTATAATTGGTGATTTGTCAGGTAATGCCCAAAAAATTCTGGCAGCAGCACAGCAGGCAGCAGAAACAGGGGCGCGACTGTTGTTAACACCAGAGCTTTCTTTATGTGGTTATCCACCAAGGGATTTATTATTAAATCCCAGCTTTGTAGAAGCTATGAGTATTACTTTGCAGCAATTAGCTAGAGATTTACCGACTAATTTAGTTGTATTAGTTGGGACGGCTGACCAAAATTTAAAATCTCATATTACAGGCGGTAAAAGCTTATATAACAGCATTGCTTTGTTAGAAAATGGCAAAGTCCGGCAATGCTTTCATAAGCGGCTATTACCAACCTACGACGTATTTGACGAAAATCGTTATTTTGAACCAGGACTATCAGCTAACTATTTCACCCTAGATAATGTCGATATCGGCGTAACAATTTGCGAAGATTTATGGAATGATGAAGAGTTTTGGGGCAAACGACATTATGCAGCTAATCCCATCGCTGACTTATCAATTTTGGGTGTGGATTTAATTGTCAATTTATCTGCTTCACCCTATACAGTAGGTAAGCAATGCAGTCGAGAAGCGATGTTGCAACATAGTGCTGTGCGTTTCCAGCAACCGATCATTTATACTAACCAAGTTGGTGGTAATGACGACTTAATTTTTGACGGTTGTAGCTTTGCTTTGAACCGTCAAGGTGAAGTGATGTGTCGCGCCAGTGGTTTTACTACCGATTTAGTCACAGTAGAATTTGACGAGGCAAAACGGGATTTAACATCAGGTTCTGTAGTCTCAGTATACACATCAGAAGATGAAGAAATTTGGCACGCTTTAGTTTTGGGAGTGCGAGATTATGCCCAAAAGTGCCGTTTTTCTAAAGTAGTGTTGGGTTTAAGTGGCGGGATAGATTCCTCATTGGTAGCAGCGATCGCTACGGCCGCACTTGGTAAAGAAAATGTCTTGGGTGTACTGATGCCCTCCCCCTACAGTTCCGAACATTCCATCAGCGATGCTTTAGCATTAGCAGCAAATTTGGGTATACAAACGCAAACCATACCCATAGGCGAATTAATGCAAGGCTTTGATCACAGCTTGGCTAATTTGTTTGCAGGTACAGAATTTGGGATTGCTGAGGAGAATATTCAATCTCGGATTCGGGGTAACTTATTAATGGCGATCGCTAATAAATTTGGCTATCTCTTATTATCTACTGGCAACAAGTCAGAAATGGCAGTGGGTTACTGCACCCTCTACGGCGACATGAATGGCGGATTAGCAGTAATTGCCGATGTTCCCAAAACCCGTGTTTACTCACTATGTCACTGGCTAAACCACAACGGCGAAATCATCCCCCAAAACGTAATCACCAAAGCACCGAGCGCCGAACTCAAACCCGGTCAAGTTGACCAAGATTCCCTACCCCCCTACGAAATTTTAGACGATATTCTACAACGTCTCATCAATGAACACCAATCAGTAAGTCAAATCGTTGCCGCAGGTCATGATCCGGTAGTTGTAGACAGAATCATCCAAATGTTAGCGCGGGCAGAATTCAAACGCCGACAAGCACCCCCAGGATTAAAAATCACTGATCGCGCCTTTGGTACAGGCTGGCGAATGCCAATTGCTAGTAATTGGAGTGCGATTAAAAATACATATCAACGCACAACCATTTCTTCTCCTACTCCTGGTCGTGAACATCAACAAGCCCAAACACAAATTCAATAATTCCTGATACGGAGTTAGTAGGGTGTATCAGTGTGAGAAAATCTAGTTACATCTAGAAATGATTCATACTGACGCACCCTAAATTTTGGATATTTTTTGATCTGGAAGTCCCTATATAGGACTCCTATTTGATTTTTGTTGGTGTAGCCTGCGCTGGTACATAAAAAACTCAGTACACCCCTACCCTCTCCTTTCATATTGCCTATTGCAAGAGTGCCTATTGCCTACATACGCAGATAATATTAGAAATCAAAGCGGATTCCTATATCTCTGTTGATAATGTAAATGAGACTATGACCTGTCGTTAGTAAGATGATAGAAACAGGTAGCTTAGTTAATATAGTGCATGAATAGAAGTGACCTAACATGGCACCTAAAGTTGTTGATATTTTGCAAAAAGCTAGTGTGCTTAGTGTAATAACAGGTAGTCAAATATTGCTGGTTTCCGGTCACAAAATTCAGTAGTGTTTAAATGTTACAGCAAATTAAGGTTTCATACTAGAGTGACGGCAGATCGGTAAGTGGAGGTCGCACCGAGATATTTAACCTTCGCTGTCTTTTCTGCTTTTTTAAAACTGCAATATAAAAATATGACTTCTAAACAACTGCCTCATTCTGGCAATAACTCTATTAGCAATCCACATAGACAACAGCCTAAAAAAAATACTAAAAGCTCAGTTAATAAAACAGCAGCACCGCCAAAGATATCTTATACTGTTGCCCATGTAATTCCAGGACGTATACGTTTTCGTATTCCTCGGCTAGGCAAGGATTCTGAGTATGCTAATAAACTTCAGCAACTAATAGAATCAGATTCTAGGATTAAGAATGTCCGTATTAACCCTATAGCTGCATCCATTGTGATTAGTTATCAACCAGGCATCATCTCTGAAGAAAAAATGCGTTCGCATCTAGTCTATCTCATTCAAAATGCCCCAAATATAGTTTTACCAGTGAAAGCAACGACAAAACCAATCGTAGGAGCTATCTTTGATGCTGTGATCAACTTGATTGATAGTACGCGTAACATTAACAAAGCCCGTCATGCTAATACCTATCAACAGCCGAGAACAGACACTTGGGAACGGGTACTTGGGGGCGCAAAAACCTTGATCAAAGGTATCAAATCGGGCATCATGTTTATCTTGCCCAACAAACGATGGCAATCGCAAAGCAGCGATCGCAAAGCACATTTACAGCCATCGCCACTATGAATCAATTCAAAATAGTCTACGACAAGGCTTGCGCCTACAAAATTCAAATTAGTTAAGGATAATTTATGTAGAGAATTGGTATTTTTTATGAATCATAATGCTATGATTCCTGTTTTTCTGCTGATTGAGCTTCATCATTGACGGTTTCTTCGGGCAATAGACTAACAAAGTTTTCCTGTTTCTCTCCTGCCGCTTTTTTATCCTGCACAACCTGAGTTGAATAAACTTCCACATCTCGCTGAATAATATCTTCTATTTGACCGGCAAATACATTAAAAGCCTCATCATGATTAGTATAACTACGATATACCCCACTTAATTGTGAAAATTGCCAAGCTTGGGTTTTGAGAGATTCACAAGTCCGGCGATAGTGTCGCCACCGTTCTCCGTAGTGGAAAAACTCTTCAATCGCAGCACTCATTGCTACTACTTGACTGATACCAAAAGTTGACCAAAAAATAACTCGTTTAGCGTTTTCATTAGTAGTATTGAAACTAATTAAAGCTGGGAGAATTACCCCACCAATAATAGTTGTTAGCCGCAAAGCATAGTAGCGATCGCGTGCTTGATTGGCTTTACCTTCCATCCAGAGTAATTGATCTAACCAGCGCGATCGCAAAAAATGTTTCTGCACATCGCTCAATTTCATCATTTCAAATAATTTGTCAAAATCATCCTGTAAAAATGCTTTATAACTATATTTTTTGGTCATTCTTCACTCTGAGGTAGAAAGCACACTCTTAATTATTTCGGCTAAACTTTCAAATCTTGCTTCTGAGTTAAATAAATTAATGTAGTGCAATATACCAGATTTAGCTAACTTCATCGCTCTTGTGTCTGTCATCTCTCCATGCAGAGCATCTGCCAGTATATCTGCGGTTCTGCCACTACCCGCTATGACAATGACTAACCGTCCTTTTGTGATACTATGCAGTGCGTCATCAAAGGTAATTTCACCACCATTAATCAGTATAGTTAACGCAGGTGCGCCATTAGCCAACACAGTTGCTACTTGAGCTAACCAAGGAGATTCATCACCCCAATTACTACCAGGAACTAACACAAAATGATTATGGTTAGGTTCTAGAGGAGATGAATCAGCAGGTGGTTCTAAAGCATTAGGTAGAGCAACTTTACTTAAAGGTGCTACACCAATCAAAACAAATTTGCCTCCTATTTTAGTACGCGCCTCACCCATCAAGCGCATCACTCCTGTATCAGTACCCCCATCTACAACATAAGCACCTAAATTTTCTGCTATGGGGGCTAAAACTTCCATAAACAACCGTTGAAGTTGCAGAAAAGTTGCTGCACACATCTGACTTGCACCCCCCACAACTACTAGAGTAGGACGTACCATTTGCAAACCCATTGCTGCTAGAGCCTGGGGTAATTCCGTCAGTTGATGCACGACAACAGCAGATGCTATTTGTCCATTGTGAAAGCTAAGTTGCAAAAGTTGTTCCATTAGTGTAAGGCTCTGTCAAGCTATTTTCTATTATTCGTAGTCAGCACTTTAGTCCTGACTACAAACTTTAATAGCATTTTGCTTACTCCCCATTCCCCATTCCCCATTCCCTAATGAATGGTAGTGTATGTAATGAAACTGTGTAATCAATGTCTTCATGTCTGCTGCTGTTCTTTTAGAAAACGTCTACAAGTTTTACAACCAAGTTCCCGTCGTGAATGACCTGTCATTTACCATTGAGTCTGGAGAAATATTTGCTCTCCTCGGCCCTAACGGTGCTGGTAAATCAACTACAATTCGGATGTTGACAACACTCACAAAGCCATCCCAAGGGCGAATAGAGGTAGCAGGATATGATGTAGTGAGTCAACCCATGCAAGCAAAACAAAGTATTGGGGTGGTGTTGCAGCAAATCAGTGTTGATGGGGATTTGACTGTTTGGGAAAATATGGAATTACATGGCAGACTACATCATATAGCTAACCCACAACGACAACGATTAATTAATCAATGGCTGGATTATGTCGAATTAGCTTCTAGAGGCGATAGCTTAGTAAAAACCCTGTCTGGGGGTATGAAGCGGCGATTACAAATAGCTAGAGCTTTGTTACATCAACCGCGAATTTTATTTTTAGATGAACCAACAGTAGGACTTGACCCCCAGACTCGGCGACGACTATGGGAGATTATTCGGGATTTGAATAAGCAAGGAATGACGATACTATTAACTACTCATTACATGGATGAGGTGGAATTTTTGTGTGATGCCTTTGGTAGTGTTAAGCCAGGACGCATCGGGATTATGGATGGTGGTAAACTGATTTCTTTGGGAACGCTACAACAATTGCGCTCGTTACATGGTGAAGGTTTGGTGATGAAGCAGTTGGATGTCACCGACGCAGGAAGTGATAGTGTGCGGCGGTGGGAATATTTATTTTTCCCTTCTTTGGAAGCAGCAAACATTTATCTGAATCAACAAACAAATAAAACGGGAATGATGGTGCGTCCTTCTAATTTAGAAGATATTTTTGTCGAACTCACAGGAAGGCAATTAGATTAATCTTCAACCTCCTAACTCCTGCAACATAGCTTCTACTCTAGCTACACCATCCAAGTCGTTCTTGCGCCGATACAAATCACGGGCTTTTTGCAATACGTTGCTGGCTTGCTTGGGGAGACGACGTTGCTTATACATGACAGCCATAAATTCATAGGTTTGGGGATTGTTCCGATTCAAGTTAAGGGCTTGTTCAAATGCCCAATTAGCTGCTTTATAGTCTCCCATCCGTGATTGGGTAACACCTAATCCTAGGTAAGCATTAATATTACCTCTGTTGAGTTGTATGGCGCGGCGGTAAGCTTCGTTTGCACCGCGAGTATCACCCATATTGCCTTTGATATAACCCACGGCATAGTAAAAATCACTATTATTGGGGTTAATCGCGATCGCGCGGCGGTATGATGCTAAAGCTGCCTGAAAATTTCCTTGTTGAGCTTGTAGGTAGCCGATACCAGAATGGATTCTGGCATTTCTATTGTCTAGGCTAGCAGCTCGTTGGTATACGGCGATCGCCCCATCAAAATCACCAGCATCTACTAGCCGCTTACCCTCTTCTAAGAGTTGTCTTAATTCTGGGTTATTAGCTTGCACTACCAAGGTTTCAGCCTGCGCTACTGATGGTATGCTAGCAATATTGCATCCTAGCAACAAAATACCTAGTATGAACGATATGCGTTTGTACACAGTAATTTTCCTGAAATTATAGTGAACTTTTTTCTTGTACATTAAAACAAAAATATCAATTTTTGCAAACAGTAATTTGTCTAGCTTTATAAAATATTAATAATCAGTAAATTCCCTATCCCAGTTCAAGACCAAATTTCTCAGGATTTTTATGGAAGCATTCTAAGAGCGGCAAATATTCAAGATACTGTATAAGTAAATCTGTCACTTTTGAAAAGAAGGCAGAAGGCAGGAGGCAGGAGGCAGAAGGAAAGAATTTGGTGGGGGATTCAGACCCCACCAAATAAGTACCACTGAATCATTCGCGCAGCGTCTCGTAGAGAAGATTTCAGTGGGGGACTCAAACCCTTGCTCCCTTCCGGTCGCCAGAAGGCTTGTGCATCAGACAGAAGATAAACATAAAAGCCTTCTGCCCTCTGCCTCCTGCCTTTCTTGTTGAATCAGTTATCTTTTTTTGGTGATGATTTTGTCTGCTAAACATTACATATAATCAACTAAAAGATAGGCAGATGGTGATGGGAGCAGGAATTTCCTAGTATGAAGACACTTGATACTTTAGCAAATATATAATGAATAATTATATTTATTTATCCAATATCTTTAGTTTTTTTTGTCTATTGTTTAGCTAAAATCAAGCCAAACTATTAAAAATTACCTTGTTTACCATACATTACTCTAGAAAAAACTGTCAGCAATAATACATAAGTATGAACTAATCAGCAATTCGTGAGGATAAATTATGATTTTAACTACAACTGATGTGATTCAAGGTGGGGTGATCGACTCATATTTAGGTATTGTGACAGCAGAAGTTGTCTATGGTAGCAATTTCCTGCGGGATTTTTTAGCTGGTATTCGGGATGTCATTGGTGGACGCACGGGTAGTTATGAGCGTTTATTTGAACAGGGGCAAAATAAGGCCATACAAGAATTAGAACAACGGGCGTTGCGCTTGGGAGCCAACGCTGTAATTGGTATCGAAATTGACACTGGCACAATTAATGTTGATCAGTCAGGAGTTTTGATCTTAATTACTGCTACAGGTACTGCTGTGAAATTGCGTTAGTTTTTGTTTCTGCATTTCTACAGAACTCATGTCCTACAGAAACTGTTCATAAATCAAATAGGAGTCCTATATTTGATTTTTGTGAGCGTAGCCTGCGCTGGCGCATAAGAAACTACCTACACTCACAAAGTCTTCTTGCCTACTTCCCATTCCCCACTGGCTTGAAAGAGCAGGGGGAGCAGGGGAGGCAGGAGGAGAAAGACATATTTCATGTTTGACTGTGAAACTTGCTTCATCGGGACTTCCTATTCCCTGCCTACACAAATAATTTCCAAAATCAAAACCGATTACTATATATCTTTGGTTATAGACCTTTAATAATTTGTGATAGGTAATATTGTGGATGGTATTACTCATCACTTATGGCTAGAAAATTATTTTTTTCTAAAAAGTAATTATGAGAAGTTATTAAAAATATTGATAAATTTACAAGCAATTAGTTTAGTATCACCCTCAAAAAAGCTTTCAAATCAAGATATACAGCAAAATTAAGCAATAATAACTAATATTAAACTCGATAAATATACTGATTTCTTACTACCCTTGATAGAGGCAATAACTCTTTCTGTTGATAGATATTAAAATCGATAATTCACAATTTAATTTTAAACGTAAGCATAAATATAACTAACTTGAGAAAAACGTTACTTCACTAAAGTAGCAATGGAGAAAATAGACTTATGTCATACGTAAATCGAGTAGGTGACGAAGTTATTCAGCCAGAATCTGCGATCGCTGGGAGAGTAGCCGAATATCATGATCGGGTACGTTGGGGTCCCGTCATTTCCGGTGTGTTAGTTGCCTTAGCTACGCAATTGATTTTAAGTACCGCATTTGCCGCAATTGGCGCGGGAACCATTGCAGGTTCAGGTAGACCTCGCACCATTGCCCCTGATATAGCAGGTAATGTAGGAATTTGGTCAACCATTGCGCTGTTAATTTCCCTATTTGTCGGCGGTTGGATTACATCCCGTGCTTGCGGCCCCATGAATCGCAATACCGCACTCCTCAATGGGGCGATTTTATGGGCTACTACTTTAGCACTTAGCTCCTGGCTATTAGCAAGCGGCGTAACAGGTGCTTTTGGGATTGCAGCAGCCAATGTGGGACCAGTCATAGCACAGCAACCAGGTGTAGTCGCAACCCCACCCCCTCAAGTTACTGCTGAACAAGCCCGTGAGATTGCAGACGCTACTTCTAGAGGTTTGTGGTGGTTTGTCTTTGGTTCTTTATTAGGTTTAGTAGCTGCGTTAATAGGTGCGGCTGTAGGAGTTCGTAGTCCTCGGACTCACACTTATCAAGCTTAAAACTTAAATTATTGCCAGCATCAACACAGAATAATCATCTTAAACTCCCATTATGCTCGTTATTAGGTTCAACCTAGTAACGAGTTTTTGCAGGAGATTGGGAAATTTTAGATTTTAAAATAATTGATCAAGGAATCATAATCTTACCATTTTAAATAAGCAGCTTCGACTCCTTCCTCTCTCCTAATTTTGCCGTCTTTTTCAAACCAAGCTACTATTTGTTGTGTTGTTAAATCTTCAATAGTCACGCCATAATCTTGGGCAATATGTTTTAACAGTTTTAGAGAAGAAATAGTTAATCTTGTTAAAAATTTTTCTGGAGAAGACAACAGAGCGGCATCTACTTTAGCTGACTCTTCTGGAGTGAGAAATTGAGTTGACGGTTGTTGTGATGGGAAATCCATAAACAAATCAAAATTTAAAATAGTCTACGACAAGGCTTGCGCCTACAAACTTCACAAATCGCATCCTACTACGAATTCTAGTAGGTGAGGGCAACACTTAAAAGTTAGCTTTGGGTAATATTAGCCAAGAATTGGTAAAGCTCTTTACCAATTGACTCTGCTTGATGACCTAAACTGAATTTGAAAAACACCTGATTAACGAGATGTTTGCTTGCGGGCTTGCACTAGGTAGCCACAACGATGTTCACCATTGATGAGCCAATGGGTACGCTCAACTGTGCAATCTGGAAGAACAGCAGCAAACATTTCTAGTTCATGACCGCAAATACTGGGAAATGATTCAGCAACATTAGAAATTGCACAATTATGTTCCATGAAGATAAATCTTTCCGCCTCTGTTGACTCAGGGGAATCTACAGGGTGATATTCCGCCATGAAACCTTCAGCTTTTCGCAATTCTACTAAATTTGCTACCCGTTCGCGCAAGGAACCATTACCCACGCGATCGCGGTATTCTTGGGCTTTGCGTTCCCATTGTTTTTGTAAAATTGTCTTGAATTGGTCGTGTCCCACTGTTTCCGCCAAGGTATCGAGGAGCGAAACCGCAAAATCACCGTGGCGATCGCTAGCGGTTTTGTGCAGGCGTTCTCGCCCTTGCCGACTCAATTGATAAACGTGCTGCGGTCGCCCCATCCCCGCTTGTACTGTTGATGAATAGGTAATTAGCTCCTCCGCCTCCAAATCTTTAAGATGACGACGAATAGCTTGGGGGCTGACATCTAATATAGAGGCTAAATCAACGGCTGTTGCCTGGGAGTGCTTGAGGAGATACTCTAGGATCTCTTGCTTGGTTGAGGACTGTTGAGTGGTCGCCATCTTCTCTACAAGACGCTCCGCGAACGTCCAAAAAATTTTTTCAGAAAATTTGACTTTGACAACATTGTTGTTGTTAATCTAGCGTAAAATGAAAATATATTAAACAACAACCATGTTGTTTTAGTCTATATCATTATTGTAACAGTCGTTTAACCACTCGGTTAAATGAGATGGGAAGCGACCCAATCCTAACCCGTCTCCCATCCTTAAAGAGAAACACTTCCTGAACACATAGAGACCACTAGCGATGAGTGCTACTGTCAAAACCTTAGTCAACCAGCCCTACAAGTACGGTTTCGTCACTGACATCGAAACCGACACGATTCCGCGTGGACTAAATGAGGATGTTATCCGCTTAATCTCCGCTAAGAAGAATGAACCGGAGTTTATGCTGGAGTTTCGTCTCAGAGCTTACCGCCAGTGGCTCAAAATGACCGAGCCGACTTGGCCTAGCGTTACTTATCCACCTATCGACTATCAGGATATCATCTATTACTCTGCCCCTAAGCAAAAGAAAGAAAAACTCAACAGCTTAGAGGAAGTAGATCCCACCCTCCTAGAAACCTTCGAGAAGCTAGGCATTCCCTTATCGGAACAGAAGCGTCTCGCCAACGTCGCTGTAGACGCAATTTTTGATAGCGTTTCTGTTGCCACCACCTTTAAAGAAAAACTCGCCAAAGACGGCGTGATTTTCTGCTCCATTTCCGAAGCATTGCAAGAACACCCAGAACTGATCAAAAAATATCTGGGTAGTGTTGTTCCCATTGCTGACAACTATTTCGCTGCCCTGAATGCGGCGGTTTTTAGTGATGGTTCTTTTGTCTATATTCCTAAAGGCGTAAAATGCCCAATGGAACTGTCTACCTACTTCCGCATCAATTCCGGTGATACAGGGCAATTTGAGCGGACTTTGATTGTCGCTGAAGAAGGTAGCTACGTTTCCTACTTGGAAGGTTGCACCGCGCCGATGTACGACAGCAACCAACTACACGCCGCAGTCGTGGAACTCGTCGCCCTCGACAACGCTGAGATTAAATACTCCACCGTCCAAAACTGGTACGCTGGTGATGCTAACGGCAAAGGCGGGATTTACAACTTCGTTACCAAGCGCGGTTTGTGTCAAGGTGTGAACTCCAAAATTTCTTGGACACAGGTAGAAACTGGTTCAGCGATTACTTGGAAATATCCTAGCTGCGTGTTAGTCGGTGATAACTCCGTCGGTGAATTCTACTCGGTGGCGTTGACAAACAATATGCAGCAAGCCGACACCGGTACGAAAATGATTCACATCGGGAAAAACACCCGCAGCACAATTATTTCTAAAGGTATCTCCGCAGGTAATTCTAGTAATAGTTACCGGGGTTTGGTGAAAATTAACCCCAAAGCCGAAGGGGCGCGTAACTATTCACAGTGCGACTCCATGTTAATTGGGGATAATGCCCACGCCAATACTTTCCCCTACATTCAAGTGCAGAATAACACCGGGAAAGTAGAACACGAAGCGTCTACTTCCAAAATTGGAGAAGATCAGCTATTTTACTTTGCTCAACGCGGCATTTCCGCCGAAGATGCGATTTCCATGATGATTAGCGGCTTCTGTAAGGATGTCTTTAATCAGCTACCAATGGAATTTGCGGTGGAAGCTGATAAGTTATTGAGCCTGAAATTAGAAGGTAGTGTGGGTTAAGGCTTGTAGTAAGCACTTTAGTGCTGCCGAAAGGTGCTTCAGCACCAACTACGAACCAAAAAATGAAGAGAGAGAGAACATGATTGTTGAAAATAGTGATGTGATTTTGTCGGTAAAAGATTTGACGGCAGAAGTTGATGGTACGCCGATTCTTAAGGGTGTAAATTTGGAAGTTCGCGCTGGTGAAGTTCATGCGATCATGGGGCCGAATGGTTCTGGTAAGAGTACCTTTTCTAAGGTGTTATCAGGACATCCAGCTTATACTGTGACTGGTGGTGAGGTGATTTTCCAGGGGCAGAATTTACTGGAAATGGAACCAGAAGAACGGGCTAGGGCTGGTGTGTTTTTGGCGTTCCAATATCCTCTGGAAATTCCTGGAGTGAGCAATTTGGATTTCTTGCGGGTAGCTTATAATTCTCGCCGCAAAGCCCAAGGTTTGGAAGAGTTAGATGCTTTTGATTTTGATGATTTGATTGAGGAAAAGTTGGAAGTGGTGAAAATGAATCCTGCTTTCCTCAGTCGCAGTCTGAACGAAGGGTTTTCTGGCGGTGAGAAAAAGCGCAACGAAATTCTGCAAATGGCGCTGCTAGAACCACAGTTAGCTATTTTGGATGAAACAGATTCTGGCTTAGATATCGATGCTTTGAAAATTGTGGCTCACGGTGTGAATCAACTCACCAGCCCCGAAAATGCCACGATTATGATTACCCACTACCAACGGTTACTTGATTATATTGTTCCTGACTTTGTACACGTTATGGCGCGGGGACACATTATTACCAGTGGTGGTAAGGAATTGGCACTGGAATTAGAATCTCGCGGTTATGACTGGCTGTTGGAAGAAACTGCGGTTGAGGTGGGTGTGTAATGACGAGTAAAGTTTCTCCTAGTTCTATCCCTAATTCGGATGCCGTCAGTTTGACATCGACTCTGTTAGATCGAGATGCTGATTTAGTGGCTTTGTTAAATCAGGTGACTCCACCAGCAACAGTAGGTTGGTTACAGGAATTACGCGATCGCGCCGCGAATTGGGTACGTCATTCCACTATCCCCACTACCCGCGAGGAAGAATGGCGGTTTACTGATTTGTCGGCGTTATGCCAAGTGGAATTCAATCATGTAGAGACTTTGCCAGCAACGTCTCTAGATATCACTGGATTAACGCTACCAGAATCTCACTACAGCCGATTGGTGTTTGTGAATGGTGTTTACTCGCCGGAATTATCAGCCGTGGCGGATTTACCTGCTGGGATAGTTGTCGGTAATTTAACTACATTACCTTTAACCGAACAAGAACGGGTACAACAACATCTAGCCCAAGCAGAGGGAGCATTAGAAGTATTTACCGCCCTCAACACTGCGGGAATATCTGATGTAGCAGTCGTATTGGTAGCAAAAAACCTAGTCGTTGAGACACCAATTCATCTGTTATTTATTACCGTCGCAGGTGAAACAGCGACAATTTCCCAACCCCGGTGTTTGGTGGTGGCAGAAAGTGGTTCCCAGGTGAGTGTCATTGAAGATTATGTGACTATCCCACAAAGGGAAGAAACGGTTTACCTCACCAACACCGTTACAGAAATAGCGATCGCTGATAATGCTCATGTAACTCATATTAGGGTTGAGCGAGACTCTCAAGCCGCATTTCATATTGGTAAAACTGCCGTCACCCAAGCACGTTACAGCCGCTATAGTTGTCACGCTATCACCTTGGGTGCAAAGCTATCACGGCATAATTTAGAGATTTTGCAAACCGGTGAACAAACTGAAACGACTCTCAACGGTTTGACGATGATTGCAGGCAACCAAGTAGCGGATACCCACAGCGCGATCGCTCTCAATCATCCCTATGGTACAAGCAAGCAATTGCACAAATGTATTGTCGGCGATCGCGCTCACGCAGTCTTTAACGGTAAAGTGTTTGTTCCCAAACCAGCACAACTAACCGACGCAGCACAGTTAAACCGCAACTTGCTGCTATCATCAAAAGCCAGAGTTGATACCAAACCCCAACTAGAAATCACCGCCGACAACGTGAAATGCGCTCACGGTGCAACAGTCAGCCAGTTAGAAGATGATGAAATATTCTATCTGCAAAGCCGGGGTATTGATGCCAATGACGCGCGCAAGTTATTAGTTAACGCTTTCGCCACCGAAATCATCAATCATATCCCAGTAGCTTCATTGCGAGAACAATTATTAAACACCGTCACTATCTGGAAAACAGGGAGTGGGGAGTAGGGAGTAGGGATTAGATATGAGGGCAAAGGGAGCTTTTGAAGCAAAGCCCAAAGCCCAAAGCCCAATTTCCGATGCCCAATGCCCCATGACTAACTACCAATGACTAACTACCAATGACTTACACTCCTACCAAAACCCTAGCTGATAAAGTCCGTGCTGATTTCCCGCTATTACAGCAGGAAGTCAACGATAAACCTTTGGTTTATTTAGACAATGCGGCGACATCCCAAAAACCATTCTTCGTCTTAAATGCACTCAGGGATTACTACGAAGAATATAACGCCAACGTGCATCGGGGAGCGCATACCCTCAGTGCAAAAGCTACTGATGCTTATGAAGGCGCACGGGATAAAATTGCTAAATTTATTAACGCAGCCTCTCGCCAAGAAATTGTCTACACCCGCAACGCCAGCGAAGCCATTAACCTCGTAGCTTATAGCTGGGGGATGAACAATTTAAAAGCTGGGGACGAAATTATTCTGTCGGTGATGGAACACCACAGTAATATTGTGCCTTGGCAACTTGTGGCGCAGAAAACTGGTGCAGTTCTCAAATTTGTGGAATTAACACCAGAAGAAACCTTTGATTTAGAACAGTTTAAACAACTGATTTCTGATAAAACTAAATTAGTTTCTATAGTTCATGTTTCTAATACACTGGGTTGTATCAATCCAGTGGCAGAGATTGCAAAGATTGCTCACAGATACGGCGCGAAATTCTTACTTGATGCTTGTCAAAGTGTTCCCCATATGCCTGTTGATGTCCAACAAATCGACTGTGATTGGTTGGTAGCATCTGGACATAAAATGTGTGCGACCACCGGTATAGGTTTTCTATATGGTAAGTTGGAATTACTAGAAGCAATGCCACCATTTTTTGGTGGTGGTGAAATGATTGCTGAAGTGTATTTAGATCATTCCACCTACGCCGAATTACCCCATAAATTTGAAGCGGGGACACCAGCAATTGGGGAAGCGATCGCACTGGGTGCAGCCATAGATTATCTGACTAATATAGGTATGGATAAAATCCACGCCTATGAAGCAGAATTAACAGCTTATTTGTTCCAAGAATTAGCTAAAGTCCCCCAAGTGAGAATCTACGGGCCAAAACCCAATGCTCAAGGTGAAGGGAGAGCCGCTTTAGCAGCATTCACTGTTGAAGGTGTCCACGCTAACGACTTATCTACATTATTAGATCAAGAAGGCGTAGCCATCCGTTCTGGACATCACTGTACACAACCATTACACCGTCACCTGGGTTTACCAGCCACCGCACGAGCCAGTTTATCTTTCTACAATACCCGCGAAGAAATTGATGTTTTCATCAAAGCACTCAAGGAAACCATTGACTTTTTTGCTGGAATTTTCGGTTAATTGAGGGTGGGCAATGCCCACCTTTTAATTTTTATGAAAAAGTCTACTTTAACTCTGCTATGCTTACTTTGGGTTTTGATTCCTCATACTGCGATCGCAGGAGGTTCAAGTTGGGAATATCAAGTTGTTAGGTTCAAGAAAACATCCCCGACATCAGCAGAATTTTCTCTACGTCCAACAAGGCGAGAACAGAACTATCCTAGAAGAGAGTGCAAAGAGATTGTAGTACGCGCCCGATATCGTCCTGAAGCATTTTGGCGACGAACATGGAGTCAATTTGTTTCTCGAAGAACGCAAAATCAAGCTCTAAACTTACTTGAAGAAGCATTTAAACAGAAAAAACCAACTCGATTTGGTGAGATAGGTACTGGTTTGAAAAAAGCAAATGGTCAAGCTTGTGTTTTTGAAAGTAGGGGACTTGATGTGCGTCAAGAACATCCTAGTAAACAAAATGCCGTATATTCCTATCACGATCCTATTTAGCTTCATTTATTCATATGCTCATACAGTCAACCCCTGCCGAACAAAGAACAGTTTTACATAACGTTAGCTGGGAAACCTTTGAAGCCTTGCTCAGAGATACAGGCGAGGATAGAGATTCTAGGTTTGCGTATGACTGCGGCACTTTAGAAATTATGACCCCACTTTTTGAACACGAAAACCCTAAAATTCAGTTTGACCGTTTAATATTTGCTCTAGTTGAAGAATTAAACTTAGAAGTAAAAAGTGCTGGCTCTACAACCTTAAAACTCCCATTAGCTAAACGAGGTATAGAACCAGATAACTGTTACTACATCCAAAATGAATTTAGAGTAAGAGGTAAAGAACAATTAAATTTAGAAACAGATCCGCCACCTGATTTAGCCATAGAAATAGACATTACTAGCAGTTCAGTCAACAAATTTAATATTTACTCAGCGTTAGGTATTGCTGAATTGTGGAGATATGACGGACACAACTTAAAATTTTATCAGTTAGTTAACGGTCAGTATATTGAGCATGAATTTAGTCTGGCTTTTCCTGTAGTGTCTGCAAGTGAGATGAGTAGATTTATGCAGCAAAGTAAAAGTATGACTGAAACTGCTTTGATAAAGTATTTTCGGACTTGGGTGAGAAATAATATCTAAAAAATGTAGGTGAACTTCAAGTTAAAGTATCAGGATCTATTCCTAATTTTCGCAATTCATCTGCTAATCTTTGAGCGCGTTGTTCAGATGCGATCGCTCTTTCTTCTGGTGACAAATATCTCACCCCTTGGGCATCATACCAATACAACCAATCCCTTGTGATTCCTTGATAAGTTCCCTGTTCATAACCAATTGCTAAACCTATCTCTGGCAACCAAACAGGATTTCCCGGTTGCAATACATATTCATTATTGACTAACTTATAAACTTCTAAAGGTGGTTTTTTCCGCCGTTGGGGATTATAAACCACATAATATAAAACCTCCATCTCGGCGTAAAGTTTCTTTTTGTAAGTATATTCTCCCCTGCGTCTGTGAGAAACAACCTCTAAAGCCATAATTGGCATGACTTTTTCTTCCCACAGTACATAACTCAGGCGTAAGTTCTCATCAAAAACGCGCTCAACTCCCAAGCTTAAAAAACCATCGGGGACAATTGGTGGCTGTTCGGGATCGTAATAAATTCCCATATCAACCCCAAAAAACCAATCCATCCGGCTTGACCAAATCCAAGCTAGTATGGCTTCTAGTAACCCAGGAATTAGATGTTGTAGTTGATTATCCACAGGTTCATCGTCAGAATCGGGTAGATCCTCGGCGGAGGGTAAGCAGTGTAATGGGTTGTAATTTAGCATGGTAAGAGCGATGGCGTAGAGCGCCCGCTATAGGCGATCGCAAACTTATAATCTTGATACTATCTATGTTACTTAATTATTTTTACTATAAGTAGCAAAGAGCTTTAAAATATTTTTTATACAAAGTTTTACACTCTAAAAATTTACATTTCTAAGTTTATGCCAATTTTTCATAAATTAATCGAAATCGAAACTGAACCAGGGATTAATATTCATAACATTACGCCTCAAATCAAAGATTTTCTAGCTGCTACTGCAATTAAAAATGGGCAAGTTCTAGTATTTTCTCGACATACTACAACGGCTTTGACAATTAATGAAGATGAAGTCAGACTATTAGAAGATATCAAAGTATTCTTGAACAAACTAGCCCCTGAATCAGATCGTTATTTACATAATGATCTACATTTAAGAATTGTGCCAGAAGATGAACCAATGAATGCTCATTCTCACTTGATGGCAATGATGCTAACTACTAGCGAAGTTATCCCTGTGATTGATGGAGTATTAGGGTTGGGAACTTGGCAATCAGTATTATTTTTTGAGTTAGATGGGCCACGTAAAAGAACTGTGTCCTTACAAATTTCTGGAGAGTAATTAGGAGAGATAAATTAGTGGATGGAAAAAATATAAAATTATTTTTCCATCCTCAATTCACTATTCCAAATTAAATTCCACAAATTCTGTTTGTGTAAACAGCATATTTTGGTTCTTGGCAACTTTTGGTGATCTTAGCCGGGGGAAGGCAGAGGGCAGAGGGCAGAAGGCAGAAGTCGGAAGAGTAGAAGTAATAATTTCAACCCTTGAGTTTGTTTAAAGTAGCAACTAATATACTTTGCATTTCCTCAACTTCATTTAATACGGGAGTGAAAAGGTCTTTATCAGCTAAATCTACTTCTTTGGCAATGATTAATTGCGTATCAAGTTCTCTCAAAGAACCTAGCGCAATATGTAAAAACTGGATATATTCTGGTTTGGAACGCCTACCATAGCCTTCAGCTATATTAGACGCTACAGATACGGATGAACGGCGTATTTGACTAGTTAAACCGTACAATTCTGACTGAGGAAATAGGCGGGTAAATTTATAACAATTGATAGCAAGTTGAACTGCCCTTTGCCAGATAAACTGATTTCTATAACTCATATAATCAAGTGTAAATTGTCAAAATTTTCTTTTCAAATAGCCAACAGAAATCGTCGTTCTAGTAAGTCTATCTTGGCGCGACCATACATCTGCCGTTTTAACATTTTCAGTCGATTAATATGCCCTTCAACTGGGCCATTACTAACTGACATAGTTACACCTGCTTTCACAGCATCGTAGTCAGACTCTAAACTAACAGCAAAGGAGCGCAACAAAGAAACCAAGCTGTTTTTAGCTTTGTTTAACCAAGCATCGAGCTGCTCAGGCAGGCGTTGACGCACAAGAGATGCAAACTGTTGTGCTAGTTCAATAGCTGACTTCAAATCCGAATGGGCTTTTTGTAGTTGAGCGATGACTTCACGCTCATTAGGCTGTATTAATTCTGGTCGTCGCAAGACTAAAGCTGTGACGCGACTGGGGGTGAGAGGACGATGGGCGCAAGAGCTAACCCTGGGGGAAGCGTTTTTTCTTGAACCTTTTGCTGGCTCAAATCCGGGCAAGGTCTTGAGATAACGAGTGAAGCGAGCGACCGTGGCATAACTACCGGTATAGCCGCAGGTGCGAATTTCTTCAAACAGTTCTTGGGTGTTGTGGTTCCCGCTATTCCAGCGACTGAGGAGGTAATCATGATAAGGGTTGAGAAGACTCAGACCGTGGTCGCTACGTTCACGACGTTCGGTAAAAGTTGAGCTACGCAAGTAATTGAATACGGTAGTTTTAGAAACTCCCAGCTCTTGAGCGATTGCTAGCCCTGATAAGCCAATAGACCGCAGTCTCCAAACTTGCTCATGGATTTCTCTGCGTCTATCCCGTGCTTTGGCGGATTGAACTTTTCTTTTTAAAGATGTGTTTTGGGGAAACCTTGGCACAACTGGACTCTTATTAGTCTCAGCAATCATGGAAAGGTTGTTTGCTGTTTCCACCTCTAAATGCACTTTAGTATCAGTATTAAAGACTTGTTTTTCCACTTCTTTTAGTGTTTTGGCGTGATTACCAAAGACTTGATAAAGCGTTTGAGATAAGTTCTGCAATAGATGAAAGCGGTCTGCAACTTGAATGGCTTCTGGCGCACCTTGGCGAATACCACTTTCATAAGTTTTTGACCGATCTCGTGAGACGACTTTGACACCAGGGTGAGCTTTTAACCATTCTGCCAAAGTTTCAGCCTTTGCATCTTTGAGTAGAGCAATTGGTCGTCTGCGTTCGAGATCAATTAGTGCTGTGCCGTAAGTTTTACATTTACGAAAACAAAAGTCGTCTACCCCAAGAGTATGTGGCGTTACGATGGGTGGTAGTGGAATTGAGCGGACTAAATTTAATAGCGTGTTGCGAGAAACTTTTATCCCCAAGTCCTGTGAGAGTCTTACCCCTGCTGCACCACCATTAGCTAAACCAATCGCACTCAGTCTTTGAGCTAAACGTAGAGTTCTTCTCGCCCAAGGTGCGGTAACATTGGTCAGCCTTTCTGCAAAAATGCGCCGTTTACACAATTTATTAAGGCAAAAAAACTTCCGCACCCTTAACTGTAAAGTAATGCTGTAATCAGCCCAGGGTAAATCTGCTAACTTTCGCTCATAGCGACTATGAATTTTATGAGTTGGTTGGTTACAAACTGGACAATTAACTACTCTATTGATAGCAGAAACAATCAACTTTATCTGAGTTTTTATCTCGTCAAGAATGCAATTTTCAAGTTTCAGGTTTGCTGAATCTGGTAATAGATAACTTAGCACTGACATAACCAAGCTGAGGCTTATCCCTCAAATGTTTGATGGAGTGAAGTTTGACGTATCTCAATTATATCTTTCTAACTTCTGCCTTCTGCCTTCTGCCCTCTGCCTTCCCCCAACCAAGATCACCAAAAGTTGCCAAGAACCCATATTTTTGTCTACTGCTGACAAGATTTTATTGCTAGTAAGCTTAGAGTTTAAGCAACGACAAACCAAATCTGCCACATCTGCACGATGAATACTGCCACAAATACGTGTATCTTCCGTTAGAATACCATTACCCGTGGCTGGTTCTGATTTTAGTCCACCAGGACGAATAATTGTGTAATTCAGTCCGCTAGCAATTAAATGTTGTTCGGCTTTATCTTTTTCAATTAAAATTGTTTGCAATGCGGTTAAAGCTTGAGGTGATAGCGCACCGACACTATTACCAGTCCCAATAGAAGTCACCAGGATAAATTTTTGTACACCAGCTTTGATAGCGGCATCAATGAGATTTTTATTACCTGGATAATCTGGTTTTTCTGTGTCTGTCGGCAGCCCTCCAAGGGTACTAATAACAGCATGAATTGGCTCATCTGTTAACATAGCTAGTTCTACATCATCGACATTTAAGGTATCTCCTTGAACAACTTTAATACCCATTGTTTCGAGTTCAGCACGAGCATTTTCACTTCTCAGAAGTGCTTTAATATTGAGCTTTTGCACTGTTAAGTGTTTAGCAATTTCTCTGCCAACACCGCGACTAGCTCCTACTAAAAAGATGTTTGGTACACTGGTCATTTTGATTTTTGAGAGGATTATTTATGTTTTATACTTTAGCAAAATTTAGTTATAATATTTTAGTGCAGATAAATTTTAATGTTTATTGTTTAAAATTGTTTTTGTCCCTTTGACTAATCTTGCCATACCTTCTTGAACTGTATCTTTTTGCAATGCACCATAAGCAACTCGTAAATAGCAACCATGTTCCATGCCAAAGGTTGTACCTGGAATAACTGCTATTTTATGTTCTTGAATCAGCCGTTTGACTAATTCAAAAGCATCCATTTGGGTATGCACTTTCAAGAAAAAATAAAAAGCACCATCAGCAGGAGTAATAGTACACAATCCTTGTAGCTGCTGAAGGTATTCTAAAACCAATTGTCTGACTTGAGCGATCGCACCAATATTGGCTTGTAAATACTCTGGTTTAGCCTGCAATGCTCCCAAGGCTGCATACTGGGAAACCACTGGCGGACAAATCAAAATTGTATCCTGGACTTTCTTCACAGCAACCAGCAGGTGTTGAGGTATCACCATATAGCCAATCCGCCAACTAGCAAAACCGTAAGCTTTGGAAAGACTAAATAGGGAAATAGTATACTCACTGCTATCCGGAAATGATCCAGGGGAAATATGTTTTACACCGTCATAGGTAAAGTATTCATAGGCTTCATCACTAATGTGATAAATACCGCGATCGCGACAAATTTGATTAACTTGTTGTAATACATTTTCCGGATAAACCACACCTGTAGGATTATTCGGTGAAATTGTCACAACTGCCCGTGTTTTGGGTGTAATTGCTTGAGCGATCGCCTCTGGAATTAGTTGATAATTTGCATCGGTTTCGACTAACACCACACGACAACCAGCCATAGTAATAGCCATTTCATGGTTGAAGTAATAAGGTGTATTCAAAATAATTTCATCGCCAGGGGAAGTGATAGCCAAAATAGCATTCATAAATGCCATATTACTTCCCGCAGTTACTACAATACAATTTCTGCTATTAATTAGAATTTGATTAAAAGCTGCTAATTTATCCGTCAAAGCATTTAATAAAGAGGGAATTCCTTCAACAGCTTTATATAAATTATTAGTAGGTTCAGATAAAAATTGAGGCAAAAGCTCAATAGCTTCTGGTGGTGGACTGTAGGAGACTACACCCTGTCCTAAAGAAATCGTACCAGGAGAATTTTTAATTAACTCCCCAACTACAGGAATAATTGGCGACTGTACTGCCTGCATCCGAGAGATTAAATTAGTCATTATTTATTAGTTAGTTATTAGGTAATAGGCAATATTCATTTTCTCTCCTGCTCTCCTACTTCCTACTTTTTACTCCATACTCCCTACTCACACCGATAAGGGTGGGGGAAACCGGATATCTGCACTAAAATTCTCTATATTGGCAGTGTGATCAATAGGTAAAACATATTCTAAGTTTTCATGGGGTCGAGGGATAATGTGATCAGCAAGCCACTCACCGCCATGAACTCGGTTTATTGCCTCTAATCCAGCTTTGACAGCCACATTTACCTCCCCCACTTCTCCGCGAATCAGGACTGTAATTCGTCCTAAATCAGTATTTTCGTATCCTACTAAGGTGACACGGGCAGCTTTACACATGGCATCACCCACTTCTATAGCAGTGGGAACACCGTAAACTTCAATCATGCCTAGTGCCAACGTCATAAATAATAGGATTCGGAATTGATGCCAATACAATCCAAATCCTATCATCTGTTGTCTTCAGTTCATTTTTTAGATAATTGCTATTGACTAAAAGGTTTTACCCAGGCAAATTGAAGCGCCTGATCAAGAGCGATCGCCGCAATGGCAAACCACAATATACTTTCACTAGCCAAGACTACAAAGGGTAAAACTGTACTGCTAGCATTCCAACCCAATTCTATCTGGGTTAAACCTCGTACCAAGCCAAAAGCCAACACCCCACCAGATTTTAAATGTGGGTTGTGATCTTTGCGGATAATATAGCGGTAAGTAGCACCAAATAGTAACCCAGAAAAACCCGCGATCGCTCCACTCAGCAACCAGTCCCCATTAAAATCTTTTTGCAAACTTACGAGTATCGGAAAATACTTTGCTAGGACTAGGGTATTGATCAGACTTGTAATTAAGTAAGCCAAACCCAAAGACAAACCCCCAATAATTCCGGCTTTCAGGGATTCTAAGCGTTCTGCCATCATTTGCTGATCAAAAATTTGGTTCATATGTAAATGGGAGTAGGGAGTGGAAAGTGGGGAGTGGGGGAGATGTAGCTTGCTTATCTGACGATGGCGTAAGCCCATTTCACGAAAAACCTGATACAGATGTAAACCCTGAAAGTTTTGCTGCATCTAAGTTTTTTAATTGCGAATTGCGAATTGCGAATTGCGAATTGGTATAAGCCTACCCGTAGGGTGGGAGATGAGGGAGAAATGGGGAAAGTCCTCCCCCTTGCCCCGATTCCTCTGATCCCGATGATTAACGAAAAGATTCATCCTGAGTTAATAGAAAAATTATAAAATTGCCCAGTCCCCAGTCCCCAGTACCCAGTCCCCAGTATGATAAATATAGAGACGTTTTGTAAATCATTTCAAAAGTAAGACTATGGCGATTTTGACATTGGGTTGGGTATCACTGCTAGTTGTGTTTACTTGGTCAATTGCAATGGTAGTATGGGGTCGTAACGGACTGTAGAGGGATTGTGGAAAGTCCATTCTTAGGTATTTTGGCTTTACTTGCCTTGGTGTTACTGGTATTAGTGACTGGTGGCGTTGGTTATCTAACCTTGGCAGACTGGCGCGATCGCCGTCTTCAAGAAAATGAAAAACGTGAACTCCGTCGCAGCACTCCTAAGCGGCGATGATTCACGAGTTGTCAAAACAGCGCAGTTTTTCAAACATATTTCTCTCAGTAGGGACACGGTACATCAACATCGTGTCCCTCAATTTTGACAGCAAATTAGATACATAGGACTTACATAACTGGCACACCCTACGAATGTGCCAGATTTGAGTTTTTCGTGATTCTCAACAGATTTTTAGCATCTGACTTTCTTGAGTGCGTAAAGCCTGCGACGTAGCTCCATTCCCCAGTATGCACTCACTTTGAGGTTGAGAATATTTACAAACTGTTATATTTACTCTGCTTAAGGGAATTTTAAAATAGAAGACTTTTGATATTTGAACTCTCACCGCGAATGGATAACTCTTCCGCAATGCAACCCATACAACTAAAATCAGAGCAACAGGAATATCAATTTAATATGAAAACAGCATTGTCTAGAGTCATAGCCAAGATTCGTGAGTCTCTAGACATAGATAGTATCTTTCAAATCACGGTTAGTGAACTACGTCGGTCTTTGAAGGCTGATAGAGTGGGAGTGTTGCGTTTTTATCCTGAGTTGGGATGGCAGGGAGAATTTATCTGTGAAGATGTGGGAGATGGATGGAGTTCTCCACTAACAGATAAATTTAGCGTTCATGGTTTAGCTGAGGAATTAGCAAAAATCTATCAGCAAGGGCGGATTCAAGTATTGACTGATATCTATGAACATGGAATTAGCGATTGTCAAGTTCAAATACTAGAAAAATATCAAGTCCTTGCCAATCTTGCTGTTCCCTTGTTGAAAGGTAAAGAATTATGGGGTTTATTGTGCATACATCAATGTAGTAGTTCTCGGCAATGGGAAACTTCAGAAATTGAGTTTGTGCAACTCATCGCCACACATTTAGAAATTGCTTTGCAGCAAGCAGATTACATAGAACAAGTCAAAGTACAATCAGCACAAATAGCACAAACCAAAGCTCAAGAAAAATCTGTAGAGTGGCAAAAAACCATAGCGATCGCTATTGAAAAAATTCGCCAGTCTCTTGATTTAGAAACCATTTTCCGTGCTAGTACCGCAGAAATTAGAAAGCTGATCAAGACTGATCGCGTAGCTATCTATCGCTTCAATCCCGATTGGACTGGAGAGTTTGTATTTGAATCTGTAGGTGAAGGTTGGATTTCCCTAATTGATGAACAATCACAACGGCCAGAATTAAGAGAAAACGTTAGCGAATGCAGCGCCAAAGATTTAGCTAAAACCCCTGTAGTAGATACTTATTTACAAGATACAGAAGGTGGACGCTTCACTAAAGGCGAGGTTTATCGCGTTTGTAATGATATTTATAGTGCTGGTTTTAGCGACTGCTATATCAAAGTATTAGAAGCTTATCAAGCAAAAGCTTATGTGATTATTGCCATTTATCACGGTCAAAAGCTGTGGGGTTTACTAGCCGCTTATCATAATACTGAGATGCGAAATTGGCAAGAAGATGAGGTTTACTTACTAACTCAAGTTAGCACTCAGTTGGGAGTAGCGATTCAGCAAGCAGAATTATTTGCACAAACTCAGCGTCAAAAGGAAGAAATTGCACAAACACTTAAAGAATTAAAGGAAACTCAAAGCCAATTAATTCACAGTGAGAAAATGGCTAGTTTGGGTCAATTAGTTGCTGGGATAGCGCACGAAATTAATAATCCAATTAGTTTCATTTACGGTAATATTACCTACATTAATGAACACACAAATGATTTATTTAAATTGCTAGATACATATCAAAAAAACTGTCCCAATCTACCAACAATAATTCAACAACAAATCGCGAATTTAGATTTAGATTATATTACTGATGATTTACCCAAAATTCTCGCATCAATGACAACAGGTGCAGAACGCATCTCTCAGTTAGTCTTGTCATTACGTACTTTTGCTCGACTTGATGAAGCCGATATGAAACCTGTTAACCTACATGAAGGTTTAGACAGCACCCTTTTGATATTACAACATCGGCTGCAACCCAAGACTAATTATCCGGCAATTGAAGTCATTAAAGAATATGGTAATTTACCCGAAATTGTGTGTTATGCTGCCCAGATGAATCAGGTATTTATGAACATCATCAATAATGCTATTGATGCTATAGAACATAAAATATTCTGGAATGAAATTAATATAAACCCTCAAATTATAATTTCTACAAAAGTTACAGAAGAGCATACTATTGGGATTAGTATTGCTGACAATGGCTGTGGAATTCCAGACAATTTGCGATCGCGCATTTTTGAACCCTTCTTTACCACCAAAGAACCCGGACAAGGTACTGGTTTGGGTCTATCTATTAGTTATAAGATTGTTGTAGAAAAACACGGCGGAAAAATTAAGTGTATTTCTGAACCTGGAAAGGGTTGTGAATTTTATCTAGAAATTCCCCAACAACCCTTAGCCTTAGTTAGTTGAGGTTAATGAAACACTAAGTAGCTCAGTGTTAAAAATTATCACTATGGCAAGGCAGGAGGCAGGAGGCAGAAGGCAGGAGGGAAGAGGGTTATAGCTTTGTTTACCTTTCTTAACTTAGTTTTGTTTTTTCCCACCGAGTTACTTACGTAAAAATGTTTTACTAGCTTAATTTGAAATTGATGGCAAACAGCAATCAGTTTTGAGGTAAAATTCTATCTCCAGTTTTAGGATCAAATATAAACAATTGATTTAAATCTAGTTGTAAAGACAGGCGATCGCCTGAACGGGGACGCACATCACCACCCACCTGAATATTCAAAACTGTCATCGCGCCAGGTAAACCGACACGAATTAAAGTTTCTCTTCCCAAAGGCTCTACTACCTTAACATCAACTAATAAAGTCCCTGGTTGTTGGTTGTTAAGTTCTGATTCAGTGTTAATAGCAATATGTTCGGGACGAATACCCAAATCAACGCTTTGTCCTGGAGGTAGTTGTAAATTTTCTCGCAAAAATGCTGGAATTTCTATTAACTGCCCACTCACATCAAAACCATCATTTTTATAGATTGCTGGCAAAATATTCATGGGTGGACTACCTAAAAAAGTCGCCACCATTTGATTCGCAGGACGAGCATAAATAGTTTGGGGATCACCAATTTGTTGAATCCTGCCCCGATTGAGTACCACAATCTTATCTGCTAAAGTCATAGCTTCGACTTGATCGTGGGTAACGTAAATAGTTGTTACGCCTAATTCTTGATGCAGCTGCTTTAATTCGGCTCTTGTATCATCTCGCAATTTGGCATCTAAATTAGATAAAGGTTCATCTAATAAAAATACCTGTGGTTCGCGGGCGATCGCTCGACCTAATGCTACCCGTTGTTGTTGCCCACCAGAGAGTTGTTTGGGTTTACGATCTAATAAGTGTTCTAAAGATAGCGATCGCGCCACATTTACCACCCGTTCTTGAATGATTTTCGGGTCAACCTGCCGCATTTTCAACCCAAAGGCGATATTTTCAGCCACCGTCATATGGGGATACAGGGCGTAATTTTGGAACACCATCGCCACATCTCGCGCTCTGGCTGGGACATTATTCACCAACTGATCGCCAATAAAGAGTTTGCCAGATGTGGCAATTTCTAAACCTGCGATCGTGCGTAAAATTGTAGATTTACCGCATCCAGAAGGGCCGACTAAAACCCAAAACTCGCCATCGGGAATTTCAAAAGAAATATCCTCGATAGCGGTGGTGTTGTTAAATCTACGCTTAATATCTTCTAAAACAACTTTTGCCATGATGCAATTTGATATTTAGAATTAGTGATAGTAAACTTGTACTTTTCACTTGTGCAATTCGTTAACCGTTTCTGACCAAGAATAAACTTGTTTGGTCAATTTAAGTTGGTTGATTTTCTCGCGTCACTCTAATCAAAAAGCGTAAAGCCTCATTAACTGCTTCAGCATTAGGAAATATTGCTGCTACATCTGGCTCTAAACGTACTATATCGTTACCAAAACTCTTTCTTGCAGCACCTAACTTTCTGACTTTGAGACTTTTTAAGTCGTACTCTGAACGTAGTTCATCTTCCATGTCTTGTTTATCCGTATTGTGCATAATGAACTCAATTTTTACTAAATTACTTAGACCAAGCAGGATGAGCAAATAAAGAAGCAATTACACGCACGCCTCGCAATTGATTAGATAGGGGTAAATGACCTTTAGGCGCGCTTAAATCCCAAGTAAATCCATTGGGGTATCTTGTCCAGTTGTTACCATCTTTCCAGCCAATTTTCGGCCAGAAATTGTCCCAATTTTTACCCAAACTTAACCAAATGTCTCGCTGTACAGAAAAGCCAAACTTACCTTCCGAGTGAACTATCCAGAGATTATTAATGGTATGTAAGTCTACAGAGGGAAAATTTTCTACATCAGTAAAATACAGCCATTTTCTTTGTAGGGCTGTAGGGCCTGCCAACTCACACATTTTTTCGATTGTCATGCGATCAGCAGCTTGGAAGTCTTGAGCAGCGAGTAACTGTTGCAAAGGGTGATAATTAACCCCTGCGTCTGATTTTAGAGGTACAATGCCTTCAGGAAAAGAAGTTTTCAAGAATTCTTGGGCTTGAGGTGCATCAGAGTTGTAGAGAACTTGGTAGGCTTTGCCATCAACCCAAGTCGCTGGGCTGTCACGACGTTGCAATAAAAACTGCATTAACACATCTAATCCCTCATTACCCAAATCAGCTAACTGTGGGATGATCTGTTGTTGAACTTGCATAGACCCAGCGATTAACTTTTCTCGGAGGGAGTCGATGTTATTAGCAGTGCCTGATAATATCATTGGGTCTGTCATGCCATTACTCGTGTTAGCGGTCAGTGAAAAAGCAGTGGGCTATCAACCTCTATCGATGACAAAGCATTGATAGCGAAAAGTAGTTTACTATTTTTGATCGTACAGAATTGCGGCAGTTCGCTGAATCCTATACTGAAAAATCCCCAAATGCTGTAAAAGAGGAATAGGGGGAAAATCTGCACATCAATCAGGGGATGAGAGCCTAGGAAGAATGTAGGGAAGTGGGAGGAGACAAGAAAGACAGGGAAGAAGCCTTCCTGAATTCCCCAATCCCCAATCCCCAATATCTACAGTAAAATTTGCAAGCCAAGACAAGAAGAATCTTCTCGCTGGCGGCGTATCTTTGTGGAGTGTGTGAAGTATGTACGACAAGATTAACCCCCCAACAACAGGCGCAAAAATTACCTTCAAAAATGGTGAACCTGTTGTACCAGACAATCCCATTATCCCTTTTATTCGGGGCGATGGAACTGGTATTGATATTTGGCCAGCTACGCAAAAAGTGCTAGATGCGGCGGTAGCTAAAGCATATCAGGGCAAACGTCAAATCAGTTGGTTTAAAGTTTACGCTGGTGATGAAGCCTGTGATTTATACGGTACTTATCAGTATTTACCGCAGGATACTTTGACGGCTATTAAAGAGTATGGTGTTGCGATTAAAGGCCCTTTGACTACTCCTGTGGGCGGTGGTATCCGGTCTTTAAACGTGGCACTCAGACAAATTTTTGACCTATATGCCTGCGTGCGTCCTTGCCGTTATTATGCGGGTACGCCATCACCCCACAAAAATCCCGAAAAGCTTGATGTGATTGTTTATCGGGAAAATACAGAGGATATTTATTTGGGGATTGAGTGGAAGCAAGGTAGTGAAATAGGCGATCGCCTCATCTCCATCCTCAACAAAGAACTCATCCCCGCCACCCCAGAACACGGTAAAAAGCAAATCCCCCTCGATGCTGGTATCGGGATTAAACCCATCAGTAAAACCGGTTCACAGCGTCTTGTGCGTCGTGCCATCAAACACGCCTTGTTATTACCTAAAAACAAGCAACAGGTAACGCTGGTGCATAAGGGTAACATCATGAAGTACACCGAAGGCGCATTTCGTGATTGGGGTTACGAACTAGCCACCACCGAATTTCGTCAAGAGTGCGTTACTGAACGGGAATCTTGGATTTTAAGCAACAAAGAAAAAAATCCCAATATTTCCTTAGAAGAAAACGCCCGTTTGATTGATCCTGGTTTTGATGCTCTTACCCAAGAGAAGAAAACCCAAATTGTCAAGGAAGTGGAAACAGTTCTTAATGCTATTTGGTCAAGCCACGGTAACGGTAAGTGGAAAGAGAAAATCATGGTCAATGACCGGATTGCTGATAGTATCTTCCAACAAATCCAAACCAGACCAGATGAGTATTCGATTCTGGCGACAATGAACTTAAACGGTGATTACTTGTCTGATGCGGCTGCTGCTATTGTTGGTGGCTTGGGTATGGGGCCTGGCGCAAATATTGGTGACGCTTGCGCCATTTTTGAAGCTACCCACGGCACAGCACCCAAACACGCCGGTTTAGACAGAATTAACCCCGGTTCGGTGATTTTGTCTGGGGTGATGATGTTTGAGTATATGGGTTGGCAAGAAGCCGCAGACCTCATTAAGAAGGGTTTAGGAGATGCGATCGCTAATGGTCAAGTTACCTACGACTTAGCACGGTTACTTGAACCAGCTGTAGAACCACTCAAATGTTCTGAATTTGCCGACGCAATTATCAAACATTTTGGTTGAAAAGAAGGCAGAAGGCAGAAGGCAGTCCCCATGAAGCAAGTTTCACAGTCAAACATGAAAGATGTCTTTCTCCCCCTGCCTCCCCTGCTACCCCTGCTCCCCCTGCTCTTTCAAGTCAGGAGGCAGGAGGCAGAAGGAAAGAATTTGGTGGGGGATTCAGACCCCCACCAAATAAGTACCACTGAATCATTCGCGCAGCGTCTCGTAGAGAAGATTTCAGTGGGGGACTCAAACCCTTGCTCCCTTCCGGTCGCCAGAAGGCTTGTGCATCAGACAGAAGATAAACATAAAAGCCTTCTGCCCTCTGCCTCCTGCCTTTCTTGTTAATTTCAGTTAATTATTAGGATGGGGTTTCCCCGTCCTAAGTAATTCAAAATTCAAAATTAGATATACAACCTAGAGATAAATTATCATTAAAGTATACTTTTCATGAGTATAAAAAATCATGGTTATCACTCCCGTTAAAGAAAATGTCACCACAGATTATTCTCTAGAAGATTGGCTGCAAAGTCCCCCAGAAGGTACAGAATGGGTGAATGGGGAATTACTGGAGAAAGATGAAGTGACATTAAAACACAGTCGCATACAGGCAAAAATAGCTACTTATTGGAGAAATTATAAAGATGTTAGTGGACAAGGTGGTGAAGTGTATACAGAAGTACCCTGTCTTACGAATAAACAAGGTCGTCGTCCCGATGTGGCTTATCTCACCCCAGAACTGATGCAGCAGTTGGGTGAACCTGCGGTTTTACCCCAAAGTTTTCCTTTGATAGCTGAAATTATTTCCCCTACAGATTTGGCTGAAGATATGATTGCTAAATCTCAAGAATATTTGCAATCTGGTAGTGAAGAAGTTTGGTTAGTTTTTCCTGAAAATTACTGGATTATTGTAATTACTAAAAATCAGCGCCTTGTCTTTATATCTGGTGAAGTAGTGAAAACTCAAACTGTACTTGCAGGTTTTAATGTTGCAGTAGATGAATTATTAAATTAACGCTGAAAAAACCATGATTAACTAGGTTATTGATATGGTTATTAGTCCTTTCAAATTAAAACTAGATACTGTTCATTTCACCGACGAACAGTTTTATCAGTTATGTCAAAATAACCAGGAATTAAAATTTGAACGCACATCTACCGGAGAATTAATTATTATGCCACCTGTAGGGGGAGAAAGTGGCAATCGCGAGGCAGATTTAATTATTGATTTGGGCATTTGGAATCGACAAACGGGACTCGGTTATACTTTTAGTTCTTCTACTATATTTAAATTACCCAATGGGGGCGATCGCTCTCCTGATGTGGCGTGGATAAAGCGTGAACGATGGGAAGCATTAACTCTCGAACAAAGACGTAAATTTCCCCCCATTGCGCCGGATTTTGTGATTGAGTTAAGGTCAGCAACCGATGATTTAGAAACCCTACACCAGAAAATGCAGGAATATATGGACGCAGGGGTAAAACTGGGATGGTTGATTAATCCTCAACAGCAGCAAGTTGAGATTTATCGCCTAGGAAAAGATGTAGAAGTGCAGAATTTACCTACAGAATTACTAGGTGAAGATGTCTTGCCAGAATTTAGCTTGAGTCTAGGTTTGTATTAAGATTATTCCCCACTCCCTGCTGACTTTTAATAAAGAAGCATCCCAAAGATTTTATGTTTAAACGCAGAGGAGCGCAGAGGTTCACGCAAAGTTACACAGAGGCTTAATGAGAGCTATTTGTTTAGCATTTCAAACAATTGGGATACTTGCCTTGCTTCTTAAAGTGGCTTTTGAGTTGGTACACCGACAACACGGGGAAATTTAGCAGGTGTGGTTGCTATCTTTCGCAAATATAAACAGTGGCGAATGCTATTACTGAGGGGAGTAACGAACTGTTCAATAGATTCAATTTCACCGCCTAACTGCTGAACCGCATTTTGCAAAGCTATAGTTTCTTCTTCTGTCCAAGTACCGCGATAAATTACGGCTAAACCGCCTGGTTTGATTAAAGGTAAGGTATATTCAGCGCAGACTGAGGCATTACCAACGGCACGAATTAACGCTATATCATGCTTTTCTCGGTGCTGTTGTTGCTGACCAATTTCTTCGGCTCTAGCAACCACAGTTGTAGCATTATTAAGTGACAATTCACTCAAGATTTTGTCGATAAAAGTAATCTTTTTCCGGGTTGAATCTACAAGTGTAACTTTAGAACTAGGTGCAACGATTGCCACAGGTACACCTGGAAAACCTGCACCTGTACCAATATCAATCACAGATGCACCCGCTTCGAGGGAGGAGATAAATTTTTGCTGTGGTGCAATTCCCCGCAAAGAATCCCAAAGGTGTTTTTCCCAAAATTCTTGAGGTTCGGTAATGCGAGTTAAATTTAACTGACGATTCCCTTCTAAAATTAATTCATAAAGCTGCTGAAATCGCGCCTGCTGTGCGTCATTAGGTTGCCAATTGAGAGTTTGCTGCCAAATTTTTGCTATTTCTGGTAATGAGTTAGTCATTAGTGATTAGTCAATAGTCGGTAGAGACGCGATTATACTCTTACAAGAAGACGCTTTAAGAGAGTATAAGTGTCTGTGCAGTCATGTTTGTCAGAAGAGAGTTTTACTAATTGACAGAGCTAGAGCGATCGCTAGCAGAAAATACTATAGAATCATTGTTGACTCAACATCAATATCGAATTTGTTCGCGATCGCAGTGATAATTTCTTGCTCTACTGGTGTAGTCTGATTGTCTAGTTGGGCGATTCTTCGGCACTGTGCTAGTAAGGGTACGGCAAAATCACGGTTTAGTTGATTGAGTAGCTGATCTAGGGGTTGGGGTGATTTGATATTATTAGCGATCGCTGATAAGGAAGTGGGGCTGAGATTAGCGCCTTGTAGTTGGGGTAAGATTTGTTGCCAAGTTTTTTCCGGGTGACTGGCGAGAATCATGTGGACTAATATTTGATCCATTACTGCTTGTTGAGCGATCGCAGTTTCTAAATATTGTTCGCTTTCTGCTTTTAAGTTTACCAGTGTTTGTGGTGATTCTAGGGACACTGATTCATCTAGTTTGGCTTCATAAAAGCGACAAGCGGCATATCCTAAAGAATAACTCATGGTGGCATTGGCACTAGCTGCGATCGCTGCACCCGCAAAGGGGACATTTCGCAACCAAACTAATCCTGCGGCTTTGAGAAGACGATTCCCACCTAAACCCAAGCCAAAAATTGTTAATAGTTCCCCTTTACGTGCTGGATCTTGTAAATCTAGCCCATAAGCAGCTGCAATTTGATACAGCATTTCTGTCTGCAATTTCATAGTTGCTGCCAAGTCTACTGCTAACAAAGCAACTGCCACTCCCGGCAAAATACTACTGGCTAAACCAATTCCACCAGCCTTAGTGGCTTTTTCCATCATGATGCGGTGGGCAATTTCCCTTGGGGATTCTTGGGGGTATTTCTGCTTGAGTTTGTTGGCAGCAATTTTAGCTTGTTCTAAATCAACATTTTCGCTAGCACCGATGAGCCAGTTGAGGTTTAAAAAGCCTGATATTCTTCTAATCAGCCAATTTTTATTAATATGATTAATGACTTTACCTGTGATTTGAGTTGCTTGTTCAAAGAGATTATGTGTAGTTTTTGCTGTTGTTGTTCCTAATTCAAATGCAGTTTTTATAGCTGCTTTACCAGTATTAGTAGCAGTTTCAGCCAAATTATCTATGACAGATGGTTGATTTTTATCTGCTTCGGGTTTTTGATTTGTATGGGAATCAACTGATTGTTTGATATTTGTGTTTTTTAGTGGCGATTTTTCTGACATCTTTAACAATTATCCTCATTACAGCCTCTCTATTTAGGTTGTAATGAAAAATTACCCCAGTTGACATCTCCCAACCAGTGCAAATGATTGTTGCATAGGATGGAAAATTACCGCAGGTTTCACTCTCAGGTTGAATTTCAATTAAGGTATATTCAACTGATGAAGTTTATGGTATTTCTCCTCTAAGAAGTGATGAGCCTGAAGAATTTCGTAGAGGTTAACATCTTGCTCTAGTAAGCAAGCGTGTCCACATTCAGGTAGAATAACCGTTTTACTATTGGGTATGATATTCGCTATACGTTTGACTTCACTGACTGAAGGTAACAGGCGATCGCTACCACCCGCAATTAACAATACTGCTTGCTCCAGAGAACGTAGCTTTTCTTCATCAATTTGAAACTCTCTCAACAGAGATAGTCGCCAATTCACTGTTTCTGGTGGTACAGAACGCATAGTTTTCAGTAATTCATATCTAATACTCCGGGAAATCCGGGGTAAAGATGCTAAAAATGGTAACAACCCCAGTGCGCCAACATCATAAACACATTCTGGAACTAAATTTACCAGTTGGGATGTCCAAGCTAACCAAGGACGTAGCCCAAAAGCTGACGCTGGGTTAATTAAAATAATGCGTTTAAACAATTGTGGTGATTCAATGGCTACTTTCATCGCCAAGCAACCGCCAAAGGACTCACCACACAGGTAAACTGCTCTCTGGGAACTTTTTTCTAATTCCGCGTGAATTAAATCCAAAACGTTATTTGTGAGGATGTCCCAACTCGTCAAGTCCTGCCGTGGTATTGCTAAACAACGGACATCAAAGCCAACTTCTAACCCTGTAGTTTGCGATCGCAATAGTTGACCAGTCCCATCCATCCCCGGCAAATATACAAACAAGGGATATTCTAGTTTAACTCTTCTAGGAGTCAGGAAACACGGCTTTAGTTCAACTTCTGGCATTATGGCAACATTTAACGTCAATTTCCTAGTTTGATCGGCTTAAACCTATAACAATCCAATACTTTGTAGAGCTAGGATCAACGAGGGTTACAGCTCGATAGTCAAAGTTAAATTCCTGATCAAATCATAGCTTTAAATGTAACAACTACTTTAGATATAGTTAAATTGGTTAATAATTACTTAACTTTAATTCAATTTAACAATATATTAGCCTGCTTATGAGGTCAAAAGCATCACCAAAGTTACCAAACTATCAACAGCAATTTATTGAGCATTATCCCTAGAGATGAGTCTAGGAATTGCATAGGATATTTCTATTCTTGTTACTTCTGTCAATTTAATAACACCCTTGAATTAATAAATTAGCGATTTCACTGTGACAATATGTAGTTAGTTCAGCCACAACATTTTTCGCCTGTTTGCCGTAATATTGATGTTGATGTTGGGGTGTAATCCAATAAGGGCGACCAATTAACACCGCCACCCGATGATAAATTACCAGGGGATGCCAACCAGACTGATTAAATAACGGTTCGGAAGGATCAAATAGACTTAACAATCTTAAGGGAAAAGCAGCAGTGTTAGCCTCTTCTAAGGAAGCGATCGCAATTGGTAAAACTGCTAAATCTGGTACGCCAGAACGTAATGCCAAATGAGCAAAACCCCGATGAAATTCGCCCAAATAATCGGGTTTGGTGTACTTGATCATCGGATTAGCACCTTCTGGAAACACTCCCACCATCTGTTTTCTTTGTAATAGTTGCTGGGACTGGACAAAAAAGCTTTGTTGGCGGTGTTGGTTCTCTTCTAAAGGAAAGCAGCCCAATTGTCCTGTGACAATCTCCCGCAGGATTGGTACTTGCCCCATGTAATGATGGCAAGCAAAGCGAATTGGACTGGCTACAGCTGCCATTAAAATCAGGGCATCCATAAAACTGCGGTGATTGCTCACTATTAACAAACTGGCATCTTGAGGAATGCGATCCTCGTAATATCGAAACATTCTTGTTGAGAGTGCTGTTAAAAATGAGCGAGAAATATCTAGGGGGCTATTAAGACTCATAATTCATGAATGTATTTTTTTCAGAAAATATCGCAGTTTATCTTGACTTAATTTTTACATTTCTTCACCAACGCCATGACCGTCTTAAGGTAGAAATGTTTTATCGACAGAAACCGCCCAAAGTCTGGGATTTAGGGCTTTCTATATCGTGCCATCTCAAGATGTAATCAGAAGCATTGACTATGATTTTTAGAAGTTAATTACGTCTTTCCGGTAAAAAATAGTTGGTTTTATAAACATCACAAAATAATTCTTTACCTGGGAAATTTGCTAATATTAAGTTGGAGTTTGAAAAAAAAGATAGGAATGTTATATAATTGCGTGGTTTTGCTTAACAAGTAAGATATAAAACGTTTTAATAATTTGATTTTTATTTTGCATGAGTATAGTGAATAAAACAGAAAAAACATTTGCACTAACAACACCCCTGTATTATGTAAACGATGTTCCCCATGTAGGCAGTGCCTACACAACGATGGCAGCAGATACCTTAGCGCGGTTTTATAGACTGTTGGGGCAGCAGGTACTGCTGATTACAGGTACAGATGAACACGGGCAGAAAATCCAGCGTTCCGCAGAGACTATCGGCAAAGCACCACAAGAGTTTTGCGATCAAATATCTGCC
The DNA here is from genome assembly GCF_000316645.1 of Nostoc sp. PCC 7524. Taxonomy (NCBI): domain Bacteria; kingdom Bacillati; phylum Cyanobacteriota; class Cyanophyceae; order Nostocales; family Nostocaceae; genus Nostoc; species Nostoc sp. PCC 7524. The sequence goes on from NC_019684.1 coordinate 4,889,603, forward strand.
AGTTTCGCGTCCCTGTGGGATTTGCTGAATATTAAATACGATCGCTTTATTCGCACCACCTCATCACCCCATGAGGCGATCGTCAAAGAATTTTTCCAGCGAGTCTGGGAATCTGGTGATATCTACCAAGGACAACAGAAAGGCTGGTACTGCGTATCCTGTGAAGAATTTAAGGAAGAAAGAGAACTGTTAGAAGGCAACCGTTGCCCTATTCATACTAACAAAGAAGTGGAATGGCGAGACGAGCAGAACTACTTCTTCCGTCTCTCTAAATATCAAACTCAATTAGAGGAATTTTACCAGGCTCACCCTGACTTCATCCAACCAGAGACTCGTCGTAATGAAGTTCTCAACTTTGTCAGCCAAGGTTTACAAGACTTCTCGATTTCTAGGGTGAATGTCGATTGGGGTTTTCCTGTACCCGCAGATCCAAAACATACCCTATATGTCTGGTTCGATGCCTTGCTGGGTTATGTCACAGCATTGTTAGATCCCGATGAATCACCCACCCTAGAAAACGCCCTAGCCAAATGGTGGCCGATCAATTTGCATCTGATTGGTAAAGATATTTTGCGTTTTCATGCCGTTTATTGGCCTGCCATGTTGATGTCAGCTAATTTACCTGTGCCAGAAAAGGTATTTGGGCATGGCTTTTTGACCAAAGATGGTCAGAAAATGGGTAAAAGTCTGGGTAACACCCTAGATCCTGTCGCCCTCGTTCAGCGTTATGGTAGTGATGCCGTTCGTTATTACTTTCTTAAGGAAATCGAATTTGGCAAAGATGGCGACTTTAATGAAATTAGATTCATTAATGTTCTCAATGCAGATTTGGCCAATGACCTAGGTAATTTGCTCAATCGCACCTTGAACATGGTGAAAAAATACTGTGCTGACAATACCCTGTCAGTTGGCAATCAAGATATTCCTGTGGAAAATCATTTAAAAGCGATTGGTTTAAATTTGGGTGAAAAAGTCCAACAAGCTTATGAAGCACTAGCTTTCAACCAAGCTTGTGAGGCTGTGCTGTCACTGGTGCAAGCTAGCAATAAGTATATTGATGAGCAAGCACCTTGGACATTATACAAACAAGGGCAACAGCAAGAAGTAGAAGCCGTACTGTACACAGTTTTAGAATCTGTGAGACTAGCAGCTTATCTTCTTTCACCCATAATTCCTCAGCTCAGTAGCGATGTTTATCAGCAACTGGGCTGGGAAATTGATTTTAACGATCAAATAGCAAGTAAAATTAATGCTCCTTTTTCTACCCATGCACAATGGGGATTACTTTCTAACCAACAAAAGTTAGGTAAACCACAACCCATTTTCAAACGCATAGAACAGATAAAAAATGATTGATCCCTAGAATTTTTGCTTGATTTTAATCTAGTTCAATCTCTTATCATTTTCTCAAAAAAATAACGGGGCTGAACTAGAAATTAGCCCCAGCAAATTATCATAAGCTAATCTAGCATTTTCTACTTGAAAATTTGTATCAAAAATATCAAAGATAAAAATGAGGCATGACAACAATGTTGAATAACTTAGAAAATGATTCCATATTTACGCCGGAACAGGTCTTAGAAAATCGCGGTCGGGTAGCTATATTTATTGATGGCTCCAATCTATTTTACGCTGCTTTGCAATTAGGAATTGAAATCGATTACACGAAATTACTATGTCGCTTAACAGGTGGCTCTCGATTGTTGCGGGCTTTTTTCTACACGGGTGTAGACCGCACTAACGAGAAGCAGCAGGGGTTTTTGTTATGGATGCGACGTAACGGTTATCGAGTAATTGCCAAAGATTTAGTGCAGCTACCAGATGGCTCAAAAAAAGCCAACTTAGATGTAGAAATAGCCGTAGATATGATGGCTTTGGTAGATTCCTATGATACAGCCGTGTTAGTTAGCGGTGATGGGGATCTGGCCTATGCAGTCAATTCTGTCAGTTATCGTGGTGTGCGGGTAGAGGTAGTCAGTTTGCGTTCTATGACAAGTGATAGCTTAATTAATGTCAGCGATCGCTATATTGATTTAGAAGCGATCAAAGAAGACATTCAAAAAACCCCACGTCAAAGCTATCCCTATCGACCTTTATCGGGTATGGGATTTTTAGATGACCCTAGTGATGGACAACTAGAAATTCAAGATTAATGCACAAACATCAAGGTAGACAAGGAAAACAAGTAAGTTTTCATCGGGGGGAGCTAGAAACAGTTTCCCCCATTTCTGTAAGTTTTGACATCCGGTCTTACTTAAAATTACCAAGTTTTTTACATTTACCAATCAATTGGTATCACCTGCCTTTAATTATTTTCTTAATTATTGGTTTAGTGGCTTGTGGAGGTAGATTACCTAAAAATACCCAACAAAATAATGCTGATTCATCTCCTCAAGATAGTAATTTAACTTTCTTTGATGTCACTTTGGAACAAGCAGATGAAGTAGGACGGCCAGTTTGGAGAGTCAGAGCTAAACAAGCACAGTACACCAAAGAAAAACAAATTGGTGAAGCTCAAAATCCCTATGGGGAACTCTATCAAGATGGCAAAGTAGTTTACCAAGTCACAGCCGAAAAAGCAGACATCGAACAGGATGGCAAACAACTATTTCTCAAAGGAAAAATATTGGCTACAGACCCTGTAAACGGTATTATTTTGCGAGGTAATGAATTAGAGTGGCGACCCCAAGAAGATTTATTAATTGTCCGCAACCAAATTAATGGTACTCATAAACAACTCAATGCAGTAGCACAGGAAGCCAAAGTCAAAACCCGTGAACAGCGTATGGAATTTTCTGGTGGGGTAGTGGCAAATTCTGCTGATCCCCAAATGCAAATACGGACTGAAAAGTTAATTTGGCAGATTAAAGAGGAAAAACTAATTAGCGATCGCCCTTTACAAATTGACCGTTACAAGAACAATCAAATTAGCGATCGCGGTCGGGGTGACTCCGCCGAAGTAAACTTAAAAACTAAGATTGCCACCATTCAAAAAAATGCTCAATTAGAGTTATTAGATCCGCCAGTACAAATTGCTAGTAACTCCATGACTTGGAATATGAAGGGGGAAACAGTCACCACAAATTCCCCAGTCCGTATATTTCACAAGGCAGAAAACTTAACTGTAACTGCCAACCAAGGTAAAATGAATATCACCCAAAAAATAGTTTATTTAACAGGTAAAGTTAATGCTGTTGGGCAGCGTCGTCAGAGCCTCAATGCTCAAAAAATGACTTGGTATCTAGACAAGAAATTATTAGAAGCCGAGGGAAACGTGGCTTATCGACAAGTTGATCCACCCTTAAATTTTCAAGGTCAAACAGCTGTAGGTAATCTGCAAACAGAAAATATTGTAGTTAGGGGTGGTTCTGGAAACAGAGTAGTGACAGAGATTATTCCAGAGGTGAGGAATTAGGGATTGGGGACTGGGCTAGATAAATACAGCACTTTTGAAGTAAGTGAGGTACACCATGAGTATTAAGTAATGAGTAATGAGTAATGAGTAAAAAATTTACTTATTACTCATTACTTTTCAATTATTTGCTGTACCTCAATAAACATCGAATCTGCTGTATTAGTATTCTCCCTGCTCCTCTGCTCCTCTGCCCCTCTGCTCCCCTGCCACTTCTTACCCTTTCGAGTCTAAATTTTAAACACAATTTCTTGCCGACTGATATTACCTAGATCCGGTAATGATTTAGTTGTATGAGGGGTGAGAGAAGTTGGTGCTTTGGGTGCTACTTGTAATTGCTGTACTAGACGTTGTAAAAGCTTGTCTTGTTCAGTGCGGAAAGCTGAAATTTGTGGGCCACGGTTGATGATCGCAAACCAAACTAAACCGCGATCGCGTGTGGGTACGACACCAGCTAAAGCACTGACATCTCGCAATGTACCGGTTTTCATCACCGTTGCAGATGGTAAATCTCTATATTGCATTGTGCCTCGGTGATCAAAGCCAGAGGTGGGGAACAAATCAGCCAAATTGAGTTGATTGGCAGCTGCTTCTTGTTGCAGCGCCATTAACATCGCACAAGCAGCCCTAGGAGAAATACGGTTTGCTTGTCCCAATCCTGAACCATTAATTAACTGAATTTCTGCTTGGGGTACATTAGCCATTTGGGCGGCTTTTAACTGCACTACGGTATGGCCGCCTACGGATTCTGCTAGCATCTGTGCTATCTCGTTATTACTGTAAACGTTCATCTCCTTGACTAACTGCTGCAAAGGTAGAGAACGATGGCGAATCAGCAAGGTTTGTTGGGGGTTGGGTTGGGCTGTGAATTTGACTTGCCCGGCGATCGCTACCTGGGGTTTAGGTGTACCCTTGGCCATAATGGAGTGGATGTAAATTGCCGGACGAGTCCAAATTTTGGAATTTAGGGCTTGTTTGACCATCTGCCCAGCTAATAGGGGATGGCGTTGGAAATTCATGGCGAAATTGCCAGTAATCACCAAATTTCCTTTTACTTCTTTGATCCCCATTTTGTTGAGAGTATTACCCAAGGCGATCGCTTCTTCCCAGACAAACATGGGATCGCCACCGCCAGTAATCACTAAATCACCCTGCAAAACCCCATTAACTATTGGCCCTGTAGCACTAATCATCGTGTCAAATTGGTGATTTGGCCCCAAGGTTTTTAAAGCCACCAGGGAAGTCGCTATCTTGGTTAAAGAAGCAGCAGGTAGAGGTGTCGTACCTTGATGATCAGCCATCAACACAGGCCCCGACTGCATCCAAATTCCCTGACTCTCTGTGAGATTATCGGCGATTAGCTTTGATTTCAATAGCCCTTGGAGATATTCCTTGACTGTATTCGCTCCTGCTGGATTGGGATCAGGTGCAATAACCAAGCCAGGACTACTTTGCCAAGTTAAAGCTTCTAAAGCATCTGATGGCTTGATTTGTACCCCAGCCATCTCCAGCCAGAGAGAAACCAAACCTGAACCCAACAATTCCAGCATGATGAAATCCCCTCTTTAGGATGTAACAGAACAATATGATGTTGTTTCCTGTGCTAATATACTGGCTTTTTGGTAAATATCAGCATTTAGCCATAATAACTGGTGTTTTTTTCATCTGTGAGTCAATTAAATTACATTTTTTTAGTTAAATCTGTGACAATTCATCCAGTTCTAGTGATTGCAACTCAGACAGAAGTTAAATATTTAATTGGTGTAGTTCAAAAGCTTGATACTATCCACGAATTGATCAAGGTAGAAAAATAATGACCTCGACCAATATATAGAGTTATATGGTCAGAAATTACCACTTTTGTCAATATCTATGCAACAGCTTAGGTCAAGCGATCGCAGACATATTTCACTAAGTTATCGAGATTTCCCAAATTTTTCAACAGGAATTGCCTTCTGCCTTTCTTGTTGACTCAATGCTACATATCTATTTTTTTTCAGGATGTAATTGTTCTTGAGGTGGATGAATACCCATATTGTTGATTGTGGCAATCATCTGATACAAACGTCCTAAATCCCGTTGATTGAAGTACAAAACTAGACGCGGTAAATCAACGCTTTCGTCTTGACTTTCTTGAGGTAAGGCTTGACTTTTTTCAATCTGGCCCTTAACGAGAATATCGCTAAATTCCCCATTCAGTTGCTCTACTTCTTTTTCTGATAACTCTTGCATTAAGCGAATTACCAACTGATCGCCTACATAGCGACTAGAATGATAAACCCGATAAAAACGGGTAATGACATTACAAGCTACTTCCAGACTATCTGTGACCGTATAAAGGCTGGGATCTTCAGGACTTACTAAACCTGTTTTTACCAAATGCTCATCAATATATTGACTCCAAGATTGCCAATAGTCACCACCTGGATGGTCGATTAAAACCACGGGTACAGGGCCAAATTTACCTGTTTGGCTTAATGTCATGCACTCAAAAGCCTCATCTTGAGTGCCAAACCCACCAGGGAATAAAGCGACAGCATCGCTTTCTTTCAGGAGAAATAGCTTACGAGTAAAGAAATACTTAAAGTGAATCAGCTTAGGATCACCCTCAATAATTGGGTTTGCTTGCTGTTCAAAGGGTAATTGAATGTTTAAGCCAAAAGAATTTTCTCGGCCAGCGCCTTCATGTCCAGCTTGCATAATCCCGCCACCGCCACCTGTCATCACCATAAATCCCAACTTAGTAACAGCGCGGCCAAATTTTAGCGCCATCTGGTACTCTGGGGTTTCTGGCAATAGACGAGCCGAACCAAAGATAGTGACTTTACGAACGTGTCGGTAGTCATAGAATAACTGGAAACCTCGCTCCATATCTGCCAAAGCCGCAGACAGTATCTTCCAGTCAAGACGATCAATATCACTATCAGCTAGACGGACGATAGTTGCTAAAGCCTGCTGAATGAGTTGCTGATGTTTTAATGTCGGTAAGCGTTCAAGTAATCCAGCGATATCCGCTTGGAGAGACTCGAAAGTGTCAAACGACGCAGATGAGGTCATGAGAACTGCCAGCACAATGGCATTACATTTTACCTAATTTTGGTGAGCATTTGATTGGGCAAGGATAATTTCAACTTATTTTTCACTATTGAAAGTTTTATTGAGGCGCTCAGTTGAGCGCCTCACAAACTTATTGACAAATACTGACCTAAATTGAATGAAAATAGAATACTCAACAGGGATTTACTACTGATTGAGGTTTAAAGATACTTTTCCAGAGTGTTGGCTAATGTAGTTTTAGGTACTGCACCGACTACCATATCAACCTTCTGCCCACCTTTAAAAATCATCAGAGTGGGAATGCTGCGGATACCGTACTGACTAGCCACTTGAGGATTTTCATCCGTGTTGACCTTCACAACTTTTAGTTGACCTTCGTACTGAGATGCGATTTCATCTACGACAGGGGCTACCATTCGGCAAGGGCCACACCAGGGAGCCCAAAAATCAACTAAAACAGGTACATCGCTGTCTAGTACCTCTTGCTTAAAAGTAGAATCTGTAACTTGTGCGGCTGCTGACATGCCTAAAAACCTTTGCCAATTATATTTCTGACTTTCGTGAAAATTCTACCATAGCAAAAACAGCAGCCGAAAATCGAAGGATGTACATTTGCAAAGAAGCTAAAGAATTTCTGCAAAAAAATATAGACATAAGGAACCGCCCGAACAGTAGTCCGGGCGGAGTGTGGTGTGAGGAGTGAACGGAAACATGCGTCTCCGCTATCTCTATTGTAGGCGACAGATGTGATTTTTCCAGTCGATGTTTAGGAGTCTGGAAAAATTTTCTGATAGATTTGGAGATTTTATCTATTAAGGATTAGGTATTTATTGGGTGTAGTTATTTTCCTATTCCCTATTCTCTACTTCACTGGTTAAGGGTGTAGGGGTATAAGGGTATAGGGGATGATTTGACCCTCATCACTCTTTACTTTTATCAAAATCTTAGCTTTTTTTCAGCTATTCCCATTCCCTAATTCCCCATTCCCTTATTTACCCATACCTAATTGTTGGGCTTTTTGGTAGACTTTGCCTTCAGTTAACAAAGAAGGAGCAATTACGACTTCAACTTGCTGCATTTCTTGAAGATTTTTGGCTCCTAAAGTCCCCATGCTAGTCTTTAAAGCTCCTAACAGGTTATGAGTACCATCATCAAGACCGGCGGGGCCAATGAGAATTTGCTCTAAACTACCAGTTGTACCCACTTTAATACGTGTCCCACGAGGCAATACAGGGCTAGGAGTGGCCATACCCCAGTGATAGCCCCTTCCTGGTGCTTCTGCGGCTCTAGCAAAGGGAGAACCAATCATCACAGCATCAGCACCACAGGCAATACATTTACAAATGTCACCACCAGTGATTAAACCGCCATCGGCAATGATGGGGACGTAATTACCAGTTTCCTGGAAGTATTCATCGCGGGCGGCGGCGCAGTCAGCAACAGCTGTTGCTTGGGGTATACCTACACCCAGCACACCGCGAGAGGTACAAGCTGCACCAGGGCCAATCCCTACCAAGATCGCCGCCGCTCCAGCTTTAATTAAATCTAAAGTCACCTCATAAGTTACGCAGTTGCCCAAAATCACGGGAATGGGCATAGAACGGCAAAATTCTGCTAAATCGAGAGGTGTGATTGACTCTGGCGATAGGTGAGCAGTAGAAACTACTGTAGCTTGGATAAAAAATAAATCTGCCCCAGCTTTTGCTACTACTTCACCGTATTTGCTAGCACCTGCTGGTGTCGCACTAACTGCGGCAATACCACCTTGTTGTTTAATTTCCTGAATACGTTTTTCAATTAATTCTGGTTTGATTGGTTCAGCATACAGTTCTTGCATGAGGGAAACAAATTCATCTTTCCCCACCGACGCAATCCGATCCAAAATGGGATTTGGATCAGGATAGCGAGTCTGGATGCCTTCTAAGTTGAGAACGCCTAATGCCCCTAGCTGCGACAAACGTACAGCCATGCCCACATCAACAACACCATCCATTGCACTGGCAATAATGGGTATTTCTCGCTCAATATTGCCAATTTTCCACCGAGTATCGGCTAAACTCGGATCGAGTGTTCTGTTACCGGGGACTAGAGCAATTTCATCAATGCCATATGCCCTACGAGCTGTCTTCCCCCGCCCAAGTTGAATTTCCACGCTGTTAACTTTTTTCAATTCTGTTCTAGCTAGGGTATCAAATTGTGAGATCATTTGCAGCGATTTTTCTGCTTTAAGGTTAAGCCTTCTAAGAGCTAAAATTGTTAAGATACTTGTCAGATTTGACTTTGCAGCCTTGATCCAATCTGAAACATTAGAACTATTAGAATGGCATCGCCTTTGCCAGCATCTTTCCACGTTTGCGGCTACCAAACTAGGCGCGATCGCCTCACGCTGTCTGCAAATACCTACCTCTCAAGCAGTCAGTGAGCAGTTGTTAGCACAAACCAAAGAAGTCTATCAACTGGAAAGTCGTTTGACTCCAGGATTATCTTTTGAGGGAGTTCAAGATATTGGTGATTCCCTAGAACGGGCTGAACTCCAGGGTATTTTGGCAGGGGATGAATTGTTAGCGATCGCTACGACTTTAGCCGGGGCTAGAAATTTACGGCGTATTATTGATAACCAAGAAGATTTACCCGTTCTCAATGAATTAGTTGCCGATTTACGGACTTACCCAGAATTAGAGCAGGAAATTCACCGTTGTATTGATGAACGAGGACAAGTAACTGACCGTGCTAGCCAAAAACTGGGAGAAATTCGCACGGAATTACGCAGATTACGCAGTCAAATCACGCAAAAACTGCAAAATATCTTACAGGCGAAATCAGGCGCAGTCCAAGAACAAATTATTACCCAACGGGGCGATCGCTTTGTTATTCCCGTAAAAGCACCGCAAAAAGATGCGATTCCTGGTATTGTACATGACACTTCTACCAGTGGTGCAACCCTGTACATAGAGCCAAATTCGATTGTGCCAATGGGCAATCAATTACGGCAGACTGTGAGAAGGGAACAAGCTGAAGAAGAAGCCATTAGACGCATCTTAACTGAACAAATAGCAGCCGTTAAGCCAGATTTAGAAAGATTATTAGCAATTGTCACGACATTGGATTTGGCAACGGCTAGAGCTAGATATAGTTTATGGCTCAACGCCAACCCACCCAGATTTATCAGCCGTGAGGAACAGGAAATCATTACCTTAAGGCAGCTGCGCCATCCCTTATTGGTATGGCAACAGCACCACGAACAAGGTCATCCGGTGATTCCTGTGGATTTGTTAATCAGTCCTCACATTAAAGTCGTCACGATTACCGGGCCGAACACTGGCGGGAAAACAGTCACCTTAAAAACCCTCGGATTAGCTGCATTAATGGCCAAAGTGGGTTTATTTATCCCCGCCCGTGAGCCAGTGGAAATGCCTTGGTTTGAGCAAATATTGGCAGATATCGGTGATGAACAATCATTACAGCAAAGTTTATCTACTTTTTCTGGTCATATTCGCCGCATTAGCCGGATTTTGAATGCTTTAGGGACAGATGATAGGGGACAGGTGACAGGTGACAGGGAACAGGTGACAGGTGACAGGGGAGAAGAATTTTTACTTACTCCCCACTCCCCACTCCCCACTCCCCACTCCCTAGTTTTACTAGATGAAGTTGGCGCAGGTACAGATCCTACAGAAGGTAGTGCTTTAGCGATCGCACTTTTACAATATCTGGCTGATCATGCCCAGTTGACGATTGCGACAACGCACTTTGGCGAGTTGAAAGCTCTGAAATATGAAGATGCACGTTTTGAAAACGCCTCTGTAGAGTTTAATGAGGCGACTTTATCTCCTACATACCGCTTGCTTTGGGGAATTCCTGGACGTTCTAATGCTTTGGCGATCGCTCTGCGTTTAGGACTAAAACCAGAAGTTATAGAACAGGCAAAAACCCAAGTGGGAGAAGCTACAGATGAGGTGAATCAGGTAATTGCTGGCTTAGAAGACCAACGTCGCCGTCAGGAAACTAAAGCCGCAGAAGCGCAAAAATTATTACAGCAGGCAGAACGGTTATATAAAGAGGTATCAGCTAAAGCTGCGGCCTTAGAGGAACGAGAACAGTCTTTACGGGCTTCCCAGGAAGTTGCAGTCCAGCAAGCGATCGCCCAAGCCAAAGGCGAAATTGCTAAGGTGATTCGGCGTTTGCAGCAAGGAACACCCACAGCCCAAGAAGCCCAACAAGCCACCAACGCCTTAAATCAAATTGCCCAAACATATCAACCAGCAGCACCACCAAAACCCAAAGTAGGCTTCATGCCCAAAGTAGGCGATCGCATTCGCCTGTCCAAATTTGGGCAAACAGCAGAAGTATTAACAGCTCCCGATGAAGATGGCGAGTTCAGCGTCCGCTTTGGGATTATGAAGATGATGGTCAAGTTAGAAGACATTGAATCTTTGGATGGTCAAAAAGCCGAACCAGTCGTCAAACCCAAAGCAGCCCCAGCCGCGATCGCAGCACCACCCCAACCAGTCCTAGCCATTCGTACTTCCCAAAATACCGTCGATCTGCGTGGTAAGCGGGTAGCCGATGCGGAAATTCTTTTAGATAAAGCTATTTCCGAAGCGCAAGGGCAAATCTGGATTATCCACGGACACGGCACAGGGAAACTACGTCAAGGTGTTCACACCTTTTTACAACAGCATCCCAGAGTCAGCCGCTATGAGGCAGCAGAACAGTCTGACGGTGGTAGTGGTGTCACCATTGCCTATATTTCTTAAGTCAGGGTATAGGAGCATGACGACAAATCTGTAGAGATGTTGCAATACAACGTCTCTACAGAGACGATTTTCATTTGCATTGTTTAAGCAATAAATATAACTGGTGTTAGTTCCTAATTATTATCTTTTATGATTCCTATGCTGATGAAGCTGGCAATTAATAATTAAAAGTTAAATTATCCAGACATATTTATTTATACTTTTGTACTGAAATAGCAACCAAAGCAGGTAAATTTTACCAGCAAAGTTCACTTTTTCCACTGTTGAAAATAAATTTTCATCTAGTAGAGTAAGACAGTGACAATTGCTGTTTACCCAAAATAAGAAAAGCAAATGCAGTTAGGGAAGTAAGGGAAACAAGGGAGAATTTTCCTACCCCATGCCCCATCCCCCTGCCTTCTTACGGTACGGGAAACCAACTTTAAATATTCCTAGTCTGGTTTCAAAATGGGTAACAGCAACAGCCCCTATCAGCCTGATCACCTATGCTAAAAGTTATGCACTCGGCCGCTGATTCAGCCACTCCCAATGCCCAGTGGGTGGACTTAACTAAACTTCCCGACCCCAATATTGTCCAATGGGATAATATCAAAACCCAGTTAGACTTGGTGCTGTTGGCGCTAGAAACTTTAACTGGTATTGGTTCCGAGGCTATGCTCTCGGCAGCAACTGATCTGAATTTGGAGTCAAGAGTGCCAGACCGCGTTGCTTTATGGCGACTGCGACAGTCGAATCCCATACGCAAAGGTCAAGGAGGGCGAAAAAAACTAGATGTGGAAGAAGCGCGATCGCTTGTTTTAATCATCTGTCACCTCGCCAAACAGCACCAGGAATTGATTCGCCGTGCGGTGAGTCTACTAGAACAAATGGCGGAAAAAAATCGAGAACCTCATCAGGTGGCTTTACTTGGAGATTATATTGATGCTTTCTGCAATACCTACCAAGAGCGGATGGAAGAAGACGAGCAAATCTCGACGGATTTACTTACCAAGTTGGCACTCAAACTGCTTGTAGATTTAATGTTTTACAGCGCCCCTGGTGGACATCGCCGACTCTGGTTAGCACTCATAGATCGTTCCGCAAAATTTTGAAACAATCTCCCTTGCAGTTCCTGCTATGCCTCTAACAAATTCTGTCATTCGTCGCTACACACCTCCTACCTGCACACTAGAAGTATTAGCGCAAAGTTCCCCTTTGTCGCGATTGCTAGGAAAAACCGTACTCAAGCAATTAACTTTTGAGTTGCGCTTTGATGATCCGCAGTTGCCAGTAGAACGCAGGTTTCAAATTCGAGGCGATCGCGACCAACTCGAAGCTTTGTGTGATGCTGTCACTACTTACGTACAGGAAATTCTGCAACAATCACCGGAAAGCTTTTGGTTCAGTTTCTCCGGTCTTCAAGATTCAACTAAAGTATCTCAAGACACAGAATTAACAGATTTTCAGCAAGCCCCTTTATTAGCTAAGACATCAAAATCATTTACAGCCCCAATACCAGGGACAAAAATCTACTTAGAATCTAACAGTTATTTAACACACAATTTATATCTTGGTTCTCTTGCTAATCCAGATTCTGGGTCTGTTATTCAACTGAGTCTATTACAACTGTTCGATTTGGCAACTGCCCTAGATGAATATGCAGCAGATGTCATGACATTACCCACCCTGAATGAAAGTAGTTCAGTAGTACGCTTGCCTAATTGGGTTCCCATCGCAGCAATGTTAGTCATAGCTGTAGGTTTAACGCCTTTGACTTGGCAATATGCTAGTAACACCAGGCAAAAACAACAGCAGACAGCTAAAACGACCACACCACAAGAAGAATCCGTTGCGCTACAACCTGCCCCCTCACCTAACTTTCCTGTACCTCAAACTCAACTCACTCCTCCCTATAATGTTTCATCGCTACCTTTAGGTTCTACTCCTCAAGTACCACCCAATAGCAATTTTCCTACCACAACCCTGACATCTCCTGACCAAAATCTCACCTCAAATCCTGAGTTAGCTCCTAATTCCGTCGCTTCAACACAGACAGCAAATTTACCTCCAACACAAATTCCACCGTTGTCTGGCAACTCATCGAGTAACATCCCAGGTCAACAAATCGCTATTCAACCCAATCCCATAGGGACAAACAACTCGGCTGAATCTGCTCTTCCCATCAGGCGAAATTTACCTCCGAGATTGTCTTCTACACCCGCACCTGTTCCGCCACCACTAGCTACTCTACCTAATGCCAGTGGTAACAACACCATTCCTCAAACCTACTCACCAGTCAATTCACAACAGTCGCAAGCTAGATTAAATTCCGCAGCAACTACCCCCTCGGAAGTGGCTGATGCCAACTCATTAATAGCAAGATTGAGGGGTGAATCTAACACTACACCCACAGAAGTATCTGTCAACAGTAGCAGTACACTATTTGATACACCACAGGTAGTAGAAGCCAGAGAATTTTTGCAGAGACGCTGGCAGCCACCCACAGGATTTACCCAAACTCTAGAATATAGTTTGATTTTGGGTGTTGATGGCTCAATTGAACGCATCTTACCTTTAGGAAAATCCGCCAGAGATCACTTTGATGCAGTGGGAATGCCTGCTATTGGCGCACCTTTTGTTTCTGCTAATCGCTACGGACAAAATACCAGAATTAGAGTTCTTCTCAGTCCAGATGGCAGGGTACAGACTTTTCCTGAACGTGATTAGTTATTAGTCAATAGTCATTAGCTATGACTATTGACTATTTCAAATTCCAGAATGGCGTTGATGCCAATTATCAAACTGGTACAATTTTTGTGCCAGTTTTTAGTTTATCTCAGTGGTGTTGACTAACTTTTAACTTGTATAGCTGTAGTCAATGAGATTAGGACATCAGAAATCATAAAACCATTACCATCAGAGACTTTTAAACCTGTCACCTGTCACCTGTCACCTGTCACCTGTCACCTGCCATAAATAACGAAAGGAATTTTGAGAATAGCTGTGAAATTTTGCCTACTTAACCGATTAAGTCAGCGCGAGGCTTAAAGGTTTCAATTTGCCGTAACTTTTCATACAGTTCCCGTTCTTCCTGACTAATATTTTTCGGGGTAACTATTTGAATTTCGACTAATTGATCCCCACGTTTACCATTTTCGGCAGGATAGCCTTTATTGGCCAAGCGGAATCTTTGTCCAAATCTGACTCCAGGCGGGATGGTCATTTTCACAGGCCCGTCGAGGGTTGGTGCTTCTACCTGTCCACCTAAGACGGCTTCCGAGGGAGTGACTGGGACTTGGCAAACTATATTTGAGCCTTCTAGTTTAAATAATGGATGGGGTTCAACGGTAATTTTTAAATAGAGATCACCGCCGCCAATGCCTTGATTTCGCAGGCGGACACTTTGCCCTGTCACCATACCTGGAGGCATATTCACCTCTAGCGATCGCCCATCTTCTAAACGAATGCGTTCTTTACCACCCAAATAAGCTTTTTCTAAGGGTAGGGTTAATCTTGCTTCGATATCTCGACGTGTGGGACGAGGTGGGTTTTTGGGAACTGTGTACTCAACTCGGCTTTTGGGAGAACGAAACGGATCGGTAGTGGTGCTACTTGTACCATTTCTGGTATCTCGACGCGCACCAACACCAACGACTTGATTAATAAAGTCTTCAAAATTAGAGAACTGACTGGGGTCTACATTTTGATTACCATTGCGTTCGCCAGTACGTTCCCAAGCTTTGGGTTTTGGTGCTTGTTTACTAAAGCCTTTTTGCTTCCAGTAGCGGCTAAACTGGTCGTACTGGGCGCGTTTAGCTGTGTCGGAGAGGACTTCATAAGCCTCACCGATATCTTTAAACTTTTCTTCTGCGGCTTTATTTCCTGGATTGAGATCAGGGTGATACTGTCTGGCTAAACGTCGATAATTCTTCTTAATTTCTTCATTGGTAGCATCTTTAGCTACTCCCAAAATTTCATAGTAATCGCGGAAATTCTGCAAATTTTGCATATTCATTTATTTAACTTTTAAATTTTAGATTTTGGTAATCGTTAATTAGTAATGAATAATATCAATGTTCAATTACTAATTACTAATTACCAATGGCTAAATCCGAATTGTGAATTAAGTTCAGAAGGAAGAGTCCATAGTCCATAGTTCATGGTCATTGGGCATGGGATTTTTCTCCTGCTTCCCAATCCCCAATCCCCAAAACACTACAGCCAATCATCATCATCATCCCAGTTATCCTGATAACTTGGGCGGGAAGGACGGCGTGATGGACGACTGTCATAGGGAGAACGGCTATCTCTTCCGTAATCTTGGTTGTAATCTCGTCCGAAGTTATCCCGTTGTCGATAGTTATCGCGGTAATTGTCTCGGTAATAGTCGCGATCGCGTTCTTTTTCTTTGTCGCCTGTAAAGATGTCCTTAATGGTGCTGAATAAGTCGTCGTCTTCATCTTCAGCATAATACTCACGGACTTCCCGATTTAGCTCATAGAGAGCATCTTGCAGGTCGGCGTAGGCTTGATCGATGCCGCGATCGTCTTTTTCTTGCAGACTCTCTCGCAGTTCTCGGCAAATGTTATCAATACGTTGGCGGCGACTACGGGCAAACTGCATTCCAAATTCTAAGGCGACTTCTCGCAGTTGTCGTTCTGCTTGGAGAATTAAGGCCTCAGAACGGGTACGTTTTTCTACCCTTTCTTTGCGTTCCCGGTCGATGTCAGCATATTTTTGTGCATCCTGAATCATCCGGTTGATTTCGCCTTCACTCAAGGTAGAAGCACCTTGAATGGTAATACTTTGCTCCCGTCCTGTGGTTCTATCTAAAGCTGATACCTGTAAAATCCCGTTAGCATCGATATCAAATGATACTTGAATTTGGGGTATACCTCTGGGGGCTGGCGGAATACCATAGAGTTTGAAGCGTCCCAGCGATTTGTTATCTACGGACATTTCCCGTTCACCTTGGACAACATGGATTTCCACACTGTTTTGGTTATTTTCGGATGTGGAGAAAATATCAGAACGGCGGACGGGGATGGTAGTGTTGCGGGGAATGAGTTTTTTCATTACACCGCCAATTGTTTCTAAGCCCAAGGACAGGGGTGTGACATCTAATAACAGCACATCTTTAAATTCTCCGGCGAGAATGCCTGCTTGAATGGCTGCACCCATAGCGACGACTTCATCCGGGTTGACATTTTCGCTAGGGTCAATGCCAATCATATCCCGCACCAGTTGTTTTACCATTGGCATTCGTGTCGAACCACCCACTAACACGACTTCTTCAATGTCATCGGGGCGTAAACCGGCATCTTTTAAAGCCCGTTTAACTGGTGTGCGGATGCGTCCTAATAAGTCACTACATAAACCTTCAAACTGGGCGCGTGTCAGGCGAGTTTCTAAATGTTTGGGGCCGTCTTCTGTGGCGGTAATGAAGGGTAAGTTAATGTCGGTGACGCTGACGGCAGAAAGTTCAATTTTGGCTTTTTCTGCGGCTTCCATCAGACGTTGTAAGGCTTGGCGATCGCGTCGCAAGTCTACACCTTCTGCTTCTAAAAATTGTTCTGCTAACCAATCAACGACTTTCTTATCAAAGTCATTACCACCTAGTTGGGTATCGCCACTGGTAGCTTTAACTTCAAATACCCCATCGCCTACTTCCAGAATTGATACGTCAAAAGTTCCACCACCCAAGTCAAAGACTAAGATGGTTTCCGTATCACCCCTGTCTAAGCCATAAGCGAGAGATGCGGCTGTTGGTTCATTGAGAATCCGCAACACCTCTAACCCAGCAATTCTGCCCGCATCACGGGTTGCCTGTCTTTGGGAATCATTAAAATAAGCGGGAACTGTAATTACTGCCCCGGTGACGGCTGCGCCTAAGTAAGTGCTGGCATCATCTGCCAACTTTTTCAGCACCATTGCCGAAATTTCTTCTGGGGCAAAGTCTTTATTCAGTCGAGGACAGGCGATTTTGATGTTACCTACTTCGTCTTTGCGGATAGTATAGGGTACACGCTTCGAGTCTGGGCTGAGTTCGCCATACCTGCGCCCAATAAAGCGTTTGACTGCAAAAAAAGTATTTTGAGGGTTGAGGACTGTTTGTCGCCGTGCCATTTGCCCAACCACCCTTTCGCCTTCTTTGCTGAAGCCTACAACGGAGGGGGTTGTTCGCATTCCTTCTGCATTGGCAATCACCACCGGCTTGCCACCCTCCATTACGGCGACTACTGAGTTGGTTGTACCCAAGTCGATGCCGACTACCTTGCCCATGCGTTACTCTTCTCCTAAGTGTGTCTTATACATTGATCATGATTGGGCAGAACTGCCTCTAGCTTGCTGCTACAGGGTGCAATTGCCTCAATGGTATAATAGTCATCATCAAGGCAACAATTGGAAGAATTAAAGCTTGAGGAGTTAGTTGCAAGACTAGGATAACATTGACCACGCTTAGTATGTCCTAGCGGTCTGGAATCTTGTAGACCATTTATTCAACTTCATGACACCTTCAAGTTGGGAAATCCACCCAGACAATATTTGTTTTTTACTTTGATATTACAACTGTACTAAACACTTGAATTTAAAAGAGAGATTACACAATTACCTCAACGAGATTGCACGAGAACGTGATCCTTACATGGCGAGTGCAGGACATTTTTTTGTCCAAGAATATATCCGCCAGGAATTGGCTCAATGGGGAAGTGTGGAAATCCACACCTTTCAAGTGGGAAATAAAAATTGTCATAATCTCATCCTCAATTTACCCGCCCAATCTGGAACTCAAAAACAGGATTTACCACCAATTTTAATTGGCGCACACTATGATGCTGTACCTGGAACGTCAGGGGCTGATGATAATGCCACAGGTGTGGCGGTGTTATTGGAGTTAGCCAGAAAGTTTGCCGCTCAACCCGTCAAATACCCCTTGCGGTTGGTGGCTTTCGATATGGAAGAGTATGGTTTGTTGGGTAGTGCTGACTATGCGGCTTTACTGCGACAACAACAGCAACCGTTACGCCTGATGATGTCTTTAGAAATGTTGGGATATCGGGATTTTACTCCGGGTTCGCAGAGATATCCTGCCCCACTGGAAAGGTTTTATCCCAATACAGGTGATTTTATTGCCTTAATTGGCAATTTACGCACAATCCCTGACTTAATTGGTATGAGTCGTAGTATTCGTCAAGCTGGTATATCCAGTCAATGGCTACCAGTACCCAAAAGGGGTTCAATCGTTCCCCAAACTAGATTAAGTGATCATGCACCGTTTTGGGATGCAGGTTATCCAGCCATAATGGTGACAGATACAGCCTTTTTGCGAAATCCTCATTATCATCAAGCGAGTGATGCGATCGCCACCCTTGATTTAGATTTTCTCACAGGTGTGTGCGAAGGCTTAGAAATAGCTATCCGGCGACTGTAATTGAGAGAACTTCATTGACTAAACGTACAAACCAATCTCTCTGTGTCATACTCTGCGCTTACCTCCCTTTGGGTGGCGCTCCTAGCGTCGCTAACGCTGCGCTAACACCAGTCGTCTACGGAGGGAAACCCTCCTACAACGCTGGTTCACCACGCTCCCTTTGCGTTTATGATCATGGCTTTCCACCCATCATAGATAAACGCACATTGGGAGACAAACTAATTAAATCTTCAATATTCCGCTTCATCGTGAGACAAATCGCATCTAATGGTAAATCATTAGCATCATAACCAAAGGGATTTTCTATTTCTAAACCAATGGCTTCTATCCCGAATAAAGTAAAACTGACTATCCCCACAAATAAACCAGTCCACCAGCCTAAATTCTCTACCATTTGAAAAGGTAAGAGCAAACAGTAAAGTAACAACAATTGTTTTAAGTGAATGGAATAAGCTAAAGGCATAGGTGTTTTTAAAATCCGTTCACAAGCTCCTAAATTATCAACCAAATTGTTTAATAATTCTTGGATAGAAGTTAGTTGATAACTGTTTAAGCAATTACGAGTATATTGCTGCTGCAAATAATCTCCAATCCAAAAGGCTATTTCTAGGGGAGGATTATTCATGGTTTGCAGCTTGAAATATTTAGAAGGTGAGATTAAGTCTTCTAATTCCTGATTGATGCGTTCTCCGCGTAAATGCAATTTAGTAGCTACTGCAAAAGCTACTAATAAATATAAAACTGCGATTTTAGTTTCTTTATCTTTCGTTCCTTTTTCATCCACAGATACCCAAATTTGTCTGGCTATATTCCGGGTATTATTGACTATCGAACCCCAGCATTTTCTGCCATCCCAAAAACGATCATAAGCGGTATTTGTGCGGAAGACCAGTAATAAACCTAAAACAATACTAGGAATAACACTACTTAAAATTGGTTGAGATACAGGTATTTTTAAGAAATAAAGTAGAGAAACTAAGACACCAAATAAGGCACAGCAAATAACACGTTTGTAAATTGCTGAAATAACTGAACCTTTAAGTTGAAAAGCGATTTGAAACCAATGCTTTTTTTCAACAGTCATCTTGTTAACCTAAAACGTTTAGTAAATATTCTGATAACTTACAAAATCATAACTCTGTATATACCACAACTGGTATTGAGGAATTTACCATAACTGGGGCATCAGTATGAGTAAGGCGATCGCTCCATCAATAACCAGAATCCCGACTGGTTAAAAATTTGGCGTTCTGAGTCTGGTTTGAGATCAACTGCGATCGCCAATCAATATCATTCCTGTTCTAAAATCCTTGGTTTTTTCTAAGGCTTTAGTGGCGACTACAAAGCCAATGGCGATCGCAGCAGTAGTTAAGGGTTTCATGTGCCACTTTACTTAGGTAGATCCTATTTCTTTATTAACACACGGCTTCTATGTGTATTTTCGCAATTTAGCGTAAAATTTAGATGTAATGCTCATTCTCACTGAAGGGATGCGATCGCACTTTATGAATACGCACTACTAACTAACTGTCTTTGGGTGTAATCATCTTCGTACACCACAGGCGATCGCAGACAATAAAATTAATTTCGTTACCAACGTAATTGATTTTGTTACCACACAATTCAGTTTCGTTACCAACGTAATTGATTTCGTTACCACACAATTCAGTTTCGTTACCAACGCAATTGATTTTGTTACCACAAGATTCAGTTTCGTTACGAATGCGAGTTGTTTTCAGTATTATCACTAAATAACATTAATTAACTTGTTGTAAAAAATACAAATATTTGTGAATTCTGCTGACCCAGAAACTTAGCTTTGTAGGTCAAGCTAGTATTGGAAACCTACAAACCAGAGTGCATTCTATGTCTCGAAAGAAAAGTACATCCCCAATTATCGAAAAAGTTGAATTAAGATGCTCAGGACTCAGAGCAATTGATCCCAACATGGATTTTGGGGATGGACGCAACTTACAAAACATGAGCCTAATCATTGATAAATTACGCACTAAAATTGATGGCTACAATACTGCACTAGCGGTAATTAATTCCTCTAAAAATGAAATTAAAGAGTTAGAAAAAGTTTTGGGCGACCTCTCGGAAAAAATGTTAATTGGAGTTGCATTTAAGTACGGCAAGGATAGCAAAGAATATGAAATGGCTGGTGGAGTTCGTAAGAGTGAACGCATTCGCAGAAGCACATTCAGCCGCATCAAGGCAAGTACAGAAGAAGTGACTACTGAAGATACTCAAACGGCATAATGCCGGAGGTAGGGGGCGAGAGAGTTTTAATCTAGTGTATCTTGATTAACATATTTGTGTTTTTCCCCCCGACTTACTCAGAAAATGTCATTACGAACTGCGAATTGCGATCTTCGGAGCAGGGCGTTAGTCCATTGCAAATTGGTATAAGTTGCACATCGCGCTAATCTACAAATAGCGGTGCTGGCAATTGAGGAACTGACAATGGCTTGGGAATTTTGGATTGATCGTGGCGGTACGTTTACTGATATTGTGGCGAAGCGTCCCGATGGCAAGATATTAATTCACAAGCTGTTGTCGGAAAATCCTGAACGCTATACTGATGCAGCAGTGCAAGGGATTCGGGAAATTTTAGGAATCGCTACAGATGCAGCCATTCCCGCCAATCAAATTGCTGCCGTGAAAATGGGGACGACTGTGGCAACAAATGCCCTATTAGAAAGAAAAGGCGATCGCACAGTCTTAGTAATCACTAAAGGTTTTCGAGATGCGCTGCGAATCGGTTATCAAAACCGTCCCGATATCTTTGCCCGTCAGATTATTTTGCCAGAAATGCTGTATGAGCAGGTCATTGAGGCAGAAGAACGCTACAGCGCCCAAGGTGAGGAATTAACCCCCGTCAATCTAGAGGTTATTCGTCCCCAATTGCAAGCAGCATTTAATCATGGGATTCGTGCTTGTGCGATCGCTTTCATGCACGGCTACCGCTACACTGAACATGAAAAACAGGTTGCTGCTTTAGCCAGAAGTATTGGTTTTACTCAAGTTTCCGTATCTCACGAAGTCAGCCCTTTAATGAAATTAGTCAGTCGGGGTGACACGACTGTCGTTGATGCTTACTTATCCCCGATTCTGCGACGTTACATAGATCAGGTTGCAAGTCAGTTAGGTGACGAGGTAGAGAAGGGGGACAAGGTTGCAATTCTTCCCAGTCCCCAGTCCCCAGTCCCCAGTCCCCACTCCCCCACTATCATGTTCATGCAATCCAATGGGGGACTTGCTGATGCTGAGAACTTTCAAGGGAAGGACAGTATTTTATCAGGGCCAGCCGGTGGAATTGTTGGGGCTGTGCAGACAAGTTTAATGGCAGGATTTAACAAGATTATCAGCTTTGATATGGGTGGTACATCTACAGATGTCGCCCATTTCAACGGCGAGTATGAACGCACCTTTGAAACGGAAGTTGCAGGGGTACGTCTACGCACACCTATGATGGCAATTCACACCGTTGCTGCTGGTGGTGGTTCAATTGTGCAGTTTGATGGTTCTCGTTATCGGGTGGGGCCAGAATCAGCCGGAGCAAATCCTGGCCCTGCTTCCTACTCCAAAGGGGGGCCGTTAACGGTGACGGATTGCAATGTGATGGTGGGGAAGTTGCAACCAGAGTTTTTTCCCAAAGTTTTCGGGCTGAATGCTGATTTACCGCTAGATGCAGAGGTGGTGCGAGCAAAATTTACGCAGTTGGCGGCGGAAATTGGTGATTCCAGGAAACCAGAGGCAGTGGCGACGGGATTTTTAGCGATCGCAGTTGATAAAATGGCGAATGCGATTAAAAAAATCTCTCTCCAGCGTGGTTATGACGTTTCCGAATATACGCTGTGTTGTTTTGGCGGTGCGGGTGGACAACACGCTTGTTTAATTGCTGATGCTTTGGGGATGCAGCAAGTGTTTATTCATCCCTACGCTGGGGTATTGTCAGCTTATGGTATGGGTTTAGCTGATGTGCGGGCAATGCGGGAACAGTCTGTAGAAAGTGTTTTAAGTGATGATGTCCTGTCTGAACTAGAGTTAGTATTTGCGGAATTGGCAAAACAAGGACAGCAAGAACTCAACCATAGAGTTACAGAAGTAGAAGAAAAAACAGATATTTATCGTCAGGTGCATTTGCGCTACGAAGGAACAGACGCGTCGTTAATTGTCGATTTTGGTGAGATAACAACGATGCAGAGGCAATTTGAAAATTTGCATCGTCAACGTTACGGGTTTATCGTCCCAGAGAAGCGGCTGATTGTAGAAGCGGTAGCTGTGGAAGTAGTAGCGAGACATGATGCACCACAAGAAGCCATCGTCTCACGCCGGGATAATCAACCACCAGCTGCCGTTGCGACTGTACAGATGTACACGGCTGGCGCATGGCATTCTACACCCGTATATCAGCGAGAGGATTTACAACCAGGAGATGATATTTCCGGCCCGGCAATCATTGTAGAACCAACGGGTACAAACGTGATTGAACCCCATTGGCAAGCAGAATTAACTCATCGTAATCATCTAGTTTTACAGCGAGTCACCACCAAATCCCCACTCCCTACTCCCCACTCCCCACTCCCCACCCAAAGAGATCCCGTAATGCTGGAGATATTTAATAATTTATTTCGAGCGATCGCTGAACAAATGGGGATAACCTTACAAAATACCAGTTCCTCAGTCAACATCAAGGAAAGGCTAGATTTCTCCTGCGCGATTTTTGATAGTTCTGGACAGTTAGTCGCCAACGCACCCCA
This sequence comes from Nostoc sp. PCC 7524, assembly GCF_000316645.1. NCBI lineage: Bacteria > Bacillati > Cyanobacteriota > Cyanophyceae > Nostocales > Nostocaceae > Nostoc > Nostoc sp. PCC 7524. The sequence goes on from NC_019684.1 coordinate 4,913,006, forward strand.
TATTCCCGTGCATCTAGGTTCCATGAGTGAAAGCGTCCAAGCTTTAATTACAGCCTATGGCGACACCATCAAACCCCTAGATGTCTTTGTTTCCAACAACCCCTACAACGGTGGAACTCACCTCCCAGATATCACCGTCATTACCCCAGTCTTCCCCGACTCCCGACTCCCTCATCCCCACTCCCCCCTCTTCTACGTCGCCTCACGGGGACATCATGCAGATATCGGCGGCATCACTCCGGGTTCCATGCCTCCCAATAGTAAAAATGTCACAGAAGAAGGAATATTATTAGATAATTTCCAGTTAGTCAAAGCTGGTGAATTCCGAGAAATAGAATTAAGAAAATTATTAGCGAGTGAACCCTATCCAGCCAGAAATATCAATCAAAATATTGCCGATTTAAAAGCTCAAATTGCTGCTAATGAACGCGGTGTGCAAGAACTTCTACACATGGTAGAGCATTACGGTTTAGCCACAGTACAAGCTTACATGGGGTTTGTGCAAGACAACGCCGAAGAATCTGTACGCCGAGTCATTGAAGTATTAAAAGATGGTAGCTTTAACTATGCTTTAGATGATGGTAGCCAGATTCAAGTTGCTATCACTATTAATCGAGAAAATCGCAGTGCAAAAATTGATTTTACAGGCACATCACCCCAGCAATTAAATAATAATTTCAACGCTCCGGCAGCAGTTTGTAAAGCCGCAGTTTTATATGTATTCCGCACCTTAGTAGATGATGATATTCCCTTGAATGCAGGCTGTCTCAAACCATTAGAAATTCTCATTCCCGAAGGGTGTATGTTAAATCCCCGTTATCCTGCGGCGGTGGTGGCGGGAAATGTGGAAACTTCCCAAGCCATTACAGATACTTTGTATGGTGCATTGGGTGTGTTAGCTGCTTCTCAAGGCACAATGAATAACTTTACCTTTGGCAATGAACACTATCAATATTATGAAACTATCTGCGGTGGTTCCGGTGCAGGTGCAGATTTTGCGGGTACAGATGCAGTCCACACCCATATGACAAATTCCCGCCTTACTGATCCTGAAGTCCTAGAATGGCGATTTCCAGTAATTTTGGACAGTTTTGGTATTCGTCATCATAGTGGCGGTAAAGGTCAAAATAGTGGCGGTAATGGGGTAATTCGTCGCCTCCGTTTTCTAGAACCAATGACAGCCGGAATTTTAGCAAATCACCGCGTTGTTGCGCCTTTTGGTTTATGCGGTGGTGAAGCGGGGAAAGTGGGGAGAAATTATGTGGAAAGAAGTAATGGCACTGTGGAGGAATTAAGCAGCAAAGCAGTAGTGGAGATGAATTCTGGAGATGTGTTTGTGATTGAAACTCCTGGGGGTGGGGGGTATGGGTTGAGACGAGAGTAAAACGCAGATGAACGCAGATGAACGCAGATGAATTACATTGGGGTTTTGATACCGCGATCGCTACGTTTCTTCTACTAAAACTCTAGGTATTTACAATTTTCATCCTCCACAAGCTTACGCAAACTTTGCAGGGTTTTCAGCTTATAGGTGGCTTTTGTGTATTCTTGCTTTGAGGGGGAATCACCTAAATTTTTCAGCACATCATCACTTTCTTGAACAATTGTATCTCGCAAGAAGTCGCTAAACTTTCTGCGATTTCCACCCTCAAGGGGAATAACAGAAGTTTTAACAGCTTCTCCATCAGGTTTCATCTCCATTTCTTGAGGTTCTGCAATCCTAGAAAAGTCTGATTGCTGTAGCCACTCGTAAAAGTTCTGTGAAACGTCAACTGCTTCTACGGTCGCTTTGTCTTGTGAGTAGAATACTATATCTAACATTAGCCTTCCTCCTGAGCTTCAGATTCCATAAACAGCTTCTCTGGGACATTTTCTGCATATGCTACATCATGCTCATCAAAGAGTTTCTTTGCTGGCTTTGTAATTATCCCTGTGGTTAAGACAGCAGATACACCTCCCTTATTAATAATCTTTTTTGCTAAGGTTGAATCAATCTGTTTACGAGTTTTAATCTCAATATAGGATTCATATTTGATTTATGAAAAAAAATCCGTACACTCAAAAATCCCTCTTTCCTACTCCCTACTCCCTACTCCCTACTCCCTGCCTACGCAGATAATTTCAAAAATCAAAGCGGATTCCTATAGAGCTTTTATATCACCTGTTTTGAAGGTGCGACGTTTATAAACCTTATATAGCTGCTCTAACTCTTTATCTTTAGGAGTGTAGTTAATCGGCTGACTTAAATATTCAATATAAGCCCGAAACTCATCCTTTTCTAAAGTTGTATCAACAGAATTCTTGATCGAAAACCTCGTTTAACTACTGCTTTGCCAAACTGTTCAAAAGTCACTTCTGGACAATCGGAAAAGTCAATATCCTGATCATTCATAGTATCCAGTCGTTGCCAATCAGTCTGAGATTTGCTCGCAATAGGTTCGTTGTTCATATTTTAGTTCAACAATTTTCGGCATCCAGTCAATAAAAAGCGATCGCACCTGACTAATGCGATCGCTCTTTAATCTCTTGCTTGCTAAATTAAACTTTGGTGCGATCAGTCAAAATTTCATAACCTGTGTCTGTCACCAAAACTGTATGTTCAAACTGTGCTGACAAGGAATTATCGACAGTTACAGCCGTCCATCTATCTGATAATGTTCTGGTGTGTTTAGAACCGGCATTTAAAATTGGTTCAATCGCCAGAGTCATCCCTGCGCGCAGTTTAACATTAGGCATTTCCCGTGTACGGAAGTTAAACACAGAAGGTTCTTCGTGTAAATTGCGTCCTACACCATGTCCGGTGAATTCTTCCACCACACTATAACCATTGGCTTTGACATGATCTTCAATTGCGCCAGCCAAATCCAGCAGATATGCACCAGCTTTTACTTGTTCAATGCCTTTATAAAGTGCTTCTTCAGCAACACGAATCAGTCTAGCGGCTTCTGGGGTAACTTCACCCACGGCGATAGTAATACAGGAATCACCATGAAACCCTTGATAATAAGCACCTGTATCTACTTTTAATACATCCCCAGCCCGAATTACTTTTTTAGGACTAGGGATACCATGCACAACTTCATTATTGATACTGGAGCAGATAGAACCAGTAAAACCATGATATCCCTTAAAACTGGGGGTTGCGTCCATTTCACGGATGCGTTTTTCCGCATAAGCATCCAAATCAGCCGTAGTCATTCCTGGCTTGACTAACTCCGAAATTTCTTTAAGGACAGTTGCCACAATTTTCGCTGATTGCCGCATAATATCAATTTCACGCGGCGATTTAATTTCAATACCCCGGCGTTGTTTGGGTGATGTTGTAGGCTTAGGTGCTTGAGACAGTAAGTTGGTGAGGATGTTCATGGAAAGTTAGTGATTACTTGCGCCTTACCGCTAAATTACAGTGTTTTACCTAAAGTTTAGTTGAGAAATACTATCCATATTTACGTTAGCTTATTTTTTGTTGCGAATTAGTCATTAGTCATTAGGCATTAGACATTGGATTTTCCTCCTCTGCTCCCCTGCCTCACTTACTAGCGATCGCAATTTCCCCTGTCATCCCTGCTTCCGTATGTCCAGGGATAGAACAGCGTAAATTATATTTTCCTGGCTTCATTGGCACAAATACCCATTCGGCTGTTGCGCCTGGTTTTAGTTCCAGTTCATGGATTGCGCCTTTAATCTCCACTTTCCCGGCTTCGACTTTTTGTGTCCAGATACCGTCAGCAAAATCTTTCGCTGTAAAGTAGTGCTTCATTTGACTGGGATTAGTTAACCGCAGTTGATACCGTTTCCCCGCTACAAAGTCTAAATGATTCGGCTCAAACTTAAGTTCGTTAGCACCATTACCTAAACTCACGGTAACTTCTGTAGCAGGTAGCTTGAGTAAATCACCAGTATAATTTGCCGCGATCGCTGGACTACCAATCATCAAACCCAGACAAACCAACAATCCCAAAATCACACAGCCACGCCAAACTAATTTCACCATAGTATACTCCGCGTAACTTTGCGCGTACCTCTGCGCCACTCTGCGTTTCTACTCATTATCTAACACTTTGGTTAGCCAACATAGCCGGGCCTGCTGTCACCACAACCAAGTTATCAGGATGCAATAACTCACGAGCAGCTTGATTAACATCCGCCAAAGTAACTTGCTCAATCTTCTGGCTATAAGTATGTAATTCCCCTGTGTCTAACCCATACACCTGATTCATCAAGATTGTAGTGATTAACTCCTCTGGATCTGCTAAAGAAACCTTATAGCTACCAATCAGACTACGTTTAGCTGTCTCTAATTCTGTAGCTGTGACACCATGTTGATGAATTTCCTGAAGGAGTTTGCGGGTACTAGCGATCGCCTGATTCGCATCTTCTGGACTGGTTTGCATTTCAATCCAAAATGTCCCAAAATCTTTTTCGGCTTGGAAGTGGCTAAAAATTCCGTAAGTCAAACCTTGGCGATCGCGTACTTCTGCTCCGAGACGACTAGATAATGTATCCCCCCCTAAAATTTGATTTAAAACCAAAGCTGCGTAAAATCTGGGATCTTGACGTTTGATACCTGTATAACCCATGTAAGTAATAGCTTGAGCTTTACCGGGAACAACAGGATTCACCCGCACAATACTGCTAGGGTTGGAAACTTGGGGATATTCTACACTTGGTGGTTCACCACTAACGCGCCAATCACCAAATTCTGCTTCTATGAGAGATCGCACTTGTTCTGGTGCAAAATCTCCAGCGATCGCCAATACCATCGTATCTGGACGATAGTATTGATTTTGGAAAGCAACAACATCTTTTTTTCTAATGCGTCGTAAACTCTCCTGCGTCGGAAATTTGTGGAGAGGATGTTTTGTAGGGTAAATCGATTGTAAAAAGATTCGTCTAGCTACTGCTGAAGGATCATCTAACTCTTGCTTGAATTCTGTGAGAGCTTGTTGTCGATTCAATTCCAAATCTTTTTGGGGAAATGTACTATGTTTAATGGCATCAGCTAAGGTGTGGATTAAAACAGGCAAATCTTCAGCGAGACTATTACCCTCAATTTCTACACCATTGCGGTAAGCGGCAAAGTCCAAAGTCGCTCCCCTGTCTTCTAAAGCTTGCGCCAAGGTGGAGGCGTTTTTGGTTTTAGTCCCATCCATCAAGCTATCTGCTACCAGTGAGGCTAATCCAGCTTGTTCCACTGGATCAAATTCTGTACCTGCTTTGATATAACCACTTAAAGTGATGGTGGGTGTTGAGCGATCGCTCAACAATAATACCTGTAAACCATTAGCTAATTTAAATTGCTGTGGTAGTTTCAGCGTAGTGTTGGGGGAATTACTTTGAACAGTATCAATGGCTGGTAGATACTGCATCATCTCAGCCAGTGGCACAGGCGAATTACTTGATAAATTTTCTGTAGTTTGTCGTGGTGAGTGTTTTCCACCAATTTCCTTACTTTGACTGATAATTGGTTGAAAAATCCCCACAGTTTGGGCAGACTTGGACAGATATTTGTTTAATACATCCACAACATCGGCGGTGCTAACTTGACGAACGGCTGCTAAATAATAATCTGTGAAGCGATAATCACCAGTAGTTGTCTCATCATTGCCTAATTGCATGGCTTGATCGGTGATACTACGGTTACTCAAAATTGTGGCAGCTTCTAACTGTCTTTTAGCTCTAGCTAATTCTGCGGCTTTTACTCCTTTAGTTAGTTTGGCGATCGCATTATTCAACACCGACTCAATTTTAGTCAAATCTTGGTCAGGATCTGCTGTCACCGATAACTCATACCAACCAGCCTGTTCTAAAGTCACTACCGAACCAGATATATCAGTGGCTAAACCCGATTCTATCAAGGCTTGATACAGTCGAGAATTTCTCCCTTCCGTCAAGATATAATCAGCTACCTCTAAAGCTGCTATATCTTGGTGATTTGCTTGTGGTAGCGGATAGATAGCTTTTAATAATGTTGTCGATCCTGGTTCTCGGAGGATGATGGGGTTGGGAACTGGGGATTGGTGACTGGGGAATGGGAACTGGGATTTTTGGCTATGGACTCTTGACTGTTGACTCTTGGGGATATTACCAAAAATTTCTTTCACAGCTGCTAAAGTTTTGTCAGCTTGGCAATCGCCAACAATTACTAAGACTGCGTGATCGGGATGATAAAACTGTTGATAATATTTCCGTATTTGCTCAACCTGGAATTTTTCTACATCTGCCTTAGTTCCCCCCACAGGTAAACCATAACCATGATTGGGAAATACTGACCGCAGAATAGCACGATTAAGACGATATTCCGGGCTATTTTCATAACCCTGCAATTCGGAAATGACTACTCGCTTCTCGCTAGCTAGTTGTTCACTATCCATCAGAGCATTTTGCATTCTATCTGCTTCTAGAACTAACAATGCTTTGAGCTTTTCTCGTTCTACCGTACCATAATAAGCTGTTTGGTCATAGCTAGTAAAAGCATTTGAGTCGCTACCTAAAGCACTCAACAACCAACCAAATTGCGTCGGACGGTTGGCTGTGCCTTTAAACATCATATGTTCGAGTTGGTGGGCAATGCCATTAACTCCCGGTGCTTCGTGGCGTGAACCGAACTTATACCAAACTTGCACACTCACAACCGGAGCTGTGTGTACTTCCTTAATTAATACAGTGAGTCCATTTTCCAGCACTGTCTTCTGGACGTTTTCTGTTAATTTCAAATCTTGATGATTTTTAGCCACTAATGTTACTGGGTGATTAACTCGACTAGAGCTATTTATATGTTGACTTTCAGCAAGTTCATTGCCAAGAAATAATACCGCAACTAATGAAATCACAAACAGCAACAAATAGAAACGGTATCTATAGCAAGCTGATAATACAGACATTTATTTGGTAGATGTATAAAAAAAAATTATTTCTTGTGCGGAGAATCATCTAATTCTCCTGAAGATATGTTACCTCGGAGACATTGATAATGTATATAAAAACACAAAACAAACAAAATAAACTAATGAAGTTTAGTTAAAAGTCTCAAGAACTCCAATGGTAAACCATCAGTATCAGCAATGAAGGCAACTTCCCAAATGCGATCGCCTATCTGCTGCTGTGTTGGTTCCAATAAAATCTTTAAAGGTGATAATTCCGCGCTTTCTGACACACGCTCTTGTAAATTTGTCAACCACCCTGGTAAATCTGGGGTAATCTCAGTTAAATCAAAGGACAGGTGATAGTACCCCACATAATGTTCATCTCCGAACGCATCCGGTGCTGGTTTTGGTTGGGGAATTTGGATAAGTTCAATTCTGCCGCCCAAGCCTTCCATCCAGCAAGCGAGGGTATAGCCTGTAGTGAAGCGTTCACAGACTGTGAAGCCTAGTATTTCATAAAAGGCGATCGCTTGATGGATATTCGCAGTCCGAATAGAAGCGTGGTGCATTTTGGGGATTGGGGACTGGGGATTGGGGACTGGGGATTGGGAAGGGGGAATTAGAGAATTAATTTCACCCCTAAACCCCACACCCCTACACCCCTAAATTCATCAAATTTACTCAAACAATCTGAAATAAGGGTAGCGCACGGGAACACCCGGTTCTTTGTCTAAATCAAAATTAATCACTTCCCAGCAAGGATCTTCAGCTGGATCGGGACTAAATTCTACAGGTAAGCCGTATAGCCTGGCAGATGATGTTTCTTGCTGTCCCGAACGCCAAGGAGTGCTGCGTTCTAAATAGCCACTCATCAACTCCTGATAACGTCTGGCGATGATCACTCGTGTTGCTCGATAGCCTTGGGTGTACAACTTGTCTAAGGCTTCATGGATTTCAAACCGAATGCCATCAGGATGAGTATGCTGTCTATACCACTCATTATTCCACCGCCGCCAATGTCGCCCAGACTGTAAATGAACTAACTCTCCAGTTTTGGGATTAGCTTCAAAAGCGCCATGACGAGGGCATAAATAGGTATCAGTTAGTGTCAGCGCCGGAATCGTTTGGCGACAATGGGGACACTGTATGTCAGGGCCAAATATAGGGTACTGCAAACCTGGATTCATCATGAAGTGTGTATAAACATAGTTTCTTCTTCACCAGCACCAGTGAGTTGGATTTTACACTTCGGCTCCACCACTCTGGGGGATTTGTTCTTGGCTACAGATACAAGTATCACAGCAAAAACAATTTTCACCGTTGTCTACCTCAACTTGGAGGTTCGACACTGTGATATCCTGGTTTTGCAACCAGGCTCCAAGGATGGAGTTTCTCCAGTGTTCCTGGGTACCATATTCACATTTTATCGTGTCTACCACTTCTTACTGGCCTTCTGTTGATTTTTCTCAAGCCGCCTTCATCGCACCTAATGCTGTAGTCATGGGTTCAGTCACAATAGCAGCAGGGGTAAACATTTGGTACGGAGCAGTAGTTAGGGCGGATGTAGAACGCATTGAAATTGGCGAATGCACAAATATTCAAGACGGAGCTATTTTACACGGTGATCCCGGTTTGCCCACAGTCCTAGAAGACCATGTTACCGTAGGACATCGTGCGGTCATACATTCTGCCCACATTGAGCGCGGCTGTTTGATTGGCATCGGCGCAGTCGTGTTAGATGGAGTTAGAGTTGGGGCTGGTAGCATCATTGGTGCTGGTGCAGTAGTAACCAAGAATATACCCCCCTTATCTCTAGTTGTAGGCATTCCCGGCAAAGTGTTACGTCAAGTCACACCAGAAGAAGCCGCAGAACTCATCGAACACGCCGAACGTTACAAAAAGTTAGCCTTAGTACACGCCGGAAAGGGGACAGATATTGGGTTTGGGTGAGGGACTGGGGACTGGGGACTGGGGACTGGGGAGATGAGGGAGATGTAGCTTGCTTCTCTGACGATGGCGTAAGCCTACCCGTAGGGTGGGAGATGAGGAAGCTATTGACTAATAACTACTAACTATTTAATCTTTCTTTACAAAAGCCTCTAGCAAAATTGCCCACTTCAGCTAAAAATAAAAATGAGAGTAGTTGACAAAACTTTAATTTCTACTTGATAGAGGGGTACTAGAAATGGATATTGATTTTCGTGTAGCGATCGTTTTAGCACCAATCGCTGTTGCTGCTGGTTGGGCAGTGTTTAACATTGGTGCTGCGGCTCTCAGACAAGTTCAAAACTTTTTGAACAAAGAAGCCTAAACTCTAGTTAAGATCACCAATTAAAAACCGACTGTTATCTTTACGACAACAGTCGGTTTTGTTGATTTGAGTTACCACACTCAGACTATCGACTGCCCCAAGCATAACTTTATGACACTTGTGTAAGTCAAGAGTTAAAAATTCGTCAAAAGTTAATCCCTAAGTATTAAAGTGGATTTATGAACTGAAGTTGAATTGCCAATTAATAAGTTATGGGTGAAGCAAAACGTCGCAAAACCACAATGGGAGAGAATTACGGTCAAGATACTCGTATCTTACCTTGGGTTCCTATCACTAAAAGCCAAGCTGAACTTTTTGTGACGTGGACTACTCGCGGTGCCTGGATCGGTATTGGTGTGATGGTTGTTGCGTGGATAACAATTCGTTTTATCGGGCCTGCCTTTGGTTGGTGGCAGGTGGTAGCTTAAAACATTTAAAACTGTCTCCCACTAAGTTTGTAAAAATTCTTATCTATGTCTGGACTGTTGGGCTAATCGAGCCTAACCTATTTCCCATGCCTAGATTAATTAGTTAATCCTCAAAACCCATGATTGTTTAACCATGCAATCAAGCATTTATTCGACTTGTATAAATAGTCACAAGTTACTTTATCTCTCATGAGATAGAGGATGTCAAAGTAAATTCAATAGGAATATTAAATTTTGTGGTTGGCTTGATCCAAGCAAGCTATTACTTATTTATAACCCTCGCTAGAGTAGCAAGCTTTCAAACTCCAATATGATGGGCTTGCAAAGTTTTTTGAGAATTAGTTCGTGTGCAATTTGGAGGATAAATAAATCTAATCTCAAGCTATATACAGCGTTTCTCTCTGTAGTGAGGTACATCCCATTAAGTTCCAATGTTAGGGGGTAGTATGTAGAGGTGGGGTATACCTCATGTAATTGGGAATTTTATAGACAGAACTTATGCAGGTGTCACACTCAACCTATTTTGTAGGGTGCGTCAGATGCCAAAAATCTGTTGAGAATAGCGCAAAACTCTCAACTTGCACATTTTAAAACCCTTATACAGTAAGGCTTTGAGAAATATCGAAAAAATGTGCTTGTTTCATATTTTGCGGGAGCGTTAATCGCGCCCGTAGGAGGCTCAAATCTGACGCACCCTACGAATGTGCCAGTTCCGTAAGTCCTAATAGAGTATGAATGGAACTAGAGCGCATTCTTAAAAATGCCAGAACAATGTTGCTGAAATGGCAACCGGATGATTCTCAGTTTCATGATGCTCGGTGTTGGGCTTGTAGCGATTTAGGTGGGAGTAGTATTTTCATAAAATTTAGTATTTCGTTTCAGTTACTACCAAGACTAACCACTACTACCACAGCTAAACACTAGACTTGGCAACCTTGTCCATTAACTTGACATATTGCTTTACAGATTGAGGAAAAGCTTCTTGAGGCTACCCACATCATGGGATACAACAACTCCCATTAAAAAAATATGTCATTTTTCTTACCAACCAAGTCTAAACTAAGGTGCCAAACGGCTTTACAAGTGTGGTCATTACTTACATCATGTGTACATCACTAATCAATTGCAATCAGTGGTTTTCCCGTGGTTGATTATTGCCAAGCTTGAGTTAATCTTAGAGCGATCGCTGTCATCAAACAATCACATCAGACAGATTTTCGTGAAGAGAACGTTAATTTTACCAATTCTGTCTGCTCACTTGATTTTTCAAACTGAATAGTTTGATACGGTAACTAATGAAGTTTTCTCTTACCTTAAGCTAGGTAGTTATTTAACTACCTAATCATTATCCGGTAATTGTAATGGATAGTCTACAATACCAATGGATGAGAAAATCTAAAGAAAATATAAAAGTAACTCAAATGACTGTGGTGTCTGGAGGACAAAAGTGTTTCAAAGACTAGCGCATCAACATCGGCAATTCGTTCAAGACTTGGTAATGAACCTACAAGCCTTGGCAATTGTACTAGAACGCCGGGGATATCTTGCGTCTTGTTACACCTGCGGCGACCAAATGAACAGTGCTTCATTTATGGTCAGCTTGGGAAATAATCACCTCATCCGGTTTTTAGTATCCGACTATGGGATCACTTGGACAGAGATGCGGGATGATCGCGAATTGATGAAATTAGAAGGTGCAGAGGCTATTCATCAGTTACAGGAGCTAGCCAATCTGGTTAAGCAACCTACACCAGTGATCTCCGGTAGTAAAGTCTTAGCAAAAAGAGGCTAAAAATTCCTGTCTTTGTTGGTGTCAGGTTAAAACACCTCCAGCAATCGATCTTCAATCGAAAATCGATTCACTTTTAATTGGAAATTATTATTAGGCAAACAACCGCAGCCCTTTCTCCATCGAAAAACTCAAGTCTAAAATTACTCAATCCTTTTCCCCTTCATTTGAGTTATCCACACACATAAAGAGGGTGTGTTGCGCTCTGACGTAACACACCCTCTTTTCATTACCAATAATTACAGACTAATTTGCTACCTCGGCTATTTCAATAATCCGCCCTTCATAGTCTTTAACGAGAAAATTCAGGGGCTTCTGGTTACGAATCTTGAACTTTAAGCCGCGTGTTTCTACTCGCAATAAAATCATCTCTAAGCACTCACGGTCAAAACAAACGTGACGTTGCTGATTTTTAGTACCTAAACTAGCTCCAGTAATAACGTGTAATTGGGTATTTTTCTTTAATTGATACCACAGCCCATCATTGCCGTTGTTCATTGTTCTGCCTGACCAGCTAGGACTGGTGGACATATATAGCGGATCTATCCCCGTTGCGCCTATAGTTTGTTCGTAGTTGTAGTAGTAGTGCAACGGCACTTCTGCGGCTGGCAAATCTAGCAACCCTTCATATAACTGTCGGGCAATTTCTAGATCAGAAACCATTACAGTATGAACTTTGGGGGCGCTGGTGAGAAATAGCCACATAGCGCCAGCATAGGCTGCTAGTAGCATCACCATAATACCTTGAGTAGAAAACAGGCTATCTAGGGGAAGGGAGGGCAAAAAAGAGCCTAAAGTTAAAGGCGCGAGCAGGAACGATATCACACTAGCTGCTATAACCATGAACAAATCAGAAATTATATAGAGGGAGCCGCTTTTATTATTGTCTATTAAGACTCAAAAGGGGTCTTCATTCTAGTGTATCAAGACTAAACTTGTCTGAGTCTTAACTGGAAACAGACAAACATCAAGATATTATACGGCTGACTCTCAAACTTCTATTGCCATTACTATCTTAACTACTATCCACCGACAGATTTATGCAAATTCCTCATTTTCCTGAAGCTAATCACCCACTGGTGAAGTCGCTGTTCCATCACAGTGACCAAGAACTGCTGGATTTGTTTCAGCATCATCCCGATGCTGGCAAATACTTTACTGTAATTTTTTGCCGTTACAGTCCGATAGTTTACACTTTAATTCAACATTCTGCGCGATCGCCTGTGCAAGCTGAATATTTGTTTGCCCTGACTTGGCGGCATATCTATTATGAACTCGGCGGACTGGATTTAAAAAACCCGTCACCCGGCCAGGTTGGTTTAACTTTACAAAACTGGCTGATCAATATCACGGCTGTCTGCATTAACGAAATTCAACTACCACCCACAGAAGCCATACATTATTCTCTGCAAGCCACTTCACCACCGCTATGGTGCTACGTTGAACAAGCTTTAGAGCAATTACCACCAATTTTGCGATTGATGGTATTGATGGCGCAGACTTTTCATTGGAGTGAAACTCGTATTGCTGCTTACCTGCAAGCAGAAGGCGAAAAGATTACGCCACCCGAAGTAGCCAATTTTCTCCAGGAAGGCTATCGTATGCTAGAGGACAAACTACCTAAAGATATTCGTGCTATCTATTTAGGCGAAGATTTAGCGCAATTATAGCCTAAGCATATACGCGCATAGTATTAGTCTTCATGCTTACACAGTAATTTTTTCTGCAAGCTATTACTGAAACTCAGAATTTCAGGGGTAAGTACTATGACACAAAGGCATACTGTTTTAAATTTAATTCCTAACCCGCCAATTTTTAGCTCTGGGTGGGTGAACAAATATAAATTTTTAAGTTCTTACCTTTTACTGGTGACTGTGCTGCTTTATCCTGTGGCGGCGGGTGCGGTTGACATCACCCAACAACTCCACCGTCCAGTTAGTAGTTCCTTTGGGCGAGAATCTAGAGATGAAGCCGATACATTATTACGTCTGGGTGAACAGCAATATGCTGCTGGATCTGCGGAAAAAGCTGTTGAGTCTGGCTTAGAAGCATTGAATATTTATCAATTAATTGGTGATGTCAAAGCGAAAGGTACGACGTATAATTTGCTGGCGAGAGCTTATATTCAGCTAGGACGATTCAAAGAAAGTGAAGACGCATTAAGGCGACAGTTAGCGATCGCACGGGATACCAAAGACTTTCAATCTCAGATTTTTGCACTGAATAACCTGGCTACTTTGTTGTTGCAAGCAGGTGAACCCATCCCAGCCGGGAAAACAGTTGAGGAAGCACTGACAATTGCTCGCAATGTCAACAATCGAGAAGGTGAAGGTTTGTCTTTGAGTAACTTAGGTTTAGTATCAGCTAGGCTGGGAGATTACAACAAAGCAATTAAACTGTATGAAACCGCTCTTAAATATCGTCGTCAAGTTGGTGATATTGGCGGTGAGTTAAATACTTTAAATAACCTAGGGGATGCTTACCTGGCTGCGGGTAATTATCCAGATACCATAGGAACTTATGGTTTAGCCATGCGGATGGCGAAAATGAACCGCGATCGCGCCAACCAGATCCGCGCCATTGATGGTTTAGTCACCGCCCACAGTGCTGTCGGACGTTACGAACGCGCCTTTGACTTACTCCAACAACGCTTAATCCTGGCGCAAGAATTACAAAATCGCCGAGAAGAATTAAATTCCTTTCAATCTTATGCTCAACTTTACGAGCAGTTAGGTAATTACCCAACTGCTCGCAATTTTTATGAAAGAGCCATTATCCTGTCAAGAACTTTAGAAGACAGTAAAAAAGAAGTTTTCCTGCGCGATCGCGTTACCCAAATGTTGAAGAAGACAGGGGGGAGGTGACAGGTGACAGGTGACAGGGAAGAAGCAGAGAGGCAGAGGAGAAAAACTCATGACTATTGCCTATTGCCTATTGCCTATTGCCTATTGCCTAATTCAAAAACACAGTCCCGTCTTCTTGAATTCTGACTGTACCTTTATCTTGACCTGGTACAGTTGCTGGGATCAGAGTCACTCTTAACATTCCAGCTTCCCCGGTGGGCTGTGGAATTACTCCTACTAAGCCGCCATCCTTACGGTAGAGTGTAAGTGTAACCGGTGCGCCTAAACCTCGGAGCATGACATTGGCTTTACCCTCTAGCGATCGCGGTTCTGTATCCCCAATCACTTGATAAGTTACCTCTGCACCAGTATCATTCACTAAATTGATATTCACCCTACCATTGGTGAGTGCAAGTCTGGCACTGGCTGGTTGTCGTTCACTTGGTAGAGGTGGTTGGGGTACAGAAACCTCTGGACGAACGGGAATCACTTGTTCAGGACTTATACCTCGTGCTACCAACTGTTGCGTGAAAGCATTGGGAGGACACCCTTGGGGTACAACATTTCTAGAATTGTAAGGTTCTTCGTAATAAATCTTAGGACAAGGATTAATACCAGTGGTACGAGTTCCGGGTGCTTCTCCACCTACCCCCATTCCTGGCTGATATGGTGACTGTGTAACAGGGGGTGTTACTGGCAGAAGTCCTTGATCTGCTAGTCTGCGAGTTAAGGTATTGGGAGGACATCCTTGTGGTACTAACACCCGCTCATCGTGGGGTTGTTCGTAGAAGATACTAGGACAAGGGTTAACTCTAGAAGTGGGTTTTTGTAGAGGTTGCTGTAGAGGTTGCTGTAAAAATTCTTGTGCAAATGTTGCTTGAGGAATTGCTGCTATGCTCATCAGTAATCCTCCAAAGATTGCACTAAATAATTTAGTGGAATTGCGAAGCTGTTGAGAATGTGTACTCATGATTAACTCCTATGTAAATTTACCTTTTAACGCTTGAAAAATATATTAATTAGCCACTTCTAATATTGTAGAAATAAGCTCAATAGTTGATTTAAGAGCCTAATTTTTATAGATAGCTATTAAATATTGAGCAATTTCAATTTAGCAACTCTTAGTTATGTCTTTATCTGGCTTTAGACCTGAAAAGCAAGACAAAAATAGCGTATTTTTCTACCTTAAGTATGATGAATACATGAACAAAAATATCCTGATTAATGAGTTATGAATTATTAATTGGGGTTATAGCTGTAGCCAATGAGATTAGTAGATTAGGACATCAGGAAATCATAAAACCATTACCATCAGAGGCTTTTCAACCTATCACCTGTAACCTGTAACCTGCTATAATTCATAACTCAAAATATTTTATGCTTCATCCCAAAGCTGACGTACTCTATCGGGTAGCCAACTGGCAATTTCTTGAATTCTTTCGGGCGATAACTCGTCTTTAGTGGCAGAAAACACGGCTTTAACTACTTGTTCTCGGTCTACATTTGGTGGCATTCCACCTTCATTGGCTACCCGAAATAAGAAGCGATCGCTATCAATTTTAAAGATACCTGGCCCCTGCCAAGGTGGACGTACTCGACTTAAAAATCCTACAAGGGGATTTGTATCATGCCACAAATCAGCAATCTCAAATTGCAGAGATTTATCCTCACTAGCTTCTGCTGGTTCGTGTAATTCGGCCTCAACTCTATCAGCAGCCTCTGTAGTCATCAAATCGCGCATGACGCGAAACACAACTTCTGTAATATCCCTAGCATCATAAATATCTGCTAAACCACTTTCTGCCTTCACTTTTTCTAAAAAAGGCATATCTTGTGCTTTGATAGGTGTGGGTGTTTGCATTTAAGCCCTCCAAAAAATTTGTTATAGCTGTATTTTTTCTATTTCAAAACTCAGGATTTTTTAGTGAATTATAGATTTTGAATTTTGAATTTTGAATTTTGGATTAATAGCCAGCTTTACTTAACAAATTAGTAGTTAAAGCGCAGAAGATTCATCTGCCACAAGAAACAAATGCTAAATAGAGAAATTAAGACTCAAGAGTGACTGGTAAGCTAATAATAAAAGTTGTGCCTTTACCAAGAATGCTTTCCACTTGTATTTGACCTTGGTGATGTTCGACAATAGCTTGAGCGATCGCTAGTCCTAATCCTGAACCTGTAGCAGTGTCTGTAGCTGGATTTCCCTTTTTATGGGTGCGTGCCGGATCTACGCGATAAAAACGATCAAATAATCGGGGTAAGGCTTCAGATGGAATCCCCACGCCGGTATCACTCACCCTAATTTGCAAATAAGCAGCACTGTTGTAGCGAATTCTGTCTAGCCGTGCTAGTTCTACATTGACTTCTCCACCTGCTGGGGTATATTGCAAAGCATTACCAATCAAATTAGTAAATAACCGCACCAATTGATCCCAATTACCCCAGAGCGTGAACCAATTTTCTAATAATTCTGGGCTAGTTTCCAAGGCGGGAGGGTCAACTAAATGTAAATTAAGTGTAATTATTTTTTCTGTGGCTAACAGTTGTTGTTCTTCCACCACTTCCATCAGCAAAGCATCCAACGGACAATCTGCAAAACCATCTTTGCTCATGCCACTATCTTGGCGGGCTAGGAATAGTAAATCATTGACTAATTTACCCAAACGCTGTGTTAGGCGTTCTACCACCTTTAACTGTTGGCGATAATTTTTAGAAACAGTGGCTTCGGCTGGTGTTAACTCCAAGTCAGCCAAAGCCACTTGCACATTAGTTTGAATCAAAGTAATGGGACTTCGCAATTCATGGGAAGCATCAGCCGTAAATTGTTTCAGGCGTTGGTAAGATTCGCCAACAGGTTCCATTGCTTTACCAGAAAGAAACCAACCGCTTGCAGCCACAGACAACACCATTAAACCTGTACCTAGTGCTAAGTCAAAAATTAATTGGCGGCTAGGTTTAGTCACTTCAAACCAAGGATGACTCACACGCAGATATCCTAAAACTTGCCGTCCAATTTCTACGCGTTGGGTGACTTGTCGCAAGAGCAGGGGGGACTGGGAAGTATCTTCATTGTCCCATCTGTCTTGTTTAAATATATGGACAGTTTCACCAGTGCGATCGCTATGTATGGGAATATTGAGAGGCTCAGAAAAAGTAGACCAAATTAATTCACCAGTCGGACTAAACCACTCTAAATCAATGTGGTCATCTTCTACTGTCTCAGCGTTGTTACGGAAACTAGCTTCTACATTAATACGGAATGGTTCAGGCTCATTGTTGGCTCGTTCGATGACTAGCGATCGCTCAACTATTTCCACTACGTGATTAAGGGTATCGTCAATCCGCTCAATCAAGGTATTGCGGACATATAAATACACACCACTTGCAAACAACAGTAGTAGCACAGCAGTTACAGCAGTGTACCAGATAGCCAGACGGCGACGAGTAGCTTGGAACATATCTCAACTAGACAAGATTAGCAACAGAGGGTTAAGGTTTCAAGTCAATTCTAGTTCCCCCCTTTTGAAGGCAGGGTTAGCAGGGTGGTTTCATACAACCAGAAAAAAAATCAACTTGCCTTTCAAAGCCTCTCCCCCCGTGGGGGAGAGGTTTGGAGAGGGGTCAAAATTTCTGCTATAGAACAAAAAATCAAGAGTTATAGATTTTTCTTTTTTGTTATCAAACCACTCTCTTAACTTGAGAGTAATAGGGCTTGCGTCTACAGGTTAGATGAAACAACCGTATTTACCACAGATGATATCGTTTCAATCAGCTAATGATTATTAGCAAAATCTAAAAATATACCAATTCTTTTTATACATAAAAAACCTGCTTAACAATGCTTAAATTTTTAATTACCAAATTTTGCATTTTTAAGTAATTTTACGGAAGCAAACTTTTTGGCATAGAAGTTAAATTCTAGAGGCAGTCAACCTGAAAGGAAATTGCCTATCAAAAACGTGAATCAAGGAGAGATAAAACATCATCGTCGTGCATAATTCTAAAATTTGTAACGAAAAGATAGTTACTAAAAAAATCAGGGCAAGTTCATACATAGCACGAATTTTTATTTCCCCCTTAACTAACAGTTAAGCACTCACATATCGGCAATAACATATATCTAAAACACCTCCTAACAAGCTGAAAAATATCTCTCTCAGGACTTACGCAGGTGTCAGACTCAACCTATCTTGTAGGGTGCGTCAGATGCCAAAAATCTTTTGAAAATAGCGAAAAACTCAAATCTGACGCACCCTACGAATGTGCCAGTTGCGTAAGTCCTATCTCTAATAGATAGATATTAAAACTTAGGAAATCTGGCATCTATCCAGTCACACACAACCATTTACATTCAGCAATTAGAAATCTTACTCTGATTTGCTTACTTGCTGTGAAATAAATAATCATCATCTCCGGTTGAATGACGGAAATAAATTTGTGCTACATCTTTGTAAATAATTATTTTGTAGCCGATATTTTTAGATGTTGGAGTTTCTATAAAAAAGAGTAAAAATTATGACGACTTATTCAGGTTTTCCCGATCCAGGTAGTAGTACAAGTACAGCTTTAGATACAACTTCTCTATCATATATTGGTGGCTCTCTCCTCAGCACACCAAGCATATTTCAAGATAGTGTCAGCCGTTTAAGTCCATCAGATCTATCTGATTACTATAGGTTTACTGTTAGCAGTTCCAGTATAGTTACCTTGGAACTGGATGGATTAACAGATAATGCTAATTTGTTTCTACGAAATAGTGCAGGTAGTTCTATTGCTCCTTCTACCAATGCTGGAACTACCGCAGAGAGAATACGTTTTAGTATTTCTGATCCACCAAGTAATCCATTTTACGCACACGTTTTTATTCCAAATGGTTCTACCTCCACCCCTTATAATCTCCGTCTTTCCGCAGAAACTATTCAAGAAAGCTACATATCAGATAGTTTAATTGGAAATTCTAGAAATATTGGAACATTCAGCACTACCGATGGCATCACTCCCATAATTGATTATGTCAGTAGCACAGGTCAAGTTGTAGACCAAAATGACTACTACAGCTTCACACTAAGTAATAGTGGCACAGTTGATATCAATTTGAGTAGCTTAAATGGTACTGATATTCTCTATGCTGATCTTCAACTTATCAATAGTTTTAATTCTGTTCTTCAAACCAGTGCTAATGTTGGAACCACATCAGAATTAATTAATTACAGTCTTGCAGCTGGTACATACTATATCCGCGCTTATTCTTTGTCAGATCCCGGTAACTATCAGTTAAATTTTAACTTTACCGCAGATCCACCAGACCAAGGGGGAAATACAGTTGGAACTGCTACTCCTATTATCCTAGACACTACCATCACAGATCAAGTCAGTCTCGCAGATAATAGCGACTATTATCAATTTACCTTAGCTTCAACATCTCTCGTAGATATCAGATTCACATCCCTCACAGCCGACGCAAACTTATTTCTGCAAAACGCAAGTGGTGGTAACATTATCACTTCAACCCAACCAGGAACAGCCTTAGATGCAGTTAGACTTAGTTTGAATCCTGGTACTTACAACATCTTAGTGAATCGAGGTTCTACACAGACAGCTGAATATACCTTGAGTGCATCTGCCCAAGTCATAGGAACAGATCAAGCTCCCAACAGTACAGCAATAGCACTGAATCTGGGTAACATCATCGGTGCTACCTCAAGGAATGAGTTTGTAGGCAATCTAGACACGAATGATTTCTATAAATTCACCCTGGATACTACTACTAACTTTAGTCTTAATCTCAATATTTTGAGTAGCTATTTCAATGCACAGTTAGTCAATGCAGATGTGCAACTGCTCACCAGTAATGGTACACAAATAGCTATCTCTAACCAGCCAGGAAATGCCAATGAAAGTATTAACACAACCTTAGATGCTGGTACATACTTCATTCGTGTTTATACCACTGGTTTAGCCAATACGTTCTATGATTTAGATATCACAGCAACGCCACAAGCTAAATTAGTACAAAACATTAATCCTACTGGTAGTTCTAACCCTGCAAATCTTACCGCCTTGGGTAGCTTAGTATATTTCACCGCTAATGATGGTGTAAATGGGGTGCAGTTATGGCGCAGTGACGGTAATACAGCTACTTCTCTCAGCAATATCAGTAGCTTTAACCCTAATAACTTAGTAGTCTTTAACAACAGGCTATACTTTACCGCTAGTGACAGCACTTTTGGTAGGGAACTTTGGGAATATAACGGCACTTCTGTAAATAGGATTAGTGATATTAATGTTGGTGCTGGCAATTCTGATCCAGGTAATTTGACTGTAGTAGGAAACAAACTTTTCTTTACTGCCGTCGATAGTAGCACCACCAGAAAACTGTGGGTTTATAATGGCACAAGCGTTAATTTAGTAGACATTAACCCAGGTTTTGCTACTACTGGTACACCCACATTTACAACGGCTTTTAATAATCGCCTCTTCTTCACAACCCAAAATAACAGTCAACTATGGTCAACTGACGGTACTGTGGGTGGTACACAAGTTATCAATGCTGGGGGAGTTACTAATTCAACACCACGTAGTTTAACAGTAGTTGGTAATACTCTTTACTTTACAGCCAACAACGGCACAAGTGGGCATGAAGTATGGCAATACCAAAGCGGTACAACAGCCAGCTTAGTGGAAGATATCACCCCAGGTAATAATTCCTACGCACCAGAAAGACTCACAACAGTTGGTAATATGCTGTACTTTGTCACAGATAGTGACAATGACTTTACGTTAGAACTGTGGAGAAGTGACGGTACTGAATCTGGAACCCAGATAATTGGCACTGATGGACAAGCCCCCAATTTAGGCTTTGGTGCTATTAACCTAACGGCTGTAGGAAATACACTCTATTTTGTAGCGAATGATCCGGTGTCAGGTTTAGAGCTATGGAAAACAGATGGTACAGATGTCGGCACAGTCATAGTTAAGGACATCTCATCTGGTACTGCTAACAGTCTTCCCACCGGCCTTGTCAACTTCAATGGTACCCTCGCTTTTGCCGCTTCTGATGGTACTAACAGAGAGGTGTGGTTCAGTGACGGCACAGAGCTAAATACGATTCGGGCTAGCAACATTTATCCGGGAGGAATTGCTAACCCTGATTGGCTGACTGTCGTTGGTACGAAACTGTTCTTCACCGCTACCGACGGGGCTGACAACACAGAATTATACGTACTTTAAAGGAGGTGATGATTAAAACACAAAATCTGTATGTAAGAAGCAAGTTTTAAATGGTTGCAGTTTCTCAACAACTCCAGCCACTTATAGGCCAAACATGGCATTGATTGAACGAGATTTACTAACAGTCAACACAAATTGACACAAACACAAAATATAGGGAGATGTGTTCCATTATGAAGAACAAATTTTTAGCTCTAGCTGCTTTCGGTGCTGCTGCTTTGGGTAGTGCAATTGTTTCCACTCCTGCTAACGCACAAATTCCTCAAGGTTCAGGCCCAACCAGCCCTATTACTGTTAACGTATCTGTTCCAGAAGTTCTGTATTTGAGAACAATCACTACTGCTAATCTTGTAATCACTCCTACTGATTTGACTGCTGTCGCCTTAACCGGATTAGGACCTGGAGTTCCACCAACTTCTCCTTTCATTGGCAGTAATCAAGGTCAAGAAGCTGGCGGTACTGTAGACACTGCTTCTCCATTTGCAGGCGGATTTGCAGATGGTGTTCCTGTCGAAAAGACCATCACCAGCGCCTACATTGTTTGGTCTAATGCTCCAAGCAACTACGAGGTACAAGTTACAGCTCCTGTTGGTGGATTTGTTGGACCTGGTGGCGATGCTGTTACTGCTGCTGTTGTTGGTACTAACCCAGCTTCATTTGCTCCTGAAGGCCTAATTAATTCTACTCCTAGAGATATTGTATTAGACCTCGCAGGAGGATCTGGCGACCTCACTGCTGGTACTTACACAGGTGTTCTAACAGTTGAAGCCTTCAGACCATAGTTGATTAACATTCATTGTGATGGCATTGGGAGTAAAAGCCTGCCTCCAACCTCGCAAGTAAAAAGCAGACTTCTCTCCTACTGCCCAGATGATTCAGTCTACTGGTTAGCTTTCTGAATCAAGTTTTTAAGAGGTTGTTTCAAAAGTGATTAGCTGTGACTTTAAGTACCTGTTGATCCCCCCTAGCCCCCCTTAAAAAGAGGGGGGAATGTGAATTACAGTCTCCCTTGAACCAAGGGGGGAATGTGAATTACAGTTACCCTTAAAAAGAGGTGGGGGAAAGTGAATTACAGTCTCCCTTAAAAAATAGGGAAAGAATGAATTAAAGTCCCCCTTTTTAAGGGGGATTTAGGGGGATCTCAAAGTATTTAATACATCATTAGGGCTTTTTCAAACTTCCTCTAACCCCCTGAAAAATGGGGGTATTTCCCATACTAAATTTTTGAGTTCGGAATCTCCAAGGCTCAAAAATATTTAACTTCTACAATTCTATCTCGATAGCTTTGGACAATGTATAAAGTTTTAGCAATATTACATTGTCAAATTAATGAAGCCGGAGAATCTCACTGTACATGACTTTGATTTGAGTGATTTAGCAATATGTCATGGCATAAAATCAAAATTCCAAAAGTATATTTCCTTAGTTGCTTGGCCTTAAGCACAGCTATCTTGGTATGCTTGCAAACTCAGACGCAAGCACAATTTATCTCTAACATCGAACCCATAGAAATTTACCAATTAGCCACACCTCAAAGACTGACAGTTCCTCCCATAGCACATTCAGAAATTACTCTGACTACCAAAAGTGAGTCAGTCAGAGACGCAGGAGACTTAGCAGCACCTCCTCAGTTTAATTCTGTTGTGGTTCGAGAATTCCCTGGGGTTTGGCAGATGCGTGTTCCTATAGATCAAGTTGACTCTCTTTATGCCACCTATGAGATGAAAGCTGATAATGGCAGGAGCAGTGCAGTTAGCAATGAACAGCGTTCTGATGCTGCTGTTCCGGTGGTACTAGAACCATTACCCATCATAGAAATTTCCCGCGACTTCAATAGTAATACCGCTTTAGTACAAGGTGGATTTCGCTTAAGAATGGACATTTCTCAGGCTCAAGTTGCAGGTAATTACGCTGGGGAATTAATGGTGATAGTAGATCGCCGTTAATTTTTCGCAATTAACATCAAAAATCATTTATTGTCTGTTTTTAAGTGAAGAGTTTAATTGAAATGTTACCGAAATTTAGAAATCTTACCTTGGGTTTAATTGGGGCATTAGCTCTAGGTTTACAACCGGCTGAGGCACTTAATATTGGTGTGACTCCACCTAAATTTCACGTCGATATTAGTAGTAATAAAACACGCTCTCAAGCGATTAAGGTGATGAACTTTGATTCTAAACCAGTAGAATTTAGAGTTTATGTTCAGTCGTGGAATATGAACGAGCAGAATAAAATTCAAGTCCTGCCGCCTGAAGAACAATCATTAGAGCAGTGGATTGTTTTTACTCCTTCTCGCTTTACAATTCCCCCAGGTGGTGTGCAGACTATTCGCTTTGCTGTTCGTCCCAGAGTTCAACCCCAATCAGGTGAACACAGAGCAGTTATTTTTATTGAAGAAGTCCCACGCAATAATACGGCTCAGGGTATAAGATTAGTTGGTAAATTAGGTGTGGCAGTTTACGGTTATGTGGGAGATATTCAGCGAGTTGGTGTGTTGAATGCTGTAAATGTAAACACTAAACCAAATGCGCTGAATGCCGTATTTGATATTTCTAGCCAAGGCAATGGATATGTCAATATGCAAGGTCAATATACTATTTGGCCGGCAGATAAATATCCAGGCACAGAGGCTACCAAACCCATAGGTAATTTAGGTAAGCCAGAAACCAAAATTCCTGAGCCTTTAGTAGATGCAGGTTTATTACCTTCTACACCTGTATTACCTAATAGCCGTCGTAACGTCTTATTACCCATTAAAAAAGATTTACCACCTGGTAAATATGTCTTAGACATAAAGGGAGACTTAAATGGCGTAGCAATTAAAAAAGGCATACCTTTTACAGTTCCCGTAAATCGTCCAGTAGCTACTAATCGTTCTCGAATTCAACCTTCATCTCAGAAACTCAGAGATTCCCTAAGAAATTCTCAACCGCGCAAATAGGTTTTGTGAGTTCAAAAGTCAGCTTTAGTTCTTCCCAACAATCATTTTGTAGCCGGGAAGCTTTTTAGGCTACCTATACAAATTTGTGTGCTTTAGTTATGTTCTACCAACCTTCTACACCTCCCCCCCCAGCTACGATTTTACAGTCCGAGAATCCCTCTTGCACAACCCCAGTAACTGCTAGGGTTAATCAAGATAATCAGTTAATTGCAGGCACAATAGCAACTCCTACAAAACCGGAAAGCTTACCACCTGAATTTTCCCTAGATGATTCACAGTCATCTTGTGTTCAAACAACACTAAATGAAGATGTCGAGAATCAAAATATCATCGCCAATGGCACGACCAATTCAGATAATAATATTGAAAATGCTATAGACTCTGGCAATCAATTACAGAGTTCACAGGTCTTAGCTCAAAGCGATACAACATCATTAACTGCTGAAGATGCAGCTAATAGTAATACAGAAAATATTCATGTAGATATTAATCATACTGCTGCTGATCAGCAACAACCTCAAAGTGATAATAATTTAGTTGCCCAAGAGTCTAAAACTTCAATAGACAAAAATAATTCCTCACCCGATATTCCAGTTGATAATATTATAGCTAATGCTAAAAGTTTATTAGTTGCAGTATTTATCAACGCCAGAGAAGTTGGGAGTTTAGAAATAATTCCTGAAGGTAATACTTTATTACTTCCCTTGGAAGATTTTAGCAAAATCGCCGGATTAGAAGTTGAGAATATAGATACTAAAATTCAACTCAAGACACCTTTAGGTGTAGTAACACTAACAGAAGCAGATTTCAAAAAAATTGATGGAATCATTTATGTTAGTGATATTTTCTTAAAAGAAAAATTATTAACTAATCTAGAGCTAAAACCTTCAGATTTAGCTTTAAATGTTGATTTACCTTGGCGTAGAGGTATTAATCGCTCTAGAAATCAAGCTCTTGACCTAGAGCCAGAAGTTAAAGCCCCTAGTAATGGCTTATCAAATTTACGGCAGGAATTAAGATATTTCAGTAATGCTGGTAGAACAAGCTGGCGCAGTTCTACACTTTTGGGTGGGCGTTTAGCTGGTGGTGCATGGCGTTTACGTTTAGAGAATAATTTTGTTGATCAGCCCCAACTTACTGAATACTTTTTCTTTAAACGCTCAGGGCGAATGCTCTATCAATTAGGTCGCCAACAAATAGCATTACATCCTTTATTCACTGGCACTAATTTTACAGGGGCGCAGATTGGTTATACTAACATCCCTGCGGATAATTTTACTACCAGTTATAGTGCTAGTGAACTTTTACCCAGACGTTCCCGACCTCTACAATCTTTTCGAGGTGTAGTTCCTCCTGCTAGTATTGTCCAGTTAAGAGTTAGCGGTTTTATTGTTGCCCAACAACAGGTGGGATTAACTGGTGAATATGAGTTTGTAGATATCAATTTACCAACTGGTCAAAGCAACGAAATTGAGCTTTTAGTATTTGATCGTAATAACCTCAGTATACCTATAGAGATTCGGTCTTTAAGACTGAATGCTTCTGATTTATTATTACCAGCAGGTGGAAATATTCAGATAGCAGGTGTAGGTTTAACTGGTAACTGGATACAAAATAATTTATTTGATGATTTTACCTCTACCGAAGCGGGCAGATTCACTGGATTTTATCAGGTGCGGCAAGGTCTTTCTGATAACTTTACAGTAGAAAGTGCTGTGCAGCTTTTACCTGAAACAACACAAGCCCACGCAGGTTTTGCTTGGCGTTTAGCAGATCCCGTTATTCTTTCTGCGAATGTGGGTACTTCACGCGGTGAGGTGGGTTATGCAGCTAATTTAGATATTAAGTTTGATAGCTGGCAAATTTTGGGAACTTCTGAATATTATCCAGACGGCTACTTTTATAGTAGGCAATCACTCGATCGCCAAAATCATAGCTTAGATATTAGATATAAGTTTAGTAATAATTTGGATTTGGGTGTAATAGCCAGAAGTTTCCGCAATCAAAATGATTCTACTAGCTACATTTTGCCAACTTTTGCCTTCCGTCCGGCTGCTAATTTATCCTTGAGAGGTTCACCAGATTATTTTGGTCGCTACTCGTTAAATGCTTTTTATCGCCCTACAGATAAGACTAGACTATCTTTTACTTCTTTCGGTGATATTTACACAACAGATTTTGGCTATAACTTTAACCGCGAGTATCTCTTATCTTTTGGTACAGAATCTGGTGGTGATTTACCGACTCGTTTTACTTTGGTACTGAATCGTAATGCTCTGAATCTTTTCGGTCTGAGTTGGCGGTTAGGGTTGGGATATAGAGATGGAGAAATTGGCCCCGTTGTGGGTGCTAGTATGCGGATCATACCGGGATTATTTGCGTCCATTGATTACCAAGGCATACCCTCTAGAAATAGAAATATTTTTGGTAACAATATTGGGGACGATCGCCTGACGATATCATTAATCTCAGATTTATCTTTTGCTGGCGGTAGTGTCAGACCATCTGAGTATAGTTCCCTCAATAAAGACAGAGGCGCGATCGCTGGCAGAATAGTAGTAGAAGGTGGTAGAAATGGTACAGACCTCAGTGGAGGTCTAATTCAGGTATATAACAACCGAGGCCGCAGCGTTGGCGGTGCCAGAATTGACTCTCAAGGTAACTTCTTTGTGGGCAATTTGCGAGAAGGTAATTACATAGTGCAGATTGACCCAGATGAGTTACCAATTGAAGTTTCACTACGGAAGACTACAATAGTTGCTGAAGTCGCAGGTGCGGCTGTAACCAAGTTAGATTTCCCCGTCAGATTAGAATATGGCATGGCAGGTAGAATTACTGATGTATCCGGTCAACCAATGTCAGAGGTGGAAGTAGAAGTAGTTGATACTGAAGGTAAACGAGTCGCTACAGCTATGACTGACCAGTTTGGTCTTTACCGGATAGATGGTCTTCCCGTTGGCAAGTACACACTGCGCGTTCCTCAACAGGCAAACATTACTAATACTGCAACCCTCCCGCAACTAGAAGTAGCAATTAGTCAAGATTTCATCTACGACCAAAATCTGCGTTTGCCAATCTCCGCAGCTGTGAAGCAAATACAAGAGTAGGGATTGGGAACTGGGGATTGGGGACTGGGGATGTAACTATTGCCTATTGCCTATTGCCTATTGCCTATTGCCTATTGCCTATTGCCTATTTCCTATTGACTGATACCCTATTTCAATTACTATGTGTATTGTTATCTCCCTTAATGGGCTGCATCAGGCTAGCCTGCGATCGCCATGCCTAAACCAAAAAAAAGCTCTAATTCTATTAATTTAACCGATTCTCAATATTATATTAACCGAGAGTTAAGCTGGTTACAATTTAACAATCGGGTATTGCATGAAGCTTGCGATCCTCGCACGCCGCTTTTAGAACGTCTGAAGTTTTTAGCTATCTACTGTTCTAACTTAGATGAATTTTTCATGGTGCGGGTTGCAGCCCTGAAGCAACAGGTAGAGGCAAGGGTGGGTAAGTTAAGCCCCGATGGACGCACACCACAGCAACAACTCGATGATATTCGGCTAACTCTCACGCCTCAAGTAACGAAGCAGCATCAACATTTTGAGCAAGAAATCCGGCCGTTGTTAGCAAAACAAGGTATCCACATCCTGGATTACATTAACTTGACTCAAAAACAGCGCACGTATCTGGATAATTATTTTGAAGACCAAATTTTCCCAGTTCTGACTCCCTTAGCGGTTGATCCCAGTCATCCTTTTCCCTACATTTCTAATCTCAGTTTGAATTTGGCTGTTTTGGTGAAAAATCCGGATACAGAAGAAGAATTGTTTGCCAGAGTCAAAATTCCCAACGTTTTACCGCGATTTTTACCATTACCGCCGGAGTTGGGCATTCAGCAGGAGAACGGACAACCAGCTAACTGGACAGGTGTACCATTAGAACAGGCGATCGCTCATAATTTAGAGTCTCTGTTTCCGGGAATGAATATCCAAGAATATCACCCTTTCCGGATTACCCGCGATGCTGATTTAGCTTTGGAAGAAGATGAAGCTGATGATTTGTTATTAGCTATAGAACAAGAACTGCGGAAACGGCGTATTGGGGGGAATCCTCTACGAATTGAAATTCAATCCCAAACACCTGAACCAATACGTACTCGATTATTACAAGATTTAGACCTCATAGAAAATGATGTCTACGAAGTAGATGGTCTTTTGGGACTGCGGGATTTAATGTATTTTATGGCCTTGCCATTGCCGGAACTCAAAGACCCACCACGTCAGTCTGTAGTACCTATGCGGTTGCAACGGCTACGGGAACCCACTCTAGATACAGAGGTTCTAGAGTTAGAAGAAGGTAAAGATTTCTTTGCTGTGATTCGGGAAAAAGATTTATTTGTACACCATCCCTATCAATCTTTTTCTTCAACCGTGGTTCGCTTTATTACCCACGCTGCCCATGACCCGAATGTGCTGGCTATTAAGATGACTTTGTACCGCACTTCTGGAGATTCGCCCATAGTGAATGCCTTAATTGCGGCGGCGGAAAATGGTAAACAGGTTTCTGTATTGGTGGAATTAAAAGCCCGATTTGATGAGGAAAATAATATTTATTGGGCAAGGCGATTAGAACGGGTAGGGGTACACGTTGTTTATGGTTTAGTTGGTCTGAAAACCCACTGTAAAACTGTAATGGTGGTGCGGCGAGAAAAAGACCGGATGCGTCGTTATGTGCATATCGGTACTGGAAATTATAATCCGAAAACCGCCAGGCTATATACAGATTTAGGCTTGTTTAGTTGTCGGGAAGAATTAGGTGCGGATATTACAGATTTATTTAATTTCTTGACAGGATATTCCCGGCAAAAATCCTATCGAGAATTATTAGTTGCACCTGTAAATATGCGCGATCGCTTTTTGGAATTGATTCGCCGCGAAATCACTAATGCCCAAAATGGATTGACTGGGCGGATTGTAGCTAAAATGAATTCTCTTGTCGATCCCCAAATCATCGCCACCTTATACGAAGCTTCCCGTGCTGGTGTGCAAATTGATCTGATTATTCGGGGTATTTGTTGTTTACGTCCAGGTCTACCCGACATCAGTGAAAATATTCGCATCATTAGCATCGTTGGACGCTTTTTAGAACACTCTCGTATTTATTACTTCTACAACAATGCTCAAGAAGAAATTTATATTGGCAGTGCTGATTGGATGAGTCGAAACCTCGACCGACGAGTGGAAGTAATTACCCCAATTAAAGACACAGATATTGCTAAAGATTTGCAAGAAATCTTAGGAATTATGCTGGCTGATAATCGTCAAGCTTGGGATTTACAGGTCGATGGCACTTATATTCAACGCCGTCCTGGTGATGATTGTCCAGAAACAAACTCACAAATTACACTGATGAATATGGCTTTACGTTCAACTGGTGTGGCGACTAATCTCATAGATGCTAATACAAGTTTTTCGCAACTTGATAAATAACACAAGAAAACATTCATGATGAACTTTTGGCATCACTAACTCTAGCTTATTCTATTCAGGACTTACGCAACTGGCACATTTATAGGATGCCTCAGATTTGAGTTTTTCGTGATTCTCAACAGATGTTTGGCATCTGACGCACCCGACAAGATAGGTTGAGTCTGACACTTCTGTAAGTCCTAAGTTATTTGTCATTAGTTTTTCTCCCCTCAACCCCTAAATCCTTACATTCTTGTTTCTTAAAAGCCTCAAACTAGCACAGCTATGCACTAGGAAAAAGTGAAAGAAACACTCTATTTCTCTCTTTGCTGTCACCTGTAACCTGTATTTCTCAGAAGTAATCATGATGCACCTAAATATTTAGGTTTTCTAGATTGCCCTCAAAAAAAGAAGTCTTCATCAAGCTTTAATTTTTTCTCATTAACCTAACTGAATTTTTATAATTATGCACTAATTTTTCAACCATAAGATAGAGTAATTCTTGGTACTTGTCCTCATAAACTATAGAATCATAGTACCAAGTTCCTAGAATGTTAATGTTGTCCTGTGAGTCCTCTAACTTACGTGTTCTAGTAGTTGATGATCACGATCTGACTCGCTTAACTCTAAAATTGACTTTTTCCTGTCAAGAGAATATTCAAGTAGTGGGTCTAGCTAGTAACGGACAAGAAGCTATAGAAATGGTAAAAGACTGTCATCCTGATGTAATTATTCTCGATTTACAGATGCCAGTTATGGATGGTTGGAGTGCTTCTAGTCAAATTAAAGCTATCTCTCCTCACACTCAAATATTGGCTTATTCTTCAGTAGAGGATGTGAACTCACCAGATAGAAAAACAACGCCTTTATTTGATGATGTTTGCAAAAAGGATGTCCCTACTGATGAACTTGTTGCTTTGGTGAGGAAATTAGGAAAACGTGCAGGCGATAGTTCAATTTCCCAGTAATACCTAATTCAAAATTCAGTAAAAATCAAATTACTATAGGGGAAACCGTGCCTTGTACAACTATAGCTGTAAAATGGTTTCCCTATTTGGGTGTACTGGTATTATTTGAGGCGTAGATTTTGAGATCAGTTGTCACTAAAAAACATTATGTGACTGCTTCTCAGATTAATAAATCGCACAGGTGCGTCAGGTTAAACTCGTGACACACCCTAGGTAAGAGTTAGTTTTTTGTGTAGCTTAATTATTTTCGGTTTGGGGAATAGTGCGTCTAAATTCTTCAATCAATTCATCGAGTTCTTCCAAAGCTTGATTCACATCCACTCTCAAAATTCCCAGGTTTGGTTGTTCTAGAAGGCTCAGTAGGTACTCGCGCTTACTTTCAACTGCTGCTATGCGTTCTTTGAGAGTCTGTAGATCCATTTTTGCCAATCCTTATACTATCTCCAAGTTTAAATGTAACTGATATAAGTAGCGATCGCCTAAACTAATTTAGGTATGGAGGAGTTAAACAATGCTTTTTGCTCCCTAATTTGATGATAATAAAACTTGATGTGTTAAGAATTTATACTATCCTCTGCTCATGTTACGTCAACTCTCTTTGGGAACCCTTGGTTTAAGCCTCGGTAGCATATTGATTGTTGTAGGCTTTATTGCTTACGCTGCTGATAATGCCACACTCAACCTCGTAGGATTTTTTTATGGGTTTCCGTTATTTTTGGGAGGATTAGCACTTAAAGCTAACGAACTCAAGCCCATTCCTTTCAGTGAACCTACAACTCCCTCCGTTTTACTCTTACGCCAGCAGCAAGCCACTGTTACTCAAAATAAAATTCGCAAAGATGTGACTCGATATTGCTATGGACAAGATGCCCATTTAGATGGCGCACTGTCTTATCTAGGTTTAAGCCCCTCAGACGACGAAAGACCAATACTGACGGGTTTACGAGAAACGGAAATCAATGGCGCTTATGCTTTAATTTT
Source organism: Nostoc sp. PCC 7524 (assembly GCF_000316645.1). Taxonomy (NCBI): domain Bacteria; kingdom Bacillati; phylum Cyanobacteriota; class Cyanophyceae; order Nostocales; family Nostocaceae; genus Nostoc; species Nostoc sp. PCC 7524. Next base: position 4,944,837 of record NC_019684.1, read on the forward strand.
AGAATTTGATTCGCCATCAATACCGATAAGCGAATGGGAACAGAAGCAAGAAAAAATGACTAAATATTTTGGCCCCGGAGTAGAGGTTAAAATAACATCAGTAGGCGATAGTAAAACTGAATTAGCACTGATTACTAATCAAGTAGCTTAATTCAGTGTTAGGCGATAGCCAATAGTCAAAAGTCAGTAATGACTAATGACTATTGACTAATCAAACAATTATTTTTCTAAACGCACTGCATACCACTGTAAATATTTGCCAACACCAACATCTAACTCACAACTTGTATCTATTAAATGTTGGGCTTGCTTTTCTACAGAATCAAATTGCTGTAACTCTAGGGGCAAATTATGAAAATCAATTTTTCGTAGTTCCGCTTTGAGTTTTTCTAATAATTCTGCTGCTGTGAGAAATTGCTCTGGTTGATTGGTTTCCAGAACAACAAAATTATCCTGTTGGTACATTAATGGATCTGGCATGGAAAAAGTTTATTTACTCAGTAATTAGATATTTTTGTAGTTTAATAGATTTTTCAGTACATAAAAATTATTATAGCGATTCCCACTTAAGTGAGGTACAAATAATATTTTGAAACGCAGAGGGGAGGCAGCGCGTTGGGCGGCTATGCCGACTTGTAGCGACTGCCGTCGCGCGGAGTAAAGCGCAGAGTTACGCAGAGCTTTGTACCTCAGCAGACTAGAAAATGCTATATGGTTGCATAAGTAGAACGGTGTAGATAATTCAAGGTTTGTAGTGTACGCCTGCGGAGAAGCAAGCTACGTACAGCGTCTCGTTCGCTGTAAGGGATACAACAATTAATTGATTATCAGCAATTTTACTGAAGTCATCAGGAAAAGTACCCTGACAACAAGCCCGGCTAATGGCTTGATAATAACCTTATATATTTTATGTAATTACCCTAAAGTATTCATCGAGATGAAGTGTTTTCAATGTGTTGACTCACGCACCATATAGCGACTGAGATTTAGTCAGAGCTGGCTTTTGAGCGTAATATGGTGATGAAGTTATTTTGCGATTTTTTATCTCAAGTAAATAAATTAATCAAGAAACCAGCCTTTCATTTGAAGTTTTGCCAAAAATAGCAATTACAAACTGTGAATCGGGAAATATAACAGTAACATTTCTTAGTATGGCTAGAAATAAACACACAGGTAATCCTTAGCTGTGATTTCTATATAGATTTATGCGTTGTATATGCAAATTACTATGATGCCTTGGACTGGACTGAAAATGGCTCTGTTAATTAGTACACCAGATGTATGCTTGATGCTAATTCGAGTATTAGAAAAGGAGATTTTTTCTTCAGGCGATCGCATGATGGGATTTTGCTGGTTATACAAGTTATTAAACCAGAAATTTACTTCATATTTTCAGGAACTTTGTCACAACTGGGTATCTATTTCACTTACGAAAAACTTCATCAGTCTATCACAGTAAGTTTAAATAATTGCCCAGAAATTTCGCTCATGACCAATGTAGTTAAAAGGCAAGGTTTTGCTAGATTCGCTCCTCTTTAATACTCTGAGAATTTTTGTGGAACGCAACTCATGTCAGGCATAAGCCCATATTCTCTTGCTAAACAACCTCCTGTAATTTTGGTGGCTGATGATGACAATACCATTCGCAAGATGTTGCGTAAAGTAATGGAAAAGGAAGGCTATCGAGTAGTTGAGGTCACAAATGGTCAGCAGTGTTTGGATGCTTATGAGACTGTCAAACCAGATATAGTCTTGCTAGATGCTGTGATGCCTGAGATGGATGGCTTTACTTGCTGTAAGCAACTACTACAAATTGCTAGAAATAATTTAATCTCAGCTCTTGCCAATCTGGATACTGACTCTGGCTTGGGTAGTACCGTGATTTCAAAAATATGGGAGCGCACTCCTATATTGATGATTACAAGCTTGAATGATGAAGAATCCGTAGATCGCGCTTTTGAAGCAGGTGCAACGGATTACATCACTAAACCAATTCACTGGGCTGTGTTGCGTCAACGCTTACGCCGACTGCTACAACAAGCCCAAGTATATAAACAATTGGAGGCAGCCAACTTAGCTTTGCAGCAGCTAGCTAACGTGGATGGTTTGACGGGTTTGGCTAATCGTCGTCGCTTTGACAACTATCTGAATACGCAGTGGATTAACTTGGCGCAAGAGGGAGCGCCGATGTCGCTGATTTTGTGTGATATCGATTGTTTTAAATTTTATAATGATCAATACGGGCATCCGGCTGGGGATGTTTGTTTACAGAAAGTAGGTAATGTTTTAAATAATAAAGCAGAAAAGCATCGGGATTTAGTGGCGCGTTATGGCGGTGAGGAATTTGCCACCATCATGCCATACACCCACGCAGCAGGTGCATTTCACGTTGCAACTTCTATGCACGCTGGCGTTAGCAATTTACACATCGTCCATGAAAAATCTATTGTTAGTCAATATGTCACTCTCAGTATGGGGGTAGCTACCATCATACCTAGTTGGGAATCTGCTCCTTCAGATTTAATTGCAGCAGCAGATAAAGCTCTTTATCAAGCAAAGGCAGAAGGACGGAATCGGATTTGTCAGTTATCTGAGAGTAAAATTGTGAATTGTGAATTTTGAGAGCAGTTTGTAACATTAGCCTGAGTTAAGCTGTGCTGCAATAGGCTTGATGGGTGACTGTCTTTTGTCCGAAAATAGTGATTTAATAAAACTCTTGTAATGTCAATGTCTCCGTAGACAGGTATTGACCACAAATGGCAGCTAATTACTATTAGCTTTTACAAATTCTTTAATCACTAGATAACTATTTAGGTATGAGACATCATTTAACCCGGACAATAATATTATCTACTTGCGCTCTGTTAATAACAGCCTGTGGAGGTAACTCTACTAATAATTCCCCAACTAATAATACCAATACATCCGCTACTATTCCCATTGGTATTGCTGTTGCACAAACAAGTAATGTGGCGCTCTTGGGTCAAGAACAAGTGGCTGGAGCTAAAATTGCAGAAAAATATTTTAACGATCAAGGTGGTATTAACGGCACACCAATTAAATTAATATTTCAAGATACGGCTGGAGATGAAGCCGGAACAATCAATGCTTTTCAAACTTTAATTAATAAAGATAAAGTCGTTGGGATTGTTGGCCCTACTTTGTCCCAGCAAGCCTTTAGTGCTAACCCAGTAGCTGAACGTGCTAAGGTGCCTGTGGTGGGGCCATCAAACACCGCCAAAGGTATACCGGAAATCGGTGATTATATTGCCCGTGTATCTGCACCAGTTTCTGTAGTTGCACCTAATTCTGTGAAAGCTGCACTCAAACAAAATCCTAACATTAAAAGAGTGGCAGTTTTCTTTGCTCAAAATGACGCATTTAGCAAGTCAGAAACCGAAATTTTCCAAAAAACTGTTAAAGACCAAGGTTTAGAATTAGTCACAGTACAGAAGTTTCAAACTACTGATACTGACTTTCAAAGCCAAGCTACAAACGCCATTAATTTAAAACCAGATTTAGTGATTATTTCTGGGTTAGCAGCAGATGGTGGTAACTTAGTCAGACAACTCAGAGAATTAGGTTATAAAGGCTTAATTGTAGGTGGTAATGGATTGAATACATCAAATGTATTCCCAGTGTGTAAAGCTTTGTGTGATGGAGTATTAATAGCTCAAGCTTACAGTCCAGAACATCCTGGTGAGATTAATGCTAAATTTCGCCAAGCTTACGTAGATCAATTTAAGAGAGAACCTCCCCAATTTAGCGCCCAAGCTTTTGCAGCCGTGCAAGTGTATGTAGATGCTCTAAAAGCTTTAGATAATAAAACCAAAATTAATACGTTACAATTGCCGCAATTACGAACTGAATTGAACAAAGAAATCCTAAGTGGTAAATACAATACACCGTTAGGAGAAATTAGTTTTACTCCAGTGGGTGAAATAGTGCAGAAAGATTTTTATGTAGCACAAATTAAAATTGCAAAGGATGGAAGTCAGGGAAAATTTGCATTTTTGAAATAGGGACTGGGGATTGGGCATGGGAAATGGCATTTTTACCCTATGCTCCCCTAATTCTTTCTAGGCTCTAGCCTCTTTAATGAAGAATTACCAATTACATTACATGGATATTAGTATATTTTTACAACAACTGTTGAATGGTTTATCTATTGGCAGTATTTATGCAATTTTTGCGTTGGGTTATACATTGGTATATTCTATTTTAGGGATTATCAACTTAGCTCATGGAGCAATTTTTACACTGGGGGCATATTTTACCTATGCACTAATGGGGGGTACTTTTGGATTTAATGGCTTGTTAGCAAATACGACGCTACCGATAAATTTACCATTTGCTATAGCGTTAATTATTGGTAGCATTTTGGCTGGATTGGTTGGGGTTGGGATGGAACGTATTGCTTTTAAGCCTTTGCGAATTAAAGGATCTGATCCATTGTTGACAGTAGTTTCTAGCTTAGGAGTAGCGGTAGTAATTGTAAATTTAATTCAATATTTAGTAGGCGCAGAAAGTTATACTTTTCCAGCCAATACTTTTGGGGATTTACCAGCAGCAATTAATTTTGGGACTGTTGCCAAACCAATCCCTATTCGTAGTGTGCAGGTGATTATTTTTGTAGTATCGATGGTAATTGTGGCTATCCTTACCTACTTTATTAATCGCACGAAATACGGCAAAGCAATGCAGGCGATCGCAGAAGATCCAGTGACTGCTAGTTTATTAGGTATTAACAGCGATCGCTTTATCGTCTTCACATTTTTCATCAGTAGTTTTCTCGCTGGGGTAGCAGGGACTTTGGTAGCCTCTAGTGTGAGTATAGCTGGCCCTTATTTTGGTATTGCCTTTGGGTTACGGGGTTTAGCAGTAATTGTTTTGGGTGGTTTGGGAAGTATTCCCGGTGCAGTGTTGGGAGGTTTATTGATTGGCGTAGTCGAGGCGCTGGTTCCGGCGGAATTCTCTGGTTATAAAGACGCTGTGGCTTTTGGCATTTTATTTGTCATGCTATTAGTTAGACCCCAAGGTTTGCTAGGACGTAAGTTTATTCAGAAAGTGTAAAACTGTGAATAGTCAAGTTGATCACTGATAACTGTCAACCGAGGTAAAAAGCTATGACAACATTTACAAAACCGAAATTAACCTTTGAACAGTTTCTTGATCAATGTCCAGAGGAAGGTTTTTATGAACTTGTTAATGGGGAAATAGTAGAAGTGCGTTCAACTAGAAATCATGATGATGTTGCTGACTTTACGGCTGACTCTTTCAAAGATGAAATTAAACGTCTTAATCTAAATTATGTAGTCAAAAACACCACAGTTTTTAGAACTATAACTGCTAACGGCATAGAACAAGGTCGCAAGCCGGATGTTAGTGTCATAGATAGAGATGTATGGCGCTCAAATCGTTCTGCTTATGCTGCACTAGATCAACCTATTCAGTTAGCTGTAGAGGTGACATCAACTAATTGGGAAGATGACTACATTGATAAATTCGATGAATATCAAAGATTAGGTATTCCAGAGTATTGGATTGTCGATTATTTGGCAATTGGCGATAGAAAATATTTAGGACAACCCAAAGAACCGACAGTATTTGTGTTTTTATTGAATACTGATGGTAAATATGAACGTACATCATTTAAAGGTGACGAGCGCATCATATCACGAACATTTCCTGAATTGAACCTGACAGCACAAAAAGTATTAACAGCTTAGAATTTAATCCTATTAACCTAAAAAATGGCTGAATTTTTCTCTACCTATGGCTCATTAATTGTCTCAATGGTATTAGGAGCATTACTTGGACTATCGCTTTATTTACCATTAATGGCTGGACAATTATCTTTAGCTAGTCCTGGATTTTATGCTTTAGGTGGTTATATTGCAGCGATTTTATCAACAAAAGTATTTCAAACCAGTAGTGAATTATTTCCCATTCATTTATTATTATTGGAGATGTTACTTGCTGGGGTAATTTCTGGTTTATTGGGGATAGCTGTAGGCATCCCAGCCTTAAGATTGCGGGGAATTTATTTAGCGATCGCTACAATTGCCTTTGTGGAAGTGCTGCGGGTTTTTTCCCTGAACTTAGAAATTACAGGCGGCGCGGTGGGGATTTTTGGTATTCCTCAACCCTTCTCTAGCCAAATTGAGTATCTATGGATAGCCTTACCATTACTATTAATTAGTATGGTGCTATTTTATCGCTTAGAAAGGGTACGTGTTGGTAGAGCTTTCACTGCTATCCGCGAAGATGAATTAGCAGCCGGAGCAATGGGAATTAACTCCACTTATTATAAAGTTTTAGCATTTACTTTAGGGTCAATTCTGGCTGGAGTTGTTGGTGCAATTAGCGCCCACTTTCTTAACACTTGGAATGCGCGTCAGGGTACATTTGACGCAAGTATTATTTACTTGACTTTTGTGTTAATTGGTGGTTCGAGAACTTTTTTAGGTTCGGTTGTAGGGGGTATGGTATTTACAGCCTTACCTGAAGTTTTACGCGGTTTAGCTGATACGGGTGGTTTACCTGAGTGGCTAGCGCAATTTCTCCGAGATGGCAGGTTAATTATTTTTGGCTTGTTGATAGTAATAGGTACTATTTTCTTTCCCCAAGGTTTGATAACTCCTGATATTTTTAAAATAGGTAAACCGAAAAATAAATAAAGATTGTTAAATACTTTCTACGACAGTCACTACTCAGCACTCAAAAATGTCTCAAACTATCCCCACAGAAAGCCAACCAACTATTTTAGAAGCTAAGTCTCTTACACGCCGTTTTGGTGGATTAGTGGCGGTAAATAATGTCTCTTTTACTGTTAATCAATATGAAATTTTTGGTTTAATTGGTCCTAATGGTGCTGGTAAGACTACACTTTTTAATTTAATTACAGCCTTGATTCCACCTTCCAGTGGAAAATTAATTTATCAAGGTCAAGAAATTTCACAATTACGTTCTCATCAAATTGCTAACTTAGGTATTGCTCGTACCTTTCAAAATATTCGCTTATTTGGGGAATTATCAGCACTTGAAAATGTGATAATCGCTCGACATTTACATACTAAAAGTAGTATAGTGACAGGGGTTTTAGGCTTACCACCAGCGCCTCAAGCAGAAGCTAAAAGTAAACAGAAAGCTTTAGAATTATTAGCGATGGTGGGATTAAGCGATCGCGCTGATGAAAAATCCCGAAATTTTGCCTATGGTGATCAGCGTCGCTTAGAAATTGCCCGTGCTTTAGCCTTAGAACCGCAAATATTACTACTGGATGAACCTGCGGCGGGGATGAATCCTAGCGAGAAAGTACAACTGAGTGATTTTATCCGGGATTTACGCGATCGCTTGAACTTAACTATCATTTTAATTGAGCATCATGTACCCTTAGTTATGGGATTATGTGACCGAATTGCTGTCTTAGATTTTGGACAGTTAATCGCCTTGGGTGAACCATCTGTAGTGAGAAATGATCAGGCTGTAATTGAAGCTTATTTAGGTAATGAATAAGCAATTAAACTTTTTAGTCTTCACGTAGCGTCTGTCTAAGACACGCTATGCGAACGTAGAGAGGAATTCAGTCCTGATTATTTATTAATAATCTGATCCACTGCTACAGAAATATCTGGAAATGCAAGCGGTTGAATTGTTCCGGTTATTAATGTTTGTTTTGTCGCGTATTCTCCATCTAAGATATCTCGAAACACAACTAAATTAAGCTTTCGCAAGTTCACCACCCAGTATTCTAAAATACCTGCTTCGGCATAAATTTTACTTTTTATTTCTAAATCTTTCTCTAAACTGGAGTTAGCATACTCAATCACCCAGAAAATGTTCTCTGGATAGGGATGATGTAGTAAATACTCACGTCCTAAACGTTGGACAACTGAAATATCAGGTTCAGGCTCAGAAGCATTAGGTAAGGTGATAGGCTTGGCTTGACGTATCGTAGCCAAGTCACCTAACAAATTCGTGAGATATTCAGAGGCTTCATGACTACAATAAGCATGGGGTTCGCCTTCTGGGGACATTTCGATGATTTCTCCTTGTAGTAGTTCAACTTTGCGATCGCTTAAAATGCCAGCCTGAATCATGCGATGATAGTCATCAATCGTCCACTTGGCGATAGTAACAGTCATAAGGATTGTTTCCTCCCAATAACTCTGGATATTTTCTCATTTTAAACCTACTGCAAAAGCCTAATATTGATGTATGTTAGGTTTTGTGATATTATTCAATATTTCTGAAACCGCCGATGAACGCCGATGAACGCCGATATGAGGATAGTCAAGATTTTGTCATTTTAGAGTTGCAGAATCTTGATGTTAATTATGGCGGTATTCAAGCTCTAAAAAATATTAATTTAACTATTAACAAAGGTGAGGTAGTTACTTTAATTGGTGCTAATGGTGCAGGTAAAACTACAACACTACGAGCTATATCGAAAATAGTTAATCCTCTGAATGGACAAATTATTTATAGTGGGCGTAATATTACTCGCCGCCAATGTCATGAAGTTGTGAAACTAGGAATTGCCCATTGTCCTGAAGGACGGCGAGTTTTGGCAAAGCAAACCGTGTTAGATAATTTACTTTTAGGTGCTTATATTCGCTCAAATCAAGGGGAAATAAAAGCTGATGTTCAACAACAGTTTGAGTTATTTCCCAGGTTGGCACAACGCCGCAATCAACTAGCAGGAACTCTTAGTGGTGGTGAGCAGCAAATGTTAGCGATCGCCCGTGCTTTAATGAGTAAACCACAACTATTACTTTTAGATGAACCAAGTTTGGGTTTAGCGCCTGCGATTGTGAGAGAAATATTCTCAATTATTGAAAATTTACGCGCTACTGGTGTGACTATTTTATTAGTTGAACAAAATGCTAATTTAGCCTTACAAATTGCTGATAGAGGCTATGTTTTAGAAGCTGGTGCTATTACTTTAACTGGTGCGGCTTCAGAGTTAATTAATGATGAGCGAGTGAAAAAAGCTTATTTAGGGTAATTATTTGTGAGTAATTGTGCTGTTAGAAGCCAGAAAATTATTGTGCTTCTAAATAGACGCAATCACACCTATTGGAATAAACGCACGAGAAGCGATCGCGTCGTCAATTATTGAGATTGCTTCTTATAAAATCTCACAATTGTTAGCTATTTCCTTTTAAGCGTCGTCTATCCTCAATTATTTCTTGTAGCTTTTCTGCTTCCTCAACTGTATAAAAAGTCTGATTGGGTTCAGATGTAATTTTATCCATTAAGGCGTGAAATGCTTCAGTATCATTGCGATGTTTCAGCAGATAAGCCTTCAATTCGGACTTACTCATTGCAGCAAAGTTGGGTTGTGTCATTCTTCGTATCTCCATCTACCATCGCGTGTAATTAAAATACCAGTTTCTTCTCCAGCCAGAATGTAAATGTTCCCAGTGCGTTCATCAATTCGGACTAGAAAAATTGGTAAAAATAAACTTGTAACATTTTGACAAAGGATAAAACACGTTATTGTCTGCGCTGGAGTCGGATAAATAGGGCTTTTCATTATAATTGTGAACTACAAAATCTTTCTGCACAATACTTAAATTCCCATTAAAATGTAAGTTGTTTAGAAAACCGTTCAATCTATTGTTTAAACTTTGATCAAGATTCAATTCGTCAATTGCATCTCGAATAAGTGATATTTGCGATTCAATTTTCTTATATTGCTCATCTTTTTTAGACTGATCATCTAAAGGAAATTTTGTTTTTGGCAGTGGTTTCAAAGGTTCTATCTTGAGCAAACTTTCTACAGCAACAGTAATTTTTAAACAGTATATAGCGTTTACCGGTCTAATGAAGTACACTAAATCAAATAAAACTGTACATCTTCGCCAGGGTAAAAATGAAAGCATATTCGCTCGATTTACGCCAAAAAATACTTGATACATATAAGACAGGTGGAATATCACAACGTCAGTTAGCCAAAAGATTTTGTGTAACTTTAAGCTTTATTGAGAAATTACTTAAACAATATAGAGAAACAGGAAGTATCGCGCCTAAAGTCAGGATGCAACAAACTCCACCAAAGCTAAATGAAGAACAATTGAATGTTCTTTTTGAAATAGTAGAAGCCAAGAATGATGCCACTTTATCAGAAATTCGTGAGCAACTCAAAGAGAAGACAGGGATAACGATTGGTATTTCCACAGTAGACAGAATGTTACAGAAGATGGAAATCAGCTTAAAAAAAACATTGCACGCCGCAGAAAAGGAAACTGAGAGAGTTCAATTATTAAGAGTCCAGTTCTGGCTCTTAATTCAAGGAATACCTGCTGATCATCTGATTTTCCTTGATGAAGCTGGAGCTAATCTATCTTTGAGCCGACATTCTGCTCGTTCCCCTAAAGGTAAAAGAGCGCATGGTTCTCGACCTCAAAAACGCAGTAAAAATGTTTCGATAATTGGTGCAATTGGTCTGAGGGGTGTGATTAGTCAATATAGCATTTTAGGTGCAACTGATGGGCTGACATTTGAGGCTTATATTGCTCAAAAATTAGTTCCTAAACTTAAGGAAGGTGATTATGTAATCATGGACAATTGCTCAATTCATCAAGGTGGAGATATTGAAGCACTCATTGAGGCTGCCGGAGCTAAGTTGATTTATTTACCACCATATTCTCCTGATTTTTCCCCTATTGAAAATTGTTGGTCGAAGCTGAAGAACATACTACGTTCTCTTGGTGCTAGAAGTTATCCAGATTTAGCAAAAGCAATTGAAATGGCTTTTAACCAAATCTCTTTAAATGATATTTATAATTGGTTTACCCACTGTTGCTACTGTACTTCACCAGACTGAGAAACGCTATATTCTATTTCTTAAGTAGGTAATGCCGATATAGTCTAACCACCTGCCCCATCTCTCCTGCCTGGGTTTTTGTAACTAAAAACTCATTTAACTATTACAAAAGGTTACAAAATTTGTCCTATATTGGGTTTGCACCCGTCTTGTTGGGTGTCTATCTTTGTGTAGATGCGAATAAACTTCGCCTGAATCGTAAAACCCATGAGTCAAATAGTTTGGATCGCAAGACACGCCAACCGTCTCGACTTTGTAAATCCCGATTGGTTTCTCACAGCAGAACGACGCTACGATCCACCATTGTCAGAAGATGGTTTTGAGCAAGCCAAGCTACTAGCTAGGCGGTTAAAAAATGAAAACATCGCCCATATTTTTGCTTCTCCCTTTCTGCGAACAGTACAAACAGCCAACGCTGTAGCAGAAGTTTTAGATTTGCCAATTAAACTAGAAACAGGACTAAGCGAATGGCTAAACCCTGCCTGGATGACAGAAGAACCCGAAAGACTTTCAACTCCAGCCTTAGCAGAATTATTTCCCAGGATTGATACCAGCTACACATCCCAAATTGCTGCTAAATATCCCGAAACTCATGAACAGGTACGCGCACGTTCAGGACAAACTGCTAGGTGTTTGGCATCTGATTACTTCCCCCATGATATTTTGCTAGTAGCACACGGTGCTTCTGTACTGGGGGGTGCAATGGGATTAGTCGGAGACATCGCTAAAACCGAAGTCAAAGCTTCCTTGTGTTCTCTAGTCAAAGTAGTACGTAGAGAACCAGAATGGTTGTTAGAACTCAAGGGAGACACTTCTCATTTAACCCAGGTAGAGGAAGTTATTCGATTTGCTTGACATGGGGATTGGGGATTGGGGACTGGGGACTGGGGACTGGGGACTGAGATTGAGGGAAATTCTGCTTTTTCTACTCTCTACTCAGCATCGGCTAACCGCCGCGCTACCGCTAACAGCACGCGGCTCATTGCCCCGCTACCGCTAACACAACACACTTACTGATCAGTTTTATGACATTGTTACTAGCAGGAGATATCGGCGGCACAAAAACTATTTTGCGTTTGGTGGAAATATCAGACTCTTCTGGGTTGCTGACTATTTATGAGGAAAGTTATCTGAGTGGCAATTTTCCTGATTTAGTGCCGATGGTGCAGCAATTTTTACTGAAAGCTAACGCAGGTACACCGCAAAAGGCTTGTTTTGCGATCGCCGGTCCAGTGGTCAATAATACAGCCAAACTCACCAACTTAGCCTGGTTTTTAGAAAGCGATCGCCTAGCGCAAGAATTAGGGATTCCCCTCATTTCCTTGATTAATGATTTTGCGGCTGTGGGCTATGGCATTTTTGGCTTGAGTAAACAAGACTTGCTGACTTTGCAAGTGGGTAAACACCAACAGGAAGCACCTATTGCCGTTATTGGGGCTGGGACTGGCTTAGGACAAGGATTTTTGATTAAACAGGGCAATCACTATCAAGTCTTTCCCTCGGAAGGGGGACACGCCGATTTTGCCCCTCGCAATGAGTTAGAGTTTCAACTGTTGAAATATCTGCTGGATAAACATGACATTCAGCGCGTGTCTGTAGAACGGGTAGTTTCTGGACAGGGAATTGTGGCTCTTTACCAATTTCTGCGCGATCGCAAACTCGCTACCGAATCCCCAGAAATTGCTCAAATTGTCCGCACTTGGGAACAGCAAGCCGGACAGCAGGAAAAAAGTGTTGATCCTGGTGCTGCGATTGGTAAAGCTGGAGTGGAAGGAAGCGATCGCCTCTCAGAACAAGCTTTGCAAATGTTTGTCGATGCTTACGGTGCAGAAGCCGGAAATCTCGCCCTTAAACTTTTACCTTACGGCGGCTTATATATCGCTGGTGGAATTGCCCCTAAAATCTTGCCTTTGATTCAAAACGGCAATTTCATGTTAAATTTCACCCAAAAAGGCAGAATGCGCCCCTTACTAGCAGAAATACCGGTGCATATCATTCTCAATCAACAAGTTGGCTTAATAGGTGCTGCTTTGTGTGCTGCTAGGTTATAACAGCTAGCATCATCAGTGATATCAGCATCTGCGAATGCCAAAACTATGACACTTAGATTTTTGCTACCATTCATTGCCGCTACTTTACTTAGTGGCGGCTCCTTGATTGTAGAAGCTAGTCAGCCTAAACGTCCAAATGTACCACTGAAAGCAACAGTGTCACCAAAAAAACCAACTGTTGCGCCAACTAAAGCACCTGTATCACCAAAAAAACCTGCTGTCTCTCAGCCAGTACAGCCAAAATGGCAGCTATTTACAGCCCCAGATGGACGTTTTAGCGTTTTAATGCCTGGAATGCCCACAAGGGATATTCAAACTCAAAAAACTTATATGGGGGAAATTGACTTACAAATATTTTCTGCCCAACCACCGCAGCAGGAAGTAGCCTATCTAGTTGTGTACAATGAATTTCCTCATAGTTATGCACAAATGACTAACCCCCAGGAAATCTTGAATAATGTTCGGGATATGGCACTAAAAACTACTAAGAGTAATTTGATTAGTCAGCGCAATATCCGCAGTTCTAACGGTCATCCGGGGAAAGAATTTGCTTACATCAACACTGGGGGCAAAATCACTAGAACTAGGGTTTATGTCGCGGAAGGGCGACTATATCAAGTCATGGCGATAACTACTAAAAAACAACAAAAAACCCTAGCTAAAACTATTACAGGATACCTCAATTCCTTCCAAATAGTCTTGAAAAAGTGAAACCATCAGCCACAACTAGACATATCAGCCCAAAAGTTAACTTCTGGGCTGATAACGTCAATAGACAGGGGAATATATCTGCGGCCTGAATATAGACTAAAACAGTACGATTGTTCTACTATAACCAGCATAGTCAAGATAGTATGATTAAGAACTGTTGCACGCCGCTTCTCACCATCAGCCTGTCAATATGTCAGATAACAAGCTAGTCACAACCCTTAATGGACATCTTCCCTACACCAACCACAACGATCGCAATACAATTCGGATTAGGGGTGCTAGGCAGCATAATCTGAAAAATATTGACTTGGAGTTGCCACGCGATCGCCTGATTGTTTTCACTGGTGTATCAGGTTCGGGTAAGTCATCCTTGGCGTTTGATACGATTTTCGCTGAGGGACAAAGACGTTATGTGGAATCCCTTAGTGCTTATGCACGGCAATTTTTAGGACAGTTAGATAAACCGGATGTGGAAGCCATTGAGGGTTTGAGTCCGGCAATTTCCATTGACCAAAAATCTACATCTCATAACCCCCGTTCTACTGTGGGGACGGTAACGGAAATTTACGATTATCTGCGACTGCTGTTTGGTCGGGCGGGTGAACCCCATTGTCCCATCTGCGATCGCTGTATTGCCCCGCAAACTATCGATGAGATGGTTGACAGGATTATGGCACTACCAGAACGCACTCGCTTTCAAATCCTTGCCCCGGTGGTTAGGGGTAAAAAAGGCACTCACCGCAAATTATTATCTAGTTTGGCTTCTCAAGGGTTTGTGCGGGTGCGTGTCGATGGGGAAGTTCGGGAATTATCAGACTCAATTGAATTAGATAAAAATTTTACCCATACCATTGAAGTAGTTATCGACCGCTTGGTGAAAAAAGACGGTATACAAGAGCGTTTGGTAGATTCTCTGTCTACGTGCCTCAAACAATCGGGTGGTATTGCTAACATTTTAGTGAGTCCATCTTCGGAAAATACGGAAGAGGCAGAACAGGAATTAGTATTTTCGGAAAACTTCGCTTGTCCAGAACATGGTGCGGTGATGGAAGAATTATCACCGCGATTATTTTCGTTTAACTCACCTTACGGTGCTTGTCCCCACTGTCACGGTTTGGGGACTTTAAGAAGATTTGCGCCGGATTTGGTTGTACCTGATCCAGAAGCACCAGTATATGCTGCGATCGCCCCTTGGTCGGAAAAAGAAAATTCTTATTACCTAGAACTACTCTATAGTTTGGGACAAACTCACGGTTTCGAGTTACAGATTAAATGGCATCAGCTGACAGTAGAACAGCAGCAAATTATTCTGTATGGGGAGAAAGATGAGAACAGTAAAAATGAGCAGAAAACACCAAAATATAGAGGTGTTATCCCCATTTTACAACGGCAGTATGAGGGGGGAACAGAATTAATTAAGCAAAAATTAGAGCAGTATTTAATTGATCAACCTTGTGAAGTGTGTGGAGGTAGAAGGTTAAAACCAGAAGCTTTAGCTGTGCGGTTGGGACAATATAAAATTTTAGATTTAACAGGTGTTTCAATTCGGGATTGTCGGGAGAGAGTTGAGCAATTAAAGTTGAGCGATCGCCAGATGCAAATTGCTGATTTAGTCCTGCGAGAAATCAAAGCTAGATTGCAATTTTTGTTAGATGTCGGTTTAGATTATCTCACACTGGATCGTGCAGCCATGACCCTTTCTGGTGGTGAAGCCCAACGCATTCGTTTAGCCACACAGATAGGTTCTGGGTTAACAGGAGTTCTCTACGTTTTAGATGAACCAAGTATTGGTTTACATCAAAGAGATAATGGTAGATTACTCAAGACTTTAACCAAATTACGCAATTTAGGTAATACCTTAATTGTAGTCGAACATGATGAAGAAACAATTCGTGCAGCCGATTATATAGTTGATATTGGCCCCGGTGCCGGTATTCACGGCGGTAATATTATTGCCCAAGGTGATTTACAGGATTTACTCACAGCAGAACAGTCTTTAACAGGTGCATATTTATCAGGGCGAAGGGTAATACATACACCAGGAGAACGCCGCGAAGGTAATGGACGAAGTTTAATGATTAAAAATGCCCATCGCAATAATTTAAAGAATCTTGATGTAGAGATTCCTTTAGGTAAACTTGTTGCTGTTACTGGTGTTTCTGGTTCTGGTAAATCGACTTTAATTAACGAATTACTCTACCCGTCATTACAACATCATTTAACTAAAAAAGTTCCATTACCCAAAGAATTAGATAAAATTCAAGGCTTAAATTCAGTCGATAAAGCCATAGTCATTGATCAATCACCCATTGGCAGAACACCACGTTCTAACCCCGCAACTTATACAGGGGTTTTTGATGTGATTCGAGAGGTTTTTTCACAAACAATTGAAGCCAAAGCTAGAGGTTATAAACCAGGGCAATTTTCTTTTAATGTCAAAGGTGGACGTTGTGAAGCCTGTAGCGGACAGGGTGTAAATGTCATTGAAATGAATTTTCTCCCTGATGTTTATGTACAGTGTGAAGTTTGTAAAGGAGCGAGATACAACCGCGATACTTTACAGGTGAAATATAAAGATAAATCCATTGCTGACGTTCTCAACATGACAGTTGAGGAGAGTTTAGAATTCTTCCAAAATATTCCCAAAGCTGTTACTCGTTTGCAAACTTTAGTTGATGTGGGTTTGGGTTATGTGCGACTCGGACAACCTGCAACTACCTTATCTGGCGGTGAAGCGCAAAGGGTGAAATTAGCCACAGAATTATCTCGTCGCGCCACAGGTAAAACACTTTATTTAATCGATGAACCCACCACAGGTTTATCTTTTTATGATGTTCATAAGTTATTAGATGTGTTGCAAAGATTAGTAGATAAAGGCAATTCAATTTTAGTCATTGAACACAACTTAGATGTGATTCGTTGCGCCGATTGGGTAATAGATTTGGGGCCAGAAGGTGGCGACAAAGGCGGAGAAGTGATTGCTGTAGGTACACCAGAAGAAGTTGCCAAAAATCAAAAGTCTTACACTGGACAATATTTACAGCAAGTTTTGCAACAATATCCAGCTATGAAAAATTAGTTTCAATCTCTGTACCTTTGTGCTTCTGTGCTTCATTAAATCCTTTTATTTTTGAGATGACAAGATTTATTCATGATCAATTTGCCAAAGACTATTTAGAAGAACTTCTCAAAAATTATGGAGAAGTTCAAGCACCTAGTCGCGTTGCGGGAGAAGTGCGAGAAATAGATGTTTACTTTTCTCCCTATCCCCAACCAAACCCTAGCTTACAACTTTTAGGTTTATTAGGTAAATTTGCGTCTAATCCTGCTATTTTTGAACCATTTCGTAATCCGACATCTCCTGATGAGATTTGCGATTGTTTGTTAAAGCTATTAGAAGTGAGAGCAGTTTTAAAAAGAGAAGCAAAACGCAATAAAACCAATATTCAAGAAACAAAAACACCGAAATTATGGATACTTACACCCACAGCATCACCAGAGATTTTATCCAGTTTTAATGCCAACTTAAACAGCGATTCTTTACCAGGTATATACTATTTAGGAGAAGCATTACGTACCGCTATAGTAGTTATTCACCAACTACCCCGCACAGAAGAAACTCTCTGGATTAGAATGTTAGGGAAAGGAACTGTTCAAAAACAGGCTATTGAAGAATTAGCAGAGTTAACACCCAGTCACCCTTTTAGAAGAATTACATTAGAATTATTATACAACCTGCAAAAACACCTGGAAGTTAGCCAAGAACTCGAAGACAAGGAGATAATTATGAGATTAGCACCACTGTATCAACAAGATAGAGAGTTGGCGATTCAGGAAGGTAAGATTGAAGGTAAGATTGAAGGTAAGATTGAAGGTGAAATTTCATTAATTAGCCGTCAATTAAATCGGCGTATTGGTGAAATTCCAGTTACCTTACTTCAAAGGATTCAAGCACTAACGCTGGAGAAATTAGAAGTTTTGGGAGTAGAATTACTAGACTTTCGCAAAGCCGATGATTTGGAAGCTTGGTTAAATCAAAATCAAGCATAAAAAACCAAATATCAAATTTAATACTACAGATAGTCAGAATAATATGGGTCTGTAGCAGATAAGAAAATATCCAATGTGTAGGGTGCGTCAGTGCGAGAAAACCTAGCTGCACCAAGAAATTATTCATACTGACGCACCCTACTAACCGTTAATTTGGAATAATTTATTTTTTGGTGTTTCCTTGTATCCTGGCTTACGCAATACTGCCGCGTTTTCTCGCTTCTTTATAAGAAGTACCAACATTTTTCAAGCCAGCCTTAATCATTTGTTTTTCTAACAAAGCAAAGAAACGGGTTCTATCACCGCCTCTGACTACAGCTTGGTTATGGGCTTCAGCGATCGCCACTGGATAACCATACCCCTTCTGCACCTGTGCTAACATCAGCCCCAAGGCTTGATCAAACATGGCTGTATTATCAGCTACCCATGCAGGCACTTCGATCCGGGCGATTTCCGTACCGACATGAACGTAGCAAAAATAAATAGTTTGGTCTTCGTAAAGTTCTAGAATCCGGTTATTACTCCGCCATAGTGGCCCCCGTTGTCCCGGTTTGAGTTGCGTTGTCCACAAAGCAGTGTCTCGCAAAGGTTCAAACACCTTACAAGGAACTTTTTCTAATTGATTAGGACAATAACTGACACAATCTGGTGCAGGATGGGGACAAGCCAACAACCGTAAAAAATTCACCCCCTCCACATTCCGAGATGCGCTCAGATAACCCATCAAAGGAATTTGGGCAGCACGCAACTGATTCCAAGCTTCCAGGATGGGGGGTAGAATGAGATCGCGTGCATCTATAGGTAATTGTTCTAAAAACCAGTAAATTAACGAACCATCTACCATTGCGAGGGTAGGGATTGTTTCGGGAGATGGGAAAGTGGGGGAAGTGGGGGGAGATGGGGGAGTAAGGGGAGATGGGGAAGAATTATTACCTTGTCTACCTTGTCCCCCAGTTCCCAGTCCCCAGTCCCCAGTCCCCAGTCCCCTCCCCAATTCAGCCAACACCGTCGCTTCACTCGCAGTGCGGCAGTAACTCATCCATTCCTCGGTTTTAATTCCCCACTGGCGAGACATATATAAATCTTCTGGGCGGTAAAATACCTCTGGCAGACTATCCATGATGGGGTAACGGTTTTGTCCGTAGTGTAGGACTACCCTACCGATATTTAACAGATAACAGTAAGCAATTTCGTGATGGCTGGGGGCGATTTGCGAACCATCGGTAGCAATGACGGTGTGTACTTTGGGGGGAATGGGAATATCTATGCAAGTATTTAGTGGCTCAATGGGGGTAGCATTAGCAAAGAGAATGCGATCGCGCCATTTTTCCTGACGTTCAATCATTTCATGTTGACACTCATAAGCTTTTTGTAGATGCTGTTGTGCCAACTCTAAACGCTGACGACTAGCCGCAGCCTCTTGGCTAAGATGCTGACTTAAACCCTGCATTTGTCGCGCTAATTTTGTTAAATCAAGCATAGATTTTAGTAGAGTTAGGGATTGGGGACTGGGGATTAAGTGTAACAAATTCTACCTTGTCTCCCCCATCCCCCACATCCTCCTCATCCCCCACATCTTCCCGATAATCACAGCCACCCAGAAAAATCTTTAGTAAATTGAGACAGAGATAATAATTGCACACCTGGATCGTTTTGGGCAGCTTTTCTTTCTGGTTGGGTATTATAGCCCCAATCTGCCAAGAACAGTTTTACATTATTCAGGTCAGTTTGCTTTTGGATTAACTCTAATGTTTTGAGCCTATCTTCTACAAACCATAAATTACCCGGTTGAATATCTGCGGCTGCAATCAGTTCCCGCAGGGTTTCGTATTTGGGACGCTTTACTTCTTTGCCGAAAATTGCTGTTGGTGGTAAATCAACTCCTTCCCGTTGTAATAATTGTTGTATAAATCGTCCTTCTTTGGTGGAGACAATATATAACTTCACCTCACTGGCAATAGTCACTTTCAGTTTTTCTACCACACCCGGATAAAATTTATGTAGACTTAGCCAACCGTTTAAATCTGTGGCTATCCATTCATCTCGTAGGCTGTCTAGTTTGATGGCAACTTCTTTTGACTGTAGCTTGTCAGTTGACAAAATATGGGGTGTAATATTTACCCATTCTTGAAGAATCTTGTCTTCTGGAATGTCATCAATCAAAGCTTTGATTAAAACAGGCATTTCCCAACCTGTTTCAATTACAGGTCTGAGGCGATAGAATCTCAATGCTAAATCATCTGGTACTGTATCGTTAGCAGGCGACCAAATTTGACAGTAAGCACGCCATGCTACCTCAAAATATTCAATTAGTCCATCACAAATCACACCATCAAAGTCTAAAGCTAAAATTTTCGGACTACTTGCTGTCATGGTTTTGAGGGTTAAAACTGCTTTTGCCAGCTTAACTGATACAGTCAATATTTTCTGTATCAGACTTTGTGACTTTGCACATTTGTGTTGTTCAATTCACAAATAGATAAAGTCAGATTAGCTTATGATTAAGCA
This sequence comes from Nostoc sp. PCC 7524, assembly GCF_000316645.1. NCBI lineage: Bacteria > Bacillati > Cyanobacteriota > Cyanophyceae > Nostocales > Nostocaceae > Nostoc > Nostoc sp. PCC 7524. Next base: position 4,964,991 of record NC_019684.1, read on the forward strand.
GCAGATTTATTTGCGAATTTTATAAATTTATTGGATGACGATATGCGATCGCCACATGAACTCCAAGTCTTTGCTACTGTCATTGAATATTGCCAGATGGAGGGACAGTTTCTCTTAAAAACATCTGCTTAAGTGTGTATTCACCATTTTTCACTTACCTGGGAAAATCTGAATTTTCTTAAACTATCAGCCTGTAGAAGCTTTTTTGATGGTGCTTACACTCTGCAAAAAGACACCTATGATGATTGGATTTTCATAAATCAGCAATCTGCTTTACTAACACCATTTATTAGCAATAATCAAATCACGCTGATTTCTTTAGAAAAATTTAACGAAATGTTCAATAATCATGATTATCGTTGGTGTGTTTTTTATCAATTAACTCGTCCAGGTTTTGCTTCAGATTTTTCTCAGGCTCTGATACAAATAACTGCCCATTGTCCAGCCGGGCCACCACAGTATGGTAGTCTAATTTATCTAGAAAAAAATAATGAACATTGGGAAGTTAAATCATCTCATGGTCTGTATAATCAATAATTTTTTTGTTTACTTGTGGGGATTAAAATACCGTGTTTGGGACTAAATAATAATGCTAACAAAAATAATCCTGACACTACTAAGACAATTGCTGGTCCAGAAGGTAAATTATAAAAGTAGCTGAGATACATACCACTAATACTAGAAACTACGCCAATCAATGCACCTAAAATCATCACTTCGTGTAAACGTTTCACTAATAAATATGCAGTAGCTCCTGGTGTAATTAATAGTGATAGCACTAAAATCACACCCACTGCTTTCATACTGGCAACAATAGTTAAGGAAATCAACAGCATCAAACCAAAGTTGAGCCGATTAACTGGTAAACCTGCGGCTTGAGCGCCCAAGGGGTCAAAGGTGTAAAATAATAGTTCTTTATATAATAAAACAATCACTAATAAAACAATCACGGCAATAATAGCTGTATCACGTACTTCGTTAACAGTTACGCCAAGAATATTGCCGAATAAAAAATGGTTGAGGTCAATTTTATTATCTTTTTGAATAATAGTAATTAAGGTAATCCCTAGGGCAAAGAATGCAGAAAAAACTATGCCCATTGCGGCATCTTCTTTGATAGGCGATCGCGTTCTGATCCAGGTAATCGCTACGGTACTAAATACCCCAGCGATAAATGCGCCAATGAAAATATTCCCTCCCAGCATAAAAGCGATCGCTAGTCCTGGTAAAACTGAGTGGCTGATAGCATCACCTAAGAGTGCTAGTCTTTGCACCATGAGGTAACTACCGACAACTGCACACAACAAGCCTACTAAAATAGCAATTACAAGCGATCGCTGCATAAAGCCATACTGCAATGGCTCAATTAAAGCTTCTAGAATCATGAGATGGGGGAGAGGAGGGAGGAGTTTTTTTAACGCGGAGGTACGCGGAGGTGCGCGGAGGTTTAGTTTCTATGCTGCATCGGCAAAGTAGATGACTTTACCACCGTAAGCACAACGCAGATTTTCTTCTGTGAGTACCTGCTGTCTTGAACCTGTAGCGATGAGTTCGCGGTTGAGTAGGATTAAATCGTCGAAATGGCTGATGGATTCGCCTAAGTCGTGGTTTACTACTAAGACAATTTTGTTGGCGGTTGCTAATTCGTGAAAGACATCAAAAATCACGGCTTGGGTTTTTTGATCAATCCCTACAAAGGGTTCATCAAAACAGAAGATTTCAGCTTGTTGTGCTAAAGCACGGGCTAAAAATACTCTTTGCTGCTGTCCCCCTGATAATTGTCCGATGGGGCGATCGCAAAGTTCTTTCATCCCTACTCTGGCTAGGGCATTTTTTGCTACTTGGCGACTCACACCAGAAAAACTACGTAACCACCCTGTTTTCTTGACTCTTCCCATCATCACTACATCCCAAACGGTGGCGGGATAAGTCCAGTCAATTTGGCTACGCTGAGGAACGTAAGCAACTTGGTCTAATTGCTGCATCAGGGGTTTACCTTGATACAATACCCTACCACTGCTAGCGGGAACTAAACCCAGCATCGCCTTCATTAAGGTACTTTTCCCCGCACCGTTGGGGCCAAAAATCCCAGTTAGTCGTCCCGGTTTGACAATACAGTTAATATCCCGCAAGGCTTCTTGTGTACGGTAGTGTACCCCTAGATGGGCAATGTTAATGTTGGTTGTCGCTGTCATGGTATTAACCCCAACTAGATGGGAATTTGCTTCTAGGGAAGAATTAGCAGTTTTCATGATGTCATTTCCGAGACGTAGAAGAAAAAATGAAAAGATTATGAAAATACTGTACCTTAAAAAATGAGAAAAATATGAGAATAAAGATAACAAGTTTATGGCAGCAATCACTCACTCAAAAGCCAGATATTTCGGTAAAGCCTTATTAGGGGTACTGTTAGGACTTTCGATATATGGATGTACTCAAGCCAACTCTAGCCGTACTAACTCTGTTGCAGATGGTAAGCCGCAAGTCGTAGCAACCAACACCATCATTGCTGATTTAGCTGATGAAGTTGGGGGTGAGGAAATTCAACTAACTGGGATTCTCGAACCTGGTGCTGATCCTCATGTATATGAACCAGTTCCAGCAGATAGCAGGTTGATGGAAGAAGCAGACTTGATTTTGTATAACGGCTACAACTTAGAACCAGGACTGATTAAGTTAATGAATGCGGCTGGCGGGAAGGCGCGGAAGTTGGCTGTGGGGGAAATTGTCAAACCCTTACAGTTGGATGAAGGAAAAGGTGAGGTTGTCCCAGATCCGCACGTTTGGGGTAGTGCAGAAAATGCGATCGCAATGGTAAACGCCATTCGGGATGCGTTAATTGAGTTATCGCCGTCAGATAAAGCAACGTTTACCCAAAATGCAGCCCAACTGACACAAGAGTTACAGCAGTTGCATACTTGGATTAACCAACAAATCCAAACGATTCCCCCCCAGAAGCGCCAACTGGTGACAACTCACGACGCTTTTCAATATTATGGACAAACTTACGGGCTAGCGATCGCCGGCACACTAATTGGAATTAGCACCGAAGAACAACCAAGCGCCCAAACAGTACAGCGATTAGTAGAGTCAATTAAAAAAATCGGTGTCCCTGCAATTTTTGCCGAAACTACTATTAACCCAGCTTTAATTAAAACCGTTGCTCAAGAAGCAGGTGTACAATTGGCATCCAATGAACTTTATTCTGATTCAATTGGCGCGAAAGACAGTGATGGTGATTCCTACATCAAAATGATGGAGTCAAATACCCGCACTATTGTAGAGGCATTGGGTGGTAAATATATCCCTTTTCAACCCAAGAAGTAAATATATAGTTAGAGGTTATATCTATAAGATATAACCTCAGATATGTAATTTTATTTTTAATAGTCAACTCTTTCTAGAGAAAGACACAATTAACTATTTTATTTTTTAAATTATATAAGTAAATAGCAAAACTTTAATTTTTGAAATCACCATGACTAAAGCATTAAACAATCAAAATAATCAATCAGAAGAAATTAGGCAACCAGTAAGTCAAGATTGGCATTCCCATGAAGAACCAAACGTTAAAGAAAGAAACTTAACAGCAAACCCAGGAGATAGGATTTCCGAACAGCCCCAATCTATTGAAGAGAAAGCCCAGCAGGTTGCCGTAGATGTACCAGATATCACAGGCGATCACATTAAAGTTCCGACTTATTTTGTTGTCGAATATCCCAATGGTGAAAAGAAAGCACTCCATCACGTCAAAGATGCTGAAGAAATTTCTGATGTTATTCGCCAAGCCAGAGTTGACGAAGAAGGCAATCGGATTTGGTGGTAATCTTTCATAGCCTGAATTCATTTGAGATGTGAGTTTATTGTTATCTCACCACAATGTCCACCGGGTGAATCTTGGTCAGTACAAATTTTAAGTAATCGTTTAGATGAGGCAATTACTCAATATCCTATTGATCCAAATCGTATTTACCTAACTGGTTTAAGCATGGGTGGTTACGGCACATGGCATTTAGCAGCAGCACCCCAACGCTTTGCAGCGATCGCACCGGTTTGTGGTGGCGGTAATCCCCTTCAATCTGAAAACTTGAAAACCCTTGCTGTATGGGCATTTCACCGTGCGCGAGATCATGTTGTGCCTTTAAGTGCCTCTGAGAAAATGGTTGCCGCCCTCAAAGCCTGTGGTGGAAACGTCAGATTTACCGTTTACCCAGAAGCCGTTTATACTCCTAAATCAACTCTAACTCTACCGTAAGTTGACAAATCACCAAGACAGTCTCTGATTTAGATCAAAATAGAAATATAGCTTGTTGTTTGTCCAACTTAAATCAACCCAACTCCGTGCGTAATTTGCAAGAAACTCACCTCAACCGCGCCCGTGCTAGTCTCAGACAAGCACTGTCTTGGTATGGATATCTTCGTAAATCAGGACAGCTATCATCCAACCCAGAATTAGCAGCTTTAGTCAAACCAGAATTAGAAGCTTTAACCTCTACCCTCAGCAAACTCGACTCGAACGTGATTAGAATTGCTGCCTTCGGTTTAGTGAGTCGTGGTAAATCGGCGGTATTAAATGCTTTGTTAGGCAACAAGATCTTACAAACTGGCCCCCTCAACGGTGTCACTCAATGGCCGCGTTCGGTGCGCTGGCAAGCAGGGGGCAAAGTCATAGTAGAGTTAATTGATACCCCCGGACTCGATGAAATTCAAGGGGAGTCACGCGCACAAATGGCCAAAGATGTAGCGCGTCAAGCTGATTTAATTTTGTTTGTGGTATCCGGAGATATTACCCGCACTGAGTATCAGGCGCTTTTAGAATTACGGCAATCACAAAAACCCTTGATTTTGGTGTTTAACAAAATTGACTTGTACCCAGATACAGACAGGGCAACTATTTATCAAAATTTACAACAATTAGGTGCAGCTAATCCCCAAGCCAAGCCTTTGTTACCTGATGAAATTGTGATGGTGGCAGCAGAACCAGCACCAATGGAAGTCCGGGTTGAGTGGCCTGATGGTAGTGTAAGTTATGAATGGGAAACGCCCCTGCCCCAGGTAGACGAACTGAAGCAAACTATTTTAAATATTCTGAATCGGGAAGGCCGATCGCTCCTAGCTTTAAATGCACTAATTCAAGCACGAGATGCCGAAGCCGCGATCGCCCAAAAAACTATCGACATCCGCGAACAAGAAGCAGAAGATATCATCTGGCAATTTACTAAATATAAAGCCCTAGCCGTCGGGTTAAATCCTGTGGCTGTGTTAGATATTCTCGGCGGAACGGTGGCTGATTTAGCTTTAATTCGGGCTTTAGCTAGATTGTATGGTTTACCCATGACAAGCTATGAAGCTGGGAAAATTTTAAAAACAATTTTATTAAGTTCCGGCGGTTTATTATTAGGAGAATTAGGGAGTAGTTTCCTATTAGGATTAGGTAAAAGTACAGCTGCCTTAAACAGTGGTGATAACCCCATCAACATTACTGCTTTTACTGGTAGTGCGATCGCTCAAGCCGGAATCGCTGGTTATGGTGCATATTCTGTAGGCAAAGCCGCCCAAGTCTATCTAGAAAAAGGCTGCACTTGGGGACAATTGGGTGCTGATACTGTCATTCAAGAAATTCTCTCTCAAGTTGACAAAAATACAATTCTGTATCGCCTACAACAAGAATTAACCATGAAATCTGGAAATTAAATAAAAAATCTTTGCTGAAGTGTTGCTATTGTTGATAACTTGTCAATTTCTATCAAATTCCTCTGATAATCGCGCCCAAATCTGATTTTCAGTGCAACATAAAAGAAATGGCAATTATTTAGCTAATGAAAAGACAGGAATTTCCCATCATGAGGTGCTGAAAACTCGAACGGTATTCACTACTACATCAATTGGGAAGCCTATCTAAACTAGGAGTATAACTTCCTAATCACATCTTGATCTCAGTAAACAAAGGCGATAAAGATCATGACAGCAACTTTTAACGTAGGCTCAAATTCTGCTAACTCCAACCACAATGAAACTACAACCTTAGAAAAAGCAATTTTAGCAGCGATCGCCGAAGCCCGTCTCACCTGTGAGCAAACCGGCGAAAACTCCCCTAATTGCGCTGTAGCCTGGGATATTGTGGAAGAATTACAAGCCGAAAAATCCCATCAACAACAAGCCCTCAAATACAGAACCTCTCTAGAGGAATACTGCGAATTACACCCAGAAGCATTAGAGTGTCTAATTTATGATGTGTAGAGTGCTGTTAGTGGTAGCGCGGCTGTTAGCCGGTATTTGAGTAGGAGTGATTAGTTTTTCTCCCCTACTTCCTCTGCTTCCCAGTCCCCAGTCCCCGTTCACTGCAAATCAACACCAGCAGATTGCGTCATTTGTAGAATCGCACTTAAATCCGGCGGTGGTGTTTCCTCACCTTCTGTTCCCAACCACAACAGGTATTCAATATTTCCCGCCGGGCCAGTAATCGGCGACCAAGTTAAGCCTTTGTATTGCCAACCTAGTTCATTAGCGACTCGCAACACCTGGAAAATCGCATCAGCTTGATCATGGGGATCGCGCACCACGCCTTTTTTACCCACACGAGATTTCCCGACTTCAAACTGAGGCTTCACCAGCAAAACAGCTTCACGCGGCGGTTGAGTCAATCGCCACACAGCAGGCAAAATCTTGGTTAAGGAAATAAACGAAACATCCACCACCGCCAAATCAGGAATCAGGTCATCTTCACCATATAAATCCCCAGGTTGTAGTTGTCGTAAATTGGTACGTTCCCGCAACACCACCTGGGGATTATTGCGTAAACCCCAATCAGTTTGTCCGTAACCAACATCAATTCCGTAAACTAATTTTGCCCCAGCTTGGAGTAAACAGTCAGTAAAGCCGCCTGTAGAAATCCCCCCATCCAAGCAAACCCGACCAGCTACGGGAATAGCGAATAGTTCTAATGCCTTAGCGAGTTTATCACCACCACGGGAAACAAAGCGCGATCGCTCTTTAACTTTAATTTGAGCAGCAACATCAACCTCTGTCCCAGGCTTATCAATTACCTGTTCATTCACCATCACTTCCCCCGCCTGAATTAGCCTCTGTGCTAAAGCACGGGAATTACATAAATTTAACTCTACTAATAAAGTATCGAGTCGCTGCTTAACCAATTAACTTGATTCTCCTGTTGTTGAAAAATAAATTTTTTGAAATTTTTGTATAGTGATCGCTCCTTAATCTTAATTTGAGCAGCAACATCAACCTCTGTCCCAGGTTTATCAATTACCTGTTCATTCACCATCACTTCCCCCGCCTGAATTAGCGTCTGTGCTAAAGCACGGAATTATGATTGTATTGACACAAAATAAAGCTAATTAAGACACAGCGAAGTCTGTGTATTTTCGCGGTTCGGCTGGATGGAAACCCAAAACAATATCGCCTCCATAGCCATCACAGTAAATTTATGTAACAAAAAAGCGATCGCTTCAACATAGCCAAAAGGCGATCGCTTCACAAAAATTTAAATAACGGACATAGAAAGTCCTGAGTCCTGAGTCCTGAGTAACAATCCTAGTCCCCAGTCCCCAGTCCCCACTACCCAGTCCCTCTGCTTAGACATCCTGTTCGCTTAACTCACGAGTAATGTGGTCAAATGGCTCATCTACAAAAGCAGTATCGGCGACACCCGCATTTGCTACTTGTTCTTTCACCAAATCCTTGAGAATTTGCACACCGCGAACTGTAGGCGCAATAGGTACACTCAGAGAATTGTAAGTTTCCCGTAATCCTTGCAGCACACGCTCATCTAAAACGTTAGTATTACCAGCAACCAGCGCGTATGTAGCGTAGCGCAGGTAGTAGTCCATATCTCGCAAACAAGCTGCGTAACGACGAGTTGTATAAGCGTTACCACCAGGACGAATCAATTCTGGCAGTTCTTCAAACAACTTAGCACCAGCTTGCTTAACCAGTGCAGCCGCATTCGAGTTAATTGCAGCCGCAGCTTGCACGCGAGCTGTGCCACTCTCAAAATAAGATTTCAAGCTATCGATCGCACTCCGGTCAAAATAACGACCAGTCACGTCATAATTCTTAATTAAGGTTGTTACTGCGTCACGCATTCCTTCTTCTCCCAATCGTTGCTATCGTGGTTTGATATTTATTTGGCTGCACTTACGCACCAGTAAATTTTTGTGCTATTTAAATATAGATTTGGCACAAAAACCATTTATCCATTATTTAAGGATTCTATGCCAAAGTTGACCCCTCTGAGATTAACTTTCCCCCTTTTGTGCAGATGTCGAAAGAAAGGTTAATATTACCTGTAATCCAGATGATCTGTAACAAACACTACAAAACTCTCTAATGTTGAGAATCTACGATATTTCAGGTGTGTCACAACTTTGTTCCGCTCAGTAGGGTTAGGATGCTTTGGCAGATTCTGGTTTGACGTTAAGAAATTGGCAGAGAAGGAGTAAAAATGACAACCCCACAAGAAGTCTTGAAACTGATTCAAGACCAAAACATCCAGATGATTGATCTGAAATTCGTCGATACACTCGGCACTTGGCAACACCTCACCGTGTTCCAAGACCAGATTGACGAAAGTTCATTCTCTGATGGTGTACCCTTCGACGGTTCCAGCATCCGGGGTTGGAAAGGCATCGAAGAATCAGACATGACAATGGTGCTAGATCCTAACACCGCTTGGATCGACCCATTCATGGAAGAGCCAACATTAAGTATTATTTGTAGCATCAAAGAACCTCGTACTGGCGAATGGTACAACCGTTGCCCACGGGTTATCGCCCAAAAAGCCATAGACTACTTAGTGTCTAGTGGTCTGGGTGACACTGCTTTCTTTGGCCCTGAAGCTGAATTCTTCATCTTTGATGATGTCCGCTATGACCAAACTGCCAACGAGGGATACTACCACGTAGATTCAATAGAAGGCCGTTGGAATTCCGGTAGACAAGAAGGCCCCAACCTTGGTTACAAACCCCGCTTCAAAGAAGGTTACTTCCCAGTTTCGCCAACAGACACTTTCCAAGATATGCGGACAGAAATGCTGTTGACGATGGCAAAACTAGGTGTGCCTATTGAAAAGCATCACCACGAAGTAGCCACAGGTGGTCAATGCGAATTAGGTTTCCGCTTTGGTAAATTAATCGAAGCTGCTGACTGGTTGATGATCTACAAATACGTCATCAAAAACGTAGCTAAGAAATATGGTAGAACCGTCACCTTCATGCCCAAACCTCTGTTTGGTGATAACGGTTCTGGGATGCACACCCACCAGTCTATTTGGAAAGATGGTAAACCTCTGTTTGCCGGTGACAAGTATGCTGGTTTGAGTGACATGGCACTGTACTACATTGGTGGTATTCTCAAACACGCACCAGCATTGTTGGCCATCACCAACCCCTCCACCAACTCCTACAAGCGTCTAGTACCTGGTTATGAAGCCCCTGTAAACTTGGCTTACTCCCAAGGAAACCGCTCTGCTTCTGTCCGTATTCCTCTCTCTGGCACTAACCCCAAAGCCAAGCGTTTAGAGTTCCGTTGTCCAGACGCTACCTCTAACCCCTACTTGGCATTTGCAGCCATGCTGTGTGCTGGTATTGATGGCATCAAGAACAAAATCCATCCCGGTGAACCTTTAGATAAAAATATCTATGAACTCTCTCCAGAAGAACTGGCGAAAGTTCCTTCCACCCCCGGTTCTTTGGAACTAGCATTGGAAGCACTGGAAAATGATCACGCTTTCTTGACAGAATCAGGTGTATTCACTGAAGACTTTATCCAAAACTGGATTGATTACAAGCTAGCTAATGAAGTCAAACAGTTACAGTTACGTCCTCATCCCTATGAGTTTTATCTCTATTACGACGTTTAATTAACATCTGTTGACAACTTATATTCCAGAGATAGAATTGGCCACCCTTGGGGGTGGCTTTTTCTTGAAGTGGTCACGATATTTTTGAACTTCGTTATTTTGTCCTAGCTCATAGCCGCATTACTGCGACCGTAAATCATTCTTGTAGTAGGATCAATCTTCCCTTGAATTGGGTTCCAGTAATGGGATGCTTCTTCAGCAGGAAGACCGATTTCTTGTGCAGCACGCATCAGCATCGATTGTTGACGATTCTTGATTTGCTGATATTGGCGCATCATAATCGCACGAGATTTTTCTTGAATAGACATAACCAGTCCTCCCTATTGCTTTAGAAATATTAGATTTATTTTTAGCTCTCTATTAATCAATTTACCAAAAATTCTGTAACATACACTACTAAATTGGACTTTTGTCATAAAAATTAATATTTTGCGGTGAATATGGGGGATTAGGAATTGCCTGTAACTCAGACCATTCCTCTGTGTAGACAGGCCAGCAGGGGACAGAAAACAGCCTTCTCTGAACTGAGTTGCCCATCAAATTTTGATGAACTATTTGTTACGATTGTTTACATATGATCTCTAAATGTAATAAATACTTAAGTCATTGCCATGTCTGACACTTTGACTAAGCTCACCTATCAAACGTTTCAACAGGGTAAAAATACCTTTAGCTTGGCTCACAAAACATTAGGTACACAGTTAAGAGACTTAGTGTATCCTAAACTCCAGCAACAGATTAAACCCATTCCCAATGAGGTTTTACTCAGACTGCGAGAAAAAATGAGTCAACTGTTGGAAATAGATTGGCAGGATGCAGAAAAAGGAGTCTATCCTGAAAGTCTGCTGTTTGACAATCCTTGGGAAGACTTTTTCCTTTACTATCCACTTGTATGGCTAGACTTACCTCAAATTTGGGAGCGGATTAAGCAACAAAAATATCAAGATTTTGCGCCGGAAATAGAGACAGAAGGTTATCCGAGCTATTATGTCCAGAATTTTCATCACCAAAGCAATGGCTACCTGAGCGACTTGTCAGCTAATTTATATGACTTACAGGTAGAGCTGCTGTTTGGAGGAACGGCCGACCCCATGCGAAGACGAATTTTAGCTCCGCTTAAACAAGGGTTAAAAGCTTTTGATAGTTTGACAGCAAGAGAAATTCGGATTTTAGATGTAGCTTGTGGAACTGGACGGACTATCAGGTCTATTCGCTCAACTTTGCCTCAAGCATCATTATTTGGTACAGACTTATCACCAGCTTATCTGCGGAAAGCAAATCAGTTACTATCGCAAATTCCTGGAGAATTGCCGCAACTTGTACAAGCCAATGCTGAAGAGTTACCTTATTTAGATAATTATTTTCATGCTGTAACTTCTGTGTTCCTTTTCCATGAGTTACCAGCATCAGTGCGTCAAACTGTCATTGAAGAATGTTTCCGGGTGACAAAACCAGGAGGAGTTTTTATTATTTGTGACTCAATTCAGTTGAGTGATTCACCTGATATGGCTGAGTTAATGGATAATTTCCCAGAAACTTTTCATGAACCATACTATAAGCATTACACTACTGATAACTTAGTAGAACGCTTAGAAAAAGCAGGTTTTGAGAATATCGAGATCCAAATCCATTTTATGAGTAAGTATTTTATTGCTTACAAACCCAGTTCAGGCATTTCCCATTAAAGAAATTTCCAACTTTCAGGCATTGTAGTATTATGAGATGGCGATGTTTGCAATTTAAAAAAGCAAAGTCACATCTCATTTAGCCCGCAGATATACAATGCCTATAGATAAAAGTATTTAAATTTAGGGCGTTGCTGATTAATGGGATGATTTATGTTTCGCGCAAAGGCGCAAAGCCGCAAAAAATTGGTAGTTTACTTTGCTCAAGAAGCTTAATTCATCCCGCATTTATGCAACGCCAAATTTAGATAGATGTCCTGGTTATAAATTATCAACCTGAATGAGATTCTGGTAATCAAACGTTATAAATCAGACTTATCCAAAAATTAGGTTGTAACCCTGAATGTATGAGGCGTTGATTCTAATTTGCGGATATATCTATTGGATAAATAGTAGAGATACTATCTATTCAGGTAGTGATTTACTTGATATTTGTAATGTCCGGATTAAAAAGTATATTGCTGTTAAAGAGTCTATTAAAAAAAGTTCAACAGTGTTGAATTTGTTTGTTATGGGACAAATGCTGATGTCACAACAGGTAGAATTCCTAGCTACTCACTAAACATTAGGAAGGGTATTAGCTTGGGATTCAATTAAACTTCTCCGTCCACTACCACGCACAGGTGTAGCACCTTCTGGCTCATTACGCTTAGGCTTAGGTCTGAGTGAAACCATATCTTGCGAAGTAGTCGAGGGAAAGATGGAATTTTGATTAACTATTTGTTGATAATCAACAGCTAGAGAACCAAATACCAGACTGGAAAGTAAAAAAGGAACAGCAGCACGCATCATAGGAATCTCTTTGTGAACTCTCTTATCTATTGCTACTGATTCTTATGGGCTGAGTCCGGAAAATTATAAAAAAAGTAGTGTGTTTTACTGAAAAAAAATCCAGTTGCCTATAAAGACAAGTTTTCGACTAATAACCAATGACCAGAATGATTTAGGCGACCCCAAACAGTTAGCTTTTGCTTATGGGGCAAGGCTTGTAGCTGCGCGTCTATATGCGATCGCAAGGTTACAAGCTGCCAAGTCTGCCCTAGATTAGCAGATGGAGCAGTGACGGTGAATCTGTATTCTTGCGGATTTGCAATATCAAGAATGCCTGTAAAGCAATCTGTTTCCCGTGTTAATGCTTGGTAGGAATCTGAGTAGTCATACTTATCCACAGATGAAGCGAGGCAATTGCCACTTTGTGGATAGACTTGGGGTTCCTGTAAATAATACAGTTGCCATTGCAACCATTCTGGATGATGGGGAGATAAATTAAATAAAGGTATGATAGCCGCAGGAGCTTGTTGGTCTTGCAATAGAGCTGTCTGCAAAGCATCTACAGGTAAATCTCGCGGCTGACAGTTTAACTCTATACACATAGCCGCAGCCATCCCAGCCGCTTGACCGATACCCAAAACTACAGGTTGCAATCTAGTCGCGCCATTGGCAATATGAGAGACAGAAATATTTTTTTCACAGACCAATAGCCCATCTGTTGTTGCAGGAACTAGAGAACCGTAGGGAATGGTAAAAGGTGTTCCAGTCCACCGTCCCCCCCAACGGATGGATTTAGGTTGTAATTGCAAGTCGAAGCCGGGATAATGATGGTCATTGGCGTAATTACCAATAGCAATAGCATCTGGAAATAGAGCTGCTACCCTACCCTCTGGAACTGGCAAGATATCCTGTTCTCTGATTGTGGTCAGTCCCACCAAACGCCGACTTTCTCTGTAATAGGGATGTAGTGCATAACCTGGATGATCATGAGGAAAAACTTGATCTGCTACACCATAGCGCCTACCCAGCCGATTCTGGATAAAATGAGCAAAATTTTGGCTATGCCAGCGACATTCTTGCAAAAATGCTTTCTTTGATGCTTCTGACTCTATTAAACGTCTTACTCCTTCAGCGTAATCGTTCCCACAGATAGGCCAGTTAATCATAAACAGATTTCCTGGCAAGCGTCCATAATTCAAGAATTTCTCTGCACCATAGTTTTCCCAAGCACCAACAAACAGCGCCGGATCATAATTAGGGGCTGGGGGAATTTCTGGGGCGATATCTGCACCAAAATCTTGCATTAATACTACCCAAGTGGGGGCTTGTACCGGATATTTGCTAGTGATGGCACTCAATTCAATAGGTGCGCTGGGTTCTCCCCATTCCGATTGCAACTCCCAACCCCAACGGTAAGGTATCTCTGCTAAGGCTAATAAATCCCCTAACTCTGTACCGTCGAGAATAACTTTGGCTTGAATGATAAAGTTGGCGAATCGTACACCAGTAATACAACTATCTTGTCGCAACACTTCTAGGGGGACTTGTCCAGAAATCCAATGCAGATTTGCTAACTGTTTTACCCAATCAGCAAAAATTTCTGCCCCCACACGGGGATCATAACTAAAGAAGCTCACCCAGCTGTTATCTAATCCTTCAGGCTGTCGTTGTTGTAATTCTTGTAAAAATGCACCCCATAACCCTGTCTGAAACGCTATTAATTCATTGCCATCAGGGGCAGATACTCCGGCGGAGGTTAACATTCCCCCCAACCAAGGAAATTCACTCACGAGGATGGTGTTAGCACCACGTCGTGCTGCTTGGATAGCCGCAGCTGTACCTCCAGTTCCACCCCCAACAACTAAGACATCGGCTGTGTATGTTTGATGAGTCATTATTTCAAATCCCCTAGATAATAGTTTTTAAACACGGAGGCACGCGGAGGTAAGCGCAGAGGTACGCTGAGTTTTTGTTTGAGTTGTGGGTGTGATATTTTGGGTGATGTTTTAGAGATTTTTGGGGTTTTTTAAGAGTAAAACTAATACTGCTCCCGATAAAATGCCGCCAAACCAACCAAATAGGGAATTAACTAAAATCCACCAGCCTGCTTGTTCCACAAATCGCCGCATTAACCACCATTGGATGATCCCTACTATGGGGCCTACCCACAGCAGGGAATATTCGGGGTAAGGGCCGCAGACAATTACTGAGATACAAGTACCTATAGTAGTTCCTAATAACCACCACTTTTCTGAAATGGGGATGTGTTTTCGTAGCACCAGTAATTGCATGAAACCAACGGTTAAACCCATTGCAAGAGCTACAGCTTGATAACTGATCATTGCCCCAAAGGACTCTAAAGCAGCATAGGCGATCGCAGCTACAATAAATCCCCCAATTAAACCAAAAACATTCACTAACACCCATTGCAAATAAAACCCTATCCCTACTTTTGGACGTTCGGCAGAGACAACAGGTGCAGCTGATGCAGACTGTTGGGGGATTTCTTGACGGTACTGGGCTGGAACTGTGGGAGGAGGTGAATACAGGGGAGGCTCAGAATTAATTGGTTGCTGTTGTGCGGGATCAAAAGGTAGGGTCGGTGTATATTCTGGATGGGCTGATGTTTGTGTTGGTGCATAAGCTGCATTCCCCAACTGCTGTACAGATGCTAAAGCCTCCACCGCCGACTGGTAGCGTTGGCGAAAGTCGTAGCGTACCATCCTGTCTAAAAGATCTGCTAGAGCTGGGCTTACCTGTGCTAAGTGTCGCCAAACGATCTCCGCCGTTTGGATATCTTCTTCTAATTGATGGGGCATTAACCCTGTTAAAGCTTGAATCCCAATCATCCCCACCGCGTAGACATCGCTGCTTAACCTGGGACTACCTCGACTCTGTTCACTGGGCATATAGCCAGCCGTCCCAATTCCCACAGTCATTTTAGTCACACCTTCACCAGTTACCACCTGTGTACTAATTTGTTTCACTGCACCGAAGTCGATTAGTACAACTTTGCCGTCGCTATTGCGGCGAATCAGGTTTGGCGGTTTGATATCTCGGTGAATGACTTGATTTTGATGGACAAAGGCTAATGGTTGCAAAATATTTTGCAATAGAGAAATGGTATAAGCTTCACTCAGCTTTTTTCCAGGGGTGAGTTCATCACTCAGGGGATGACCATCAATAAATTGTTGCACGAGAAAGAATTCTTCGTTTTCTTCAAAGTGCGCCATGAGTTGGGGAATTTGGTCGTGAGTTCCCAACTGATGTAATAACTGTGCTTCTGATTGAAACAACCGCCTAGCAACCTGTAATGTCATGGGATCAGTTGCCATCGGTTTAAGTTGTTTGACTACACAAAGACTGTTGTAAAGTTTAGTGTCTTCGGCAATGTAGGTTTGACCAAAACCACCAGCACCCAAGACTTTGGTGATTTTATAACGTCCGTCTAGTAACTGACCCAACATAAAGGCGATTACCTCCGGTAGGGCATAGCCCCCCGCACAGAAGAATGTCTGTATTTTAACTCCACTCTTACATCTGCCAATAGAGGTGTAGGGGTTTAGGGAAGAAAGACTAAATACTCCTTTCTTTTCAAGAATTACGACTAATGTTAAATCTAGTAACGTTGAACGGTGAAAAATCAACGTGAAAGCACAGGTATTTAGAGGTGTAAATCAACTCTCTTACGAAGAGATCCCCGTACCGACTCTGGAAGCAGATGAAGTGTTGGTGCAGGTGCAAGTAGTTGGCTTATGTCAGTCAGATATTAAAAAAATTCGTTATCCTCTCTATGAACCACCGCGCATATTTGGCCATGAAACAGCCGGAACGATCGCCGCAGTGGGTTCGCAAGTAGTAGGTTGGCAGATAGGGCAACGGGTGGCTGTCATGCACCACATCCCCTGTATGCGATGTGCCTACTGCATGAATGATAATTTCTCAATGTGCGATGTCTATAAAAACATCTCCACCACCGCAGGTTTTAACCCCAGTGGCGGCGGCTTTGCTGAGTATGTGAAAGTCCCTGGTCATATTGTGCAGAATGGTGGGTTAATACCGATCCCCGACAATATCAGTTTTGAAGAGGCCAGTTTTGTCGAACCTACCAATTGTTGTTTAAAAGCTGTTAAAAAAGCGCAAGTTGCCCCTGGACAAACAGTTTTGGTAACTGGTGCGGGGCCAATTGGGTTAATGTTTATCATGTTGGTGAAATATTTCGGGGCGAAAGCGATCGCTACTGATTTATTACCCTCTAGAATCGAAAAAGCCATAAATGTCGGTGCAGAAGCCGCTTTTGATGCGCGTGATCCCGATTTAGCAGCGAAAATTCATGCCTTGACTGGTGGACTAGGTGCGGATGTCACACTATTAGCTGTACCTAGTGATAAAGCCTTCTTTCAAGCTCTCGATTGTACCCGTAAAGGTGGTAAAATCCTATTTTTCGCCGAATTTCCCGACGAAGTAGAAATTCCCATTAATCCCAATATCCTCTACCGTCGAGAAATAGACTTAATGGGTAGCTACAGTTCTTCCTATCGCCTGCAAAATCTCGCGGCTGACATTGTATTTAATCGTCGTATCGATGTGCCAGCCCTCATCAGCGATCGCTACCCCCTCAAAGATTTATCAGCAGCCGTAGACCAAGCGATCGCACCTACACCAGAGACTTATAAAATCCTCATTTATCCATAAGTTGGGGACTGGGGACTGGGGATTGGGGATTGGGGACTGGGGATTGGGGACTGGTGAATTAGGAAGAAATTCTTCCTTGTCTCCCTTGTCTCCCCTCACTCCCACCCTGCGGGAAGCTGATGCTACATCCCCCCCTGCTCCCTCATCCTCCCCTGCTCCCCTCCGGGTCTTCCCCCTCTCCCCTAATATGCAAATACCGATTACATTACTTATAGTTGTCCTACTAGCCTTCTATGTAGCTTGGAATCTCGGAGCTAACGACGTTGCTAACGCAATGGGAACTTCTGTTGGTTCTAAAGCTATTACTCTGAAGCAGGCACTAATTATTGCTGGGGTATTAGAGTTTACTGGTGCAGTTTTATTTGGCCATCAAGTAACAGCCACCCTAGCGACAAAAGTAGCCAACCCGGAATTGTTTGCGGCTACACCCCAAGTTTTAGTCATTGGCATGGTGACAGTCTTAATTTCTTGTGGTGTCTGGCTACAAATTGCCACAACGCGGGGTTTGCCTGTATCCTCATCCCATGCAGTCGTCGGTGCGATCGCAGGTTTTAGTTGGGTAGCTTTAGGAGTAGGTGCAATTGATTGGTCAACCATTGGCTCAATCACAATCGGTTGGGTTTTAACACCAGTTATCAGTGGAGCGATCGCCGCTTTATTCTATAGTCAAATCAAGCACTGGATTTTGGATCAACCTCATCAACTTCAACAACTACAAGAGTGGATTCCCTGGTTAAGTGCAGTCCTCATCGGAGCATTTGGCGTAATTGTCATACCTCCCTTCACTCAACCCATCCACAATTTTTTAATTGCCGAATTCGGTATTTACATCCCCCCCCATGACATCCCCTTGGTAATAGGTGCAGTAGCCGCAGTTGCCCTAACTATTTTTAGTTGGCGACAGTTAGAGGAGGCAGAGGAGCAGGGGAGCAGGGGAGCAGGGGAGAATACTAAAATTTATCTAGCACAATCCCCAGTCCCCAATCCCCAATCCCCAATCCCCAATCCCCAATCCCCAATCCCCAGTCCCCAGTCCCCAATCCCCAGTCCCCAATCCCCAGTCCCCAATCCCCTAGAAAGCCTCTTCGCCCGCTTTCAAGTTTTGAGTGCTTGCTTTGTCGCGTTTGCACATGGTTCCAATGATGTAGGTAATGCGATCGCACCTGTAGCCGCGATCGTGTATATCAATCACACTGGTCAAGTACCCACAAATAACATCACTATTCCCTTGTGGATTTTAATCATTGGGGGAGCTGGTATTGTTGCTGGTCTAGCTGTCTGGGGTAAAAAAGTTATTGCTACCATTGGCGAAAATATTATTGCCTTACAACCCAGTAGTGGATTTTGTGCTGAACTGGCAACGGCTACTACCATCCTCATCGCCTCCCGGCTGGGTTTACCTGTTTCCACCTCTCACGCCCTCGTTGGTGGTGTAGTGGGTATTGGACTGGTGCAAGACATCAATTCAGTGAAATTCCAAACCCTCAAGGGCATTGCGGCGGCTTGGATAGTGACTGTTCCTGTCAGTGCAGTTCTCAGTGCTGTTATCTTCCGTATCGCTCAAATGTTCTTTTTTTAATATCAATTCTTGTGATGTATCATGTTTAACTATTATTTTTTCTACTGGAACTTTTGCCGTATCTACGGAAATTACAACAATTAGGATGTATTTTGGCAAAATGGCAGTTAATTATTTAGAATGTTGTGTAGGGGATTGTTTTAATTTCAGCACAGCGAACGCCATCATCCCATTATCAAAACGATAAACTGTTATCAAAGCTACATTCTGCATAAATTTACCGTAAATATAACAAATTCAACAATTTTTGTTACTAAGGTACTGAATTGCCATAACCTGTTAATTACTATTGCTACCAAAATAATAAGTATTTATATTAGGTGAGATATTTGATTTTTTTGCTAAAAATCTCACTTAGGCACAGCAGAATCAAATCAGATGGATGGTGTTCAGGTGTGTGATTGTGGCGAAAACTCAGTGTAGTAGGCTGTGAGTAAAATTATATGCTTGACCAACACTGGGTTAGCCATAACAAAATGACTGTAATCTCCGTAAATCCTGTTAAAATTTTTGAGTTTATCTGACACAATACAGGAAATTAGAATAAGTGCCACGCAAATTTACAGGAAGCAGCTTTATCGTCAAGGTGTATAGAGGTTAGAAGCTAATGGGGCGATTTGAGAAGCGACCAGACAACCCACGAGTCCGAGGCGAGATATCTAGGGCCGCAGAAACAGCTCTTTGGGCTGTGGTGGAAGATTTAGAAAGTCTCCAGCAAAATTTACTCAGATCATTGCAGGAAGAAATTAAACGGTTGCAATCGGAAAAAGACCGTTTAACAGATGAAATTCACCAGCTCGTCGAAGAAAAAGAACACTTACAAGAAGTCCGGCGAATTACTGAGCAGCAAGTGTTAATCCGTCAATTATCAGAAGCTCTAGCTAAACACATCTGTTCTCAACTGCAATCATCGCTAGCAGCAATCACTAACCAAACAGAGCAACAAATCGCCGCACTCAAGTTAGCTGGAAGCAGTAACCCTACTAACGAGAATCAAGAACAAGCCGAAAAAATGCTTGGGACTCTGGATGATGATCTGACAATCGCCTTTAATTCCCTGCAACAAGAATTGAAGAACTATCAAAGTAATCTTTCCCAGCAGTTGTCTCGGATGTACAGTCAACAGCAGCAAGGGGAAAAGATTTTAGAGGATTTTATCAATCAACTGAGTGAGGGACTGACAAAAACCATTAAAGAAACTTCTCAATTAGCAGTCAAAGTATCACCCCCCACAGTATTACAACCTGCGGAACTACCCCCTCCCAGTTCTACCCCGGTGGTAAACATCTCACCACCCACTGTGTTGCAACCTCCAGACTTACACCCTCAAACAGCTATCCAAACACCTGCATCTGTTGAGCAAGTGAGTCAGAGTCAACCTCAGTCAGTTCCTACGCCTACGGAAAAGCCGCCTGAGAGTAACACCGCACTCCAGTCTCCCCCAGGATCACCATCGCGCATCATCATCTCACTACCTGAAGACGAGCCTTCACCACCAATTAGTAGCAATACCAAAATTTGGTCAGAAAGCGAAGTTGACATTCCCCCAGATGAAGAAATAGATGCAGAACGGATTTCTGCACTCAACAATAAACTATTTGAGGAACTAGAGGCGGAAAAAGTTATTGAGCCAGTTTCTTCTGGATTTAACCAGGAAACAGATACTAGCCAGACGCAATCATCCTCAACTACACCTCAAGTTAAAGAACCGATTTCTGTACTCAACACGAATGTATCAGCTAGTGAAACATCTCCACCACCTGCTACAGAATCACGACGGGGATCAATTCCGCCTGCATCTAAAAACCGTAGAGAATCCGGTTTATCACCAATTCAGATCGGTTTTTTATTGATTGTGTCCTCAACAGTCATGTCATCGCTGTACAACGTCGCTATTAAGGGGATGTTTTATAAAACCTCGCGACTGTCCACACTATTGCAGGTAGAAGGTTTAATCTCCCCTACGGTGGGCAATATTATGTTGATTCTCACCTTAAGGTTGATGGTGGTTGTACCGCTAATGATGCTGTTAGCTCCCATGATGCACCCCCAAGTCTGGCAAGACTTACAAAGCCTCAAGGAATCATTAGGGCAAAATCGCCCGAATAGCCGTGTGAAAAAACAAGGTGATTTGCAGTTAATTATTGCCAGTGGGTGCTTTTTGTTTTTATCTCAGGTTTTAATTTACTTGGCTATTGGTCAGGTGGCTACAGGGACAGCGATCGCTCTGTTCTTCATTTACCCGGTGATTAATGTCATCTTATCTTGGTTTCTGCTGCGCGATCGCCCTAGTGGATTTCGTACTACCGCCCTTGGGGCAATTTTTGGTGGTGAATTGCTAGTGTTTGCTGGTATTGCTACTACTGGAATTAGTGATAGTGTCTTCGGTGGGATCACAGCCATTGCTGCCGGAGCCGCTTTTGCTTGCTACTTACTCCTAACAAGGGTATGCGCTGCCAAAGTACATCCAGTATCTTTGACTTTCATCAACTTCTCCACCATGTTAGCTTTGAGCTTTGTATTTTTGATGTTACCTTTACCAGACAGTTGGAGTTTGGCAGTTGACCCTTCTAAGGTACTAGAGATTGTTTTAAGTGCTGCTATTTTAGGTGTATTAACTCTCTTGGGTTATGTATCAAATCATATAGGAGTTAACAAACTTGGTGCATCGCGTTCAGCCATTATTGGTGCAGGTGTACCCATATTAACCGTAGTTTTCGCTGGTTTGATTCTCCAAGAAACCCTAAACATCGTTCAGATTTTGGGCGTATTATTCATCACTTTTGGAGCCGCAGCTTTTAGCTTTGGCAAAATGCGAAATCAAAGTCAGTCATCTAATTCTGAAAGTTGAATGTGCTACAGCAGCTAGTGAAATTCATTAAGGTAAAAATATCCTGATTTGCTAGTGTTTTGCTGCTCTCAAAAAACAATTTCCCTGTAAAACTTTAACCAAATATTTTAATATCCAGTTTCTTATTGCTTACTCCCCTAGTCCCTTTTTCATGACTGTATTGATGTAGGCAGTTCGTGACAGCTACTTAATCACAATGCAAAATCAACACAAAGTCCATAGATTATTTGTATGATTTTTTGTTGTCTTTTCAGATTGTGATTGAATTGAGCTAAATGTCAGCAAAATTTGACCTTTGCTATTGATTTATATTTTGAATTAACATAAGGTCTTTAAATGTTACAAATCAAAAAGTTAAGAATACATTAATTCATACAATTTTAATAAAATGACAACATAAGATGGAATATTATGTTGTGAGCAAATAAAAGGAATTGCAAAGTTGCAATTAAAATCATCTCCGTGATTTAGCATCTATGACTTTCATTCCAGCTAAATCTGCCTATACTGCAATCAAATCACAAAAAGTTGCAGATTTCATGGTGGTAAAACAACGCCGTTCTAATTCTATGAGCGTTGGTTTGGTTAGTAGCTGTCTTTCTGACAATATTTCCCTCTGTTATCTCTGGAAATATACAGCAAAGCGCAAGTGAATGAGGTACGGATTTTAAGAACAAAGCCATATATCAACAGGCTTTCGACCCTGGTCTCTGTTCCCGATTCCCTGCTGTATGTATCAGTAAAACTATCCAAAGCCAGAAAGCCATCCTCAGTAGAGATATTCTGTTGCTCATAGACTCCAGTGATCTGTTGTCGCAGTACTAACTACCTTAGAGAGTAGTTAGCTAAAATGTAGCGAAAATTACTTTACTGAGGATTACTGGATGAAGAACAGAGAAAGTCCGGATACTGGAGAAAGTCCCTGTAGGTTACTTATTAGAACCATTATATAGTTCACTGGTAACGAACAAAGCTATCATGGGTAAATTCTGGCAGTTATTTGGTTATTTTTCGGTAAGATACAGGAATAATGATAGTAACAACACTGTTGCTCGTGATCAGCAATTAAAGTACGGAGGAATCAGCAAATTGGCTACTCATGATCATTCAGCTAGACCATAATATACATTCTCAAGGGAAGATAACACCTTCCTTTAGGCGTAGACCAACTACTTTTTTAGACTAATAAGCTGCTATTCAACCTATTTGTAATATGAGTAATGACATCGATCTGATCAAACGTCTTGGTCCCAGTGCAATGGATCAGATCATGCTATATCTGGCCTTCAGTGCCATGCGGACAAGTGGGCATAGACATGGGGCATTCTTAGATGCGGCGGCAACGGCAGCTAAGTGTGCTATATACATGACATATCTAGAACAAGGGCAGAACCTGCGGATGACAGGGCATTTGCACCATCTAGAGCCAAAACGAGTCAAAATTATTGTTGAGGAAGTTAGACAAGCTCTGATGGAGGGCAAACTGCTGAAGATGCTTGGTTCTCAGGAACCGCGCTATCTGATTCAGTTTCCCTATGTCTGGATGGAAAAATATCCTTGGCAACCAGGGCGATCGCGCATTCCCGGAACCAGTCTTACCAGTGAAGAGAAAAAGCAAATTGAGCAGAAACTACCGAGTAATTTGCCAGATGCTCAGTTAGTCACATCTTTTGAGTTTGTGGAGTTAATTGAATTTCTCCATAAGCGATCGCAAGAAGACTTACCGCCAGAACATCAGATGCCATTGAGTGAGGCCTTAGGAGAGCATATTAAACGTCGTCTGCTCTACTCAGGCACGGTGACACGGATAGATTCACCTTGGGGAATGCCCTTTTATGCTCTGACTCGTCCATTCTATGCTCCAGCAGATGACCAGGAGCGTACCTACATCATGGTAGAAGATACCGCACGGTATTTCCGCATGATGAAGGATTGGGCAGAACGCAGACCCAACGCCATGCGAGCCTTAGAAGAACTGGACATTCCGCCAGAAAAATGGGAACAGGCAATGGAAGAATTGGATGAAATCGTCCGCGCTTGGGCAGATAAGTATCACCAAGCTGGGGGGATTCCCATGATTTTACAGATGGTATTTGGTAGAAAAGAGGACTAATAACTCAATCCTAGTTACTATTAATATCAAGCGGTCATCCCATCATCCACACCTTCCTGTAAACAAATGCCTGCTGCAACATTTTCCTGAGCGTAGAAGAGTTTTTCATGCAGTTGGTCTTCATGGGTTTTGATCACTAACCGTACTTTATGATACGGTTCAACTGCTATTCGGTGTTTGTGGCTATGCAGCTTTTGCTAGTTTATGTTCTGGGGACGTGAGATGAAACGTAATTGTTGCATCAATCATCACGCGTTTGATCCCTGGACAGCATCCTAAACACTGCGTGATACTCTCTATTCTACGCTCTGGAAAGGCTCAATTTTTAACCAAAGCGGTTTCTAGAATAATTTGAAGCCAATTTCAACAGAGATTTGGATAATAAACCAGCTACTTTCAAATTCGCGGTTGGGTAAAGTACACCTTGATAGGGATTAGAAGTTAGGTTAGTGTAACGCATCCAGATGAAAACTGCTGTATTTTAACTTTTACCTATTTGCACCACAGAATTAGACTCACAAAAAGCAAAACCCCCACATTTTGTAGTGGGGAATATATATGCTGCATTTATAAATTTTGAATTAATACTATGTTCTGTTGTAGGGTAACAAATACCCGACTTGATGCCAAAGTGAGAGCATCGCCACGACTAACAAAATAGCAATTCCAGAATTGCTATGCTCAGGCACTTGCTGAATGACGGGTGGTTGAATAGGCTCACGAGGAGTTATACTAATTCCTCTACGCGGATAAATACCATCTACAGCGATCGCATACTGAGTGTTGGGGATTGGTGAAGTTAAATTGGGTAGTGCAAAGGTAGTTTGTCCATCTCCTCCATAAGTTGTTCCTAACAGAGAAAACAGGGCTGGATTCTGATTAATTGATAGCAGTTGACCATTAGCTGCACTAAACCCTCTAGGCGTAAAATTATAGGGCAGTAAAGCAATTTCACCAAGTAATCTATTGCTACTGGTGGGAAAATGATCTCGGCTGGGAAAGATCCCTTGTAGAGCGATCGCATACTGAGTGTTGGGGATTGGCGAAGTAAGATTCGGTAGTGCAAAGTTAATTCGTCCATCTCCCCCATAAGTGGTTCCTAACAGCGAAAAAAGAGCTGTATTTTGAATGATTGGCAGAGTTTGACCATTGGCGGGAGCAAAACCCCTAGGTATAAAATTGTAAGGAAAAAGTAGGATTTCACCTATTAATGTGTCTTCTCCTGGGAAACTTCCATCTCGGCTAGGAAAGAAACCTTGAGTAGCTATGAGGTATTCAACTCCGTAAACAGGTGGAGAAATATTTGGTAGTGCGAACGTGGTTCGTCCATCTCCTCCATAGGTGGTTCCTAACAGAGCAAAGAGGGCTGTATTTTGGTTGATTGGCAGAAGTTGCCCGTTGGCTGGAAGAAATCCTGCCGGAGCGAAATCAGGATATGGAGAAAGATACAGTTCACCGATGAAGGGACTAAAAGCAGGCATTGAAATTAATTTCCTTGTGGAATCTACTACTGGTGTGACAAAATTAAGATACAAGTGTTTGTATAAACTTTACGGCATTCACCACCAAATCTATTACCTTGGTTATGGAACAGAAATCATAGATACTTCAAAATTGGTGATTTATGCTGTAACTCGTGATATTACAACTCAAAAATCACAAGAATTATGACTACAGCAAAATCTTCCTTTCGAGAAAAATATAGTTGGCTAATTCTATGTAGGTAAATCAACACTTAAAATTGATTTGCAATATCTATAATCTGAGTCTTACCCTATGAACACAGCCGGACATTGGCTGGTTAGCAAACGCAGTTTATTCAAGAGCCAGACCTTAATTTTAGCTGCGATCGCATCCCACCTGCTGATGGGCTGTAATCATGACAACAGCTCCACTCGTAATCAGCTAATTACTAATCAAACCTTAACATCATCGCCAATCCCAGATATCAGGGTATCAAGAAGGGCAAGGGAAAGGCAAGGCACAGTCTATGGGAGTCATAGCATCTCAGTTAGTAGCCAAGAAAATCTACCTAAATTGAGAATTGGAGTACAAACTGTCCCCAATCCCACAGAACAAGAACGGATGCTCAAACCCTTAGACGATTACCTAGAAAAATATCTAGGGCGAGAAGTTGAGATTCAAATAGCCAAGGATGATCAGGAAATTGTCGATTGGCTAATTCAAAACCATGTGGATATCGCTTATCTAGAACCTGTGACTTATCTGGAAGCTGTAGAAAAAGGAGCAAAAATTCAACCTTTGGTAGCTCCCATCGATCAACATACAGGGCAACCTTGGTATCGGGCTGGTATTGTTGTCAGAGCCAACAGCAATATCACAAGTTTAAAAGACCTCAAAGGCAAGCGCGTTGCTTTTGTAGAGCAATCTTCTACTTCTGGTTATCTCATGCCATTGGCGGAGTTGAAAAAACAGGGAATTAATCCTGAGCGAGATTTTGCCCAAGTCATCTATGCAGGCAACCATATTCAGAGTATAGCAGCACTAGAAACTGGTGTGGTTGATGCTGCCGCCACTAATATTTCTTCCTACCATCAGCAGCAAAAAACTGGTGTAGTTAAACCCCAAAATTTCAGAATTCTGTGGGAATCTACCCCCATCACCACTTTCCCGATAGTGGTGTCGGAGAAACTATCTCCTGAGTTAATTCATCAACTCAAGCAAGCTTTTGTGAGTATTCCAGATAGTTTTGAGGGTATTGGGGGAAGTGAATCAGCTGGATATACGCTTGTTGTTCCTGCCGACTATACTCCTATTCAACAACTCCGCCAAGAACTCAATTTAATAAATTTCCCCCAGCCATGAAAATCTCTACCAAGTTACTCACAAGTGCTGCTGTATCTGTTGGACTGGTAATGGCGATTCTCATTGGTAATATCATAGTTGTTCAGCAAATTAAGCGCACTGTTCAAGAGAAAAGTTATGAAACTACCGAAACTATTAAAGCTGCTTTAAAAGCAGATAACGCCTTAAAGTCAGAAATTATTGCCCTCAAAGATGCTGTGTTATTCCAGAATCACAACACAGAGATAAAAAATGCTCAAACTGAGTTTATCAATTCTCTTAATCAGTTAGAAAACTTAATGCCAAATGCGCCAGAAATAACTGTTATTCGTCGCCGTCATCAGTTTCTGTACCGCATGGCCAATCAATTAACTGAGCCAAATTCTCAAAAAATTAATCTAGCAGATTCACCACAATATTTTCGAGCGATCAATTCCTTTAATAGAGATATTGAATTGTTTTTGAATGAATTGATTCAGCGTGCTGATCAGGAAAGATTTGTAGTAGAACAAGATTTAGAAAACCTGCATCAAGTGCAGAGAATTATCTCCTTTGTGGTTGTGGCAGTGATTTTGATGCTCTTTGCTGGTAAATTTATGCTAATTTGGCGGCCAACCATCAAGTCTTTGCAGCATTTACAATTGGGAACAGATGAGATTGCCAAAGGTAACTTCGATTATCGTTTAGATATTCGCACAGATGATGAAATCGCGGACTTGGCTCAAGCATTTAACCACATGGCAGTTAAGTTAGCTCAGTTGCGAGAAACACTGCTAAAAAACACAGAATTAACTGACATGAACCAACGTTTGGAGTTGGAAATTACTGAACGCAAACAAGCAGAGTTAGAACTGCAAAAAGCTTTGGAAGAGCTAAAAAGTACCCAAGCCCAATTGATTCAAACTGAGAAAATGTCTACCATAGGTCAGTTAGTAGCTGGGGTAGCGCATGAAATCAATAATCCTGTAAATTTTATTTACGGCAACGTCACTCATGCTAGTGAATATACCCAAGATTTATTAGAGTTAGTCAGCCTCTACCAAGAAGAGTTTCCCAATCCAGGGGAGAGAATTCAGATCAAAGCTGAGGACATGGATTTGGAATTCATCCAAGAAGATCTGCCCAAAATTCTTACCTCCATGAAAATGGGTTCTCAGCGTATTCAGCAGATTGTTTTGTCTTTACGTAATTTCTCACGTTTGGATGAAGCGGAGATGAAAGAGGTTGATATTCACGAAGGAATTGATAATACACTGTTAATTTTGCAAAATCGCTTCAAAGCTAAACCTGATCAAGCCAAAATTGAAATTATAAAAGAGTACGGCGAATTACCTCTGGTAGAATGTCATGCTGGGCAGTTAAACCAGGTATTTTTAAATATTATTAATAATGCTATTGATGCTCTCAATAGCTACAATGATGAACGTTCTCAGTCAGAGATAGAAGCAAATCCTAGCCAGATTATAATTCGAACTGAACTAATTAATCATGACCGAGTAGTAGTCAGAATTGCCGACAATGGCCCAGGAATGACCGAACAAGTAAAACAAAAACTATTTGATCCCTTTTTCACTACCAAACCTGTCGGTCAGGGTACAGGTTTAGGCTTATCAATTAGTTACCAAATTATTGTGGAAAAGCACTCTGGGGTGCTGCGGTGTCAATCAGAACCGGGTCAAGGATGTGAGTTTTGGATTGAAATTCCTTTAAGTCAAGAAGGTCAAAATGTAGGATTTAAAACACCGCAAAGACAGCAAGCGATGAGTGCTAAACTCTAATCAATCTAGAGGATCAAAACGATTAACTAAGATTGCTAGTGGAATCATGGGTAAGCCCACAAGCAAACAAATAAACCATTGTTGTAAATTCAGTGGAGCAGTAGAGAATAAACGATTCATCAAGCTCCATTGACTGAAGATGATTTGTAGAATTATCGCACAAGCAATACCAATTCCCATAACTGAAGCATCACTGAATGTTTGTCTGATTCCCCGCAGTCGATTAATTATAGCTATTCCTAATTGACTAATACTTAAAAGATAAAATAATCTCCCAGCTACTAACCCTTGAA
This sequence comes from Nostoc sp. PCC 7524, assembly GCF_000316645.1. NCBI lineage: Bacteria > Bacillati > Cyanobacteriota > Cyanophyceae > Nostocales > Nostocaceae > Nostoc > Nostoc sp. PCC 7524. Next base: position 4,993,441 of record NC_019684.1, read on the forward strand.
TTGCCATTGTTCGGGCTAAAGCAATATTTCCTGTAGTTTGTCGTATCCATTCAAATACACCAAAAATCAAAATCCAGTTAAAGATAGAAATTGCCAGGATGCGCTTGATTAAACTGCGGGAAAGTAAAGGTTCGCGGGGACTACGCGGTTGGCGTTGCATGACTCGCGGGGACTTTGGCTCAAAGGCTAGGGGTACAGTCATGGCGATGGAATTCACCATATTTAGCCATAGCACTTGTAAAGATAAAATCGGCAATGCTCTAGCGAGTAGGACACTAATTAAAATTGTCATCGATTCACCGCCGTTGACAGGTAGGATAAAGGCGATCGCTTTTAATAAATTGCGATATACAGTCCGCCCTTCTTCTACCGCCGCTTCTATAGAGGCGAAATTATCATCAGTTAAAATCATGTCTGCGGCTTCTTTGGCTACCTCTGTACCCGCAGCCCCCATTGCAATCCCAATCTCTGCTTGTTTTAAGGCTGGTGCATCGTTGACACCATCCCCCGTCATTGCCACAATTTCGCCTTTAGATTGTAGGGCTTCTACAATGCGGAGTTTCTGCTCTGGTGCAACACGGGCGAACACTACCCCGTCTTCAATGGCTGTAGCCAGTTCTGATTTTTCCATTTGGGCAAGTTGGCTACCAGTGAAAGCCAGAACTTCACCATGTTGATTAAAGCCCATCCGTTCAGCGATCGCTCGTGCAGTTACAGCATGATCGCCTGTAATCATTTTGACCTGGATACCAGCATTTTGACAGGCTGCCACGGCGGCGATCGCTTCTTTCCTGGGGGGATCAATCATCCCTTGCAATCCCAAGAAAACCAAATTTTTGTCAATATCTGTATGTTCTAGTGTATCTTGAGCAACTGAGACAGATTTTTTAGCAAAAGCCAGCACCCGTAAACCCTGATGTGCCATAGCATCAACTTGTTGATGGATGGTGTCTGGATTTATAGAAGACAGATTAGCCTCAGCCTCTAACATTTGCTGACAACGTTGCAGAATCGCCTCTACCGAACCTTTAACATAGATAGTTCTGTCGCCCCTACTCCCATCTTCATGCAAAGTTGCCATGTATTGAAACTCAGACTCAAAGGGAATCACATCCAGTCTAGGCATTGCTTGCTCTACCTGAGTGCGTTCCAGTTGCACTTTATTAGCAGCAACTATCAATGCTCCCTCTGTGGGATCACCGACAACCTGCCATTGTCCTTCCTTTTGTTCTAGGTGTGAGTCATTACATAACAACCCTGCTTTGAGACATTCTGCCAACACAGGAGAATGATCCCAATTGATTGGCTGTTCAGCTAATAAAATTTCTCCTTCGGGAACATAGCCTGTACCAGTGACTGTATATTGTTTACCACCTGCATAAATTGCCTGTACAGTCATTTGGTTTTCGGTGAGTGTCCCAGTTTTATCAGAACAGATGACTGTAGCACCGCCAAGAGTTTCCACGGCTGGCAACTTCCGCACGATCGCATGACGGCGTGCCATGCGGGAAACCCCTATTGCTAATGTCACTGTGACTACAGCAGGTAAACCTTCGGGAATGGCACTCACAGCAAAGGCGATCGCCGCCTCAAACATCTCTGTCCAGGAATTGCCGTATCCCAGCCCAACGGCAAAGGTCAGGGCGGCGATGCCGAGAATAATGTATAGTAACGTGCGGCTAAATTTATCAAATTTCCGAGTCAGGGGAGTTTTCAGGCTTGTGCCTTGCTCCATAAGTTGGGAGATGCGCCCAGTTTCCGTTGCTTCACCAATGGCAACTACAATTCCTTTACCAGTACCAAAGGTAACAAAGCTGCCAGCATAAGCCATGTTACTACGTTCTGCTAAAGGTGCATCTGGATTCAGGGGTTGGGTGTTTTTTTCCACAGCCACCGACTCACCTGTGAGTGCTGATTCATTAACTTGGAGATTGCGGGATTGTACAAGGCGCAAATCTGCTGGTACTTTATCACCCGAAGTGAGTAAGACAACATCCCCTGGAACTAAATCGGCTGAAGGAACTTGTACCTTTTGATGGTTGCGGAGGATAGTTGCATTGGTTTGGACTGAAGAAGCTAAGGCTGCGATCGCGCTTTCTGCTTTCGATTCTTGAATAAAACCAATAATGGCGTTAATTAGGGTTACGCCCCAAATTACCCAAGCATTTACCCATTGCCCAATTGCAGCTTTGACTGCACCTGCGATGAGCAAAATGTACAGCAACGGCTGGTTAAATTGTAATAAAAACCTCACCAATGGACTTTTTCCAGGTTTAGCTTTGAGTTCATTAGTACCAAAACGTTCTCGTCGTTTTGCCACTTCATCTGAAGTCAAACCTGTGTCGAGATTTGTGCCTAAGTTTTCTGCTACCGTTGATGCAGGTAAATTATGCCATTGTTGCAGCTGTACAGGATTTTGATTAGTTGCTGTCATTTTATTGGCCTCACAATTTCTCATAGGTATTCCCTATGAACTTCGTACACCACAAAAAATGAAAATATTTTCCCCTTGCCTGACTCTGCACTCCCCACTGAACAACTCTGAGTCAAGGTAGAATCTTCAAAGTTTGATTATTAGCTAACTACTAACAATCAATTATGACAATAAAATGACAATAAACCTGAGAAATTAATCTGCGCCAAGGTTGCCAAGCTTGCTGTTTCACTTTAACATCACCCCTCATCACAGAAGCATCCCAACGGGATGTATTCCCTTCACGCCAGAACTTCAAATCAATAATTGTAAAGTTTGCTGTAAACATATTAATCTAAATATTATCTCCGTTGCTGAATATAGGACTTCTATTTGATTTTTGAAAATACTCAGTAAAGATCAAATAACCTATCTGGCAATTTTTGGATGCTTTATGGAAGCGCATTGCTTAAAGCGGACATTGCGTTTAACTTTTGCCGGACAGCGATCGCCTATATTCTGATCAATACTTCGCATTAGTGAAGCTTTCAGCGATTATTGCTGCTTCTAATATCTAGAGTAGGATTTGCGATCGCCCATACTATCATCGCAAAATTAACAATCTCTATGCAAATCAACTAAAATGTTTAATAAAACCTTTCTGGTTTTTTAGGTTTTATTGAGTATATTATTCCTTAATCAAGCAGTAGTTCTGAAAAACAGAAGATACGGTTTGACGGTGCTAAAGGGCGAACGATGGGACTCGAACCCACGAGTGGTGGAACCACAATCCACTGCCTTAACCACTTGGCTACGCTCGCCATTGACGTTCCTTATTCTAGCATGACTTTGCGAAATTGATCCACAACTTTTTTCGACAGGAACGGACATTGTTCATTTCCAGTCTGGAGAATCTAACCCATATCTAGGAAAATCAAGCTGAAATATGAAATTCTTGAATATTGTGGCATACTTGGGAGCTATGGGTTTAGCATCTGTGTTGGGGGTAGTGATGACCAACACCAACCCCAGTCAGCCTGCATATGAGGAGTATGCTGTGCAGCGACTAACATCATACCTAAAAAAAGATGTCTGCAATCAAACATCCAAGCTCATAGAACGGTTCATTAATGCTAAATGTGACAAACTGATAGATTCGGCTAACCCCCAACTGCGGCAAATCATGGCAGCAACTACCGAAAGACAAAACTTGATTTTTTTTAGTGTGTACCGGACAGAATTAAAAGTGAGTAACTGGATACCTTCCTACAGATTTGAAACCGTAGGCGCATTTAATAACTTCTATACTTACACCGCAGAACAACAATAGGGAGTATGGAATCGGGAATAATGAGGGATAAGTGCTGGAAAAACCTCTGGTGATGAAACTCTGTCCCAATACTGGCTGTTTATATTCCCACAACCCAGATACGGCTCAAATTTGTCTAAAATGTGGTGAAAATCTATTGCTCAATCACCGTTATCACCTACTGCGTCTGATTGGTCATGGTGGCTTTGGTATAACTTTTTTAGCTGTGGATGAGCATCTACCCTCTCAACCCAGGTGTGTCATCAAACAATTTAGTTTTCCAGCCCAATATGGTAGAAGTTACCATCAAGCAGTGAAATTATTTCGTCAGGAAGCAGTGCGCTTAGATGAGTTGCAACATCCCCAAATACCAAAGCTGCTGGGGTACTTTGAACAGGAAAATCGACTGTATTTAGTGGAAGAATGGATTCCTGGACAAACACTCAAAGAGGAGTTGCAACAAAATGGAGTCTTTCACGAACCCCAAATTGGGCGACTCTTGCAAGAGTTATTACCAGTGTTGCAATTTATCCATGATAAGCAAATCATTCACCGGGACATCAAGCCAGCCAACATCATCCGCAATTCCTCGCAAGGTAAATTAGTTTTAATTGACTTTGGAGTTGCTAAACATATCACCGCTACAGCTTTACTACAAACAGGCACTACCATAGGCAGTCCAGAATATATGGCTCCTGAACAAACGCGGGGGAAATCATTACCCGCAAGTGATCTTTACAGTTTAGGTGTTACCTGTATTCACTTGTTAACGGACATTTCCCCTTTTGATTTGTTTGATGTAGCTAGCGATCGCTGGGTCTGGCGTGATTATCTATTACCAGGGAATACTATCAGCAAGCAACTCGCCGAAATTCTGGACAAACTGCTGCACAATGCCATTGCTCAACGCTACAAATCTGCGGCTGAAGTTTTACAAGCACTAAACTGCTGTCCCCCTACCGTTAAACAACAGCCAGTTAATACCCTGTATTCTGAGGTAGGAGTTGATTACCATCAACTACGGGATTTACTCGCTGCTAAACAATGGCAACTAGCAGATCAGGAAACTTGGGCGGTGATGTGTCAAGCTATCTCTAAACCAGTGGGTAGTTATCTATTCATGGGTGATCTTGCCAAGTTACCCTGTGAGGATTTACAAATAATTGACCAGTTATGGAGCAAGTACAGTCAAGGGCGTTTTGGTTTTAGTGTCCAGAAGCAAATTTACGAAAGCGTTGACTGTGATTATGTCAGGTTTTGCGCCGCCGTTGGTTGGAAGTTACATAACTCCCATTCTCCCCCCAATTGGCAATTCTCTTTTAATGGGGCATCTCCTCAAGGACATTTACCCTCCCGTGTGTGGGCTGGTGGGACTCAGTGGTGGCGACATATAAACGCTGTGAGTGCAAGGTTGGCGATTTATTAAGATTTGCTTAAATATTTTGTACGATAGTAAATATTTCCCATAAACCACTCATACCAGAACAAATTAAATCTTTGTATCTCTGTGGTTTAAAATTCTCAGGAATTTTAACGCTCATGTCATCTGCTTACCTGCTTGTATCTCACGGAAGTCGTGATCCTCGTCCAGAAATTGCTATGCAGCAACTAGCTGGATTAGTTGCTCGTCAGCTGCAAATACCAGAAAAATTTGTAGGTACAGCAACCTTAGAAGTCAGCCATGAACCTTTGCATGAGCAGATTCGACAGTTTGCCCAAAGTGCTGTGTTATTGGGATGCGATCGCCTCAAAATTATTCCCATCTTTTTGTTACCGGGTGTTCATGTGATGACGGATATTCCAACTGAAGTAGCACTGGCGAAACAGGTTGTCGGTGAAGATATCACAATTGAGTTACAACCATATTTAGGTAGTCACTCCGGTTTAGAGATATTTTTTCAACAGCAAATAGCTAGCATCAAAGCAGAAGCAGGAATTTTATTATCTCATGGTAGCCGTCGTCCAGGTTCTCAACAGCCTGTAGAAACTCTGGCGGTGAATTTGGGAGTCACTACCGCGTATTGGTCGATCTCTCCTACTTTAGAATCACGGGTACAAGAGTTAATTGCCTTTGGCAACAAAGAAATTGCAATTTTGCCATACTTTCTATTCTCTGGTGGCATAACTGATGCGATCGCTCAAGCAGTTGACAAGTTAAAATTACAATTTCCTGGGGTGAATTTTTACCTGGCTGCACCTCTAGGAGCAAATGACGAATTAGCTAATTTGATTGGGGATTTAATTCACTCATGAACCGCACAGACAAGGAAGCACAAAAGAGTTTGGGTAAAGTTTATTTGGTAGGTGCGGGGCCAGGAGATCCAGGGTTAATGACACTTAAAGGTAAGGGTATCCTGGAATGTGCTGATGTGGTAATTTATGATGCCTTGGTGAGTCCGGCAATTTTAGCAATGATTAATCCCCAAGCAGAGCAAATCAACGCTGGTAAGCGTCGGGGTAGACATTCACTTTTACAAGATGAAACAACCCAAACCCTCATCGAAAAGGCACGGGAACACGCGATTGTGGTTAGGCTCAAAGGTGGTGATCCCTTCATTTTTGGTCGTGGTGGGGAAGAAATGGCTGATTTAGTAGCCGCAGGTATTCCGGTGGAAGTTGTGCCAGGAATTACTTCGGGTATTGCTGCGCCAGCTTATGCAGGCATACCTTTAACCCATAGATTATACAGTTCTTCTGTGACTTTTGTGACCGGGCATGAGGCGGCAGGTAAGTATAGACCGCAGGTAGATTGGCAAGCGATCGCCCACGGTTCGGAAACAATTGTCATTTACATGGGTATTCACAATCTGCCTTACATTGTGGAAGAGTTAACTAAGGCAGGGTTGAGTTCACAAACACCAATTGCTTTAGTACGTTGGGGTACACGTCCCGAACAGGAAGAATTAATTGGGGAGTTGGGAAATATTGCGGAATTAGTCGAGAAAACTGGATTTGAAGCCCCGGCGATCGCAGTTATTGGTGCGGTGGTGAATATGCACAATATTTTATCTGGGTGTCGTCCTGTTGGATAATCAGAGCAAAACTTGACAAAATTAAAATTATTTTAATCAAACTGCAAACTTAAATCTTGGAGGAAAGATAAGATGTCGCAAGTTGTAATTGTAGGTGCAGGTCCAACAGGTGCAGCATTAGCCTTCCTCCTTGTAAAACGTGGTATCGCAGTGACACTAATTGAAGCGGCAAAGGATTTTCATCGTGTCTTTCGTGGTGAAGGATTAATGCCCAGTGGGTTAGATGCACTCGCACAAATGGGATTATCTGCATTGTTAGATGATATCCCTCATCGAGCATTGAACGCCTGGGAATTCATCATCGAGAAGAAACAATTGTTTCGAGTAGAGGAGCCAATGGGGGCAACTCGTCCCTGTACACTGGTTTCACAACCTTCATTACTCCAAGCATTGATTTCGCAAGCTCAAATTCATGATTGGTTCAAATTTATCCAGGGTGTTTCTGTTAAAGATTTATGCTGGAGTAATCAGCGTGTTGTTGGTGTATTACTGAGTGATGGGCGACAACTTACTGCTGATTTAGTCATCGGTGCAGATGGTCGTAACTCAGTGGTGCGAGAACGTGCAGGATTGAAATTGGTACGCCAGCCTAAAAATATGGATGTTCTCTGGTTCAAACTGGCTGCCAATCCCCAGTTTGTTAAAGATAATGTGTTTTGTACTATTGTGCATGGTGATCAAGCTTTTAGTATTTTTCATGGGGCAGAGTCAGGAAAATTGCACCTAGCTTGGGTAATATCCGCAAATGAAAAAACTGACTGGAAACAAGCTGACTGGGCAGAAATTTTTGCCTCAATTTCACCTGCATGGTTGGCAGAGCATTTCCGTAATCATGCAGATAGTATAGAATCCCCTATTAAGCTGTCGGTTGTCGTTGGTTGTTGTCCACAATGGCACTCACCTGGGGTAATACTTTTAGGTGATGCGGCACATCCTATGTCTCCTGTCCGCGCTCAAGGTATCAATTTAGCATTACGTGATGTAATTGTTGCTGCTAATCACCTAGTCCCGTTGTTACAAGCAAAAGCTGAACATCAGGAAATTGACTTAGCACTGTCGCTTATTCAAGCAGAACGTGAGCCAGAAATTATCCGCTCCCAGCAACTGCAATTACAGGAAGCTAGACAAGGTGAAAGATTGCGAAAAAATCCACTGCTGCGATCGCTGTTAGCTCAACTGACTCCGTTACTCCATAAACCCATTAAACAATCTTGGTTAAAGCGACAATACGAAATGCGCCAAGGTATAACTCAAGTAAATTTAATTGTGTAAAAGTTTTTATTTAATTTGTACTTAATGTTGCCAGTCTTAGAGGATGTTTGAAAAGTTTTAGGGAGTCAAAAATTAAGCCAATCGCTTCACCATAATACGGATCATTGCAAGATAGATAAAAGTTTCTGAGGTTTCGGGCAATAATTCATAATCTCTGACCAATCGCCGACATCCCATGAACCAGCCAAAAGTGCGTTCCACCACCCAACGTTTTTTGAGTAAAACAAAGCCCTTGCTTTGCTCTGGTCGCAGCACCACCTGTACAATCCAGCGACAAAAATTCATGACCCACTGCATGAACGGTTCCCCATCAAAGCCACCATCAACCCAGATGGTGGTTAACCGAGATTGTGGCTGAGACTGTTTAACTCGTTGGAGAACTTGTTTGCCTCCTTCTCGCTCACCGACATTGGCTGCTGTTACCAAAACCCGCAGCACTAACCCCAAGGTATCAACGGTCATAAATCTCTTGCGTCCTTTGATTTTCTTGCCAGCATCAAAGCCTACTGATTGACTCACCATTGCCGCACTCTTGACGCTTTGGCTATCAATTATCGCTTCCGATGGACTCGGATGACGTTCAATTTCGATTCTCGTCCACTCTCGGAGACTATCGTGAATGTGCAACCATGTCCCGTCTTTACGCCAGTTTCGGAAATATGTGTACACTGTTTGCTCTCGTAGGAAAGTCCCCAGGTAGCGTAGGCGTAGCCCGCCGTAGGCATCGCCATCTCACTCCTTCTAGCAGGATGTAAAAAATTGCATTCAGGACTTCCCACATATCGACTTCACGCTTACGACCACCCGGTTTCCCTTCTGGAATCAAGTCGCTAAGAAATTCATATTGTGCGAGGCTCAGGTTACTGGGGTAAGCTTTACTCATGTCGCTCTCTCGGTGCTGTTGATTATCTATTCACAGCGTATACTGAGAGAGCTTTTTTACAACATACCTGACTTTTCAAACACCCTCTTAATATATTTATACTCCTAGAGATTGAATAGCACTCAATAAATCTTCGACTATAAAAGGTCTGATAAAATAAGCATCAACACCTTGCTTCTTCGCCCACATTCGGTACATTTCCTGATTATGGGCGCTACAAACTACAATTGGGATATTTTGATAAGTCTGATGACTTTTCAAAAAACGGCATAACTCAAAGCCACTTTTTCCCGGCATTACTACATCAGTAACAATTGCATCTAGCTTTACTTCTAAGGCTATTTCTAAGCCGGCTTTAGCGGTATTGGTCTTAATAATTTGATATCCCTGATCTTCTAGATAATTACTAATTAAGTCTAATTCGCTAAGGGAGTCTTTAATAATCAGAATTTTCCCCACCCAAGTAATACTCAATTCTGAATCTCCATAACAATAAGTTATTTGCGACATTTAATTTTGTAAAGGGGAAATTACACAATGTGTTTAAAAATTACTTTTAGTAAATCTCCCTGAGTAAAAGGTTTAATTAAATGCCCTGATGCTCTGACTATCTTAGCTCTAGCTCGATCAATTAGCCCAGCTTTTGCAGTCACCATAATTATGGGTGTATTTTTAAAATATGAATGCTTACGCAACAAAGAACATAGCTCATAACCATCTAAATCTGGCATATCAGCATCTAATAAAATAATGTCTGGCTTTGTACGTAGAATTTCCATTAAAGCTTTTAAGGAATCTGTGACTCCAATCACCGAAAATATTTGCTCATCTAAAAAATTCTTGATAGTATTTAATACAATTGGGCTATCATCAATACAAAATATCGTATATACTTTACTATCCGCAGAGGGTGATGCTATTTGCTGATAGCCATTATTAGCATTTACATATTGAGAACCGTAGCGTTTGGAATCTATATTTGGTAATCGCGGTTCAGTTCTTGGTTTGGTATGAGTATAATAACTTTGTCTGCTATTCATTGGTGATTGTATATTGTCTTTTTGTATTACTGAATCTCGCTCATCTACTTCTCTTTTGTATCCTTCATGAACATTGCCACGTTGTTGACACTGTTCTACCAATAAGCGCAGATTCAAGTAACAAAATTTTGGCAAGTCATCTAAAAAACTTTCTGGAATAAATTCGTAACTGCCTTCCTCTAAAACTAAAAATGTCTGTAAGACTTCTAAAGCCAAATGCTCTATCAATATGGCTGCTTGTCCAGGACTGATATATTTCTGATTAACTAACCAACAAATAGCTAGATAATCTGGATTGGGGATAGATTGATTTTCAATTCCAGTCTCAAATATGGCTCGCAATTGCTCGTTAATTTCTCTAGGAATGGTGGTAATTTCTTGGCTTAAACTCTGTAAATGTCGGTAAAGCGGCTCAAACATCCTTTCTGAGTAGCAGGCATAAATGAGTTTACCTTCTTCTACGTATATCGACCAAGCACCAGATGTACTAAACACTTGTAAACAACCAGTTACAGTCTTACCTGTAATTTTCTTTAACAGTGATAAGGGTTGTAGTTTCTGAAAAAATCTGTATCGACTAATAGGCAGTGTTTTCATGGATGGCACTCAGCGAGCAATTTAGTATATAAATATGAATGAAAGGCAAATTTTGGAGATTTTTTAGGTATCTTGTTATAACTGCGATCGCCTAGGTTGACGTGTAGTCTATAGCTCAATTAATTGAGCAGGTCAAATTCGAGTTAGTACCTTTATTTGTGGCAACCAAATTACTAAATTTGATCCAGCCACTTAGTACCAACCCTGACAACTGCAATTCTCTTGGAAAATAATTGCAGCACCATAATAAACAGCAAAATTTTCACTGACTTCCAGGAAAATTTTTCCAAAAATCAGCTAAATTTTCTGTATCTTTAGTTAATCTCACTAATCTAACAGTACAGCAATTCCTCAGATTAGATATATTGGCTCAAACCCATCAGTAGCAAAAGTTGTACTATTTTGCTGATTACTTAACTTCAAATAACCGCCTATCAAGCATTTATTGATGAGTAATCTAGTAGTGTCAGTATTTCAATATACTCAGTAATTAAACCTTGAAGCATAATATGGTTCTTGGCAACTTTTGGTGATCTTGGTTGGGGGAAGGCAGAGGGCAGAAGGCAGAAGGCAGAAGTTAGAAAGATATAATTGAGATACGTCAAACTTCACTCCATCAAACATTTGAGGGATAAGCCTCAGCTTGGTTATGTCAGTGCTAAGTTATCTATTACCAGATTCAGCAAACCTGAAACTTGAAAATTGCATTCTTGACGAGATAAAAACTCAGATAAAGTTGATTGTTTCTGCTATCAATAGAGTAGTTAATTGTCCAGTTTGTAACCAACCAACTCATAAAATTCATAGTCGCTATGAGCGAAAGTTAGCAGATTTACCCTGGGCTGATTACAGCATTACTTTACAGTTAAGGGTGCGGAAGTTTTTTTGCCTTAATAAATTGTGTAAACGGCGCATTTTTGCAGAAAGGCTGACCAATGTTACCGCACCTTGGGCGAGAAGAACTCTACGTTTAGCTCAAAGACTGAGTGCGATTGGTTTAGCTAATGGTGGTGCAGCAGGGGTAAGACTCTCACAGGACTTGGGGATAAAAGTTTCTCGCAACACGCTATTAAATTTAGTCCGCTCAATTCCACTACCACCCATCGTAACGCCACATACTCTTGGGGTAGACGACTTTTGTTTTCGTAAATGTAAAACTTACGGCACAGCACTAATTGATCTCGAACGCAGACGACCAATTGCTCTACTCAAAGATGCAAAGGCTGAAACTTTGGCAGAATGGTTAAAAGCTCACCCTGGTGTCAAAGTCGTCTCACGAGATCGGTCAAAAACTTATGAAAGTGGTATTCGCCAAGGTGCGCCAGAAGCCATTCAAGTTGCAGACCGCTTTCATCTATTGCAGAACTTATCTCAAACGCTTTATCAAGTCTTTGGTAATCACGCCAAAACACTAAAAGAAGTGGAAAAACAAGTCTTTAATACTGATACTAAAGTGCATTTAGAGGTGGAAACAGCAAACAACCTTTCCATGATTGCTGAGACTAATAAGAGTCCAGTTGTGCCAAGGTTTCCCCAAAACACATCTTTAAAAAGAAAAGTTCAATCCGCCAAAGCACGGGATAGACGCAGAGAAATCCATGAGCAAGTTTGGAGACTGCGGTCTATTGGCTTATCAGGGCTAGCAATCGCTCAAGAGCTGGGAGTTTCTAAAACTACCGTATTCAATTACTTGCGTAGCTCAACTTTTACCGAACGTCGTGAACGTAGCGACCACGGTCTGAGTCTTCTCAACCCTTATCATGATTACCTCCTCAGTCGCTGGAATAGCGGGAACCACAACACCCAAGAACTGTTTGAAGAAATTCGCACCTGCGGCTATACCGGTAGTTATGCCACGGTCGCTCGCTTCACTCGTTATCTCAAGACCTTGCCCGGATTTGAGCCAGCAAAAGGTTCAAGAAAAAACGCTTCCCCCAGGGTTAGCTCTTGCGCCCATCGTCCTCTCACCCCCAGTCGCGTCACAGCTTTAGTCTTGCGACGACCAGAATTAATACAGCCTAATGAGCGTGAAGTCATCGCTCAACTACAAAAAGCCCATTCGGATTTGAAGTCAGCTATTGAACTAGCACAACAGTTTGCATCTCTTGTGCGTCAACGCCTGCCTGAGCAGCTCGATGCTTGGTTAAACAAAGCTAAAAACAGCTTGGTTTCTTTGTTGCGCTCCTTTGCTGTTAGTTTAGAGTCTGACTACGATGCTGTGAAAGCAGGTGTAACTATGTCAGTTAGTAATGGCCCAGTTGAAGGGCATATTAATCGACTGAAAATGTTAAAACGGCAGATGTATGGTCGCGCCAAGATAGACTTACTAGAACGACGATTTCTGTTGGCTATTTGAAAAGAAAATTTTGACAATTTACACTTGATTATATGAGTTATAGAAATCAGTTTATCTGGCAAAGGGCAGTTCAACTTGCTATCAATTGTTATAAATTTACCCGCCTATTTCCTCAGTCAGAATTGTACGGTTTAACTAGTCAAATACGCCGTTCATCCGTATCTGTAGCGTCTAATATAGCTGAAGGCTATGGTAGGCGTTCCAAACCAGAATATATCCAGTTTTTACATATTGCGCTAGGTTCTTTGAGAGAACTTGATACGCAATTAATCATTGCCAAAGAAGTAGATTTAGCTGATAAAGACCTTTTCACTCCCGTATTAAATGAAGTTGAGGAAATGCAAAGTATATTAGTTGCTACTTTAAACAAACTCAAGGGTTGAAATTATTACTTCTACTCTTCCGACTTCTGCCTTCTGCCCTCTGCCCTCTGCCTTCCCCCGGCTAAGATCACCAAAAGTTGCCAAGAACCCATAAGATGAAATGCAGATGTCACAGTTTGTGTATAATTTTTGTGCCTGATGTCTAAATTACTAGAGGAAATGCAACAATTCGCCAATCAAACAACATACCAACACATCATTCATCAGTACACACTCTGCGTTGCTATGGAGAAGAATACAAAATTTTAACCTTGAGCAAATTCGTTAAAATTAACAATACCTCTGTGAATTTGGGATGATAGCAATGGTCACTCAGTTACCATCTTCCACATCAAAAGGCATCATCTACCCTGAAAGTGATGGACAGCCAATGGCAGACAATACCAAGCAGTTTGAGTTAATCGTACTCATCAAAAAAAATCTGGATTTATTATTTGCTAATGATCCCAATGTGTTCGTTGCTGGTGATTTGTTGTGGTACCCAGTGGAAGGTGATAATACTATAAGACGTGCGCCTGATGTCATGGTAGTTTTTGGCAGGACAAAAGGCGATAGAGGTTCTTATTTACAATGGCAAGAAAGTAATATTCCCCCACAAGTAGTATTTGAAATTCTTTCTCCTAGCAACACTGTTAAAGAAATGATTTCTAAATACAAGTTTTACGAACATCATGGGGTAGAAGAATATTATCTTTATGACCCAGATACATCAGAATTAAGCGGTTGGCTGCGTTCTCATAATGATTTAATAGAAATTCCCCAAATGTCCGGTTGGGTGAGTCCCCGTCTTGGTATCCGCTTTGAATTGTCAGATGGCAAACTACAAATTTATCGTCCAGATGGACAGCCCTTTCTCACATACTTAGAACTGGCTCAACAAATAGAACAAGCACAAATTCAATTAGAACAAGAACGCCAACGTGCTGAACAAGAACGCCAGCGCGCTGAACAAGCACAAAGCCAACTAGAAGCACTGCGTACTTTGCTAAAAGCTAAGGGAATTAACCCTGACGAACTATGAATAAAACTCAATGGTGAACAATTTTTTTTTACAAGTAGAAGAAGATAGCACACGTCTTGACCGTTATCTAGCTGAAGAATTACCAGATTTATCCCGTTCTCGGATTCAGCAATTAATTGAACAGGGTAAAGTGCAACTGAATGGTCGAGTTTGCACCTCGAAAAAAATCAGTGTGAAAGTAGGCGATCGCATCACTCTAGAAATTCCCGAAGCGCAACCTTTAGAACTCAAAGCCGAAAATATACCTTTAGATATACTCTATGAGGATGAACAGTTACTAATTCTCAATAAGCCTGCTGGTTTAGTAGTTCATCCTGCACCCGGTCATCCCGATGGCACACTGGTAAATGCTTTGTTAGCACACTGTCCCAACCTTCCTGGTATTGGCGGTGTGCAACGTCCGGGGATTGTCCATCGTTTAGATAAAGATACAACCGGAGCGATCGCGATCGCTAAAACCGATATTGCTTACCAACATCTACAAGCACAACTCCAAGCCAAAACCGCACGTCGAGAATATTTAGGTGTAGTTTACGGTGCGCCAAAAACTGAAAGTGGGACAGTAGATTTACCTATCGGTCGTCATCCCCAAGACCGCAAAAAAATGGCTATTGTCCCCGTAGAACAAGGCGGACGAGTCGCAATTACCCATTGGCAAATCCAAGAACGCCTGGGAAATTACACACTCATCCATTTTCAACTCGAAACCGGACGCACCCATCAAATTCGTGTTCACAGCGCCAAAATCGGTCATCCCATTGTTGGCGATCCCGTTTATGGTTCTGGTCGTTCTCTAGGAGTCAATTTACCAGGTCAAGCACTCCACGCTTGGCGACTAAAGTTACAGCATCCCATATCTGAAGATTGGATAGAAGTCACAGCATCGCCTCCACAAACATTTACAACCCTATTAGATGTTCTTCGACGCAGAACTGCTATCTCTTCTTAAAATGAGAATTCCAAAAAATTTTCTGATTTTTTGTTACTCAAGTTTACAAAACATTACATATAGATTTTTCACTCAATATTGCAGTAAATCACAGCAATATTGAGTGAAAAGCCTGTCAACAGAAAGTTAACAGGTGATTAATACCTATGCTTGTCTATCGCTGTTTTGAAATGATAATCATTTTTATCTAGCCAGGGAAAATATATTTTTGTTGTATAAGATACAGATTTTTTGGTTAAAAAACCTCAAATATCCTTGTTTCATAAATTCATACTGTCAGCATAACCACACATATAAGCTTTATTTGCTACTAATGTAAAAATCCGACACGAGAGTTTGTTAAGCAATATAAACAAAATTATTTAATTGTTAAAGCATACTGCATTCAAAATAACTACAACGTTTATCAATTAATAATTTTTGGGTAAATCTGTATGCAGTAACACTATTTCACTAAACTTAATAAAAAATTCAGTCAAGCCATATATAAAATACGAACAAGGTTTTACAAGCAATTTAAAAAAGCCAACAAAACTTCTGCTTTTTCTAATACTTAATTACCCTGAAAAGCAATTATTTCAAGTCTATGATTGGAATAATTGTTGGCTATTGGGATGATTTTAAATCTGCATCAATCAATTGCTATAAGCCGCATAAAAGTCTGCAATAAACTTTAGGAGGAACCAAAAATGCTCGATGCTTTTTCCAAAGTAGTTGAACAAGCAGATAGAAAAGGCACATATCTAAGTGGTGATGAAATCAATGCTTTATCAGCAATGGTTGCTGATAGCAATAAACGTCTAGATATCGTTAACAGACTCACCAGTAATGCTTCATCTATCGTAGCTAATGCCTATCGTGCATTAGTTGCTGAACGTCCACAAATCTTTAATGCTGGCGGTGCTTGCTTCCATAACCGTAACCAAGCAGCTTGTATTCGTGATTTAGGATTTATCCTGCGCTATGTCACCTATTCTGTATTAGCGGGTGATGCTAGCGTGATGGATGATCGCTGTTTAAACGGTTTGCGTGAAACCTATCAAGCCCTGGGTACTCCTGGTGATGCTGTAGCTTCCGGTATTCAAAAAATGAAAGATGCAGCAGTAGCAATTGCCAATGATCCTGCTGGTATTACTAAAGGAGATTGTAGCCAGTTAATCGCTGAATTAGCTAGCTATTTTGATCGTGCTGGGTCAGCAGTTGTTTAATCAATTTTTTTTACAACACTTTTTTCAACCTGACTATCAATAATTCACCGCAAATCGAGGAGATTAGGAGAAGTATGAAAACACCTTTGACCGAAGCAATCTCTGCTGCTGATGTTCGTGGTTCTTACCTCAGCAATACCGAAATGCAAGCAGTCTTTGGTCGTTTCAACCGCGCCCGTGCAGGTTTAGAAGCTGCTAAAGCCTTCACTAATAATGGTAAAAAATGGGCAGAAGCAGCAGCAAATCATGTATATCAAAAATTTCCCTACACCACTCAAATGAGTGGTCCTCAATATGCTTCTACTCCAGAAGGTAAGGCTAAGTGTGTACGTGACATTGACCACTACCTCCGCACTATCAGCTACTGCTGTGTAGTTGGTGGTACTGGTCCCTTAGATGAATATGTAGTTGCTGGTTTAAGCGAACTCAATAGTGCGCTTGGTTTATCTCCTAGCTGGTATGTAGCTGCACTAGAATTTGTTCGCGACAATCATGGTTTACATGGTGATGTTGCAGGTGAAGCTAACACCTACATTAACTATGCAATTAACGCTTTAAGTTAAGACAAAGCCTGTGGGTCTTTGGAAATAGGTACAGCAAATAATTGAAAAGTAATGAGTAATAAGTAGTGAGTAATAAGTAAATTTTTTACTCATTACTCATTACTCATTATTCATTACTCAATTGTAGCAAGGAGTGATTACCAAAATGAATAGTTCAGTCGCAGAACGGCTAGCAATTAGAGATGCCATCAGCACTAAAATTGAACTGCGCCAAAATTGGGATGAAGATGATTTGCAACGGGTATTTCGCGCTGCTTATGAGCAAATTTTTGGCAGACAAGGAATATATGTTAGCCAAAAATTTACCAGTGCAGAAGCTCTACTGCGAAATGGCAAAATTAGTGTGCGGCAATTTGTGGAGATTTTAGCAAAATCAGAATTTTACAAAGAATGCTTTTTTTATAAAAACTCCCAAGTGCGTTTCATTGAATTGAACTACAAGCACCTATTAGGACGCGCACCTTACGATCAGTCTGAGATTGCCTATCATGTAGACCTTTATGCTTCTGGTGGCTACGATACGGAAATTAATTCCTACATTTATAGCCCAGAATATGAGAATGCTTTTGGTAATTCAGTCGTGCCATATTACCGAGGCTTTCAATCAATTCCAGGCATGAAAACTGTAGGATTTAACCGCATATTTGAGATGTATCGCGGTCGCGGTAACAGTGATAATGCACAGATGGGTGGTAAAAATTCTCGCTTACGGACAAGAGTTTCATTAAATTTAGCTAATGGGATTTTACCGCCAACCTCCGCAGGTACAAGCTTTGTTTCAGCCGCACCCACCCTCGTTAGTTCTGATGCACGGGGAGATGCTCGGATGTTCGTGATTGAAGCGATCGCCGGTGGATTAAATACCAATGCAGCTATCCGTCGCAGCCGACAAGTCTACACAGTACCCTTTGACAGACTGTCCGCCACCTATCAAGAAATTCATAAACGGGGCGGGAAAATAGTTAAAATTTCGCCAGTCTAGGAGTTAGGGGATTGGGGACAGGGAACAGGGGACAGGGGGAAATATCCTATCCCCAATGCCCCATTCCCAAAAGTTCTTAATTTTGTAGGCGGAAGCCTTGCCCTAGGCTATTTTGAATTGATTTATGCCCCATTCCCAATGCCCATGAATACTATTTCTACTGAACCAATACTGTCCCCAGAAACAGCGATCGCGGCGTTGTCTGGTGACGATAACCAAATCCGCTATTACGCTGCTTGGTGGTTGGGAAAACATCGCGTCCAAGCTAGTTGTACGGCGTTGTGTGCAGCCTTGTTTGATGAACGCTATCGCATCCCATCGGGGGGGTATCCTCTGCGTCGCCAAGCTGCCAGGGCGCTAGGACAACTCAAAAATCCTCAAGCTGTACCAGCGTTGATTGCGGCGTTGGAATGTGCTGAGGATTTGCGTCTGCGAGAGGCGGCGATCGCCGCCTTAGCTGCAATTGGTGATCAACGCGCTGTGAGTCCTTTGCTCAATCTTTTGCAATCGAGCCATGAGCAACCTTACGAAGCTTTGATTGAAGCCTTGGCTAGTTTACAAGTTTGGTCAGCACGTCCACAAATTGAGCCGTTTCTCAAGCATTCTTCTGAGCGTGTGCAATGTGCGGCGGCTCGATATATGTATCTGTTGACTCAACAGCCCCAATACATTGACAGGATTGTGCAGAAGCTCAACCACGAAAATATGTATTTACGTTGGGCGGCAGTATTTGATTTAGGTGCAGTTGGTCATCAACAAGCGATACAGGCTATTTTAGCGGCGCAAGTTCCTAACAGTTTGAAACTCTTAAATTTGAAGCGAATTTTAGAGGCAATCTTGAATCATGAACCTGTTGATCATCACAAATCAATGTTACTTTTTCGAGCAATTGATGATTTATTAATTCAGCTTTGAAGTACAAATTCAATATTAATAGTTAGTGGTTGGGGATTGATTAGCTTTGATATTTCCAATCCATTTTGTTGTGCATTTTTTTATCAACAATCAAGTCGATGAATACACCCACATCTGATTTACAAATCCCTCACACCGCCACACCAGAAGCAGCGATCGCTGCTATTCATGCCATAGCTGCCAGTGCCACACAAGATTTAGCCAATATTAGTTTCTTAATCGCAGCATTTGATCATCACCATCCTGCTGTGAGAACTGCGGCTGGAGAAGTTTTAGTCAAGTTAGGAACTATCACGGTAAAACCTTTAATTGCTGCTTGTGCTGCCACGCAGGATCAGGGGTTTCAAGCTTACGTCATTCAGGCTTTAGCCCAAATTGGTGATGCACAAGCACTAGATTTATTAACCACAGTGGTAGGGACATCTGTTGCCAACCATTGTCAGGGTAACGTCCGCCGTATTGCCGCCAGGGGGTTAGGAAAAATAGCCAGCAATTGCCATCACCCAGAAGTCATTCAAACTGCCCAGGAAAAGCTAATTTGGGCATTACTCACCCCAGAAGATTGGGGATTACGTTATGCGGCGGCGGTGTCTTTACAAGAAATTGCCACCCCAGAAGCGAAAGCCGCTTTACAACAAGCGATCGCCCAAGAAGCAGATCCGGTTGTTCGCTCACGTATGGCGATCGCTTTAGTTTAGGGTGTAGGGGCTTAAGGAGAAATTTTTGCCTAATTTCCAGCCCCAATTCCCCACTTCCTACTCCCCACTCCCCATCAAATCAAATGTTGAGAAAGATTAATTTTACGTTTATTCACAAAAACCACCCTGACGAAAAATTTCGTGTAAAACCGCAATATGTTGTTCTATCTAGGGTTTTGAGACTATTAAGAAAAAATTAAACCGCCAATATTTTCCTTAAAATTCCTGATTCATGAAGTTAAGTTACAAAAAATCAGCGATTTTCTCAGGTAAATCCCTTGTATGTAAAGGATTTGAGGTGGTTCTTATTCCTGCAACTTATTTATTCATAATTTGTAACAAAATAAGGATCTATAGCATTGTATAAACATAAGCTGGAGGGGTAAATAACAGACGAAAGTTAAACAAGGCAATCAATTCATAAAGTTTGCCAGCTTCTCATAAAGTCACCCCAAGTTCTCATTTTTCTTGTTCAGTAGGAACTAAGAAATTTGAGGCTAACTAGAGAGGCAGTTTGATTACTGGTCTGTTGTCAACCATTCCCAATAAAACATAGCCAGTTTTAATCCAGACATCTCTCAAACAAGAATTAGGAGATTAAAGTCCATGACATTAGACGTATTTACCAAGGTAGTTTCCCAAGCTGACTCCAGAGGCGAGTTCCTGAGCAACGAACAACTAGATGCCTTGGCAAACGTTGTTAAAGAAGGTAACAAGCGTTTAGATGTTGTTAACCGCATCACCAGCAACGCTTCTGCGATCGTTACAAACGCTGCTCGCGCTTTGTTTGAAGAGCAACCCCAATTGATTGCTCCTGGTGGTAACGCTTACACAAACCGCCGCATGGCTGCTTGTCTACGCGACATGGAAATCATCTTACGTTACGTTACCTACGCTATCTTAGCTGGTGATGCTAGCGTTCTCGATGACCGTTGCTTGAATGGCTTGCGCGAAACCTACCAAGCTTTGGGTACTCCTGGTTCTTCCGTAGCTGTTGGCGTTCAAAAAATGAAAGATGCTGCTGTTGGCATCGCTAACGACCCCAACGGTATCACCAAAGGTGATTGCAGTGCATTGATGTCTGAAGT
The DNA here is from genome assembly GCF_000316645.1 of Nostoc sp. PCC 7524. NCBI lineage: Bacteria > Bacillati > Cyanobacteriota > Cyanophyceae > Nostocales > Nostocaceae > Nostoc > Nostoc sp. PCC 7524. Next base: position 5,014,150 of record NC_019684.1, read on the forward strand.
AGCTAGCTACTTTGACCGTGCAGCTGCTGCTGTTGCTTAATTGCAATTAAAAAAAAGCCCAGCACCCAAACCTAATGATTTAGGTTACTAGGCCAAAAATTACGAAATTACCAAGGAGAATTTTACATCATGGTTAAGACCCCCATTACCGAAGCAATCGCAGCTGCTGATACCCAAGGACGCTTTTTGGGCAACACCGAATTACAATCCGCTCGTGGTCGTTTTGAGCGTGCTGCTGCTAGCTTAGAAGCTGCTCGTGGTTTGACCGCTAACGCTCAACGCTTGATTGACGGTGCAACCCAAGCTGTTTACCAAAAATTCCCCTACACCACCCAAACAGCTGGTCCTCAGTTCGCTGCTGACAGCCGTGGTAAATCCAAGTGCGCTCGTGACGTTGGTCACTACCTACGGATCATCACCTACAGCTTGGTTGCTGGTGGTACTGGCCCCTTAGATGAATACCTAATTGCTGGTTTGGCTGAAATCAACAGCACCTTTGACTTGTCTCCTAGCTGGTATGTTGAAGCTCTGAAGCACATCAAAGCTAATCATGGTTTGAGCGGTCAAGCTGCTAACGAAGCTAACACCTACATTGACTACGCTATCAACGCTCTCAGCTAGATAGCATCATGCCCGGAAAGGGGTGCAAGTGCTGGATGTAGTAGTCACCTAGCAGTTGAATCTCGTTCCGGGCATCGTTTTATGTAGGCATAAATAAAAGCTTTATTCAGCCAGCAAGACAAGGGGAAATTAAAATGGCAATTACAACAGCAGCATCTAGGCTGGGAACAGAGCCTTTTAGCGACGCACCTAAAGTAGAACTGCGCCCCAACGCTAGCAGAGAAGAAGTAGAACTTGTAATTCGTGCTGTGTATCGGCACGTTTTGGGAAATGACTACATCATGGCATCTGAACGCCTAGTTAGTGCAGAGTCTCTATTGAGAGATGGCAATCTGACAGTGCGGGAATTTGTCCGGAGCGTTGCCAAATCAGAACTCTACAAACAGAAATTCTTCTACAACAGCTTCCAAACTCGGCTCATTGAACTCAACTATAAGCATTTGTTGGGTCGCGCTCCCTACGATGAGTCAGAAGTTGTTTACCACCTAGATCTGTATCAAACCAAAGGTTACGACGCAGAGATTGACTCCTATATTGATTCTTGGGAGTATCAAAATAACTTTGGCGACAACATCGTGCCTTACTATCGTGGGTTTGAAACTCAAACTGGGCAGAAAATCGCCGGTTTCAATCGGTTATTCCGGTTATATCGTGGTTATGCCAACAGCGATCGCGCTCAAGTAGAAGGCAGTAAGTCTCGGTTAGCACGGGAATTGGCAAGCAACAAAGCTTCGACAATTGTTGGGCCATCTGGAACTAATGATAATTGGGGTTTCCGGGCTTCAGCAGATGTTGCTCCTAAGAAGAACTTAGGTAATGCAGTGGGCGAAGGCGATCGCGTTTACCGCATTGAAGTTACCGGAATTCGTAACCCTGGCTACCCAAGTGTACGCCGGAGTAGCACGGTCTTCATAGTACCTTACGAGCGGCTCTCTGACAAGATCCAGCAGATTCACAAGCAAGGTGGCAAAATCGTTAGCGTCACCTCAGCGTAAGGTGCGGTAAAACTCACAACCAACAGGAGATAGAGAAGTAATGTTCGGTCAAACTACTCTTGGGACTGGTAGCGTTTCTTCATCTGCTAGTCGAGTATTTCGTTACGAAGTCGTAGGCTTACGCCAAAGTTCAGAAACCGACAAGAACAAATACAACATTCGTCGTAGTGGTAGCGTGTTCATCACCGTACCCTACAGCCGGATGAACGAAGAATACCAACGGATTACCCGCTTGGGCGGAAAAATCGTCAAGATTGAGCCATTGACAGCCGCAGGAGAATAGCAACCTGGCAATGATAGAACCCAGTGCGGAAGAGTTTTCTACCGAGAACGGGCCACAGCTCACGCCAGAAGTAGCGATCGCCAACCTGCAATCATCAGACTTAAGTCTCCGCTATTATGCTGCGTGGTGGTTGGGTAAGTATCGAGTCAAAGAAACTGCTGCTGTAGATGGGCTGATCGCCGCCTTAGAGGATGAAGCCGACAGAACCGAACTAGGAGGTTATCCTCTTAGACGTAACGCAGCCAGAGCATTGGGAAAATTAGGCGATCGCAAAGCCGTACCAGGTTTAATTAAATGCTTGGAATGCTCCGACTTTTATGTCCGCGAAGCAGCCGCCCAATCCCTAGAAATGCTGCAAGATCCCACAGCAGCTACAGCATTAATTCGATTACTAGATGGGGGTGTAGCCAAGGCCGTGCAAGTACCAGGCCGCCCACATCTGACCCAGCCCTACGAAGCAGTTTTAGAGGCTTTGGGGGCTATTAGTGCAGCTGAGGCTATCCCTCTGATTCAGCCGTTCCTAGAGCATCCATTCCCACGAGTGCAATGCGCCGCAGCCAGAGCCATGTATCAACTCACACAGCAACCAATATATGGAGAGCTATTGGTAAAAGTGTTAGAAGGTAACGACCTCAACCTGCGTCGTGTAGCATTGGGTGATTTGGGTGCAATTGGGTATTTGGCCGCAGCAGATGCGATCGCCAACGCCAAAGCAGAAAATAGCTTCAAACTCATTGCCCTCAAAGGATTGCTAGAGCATCAGCTCCCACAAGAGTCAGATACCCTCTCAATATCTGATGATGCCATCCGCGTCATGAACCTCATGGATTCATTGTTGTAGTCAACAGTCCATAGTCAATAGTCAAAAGTAATTGACTGTTGACTGTTGACTGTTGACTAATGACTATTGACTAATGATTAATGAACTAATTCATGCCGTTGCTCTGGCAGATACACCAGAGCAACTGGTAAAAGCAGTACAGAACTTGGCAGCAGCCAAAGATGTAGCTGCAATTCCCACCTTAATAGCCGTGTTTGGCTATAACAACCCCACCGCAGCAGCTATCGCGTCTGCCGCCTTGGTAGACTTGGGAGAAGTGGCAGTACCAGAGTTACTCGCTCAAATAGATGACTATAACTATGGCGCACGGGCTTATTCGATTCGCACCTTAGCAGCGATCGCACATCCCCGTGCTTTAGATGTATTAGTCTCCGCAGCTGCCACCGACTTCGCACCTAGTGTCCGTCGGGCTGCGGCCAAAGGCTTAGGGCGCTTACATTGGGATAAATTAGGCGTACCTGAAAACCAAACAGCCGTCCAAAAAGCTTTAGAAACACTATTTTTTATCTCCCAAGATGCCGAATGGTCGATTCGTTATGCCGCCATTGTTGGATTGCAAGGACTAGCCAATCTACCTGATTTACAACAACCCATCCATACTAGACTCCAAGAAATACTAGCTACAGACAACGAAAAATCCGTCTGTGCGCGTGTGTTATTAGCTTTGAGTCAATAGGTGACAGGTGATAGGTGACAGGTGATAGGTTACAGGTTACAGGTTACAGGTTACAGGTTACAGGTTACAGGTTACAGGTTACAGACTACGCGTTTACCAAAAGTAGACGGTAATTGGGAAACTCAGAAAATTAACTCGTTTTCTTCCCAGTCCCCAGTACCCAGTCCCCAGTACCCAATCCCCAATCCCCAATCCCCAATCCCCAACCCCCCATAACAAAAGGTCAAAGTAAAAATGTCAATACCACTATTGGAATATTCACCAACTACACAAAACCAACGTGTAGAAGGTTACGAAGTTCCCAACGAAGATACTCCTGTAATGTATCGTCTGTCTGCCGCTATCGACGATACTGATATTGATGCCATTATTTGGGCAGCATATCGGCAAATCTTCAGCGAACAATTAATCATCAAAAGCAACCGCCAAAACTTCCTGGAATCTCAACTGCGGAATCGTGCCATTAACGTCCGTGATTTTATCCGGGGTTTGGGTAAATCGGAAGTGTATCGTACCCAAGTAGCAGAAACTAACTCCAACTATCGCTTAGTTGACATCACTTTAAAACGGTTCTTGGGACGGGCAGCTTATAACAAAGACGAAGAAATTGCTTGGTCAATTGTTATTGCCACCAAAGGATTACACGGCTTCATTGATGCCCTATTGGATAGTGAAGAGTACGTCCAAAACTTTGGCGATGATATCGTTCCCTACCAACGCCGTCGCTATAAAGACAGACCCTTTAACTTAGTTAACCCCAGATATAACGCTTACTGGCGCGATCGCCAAACCCTAATTTATCTGGGTGGACGTTCCTTCTACAGCGCCCGCACCACCGGCACTTTAACCACAGAAGATATTCGTCGCGCTATCCCCGCCAACTTCATGGCACTAGCAGGGAAAATGATCACCCCAGAACGTAACTATCAGCGCACCATTGCCTCCGTTACCTCCCAAATCAAAGATATAAAAATTCCCGACACCAGCCGGGAAGTTACCACCCCCGAAGTCACAGTTAAACCCGTAGCCGTCGCCCTGCCCTATCGTTATCTACCCGGCATCAAAACCACTTAGTAAGGGTAGGAGAGACAAAGGAGACAAGGGAGAAAAAGAAGACAAGGGAGAATTTATTCTTAATACCCAGTCCCCATTCCCCAGTCCCCATTCCCCAATACCCAATTGACAACCGATAACAAAAGTGAACTATGGCCATTCCTTTACTTGAATACAAACCCAGTTCTCAAAATCAGCGTGTTGCTGGGTACGAAGTTCCTAACGAAGATACCCCCAAAATTTACCGCACTGAAGACTGTGCTGATGATGGCGACACCCAAGAATTAATCTGGGCTGCCTATCGTCAAGTTTTCAGCGAACACGTTATCCTGAAATTCTACCGCCAGAGCAATTTAGAATCCCAACTCAAGAACAGAGCCATCAGTGTCCGCGACTTCATCCGGGGTATTGCTAAGTCCGAGGCATTCCAGAGTTTAGTAATTAAGAGTAACTCTAACTACCGCCTTGTAGAACTTGCCCTGAAACGCCTTTTGGGTCGCGCACCTTATAATAAGGATGAAGAAATTGCTTGGTCAATTAAAATAGCCACCGTTGGTTGGGATGGTTTTGTTGATGCTCTGTTGGATTCTGAAGAGTATCAAAGCAATTTTGGTGAAAACATCGTCCCCTACCAACGGCGACGCTACAAAGATAGACCCTTCAATCTAGTTACACCACGCTACGGCGACTACTGGCGCGACAGACTAGAAGCAGAACGCTACAAGCCAGGTGCTGTCAAGAACTTCTTGGAATTAGCTAAATCACTGGAAATTAGGACAGTTTCCTACACACCAGTTAGCACAGCTAACATCCAAATTCCTGACACCACCCGCTCTGCTACACCCGAAGGAATCCCATACTCCGTAAATCCTAGCGCCAATTTCCCTGTACGGTAAATTGTCCCATCATCTACAAACGGAGACTCCAACAATGGCATTACCTTTACTGGCTTACAAACCCACAACTCAAAATCAAAGAGTTCCAAGTTTTGGAACGGCAGATGTCAATGAAGATACTCCTTACATCTACCGTTTAGAAAATGCCAACTCTCCCAGCGAAGTGGAAGAATTAATTTGGTCTGCCTATCGCCAAGTCTTCAACGAACAGGAGATTCTCAAATTTAATCGCCAAATTGGACTAGAAACCCAACTGAAAAATCGGTCAATCACCGTTAAAGACTTTATTCGGGGTTTGGCTAAATCAGAGCGATTTTATGAGCTAGTGATTGGAGCCAATAATAACTATCGACTGGTAGAAATTTGCTTCAAACGTTTATTGGGACGCGCACCCTACAACGAAGAAGAAAAAATCGCTTGGTCGATTGTCATTGGTACTAAAGGTTGGGGTGGATTTGTCGATGCGCTGATTGATAGTACAGAGTATGAGCAGAACTTTGGTGATTTCACTGTACCCTATCAGCGCAAACGGATGACCACAGATAGGCCATTCAGCTTTACCACCCGTTACGGTGCAGATTATCGGGAACGTGCTGGTATTGTGAGAAAGGGACGCTATGTTACCGAATGGTATACATCGAACCGCCAATTTGATGTGGCCGCAATATCAGCTGTATTACTGGTAATGTCCGCCAGCATTGCTTTACTGCTGATACTAAATTGGTTCGGAATTAATTCTGGCTACTAACCTAATGGGGGAAAATAAGTAAAGCATGAATGAGGATTTTGAGTAATCAATCCTCTTTCAATTGCCAGAGTTAGCTGTTTAATTTGTTAAAAGGGGAAGACTCAGCATGGCACTGCCATTACTTTCATACAAACCAAGCTCTCAAAACCACAGAGTCAAAAGCTTTGGTGTAGCTGACCAAAACGAAGATACACCATACATCTATCGCATTGAAGATGTCAGCTCTTACACTGATATGCAGAACATCATTTGGGCTGCTTATCGCCAAGTGTTCAGCGAACATGAGATTCTCAAGTTCAACCGCCAAAAAACTTTGGAATCTCAACTTTCTACAGGTGCAATCTCTGTAAAAGACTTCATTCGTGGTTTGGCTAAGTCTGAAGCCTTCTATCGTTTGGTGGTATCTGTTAACAACAACTATCGTCTAGTTGACATTACCCTCAAACGTCTGTTAGGACGTGCTTCTTACAATCAAGACGAGCAAATTGCTTGGTCAATTGTCATTTGTACTAAGGGGTTTGCTGGCTTTGTGGATGCACTCCTCGACAGCGAAGAATACGCCCAAAACTTTGGTGACAATACTGTACCTTACCAACGCAAGCGTTTAGAAGGTCGTCCCCACAACTTGGTAACACCACGCTACGGCGAAGACTTCCAAGAAAAAGCCGGTACAGTGCAAACCGACTGGCGCTTTACCTTGGACAAATTCTACAGCCGCAAGTTCCAAGAAAGAAGACTGGCTGAAGGAGATCCACGCAAATACTCCGATATGGCAGTAGCAGTTGGTGGCAAAGGCAACTATGCTCAAAGAATTTCTGCCTTTGATATTGACTATCTCAGTGCAGTACCTTACCGTGGCAAACGCTAAGATTTCACATCTGAACGCCTAAAATTTCATACTGGGTCTAGTTTGTGCGTTGATGTGACGAAAAGTTAGCAGTTTTTTTGTTAGCTGGGCGTGACATTGAGTGGAGGCTAGACCCAGTTGTTTAATTTTCTGGAAATATAGCTGTAGACAAGGCGATTAGGACATGACTAAAAGCTCAAACTCATTCATGGCATGGATTCTACTATTTCCTATTGCAAGAGTGCCTATTGCCTATTGCCTTCTGCTATAGTCTGAGAATTTCGGCTGTAAGATTAGCTCTAGCGGGTAGTTCCGCGAACTCAAACATTAAAGGCGTAGAATAGATTTTCGGTCTTTGTAAAAATTCTTTTAAAACTTGTTTACGTCCTGCAATATATTCTGGTGTTGATAACCAAGAGTATTCTTGGCGAATAGCATTGGTATATTCCCAATACTGATTTGAATTAACAGCTAAAATAGCCAAATCAGCATCTAATAAGACTTGGCTATCAGGATCATCTGTATCGGGTTGATGATGTTTAGTATTCAGAATGAGATGAGTGATACTATGAATTTGATCAATCGGAATTCCTAAATTACTTAAGAATTTATTTGTATATTCAGCACTTTTCTCTTCGTTATCTTTTGCTTGAGTATCATACACAACATCATGAAACCAAGCTGCAAGTTTCACAGCAGTTTGGTTTTCAGTATAATTTTCCAATGTCTGAATTATGTCAAGCACATGATTAATATGTGTCAGGTTATGGTAATGGCGATTTGGAGTAGAATAGGTCTCAACTAATTGAGTAAAGGCTGTCTTCATTGCTATTTGGTCAACTCCAAAAGGTTGGAGTGTATTTTGCCATTTATCAAAAACAATATTTGTGAGATTTTCTGTAGACATAGATGCTATATTTCCACTATTGATATTAAGAAATTTTTAGCCAACTTATACCGATTTCCAGTCACAGATAGTAATTCAGGCTAAGAGAATGTTTGAAAAGTGGTTGGCTGTGTTTTTAAACACTTGTTGATCCCCCCTAGCCCCCTTAAAAAGGGGGGAAATAGAATCAAATAAATCTAGAGATTCTTGCGATAGGAAAGAATCAAATAACGTAGTATCCCTAGCCGACTAATCCATTCAGCAACAGCTGTAGAGTTAGCAGATTGCTCATATCCCGATTCACGCTGAAGTCGTTTGAGCAGTGGATAAGTGGGTAGGGTGTTGATGGTAATGTCTTCTTCTACGATGGATGTAAAACCCGTAGTTTGAGCAAGTTGACGGTAGGTGTCTAGGGTAAAACTACTATCAACTTTGCCGTAGGTGTTGCTAACGCTTGGTTCCAGTAAATTTGCTGCCATGTTCATCAAGGGACGGAAAAATTTTAAGGGTACAAAGTCACAAATAGCTAATTTGCCGCCTGGTTTCAGGACTCGCCATGCTTCTTGGAAAAAACGTTGACGGCTGGGGAAATGAAAGATGCACTCAACAGCCAGTACCAAGTCAAACGAATTATCTGCAAAAGGTAACTGACAAGCATCTCCTTGGATAAATTCGATTTGATTATGATTACGGGGTTGGACTTGTTCTCTGGCTCTAGCGAGCTGACGAGGATCTATATTTAAACCAGTTAGCTGCATATTGCTGAAGCGATCGCTTAAACTAGCGATCGTCCCACCAAATCCACAACCACAATCCAACACCTTCTGCCCATCAGCAACGCCACCTGCATCACACACTCGGCGAGTTAAATTTTCTGCTGCTGTGGCAAAATCATCTATTGAACCATCTGCTGTATTTGGGTTTGCCCAGTAGCCCCAATGTACGTGGAGACCAAAGGTTTTAATTAATTCGGTATTTCCTTGATTAAATCCTTCTAGTAATTGGTCAAAATACGGTAATTCGACTTTTTGATTGTTAACCATAACACCTGATCAAAACTCACACTATTTTTTAGCATAATTTGGGTGTCTGATTTGATTCAATCCGGTTTATTTAAGGGTGATTTATGTAGATAATGGGTCTAGAAAGATATCATTTATTCATTATTTTCTATTTTTAACTTGAAGTTCGTAGATAGCGATCGCTTCATCTTTGCCTTTGACTTTCACAGCTTCATCTATCAATGTCAGGGAAAATAATTCTCGCAAGGATAAACTGTTGACTACTGACTCAGTGAGCAGAATTGTACAGTCATAGTATTTGGTTAATTGCTCAACACGGGCAGCAATATTGACAGCATCACCGACAACAGTAGAATCAATCCGGCAAGTAAAACCCACCGTTCCCATAACTACCTCACCGCGATGAATCCCAATCCCCACAGCTATTTTCGCTAAACCTTTTTGTATTCTTTCATCGTTAAAGGTATCTAAAGCTTGCTGCATGAAAATTGCTGCTTGTAATGCACCATCACTAGCAGCATCATCAAACAGCGCCATAATAGCATCACCAATATACTTATCAATAAATCCCCCGGCTTTGTCTATCGCCTTGCCCATACAAGCTAAATAATCATTGAGAAAGGCGAAGGTTTCTTGAGGTGTCATCACCTCAGACATGGAAGTATAGCCCCGGATATCACAGAATAAAATTGTGATCGTCCGGGTAGCAGCGACACCCACGGCGATATTTTCAATTCCTTGGGGTGCGATCGCTAAAATAAATTTATTCGGTACAAATAACTCGAAAGATTCTAAGGTTTTTTGTAATTTGTTAAACGAACCTTGCAAAGCGGCAGACATTTCATTAAATGCAGTCGCCAATGCCCCAATTTCATCTTTACTACTAATTTGGGCGTGATGTTGCCAATCACCAGCCGCAATTTTCATTGCACTCAGCTGCAAACGACGGATGGGATCACTCAATCGCTTGGCTAAAATATACGCTAGTATCCAACCAACCACTAGGCTAATCAAGCCAACTACCAAAGCTTGATTGATGACTCCAGTAATAGCACGGTTAACTTGGCGTAAAGACATACCTAGCCGCAGCGTGCCAATTTTTTCACCAGATGATAAACGAATCTCTGAGGCTACTTCCATCACCCTTTCACCCCTTTCTGCCCGTAAATTTTTAGCGAAATAGATGTCTCGAAGAATAAATGTCTCTGTTACAGTTAAGGGTTGTGTGGATTCTAAGGCTGCATTGGTAACTGCTACAGGCACAACATCGGGAACATACTGATTTTGTAACTCATTTAGGGAAGCAGCGACAATCACATTTTCTTGACGGGCATCGGAGACTAAAACGTATATAAAGTCTGGATTTTCCTGTAAGAGTACATCAAGAGTGAGGCGAATTTGACTCCAATTTTCTTCTACTAATTCATTACCCAAGGTATAAGTTAACACTCTGGCAAAAGAATTAGCATTCTGTACACTTTCTTTTTGGTAGAGATAACTTTCACTTTTTGCCCAGACAGAGACAATTGCACCAATTACAGTTAGCAGTAAAAGTGTAGTAGTGGCCATGATCCGAGTACAGATTGACTGGAAAATTAAAGATTTCATGGTTTAAGCACCAGTTCCTCTACATAAGTTACCCACCGCCAACCCTGAGTTTTAGCTTGACAATCAGAACCAAAAGCTAAGGTAACAGGGCCACCCATTTTGGCTGGAATGGGTTGTTTATCATCACCCCATTGAGTTGCTAAGAGAATTTCACAGTTGAGGATATCAGCAGAGGTTAATTGCACAGGGTTAACGTTGTTTTGGTAAATTCTGCGCTTACCTTGCACTACCACTTTCTCAGAAGTGGATAGTTTGACTTTGGCAAAGTTTAAAATATCCCGTATACGTACACCGTGTAGTTTGACTTTGCCACTCGGCCAGCCACTGCGATAACCCACGGTTTCTGTAATGGTGATTTGGGGTAATGTTTCTAAGTCAGCTAGGTTAAGTTCTTGGTTTCCTACTTGCAGTCGTACTGGTTCTGTTCCTATAACCATATGGCTGACATAAAATACCCAAAACGAATCGGGGTATTGCTGTTTTAGGTGGGGGTATTGAGTATGGGGAAAGACTAGATAAATGGGGCCGCCTTGATTACGGCTCATGGGTTTACCATTATTAGCGATCGCTAAAATAATCGGATACTTTAATAAGTCTTGTAAATTGACTGTGACTTGGTAAGAGTTATAAGCAATAAATGTTACTTCAGTCACATCAGACTGATAACCAAATTTTTGCAGCAGTGTTGAGACAGGCACACCCCGAAAATCAAACACCTGATTGGGCTGAAGGATGTAATTAGCATCAGTAGTTTTGAGATGAGTTGTCGCCAAAGCTTGTAGTTGCTGCCAATTTAACGTCACCGCTTTCCCAGTTGTTGTCTCACCTTGAATAATTAAATTCCACTCACTTTCTTGGGTGTTTTTGGCATTATCTGCGACAATTTCCGCATTGCGAGCGATCGCTTGTTTACGCCATACTTCCAGTTGTTCATTTGTAGGCTGCTGTGTACAACCTCCCAGGTAAATAGCAGCCATAATGACAGTGCTGAGTAGCGAGTTGTGAGTTTTCCGTATATTCCTCATCTCCTCCTACTCCCTTTTTCGTTCGTGTATTACTGTTTTACACGGTGTATCAAAATTGTCCAGAAAAAACTTGACACACAAAACCAAAATTCCCTTTAATTTTTTAATTTTGAATTTCTGATCTGTGGTGACAAAAAAAATGACGAGTCACAATAGAAAGCACGGACTTCATACATTAAAGACTTAACTCACATCAGGAGTTTCTATCAGTGGTATTACAAGTACAAACCAGCACCTACGAAGCTAAAACTCAAGAAATTGCTAAACAACTTTTAGCTGCAACTCAAGAAAATCGCTCATTTTTAGCTTCCCTACGTGATCAAATGCGTTGGGATGATAAATTACTCACTTGGGCGATGAGTAACCCCGGTTTACGGGTGCAATTATTTCGGTTTATCGATACACTCCCAGCACTGCGTAGTAAAGCGGAAATTGCTGCCCATCTCCAAGAATATTTAGGCGATGAATCCGTAGAACTCCCAGCCGCCCTAAAGGGAATGCTCAACTTTGCCAACCCTGACTCTATGCCGGGACAAGTGGCTGCAACTACTGTGTCTACAGCAGTTGAGACTTTAGCTTTTAAATATATTTCTGGGGAAAATATTAAACAAGTCATTAAAACTGTTGAACGACTGCGAAAAGAAAAGATGGCTTTCACCATTGACTTACTTGGTGAGGCGGTAATTACGGAAGTAGAGGCACAGTCTTATCTCGAACGCTATCTAGAATTAATTACACAATTAACGGAAGCATCTAAAAATTGGGCAAATGTTGCGGCTATTGATGAAGCTGATGGGGAACCTTTACCAAAAGTCCAGGTTTCTGTGAAATTAACAGCGTTTTATTCCCAATTTGACCCGTTAGATGCTAAGGGTAGTGAAGAAAGAGTTAGCGATCGCATTCGGTTTCTGTTACGTCACGCTCAAGAGTTAGGTGCAGCTATCCATTTTGATATGGAACAGTATGCTTATAAAGACTTAACTCTGAATATTTTGCAAAAAATCTTATTGGAAGATGAGTTTCGTCAACGCACTGATATTGGCATGACGATTCAAGCTTATCTGCGTGATAGTGAACAAGATGCCAAAAATCTCATTGCTTGGTTAAAACAGCGTGGTTATCCTTTAACTATTCGTTTGGTTAAAGGTGCGTATTGGGATCAGGAAACTATCAAGGCAGCCCAAAAACATTGGGCGCAGCCTGTTTATAACGATAAAGCCGCAACAGATGCCAATTTTGAGGCGATAACTCAGTTATTGCTGGAAAATCATCAGTATGTCTATTCTGCCATTGGTAGTCATAATGTGCGATCGCAAGCACGGGCGATCGCTATAGCAGAAAGTCTCAATGTTCCCCGACGGCGGTTTGAAATGCAGGTGCTTTACGGGATGGGGGATAAGTTGGCTAAGGCTTTGGTGGATAGGGGTTATCGGGTGCGGGTTTATTGTCCCTATGGGGAATTGTTGCCGGGGATGGCTTATCTGATTCGGCGGTTGTTGGAAAATACGGCTAATAGTTCTTTCTTGCGGCAAAATTTGGAGAATCGGCCAATAGAAGAACTGCTTGCAGCACCAGATATTGATTTAGCTCACGCAAAGGCGCATTCGCGGAGCGTCCCGCAGGGAAGTTGCAAAGAAGGAAAGGAAGGGTTTTTGGGTGCGGCGGATACGGATTATGCGGATGAGGAGGAAAGACAGGAGGCGGCGCGGGCTTTTGGGGCTGTGCGTCAACAATTAGGGAAGAGTTATTTGCCGTTGATTAATGGGGAGTATGTGAATACTTCTGAGGTGATTGATTCTGTTAATCCTTCTAATTTTAGTGAGGTGATTGGGAAGGTTGGGTTGATTTCTGTTGAGCAAGCGGAACAGGCTATGCAGGCGGCTAAGGCGGCTTTTCCTGGTTGGAAGAAAACACCTGTGAAGGCACGGGCGGGAATTTTGCGGAAGGCGGCTGATTTGATGGCACAGCGTCGGGCGGAACTTTCGGCTTGGATTGTTTTGGAGGTGGGGAAACCTGTTAAGGAAGCAGATGCGGAGGTTTCGGAGGCGATAGATTTTTGTCGCTACTATGCCGATGAGATGGAACGGTTATATCAAGGTATAAATTATGATGTACCTGGAGAAACTAATCGTTATATCTACCAGCCCCGTGGCATTGCTGTGGTGATTTCGCCTTGGAACTTTCCGTTGGCGATCGCCTGTGGGATGACTGTTGCTGCTTTGGTTACAGGCAATTGCACTCTGCTCAAGCCTGCGGAAACTTCTTCTGTGATTACTGCTAAACTCACGGAAATTTTAGTAGAAGCTGGTATTCCTAAAGGTGTCTTTCAATACGTACCAGGTAAGGGTTCACAAGTGGGTGCTTATTTGGTAAGTCATCCCGATACCCATCTGATTGCTTTTACAGGTTCTCAAGAAGTCGGTTGTCGCATCTATGCAGAAGCCGCTACCCTCAAGCCTCTACAACGGCACATGAAGCGGGTAATCGCAGAAATGGGGGGCAAAAATACCATTATCGTTGATGAAAGTGCTGATTTAGACCAAGCTGTTGTGGGTGTGGTACAGTCAGCTTTTGGTTACAGTGGACAAAAATGTTCTGCTTGTTCACGGGTGGTTGTGGTAGAACCTATTTATGATGCCTTTGTGCGGCGATTGGTGGAAGCTACGAAGTCTCTGAATATTGGCGAGGCAGAGTTACCAAGTACCCAAGTCGGCCCTGTGATTGATGCTAACGCCCGCGATCGCATCCGCGAGTATATTGTTAAGGGTAAGGCAGAATCACAGTTAGCACTGGAATTACCCGCACCGGAACACGGTTATTTTATCGGCCCCGTCATTTTTAGTGAAGTCGCACCAGATGCCACAATTGCTCAACAAGAGATTTTTGGCCCTGTGTTGGCAGTAATTAAAGTTAAAGATTTTGCCCAAGCCTTAGCAGTTGCCAACAATACCAATTACGCCTTGACGGGTGGCATTTATTCCCGCACACCTTCCCACATTCAACAAGCACAGGAAGAGTTTGAAGTCGGGAATTTATATATTAACCGTACCATCACAGGTGCGATCGTGGCTCGGCAACCCTTCGGTGGCTTTAAACTTTCTGGTGTCGGTTCTAAAGCCGGAGGCCCTGATTATCTCCTGCAATTCCTTGAACCACGCACAATTACAGAAAACATTCAACGCCAAGGTTTTGCACCCATTGAAGGGGCAGATTAAGCTATAAAAATAGGTGGGGTAAATGCCCTACCTATTTTTACTGAATAGATAAAAAATACAGAAATCATAATGCCAGATGTCATCATTAGAATCGCTCAAATACCAACAGAATTCCCAGCGATCGCAGCCATTAGAAAAACAGTATTTCAAGAAGAACAAGCAGTAGATCCACTATTAGAATTTGATGGCAAAGATGAAACTTCTGATCATTTAATTGCCTATTTAAATCATCAAGCCGTAGGTACTGCCAGAATTAGATATTTAGATCAGCAAACTGCCAAGATAGAAAGATTAGCTGTGTTATCAGTAGCTAGAGGACAAGGAATCGGCAGGAAGATGATGGAGAAAGCACTAGAGGTAGTTGCTAGTTATAATATTTCTGAAGTTATCATTCATGCCCAAGTTTATATAAAGCCTCTGTATCAAACACTAGAATTTATTGAAGTTGGAGACATTTTTATAGAAGCAGGTATTCCCCATATAGAAATGAGGAAAAAACTAAAATAAAAATGTGTAGTTTTATTACTATAGGAATCGTACTTGAATCTTGCTAAGTATACTGAGAAATAAACCTTTGTATGGCAAGCTTCTAGCCAATTTGGTTTTTCAGAAATCAAATATGAGTCCTATATATAACGATAATATTTCTTTCCCCTTTGATGGGAACCCCATTGATGTAGATTTTTCTAGAATTGTCTATTGTGTTAATTTTTTGATTGCTAAAGTTTTTACTCTTTGTGCTTTCAGGTTGTTTTTTTGAATCCTGCTCGAATTTAGTAATATTGATGATGTAACCATAAGGATAATCCTCTTTATACTGGCAATACCCTCCTAATAGAGTTTCTGCTTGTGCAGGATTCATATCTTGTATAAGTGACTCTATATCAATAGCAACGGATACCATAGCTTTCATCGTAATTTCCCGTTTGCAAAGATTGTCTCTCCCTATTTTGTTTAATCCAAAAACCTGAGCTATCTTGCTGAAGGAAGAACTATGTATAGATAATTTACTCACATAGACAGATGAGCAATTGCATACTTTTTACTAAATTATTCCGAGGATATATAGGTAATATTTTAAAAAACCTGCCAATCTTATACTGAAGATTAGCAGGATTAGGGATTTTATTAATCGGAGCGGCGGGATTCGAACCCACGACCTCCACTACCCCAAAGTGGCGCGCTACCAAGCTGCGCTACGCCCCGGTCACGGATTACTATATTATCGCAAAGCTCTAGAAAAATCAAGGGGTAAGTTCAAAAAACTTTTAGCATTCTTGTAGCTTGCAATAACCCAGGTACAGCAGAGGCTGGCCATTTACCTTCTGCACACCGTCCAGAATTGAGGATAAAGCGCAAACTGTATTTCTGGGGATAGCCTTCCACCTCCATCCATAATAAATCGCTTTCGGCTTCACAGGCAATTTTTTCTTCATCCATTAACTCGGCTGTGAGTTGTTTCATGGTGTCTGCTAGCTGTGCTAACAAACGGCAAAAATCATCTATCTCAGCTGCGGTTAACTCCACTGCCCAATCATCAGTCCCTACTAAACCTTGATATTTAGCTGCATTTGGGTTCCAACCAATACGCCAACCATCACCGCTTTTAATTAGTCGTTCCATGAGGATTAGGGATTGGGGTTAAAAATGTTAGTGAGGACTTGTGCTAGGGCATTTCTTTGGCTACGGGTAAGGCGTTTAATGGCAGCGCGATCGCCTGGTAACGGATTCTGCCGCAATGTATCATTACCTGGGTAAGTGTTTTCGTGCATAATTTCGTTGGCATCTAGGTAATCAGCCAAAGTTAGCTTCCAATCAAGGCGGTAATTGGGCGCACGTTCTTTGATATAAATGTGATATCTAATCAATCGACTAGCTAAAGTGTTGTTCTCAGCAACTCTCCCAGATTCTCTGCTGATATATTGGTTTTCCTTGGGCAAGTCAGGTAATTGTTGATATACCAACTGCCACACATCACTAGGACTAATCCTCTGGGCTTGGGCTGGTTGAATGCTGAGTAAATTAATGGGTGTGAATTGATCCATCCCTGCACCTAAAACAATTACACTCACTACCGTCAAAGCAGTGAGTGTATGCCAAGGCTGGAGTCGGGGATGAATGAACGATAAATGTTTGCTCATCCTACCTGCTCTCAAGCAACTTTATAATTCACCAATGATTTCTGGTTGTGTCAATTCATCAGACATTTCAATAATTGCTCTCAGCACTGGTTTCATCATGGCATCCTCGGCGCTTTCAAATTCTTCATAACGTCGCCGTTTGGCACGATTTGCCACCTGAACCGTAATGCGGTAGCGATTGGAGGCTGCGCTAATTAGATCCTCAGCACGGTGCATAATCTGAGACTGGGTTGTCTCGAACTTAGAACGCTTGAGCATAGTAATTGGTTCTGGGGGACATACCCTAGTTTAGCACCCTAGTTTTGTATCAAAAATTAGCAAAGCCAGTTTTTGGTAGCTAGGGAAGTGTCAACAGGCTAATACAACCAAAAATTTATTAGCAAGAGACTAGCCAAAACCTAATTTGTCTGCTATATTAAGAAATGTGTGAAAACAAGGCTCAGTAGCTCAGTTGGTTAGAGCACGGGACTCATAAGCCTGGGGTCGTTGGTTCAAATCCGACCTGAGCCATTTTAACTGAAGAGAAAAGTAAACTAACCTGAACATAGCGGGTTGCTGCACTTCAAAGAAAAATATCAAGTACACAAGTTAGAGTATCTAGCACCCATCAGCACTAGATGCTTTGACTCATTTTTTGTTTATAGTTGCAATCCTATCTGATTTGTAAGAATTTCGGTGTTCAGATCCCCGACTTCTTTGAGAAGTAGGGGATCTTGTTTCTCACGAATGATTTAGGACTGCTATAGTTGCGATCGCTATCACCCTTGACTAGGATAATCCCAATTCTAGTCCTAGAAACGTAGTGTAATCTATGCTTTTTGTTATGGAAATCTTACTAAGACAATTAAGTTATGTATGATATATAGGGGAATTTAAATTATGCCAAGAAATATCAATATTTACAACTTGATACTTCTAGAAATACCAGGATTTTCTGAGATTTTTTGAGTTAAAAAATACTCCCAAAAATAGTAATAATTGCTACAAGTTGAATTTTGGGAAATATCGTTTTTATTACAACTTGAAATGACAGTTAGCGGCACAATGGGGGCAGAGAAACAATACTGTTTATTTGCGCTCGGAGACGAAGAAAATAATGGTAGCGGTCGCAGGAAATGTTCAGCATCGGCTAACTGTCCAAACTGTAGAAATTGCCCCTAACACCACGGCGATTCGTTGTCTAGACTGGGATCGCGATCGCTTCGATATCGAATTCGGACTGCAAAACGGTACGACTTATAATTCATATCTAATTAGGGGCGAACAAACTGTTTTAATCGACACTTCTCACCAGAAGTTTCGGCAACTGTATTTAGACACACTAAAAAGTCTGGTTAACCCCAAGACTATTGATTACATTATTGTCAGTCATACAGAACCGGACCATAGCGGTTTGGTGGAAGATGTGCTGCAATTAGCACCAAGAGCCACTGTTTTAGCTTCTAAAATTGCCTTGCAATTTTTAGAAGGTTTAGTACACGATCCCTTCTCCAAGCGGATTGTCAAAAGCGGCGATCGCATTGATATTGGTAAAGGTCACGAAATCGAATTTGTCAGTGCGCCTAACCTCCACTGGCCTGACACTATTTTTAGTTATGATCGCAAAACCCAAATCATCTATACTTGCGATGCCTTTGGGATGCACTTCTGCGACGATCGCACTTTTGATGAAGATTTAGAAGCGATTGAAGCCGACTTTAGATTTTACTACGACTGCCTCATGGGGCCAAACGCTCGTTCTCTCCTGAACGCAATGAAGCGGATGGGTGAACTGGGCAAGATAAAGATTATTGCTAACGGTCACGGACCTCTGTTATACCATCATCTAGATGTATTAACCGAGTGCTATCAAAGTTGGAGCCAAAGACAAGCTAAAGCTGAAACTACAGTTGGCTTGTTCTACGCCTCCGATTATGGATATAGCGATCGCCTCAGTCAAGCCATCGCTGAAGGTATTCAAAAAACTGGTGTGGGAGTAGAATTTATCGACCTCAGCACAGCTGAAATCCAAGAAATTCAAGAATTGGCAGGTAGAGCATCTGGCATCATTATCGGTATGCCTCCTACTACCTCCGTTGCGGCTCAAGCTGGGATTAGTTCACTGTTAGCAGTTGCTAAAGACAAGCAAGTAGTAGGCTTATTTGAGTGTTTCGGTGGTGACGATGAACCCATTGATACACTACGCCGGAAATTTATCGACTTGGGCGTGAAAGAAGCCTTCCCTGCAATTCGGATTAAGGACGTACCAGCAGCATCCACTTACCAACTGTGTACAGAAGCAGGTACAGACTTGGGGCAGTTGTTGACACGGGAACGCAACATCAAGCAAATCAAATCTCTCGATGTCAACATGGAAAAGGCATTGGGACGGATTAGCAACGGTTTGTATATTGTCACCACCAAAAAAGGTGATGTCAGCAGCGCCATGTTAGCTTCCTGGGTAGCACAAGCAAGTTTGCAACCTTTAGGATTTACCATTGCTGTAGCCAAAGACCGCGCCATTGATACCTTAATGCAAGTAGGCGATCGCTTCGTCCTCAACGTCTTAGAAGAAGGCAATTACCAAGAACTCAAAAAACAATTCCTCAAGCGTTTACTGCCCGGTGCTGACCGCTTTGCCGGAGTCAGAACCCAAACCGCCAAAAACGGTTCACCCATTCTCACAGACGCTTTAGCATACATGGAATGCGAAGTTGAAAGTTGCATGGAATGCAGCGACCACTGGCTTTTATACTGCACCGTACAAGACGGTCGTGTTTCCAAACCCGACGGATTCACCGCAGTTCGTCACCGCAAGGTTGGTAATTACTACTAAATCATGAAGGGATTTAGGGGAGGGGTGAGACAAAGAAAAATTTTCCCTAATCCCCAGCCCCCACTCCCCACTCCCCACTCCCTACTCCCCAAGATATATGGATTTCAGCCGCTTCATCGAATCCACTCAGAACTGGGCAAAATCTACCCGGTTTTTGCAATTTTTTGATAAAAAACAACCAAAAACTATGAGCGATTCCAAGCCCCGTGACGTACAAGTTCTTTCGATTGCTACAAACACTAAAGTTCTCAGAGCGCGTAGTTGGTCACGTTTGCGGTTTGAAATTGAATATGCCTTAGAAAGAGGTACTACTTCTAACTGCTATGTCATCGAAGGTGATAAAACTGCAATTATTGACCCGCCTGCTGAAACTTTCACTGTTATCTATCTAGAAGCATTACAGCAGACGCTCAATTTGAAAAAATTGGATTATGTCATCCTGGGTCATTTTAGCCCCAACCGTGTACCTACCCTCAAGGCACTGTTAGAACTGGCTCCGCAAATTACCTTTGTCTGCTCCCTTCCCGGTGCGGCAAATTTACGTGCGGCTTTCCCAGATGACAGCTTAAATATTTTGACAATGCGGGGGAAAGAAACCCTAGATTTAGGTAAGGGTCATGTATTGAAGTTCTTACCTATCCCCAGTCCCCGTTGGCCGGAAGGACTTTGTACCTACGACCAACAAACCCAGATTCTCTATACAGATAAGCTCTTTGGCGCACATATCTGTGGTGATGATGTATTTGATGATCATTGGGAATCCTTCAAAGAAGACCAACGCTATTACTACAACTGCTTAATGGCTCCCCATGCTATCCATGTGGAAGCAGCTTTGGAGAAAATCTCTGACTTACAGGTGAGAATGTATGCTGTCGGTCATGGGCCTGTGGTACGTACCAGCTTAATGGCTCTCACCCAAGCCTATGCTGACTGGAGTTTGGCGCAAAAAGATAGAGAGATTTCTGTAGCTCTACTCTATGCTTCCGCTTATGGTAATACAGCAATTCTCGCCCAAGCGATCGCCCTCGGACTCACTAAAGGCGGTGTAGCTGTCCAATCTATTAACTGTGAATTTGCTAGCCCTGAAGAAATTCAGGCAACTTTAGAACAGGCCGATGGTTTCCTCATCGGTTCCCCCACCATCGGCGGCCATGCACCTACCCCCATCCACACCGCTTTGGGTATTGTCCTCAAAGTTGGTGACAATAACAAACTAGCTGGGGTGTTTGGTTCTTACGGCTGGAGTGGCGAAGCCTTAGACATGATTGAAGGTAAACTCCGGGATGCCGGATACCGCTTTGGCGTGGAAACCCTCAAAGTCAAATTTAAACCCGACGATGTTACCCTCAAGTATTGTGAAGAAGTCGGTACAGACTTTGCTCAAACCCTGAAGAAAGCTAAGAAAGTCCGCTTACCACAACAAGTTGCGACCCCTGTAGAACAAGCTGTAGGTAGAATTGTCGGCTCAGTTTGCGTAATTACAGCCAAGCAAGGCGACGTATCTACAGGAATGCTGGGTTCTTGGGTTTCTCAAGCTACCTTTAATCCTCCAGGTTTGACTGTGGCTATTGCCAAAGAACGAGCTATTGAATCCCTCATGTATCCCGGTGGTAAATTTGTCCTCAATATCCTACCTGAAGGTAATCATCTGGAATACATGAAACATTTCCGTAAGAGCTTCAAACCCGGAGAAGACCGTTTTGCTAACTTCACCACTACAGAAGCAGAAAACGGTTGTACTGTTCTCACCGATGCTTTAGCTTACGTGGAATGCTCAGTGAACCAACGCATGGAATGTGGCGACCACTGGGTAGTATATGCAACCGTTGACAACGGTAAACTGATCAAACCAGATGATGTGACTGCCATTAACCACCGGAAAACGGGTACGCATTACTAACGACTAAACTGCTTAATTTTGAGAGTTTGGGAGACGTTGCCAGGCAACGTCTCTACAAGTTTTATTTGTGGGCTACCTGTTTAGCCTCGGAGTGTGTAAACTTTATACATCAAATAGCTGTCAATATAATTCTAAGTGGGCAAAATTTATGTAGCAGTTGCCATCATAGATTAAAACATCAAGTAATCATAAAACCATTACCCTAAAAAGCCTGTCACCTGTCACCTGTCACCTGTCATCAAAATTATGGAGCCAAATCAGCAACAACATCGCCAAGAAGCTGCTCAAGACTTGGAAGCAGCCCTAGAACAGTTGGAGGATATCTTACAAGAAGATTCCACTGATGATCAGGAGATATCAGATATTACTGGTAACGCCAACGCAGTTGAACAGATTGAAGATGCTACCGACGCTGATTTAGCAGCCTGGGAAGACGCAGTTGCTGATATTGAAAAATATCTAGAAGAAAAGACAAAAAGCCAGTGAAGGAAGTTGAAGAAGCAGAGGATAAAAACTACTGGCTCCCCATTCCCCACTCCCCACTCCCCACTCCCCGCATTTGTCGTTGGGCTTCATATAACATTAAAGCAGCAGCGATCGCTACATTCAATGATTCTACCCCCGGACTCAAGGGAATCTTGACTTGGGTATCTGCCATTTCTGCTACGTTTGCCGACAAGCCAGCACCTTCATTCCCCAGTAAAATCAAACTAGGTTTTCGCCAGTCTACTTCCCAGTAAGTTAACTTGGCGGTGGGCAAAGTTGCTATTACCTGCATTCCCGCCTGCTGACAATTCTGCACTGTTACCGTCAAATCTTCACTTACCGCCGTGGCTAGACGAAACCAATGTCCAGCCGAAGCACGCAACACTTTGGGATTATCTAAATCTACACTATCTTGACTCAACCATAACCCCGACGCACCAGCCGCCGCCGCCGTGCGAATCATCGTCCCTAAATTACCGGGGTCTTGGATGGTTTCTAAGGCTAAAACTATACCCGTATAAGGGACTTGGTGTTGCTTTTCATCCTGTCTTGCTGTTGCTACTACCCCATCTGGTTGTACAGTAGTAGCGATCGCACTCAACACTTCTGGACTAACAACTTCAGCGCGATCGCATCGGCTACAAGCTAACTCCCATAATGCTGTATGGCTTGCTTGCCATTCTGGGGTACAACACACCGTTACTAAAGGATAGTTCACCGCACAAGCTTCTTCCAACAAATGCGTCCCTTCCAGCAAAAACAACTGTTGCTTATGCCGTTCCTTGGTAGAGTGCAACTTACGGATTTGCTTGACTAGAGAATTTTGTAAACTTGTTAGCATCTGTGGTTCTGAGTTACCAGTAAAGAGTGCTGATTTTTCCCTCTCAGGACTCACAACTCATAACTCAGCACTTATTTGAATGCGGAACCCGGGACTTGAACCCGGAAGCCTTGCGGCACTAGAACCTGAATCTAGCGCGTCTGCCAATTCCGCCAGTTCCGCTTGCATATCGACAATTTCTAATTATTGCTTAAATATTTAAATTTGTCAATAATAAAGGCAGAAGACCGTCTCGATAAAAATGGCTTTTCCCCGCTCCCTACTTCCCATTCCCTACCTACACAAGTAAGTTGAAAAATTAAAGGGGATGACTATAGTATCAAGGTAATATAGCGGTAATTATACTGAGTATATAATTTTGCCAGTAAAAATTAAAATATTTTTCACAGAAAATAATTATTTAACATCTACAAAAGCTTATCTATACTGGTTTTGAGACTCAATATCGGAATTCAGATGTAATATAACAGTACAAGTCATAGCAACAAAATGTAGACAAATCAGTTCTTTACTGTAGAATCAAAACCAACTTCTAACTTATAAAATTACGTATTTATCTTGGAGGTAGGCTTATTAATCCTTCTAGCAGCTTACCAGATGCTAAACCAGCTGTTGCAGTAGACTCCTCAGTCTTGCAAAT
This sequence comes from Nostoc sp. PCC 7524, assembly GCF_000316645.1. NCBI lineage: Bacteria > Bacillati > Cyanobacteriota > Cyanophyceae > Nostocales > Nostocaceae > Nostoc > Nostoc sp. PCC 7524. The sequence goes on from NC_019684.1 coordinate 5,037,689, forward strand.
ATGGGGCGGGCATCCTTTGCAGGGTCATGTAAAAATTAGCGGGGCGAAAAATTCTGCCTTGGTAATCATGGCTGGAGCCTTGCTATGTTCGGGCGATTGCCGCATACGTAACGTTCCCCTATTGGCGGATGTAGAAAGGATGGCTGAAGTAATATCGGCATTAGGTGTACGTCTAAAACGACAAGGCGATATTTTAGATATCAATGCCAGCGAGATTGCCACATCGAAAGCTCCCTATGAATTAGTGACGCAATTGCGGGCAAGTTTTTTTGCCATAGGGCCAATTTTGGCCAGACTGGGAGTAGCACAAATGCCATTACCAGGAGGTTGTGCCATTGGAGCTAGACCAGTTGATTTGCACGTCAGAGGACTGCAAGCAATGGGAGCTGAAGTACAGATTGAACATGGCATTTGTAATGCTTATGTTCCTGGTACTGGTGGCAGATTAAAAGGAGCGAAAATTTACCTAGATACTCCCAGCGTCGGAGCAACAGAAACCTTGATGATGGCTGCCACGTTAGCAGATGGCGAAACCATCATTGAAAACGCTGCCAGAGAACCAGAAGTAGTTGATTTAGCTAACTTCTGTAATGCAATGGGGGCAAAAATTCAGGGTGCGGGTAGCAGCACAATTACCATTGTGGGTGTACCCAAGCTGCATTCTCTCGATTACAGCATTATTCCCGATCGCATCGAAGCAGGTACATTTTTAGTAGCCGGAGCTATCACTCGCTCTGAGCTTACACTATCCCCTGTTCTATCGGATCACTTAATTCCAGTGATTGCCAAACTCCGGGATATTGGTGTACAAATCATTGAGGAAGGACCAGACTGCTTACGGATTCTGCCCGCCGAAACCCTGAAAGCAACAGATATAGAAACCTTGCCCCATCCAGGATTTCCCACAGATATGCAAGCACCATTCATGGCCTTACTTACCCTGGCAGAAGGTGACAGCATTATTAACGAATCCGTGTTTGAAAATCGCTTGCGTCATGCTTCCGAATTAAATCGTTTAGGGGCAGACATTCGCGTTAAAGGTAATACTGCCTTTGTGCGGGGAATGCCGATGCTGTCTGGTGCGCCAGTCATTGGTACTGACTTAAGAGCATCAGCAGCATTAGTCTTAGCAGGACTAGCAGCCGAAGGCAAAACCACTATTCAAGGGTTGCATCACCTTGATCGGGGCTACGATCAAATTGATATGAAATTGCAAAAATTAGGCGCTCGTATCCTGCGGTTAGGGGAAGTACCAGCAGATGCAGAAGTAGCTCCTACTAGCAGCAGTCCACCAGCATCAGTTTCCACTTAACAAGTAGGTTACAGGTTACAGGTGATAGGGAGCAGAGGAGCAGAGGAGCAGGGGAGGATGAGGGAGTGATGGGAGACAAGGGAGAATTTCTTCCTAACTCACCAATCCCCAAGCATTCTTTAATTTTGAATTTTGTAGCTTGCTTCTCTTACGTTCGCGGAGCGTGTCGAAGACAGACGCTACCGCGTTCGCCAAAGGCGTTCTTGTAGAGTACCCGTAGGGTATTTTGTAGCAGGGTTGTTTCATTCTTGCCAGAGAAAATTCAAAGCCCTTATTTCTTCGTCTGTTCTCTATCAACATTTTGGGAAAGCATAACGAAATAAAGAAGCTTCTAGATTATTCTCTCGTTGTATGAAACCACCCTGGGGTATTTTGTAGGGGGGAGCCTTCTCTACGAGACGCTACGCGTTGGCGTTAGCCTCTCGTAGAGATGTCGTAGACTATTTTGAATTGATTTGTCCCCAATCGCCAATTCCTAATCCCCAGTCTCCAATGCCCAATCCCCAAATCGTTATACTAACTGTGGGAGGCTGTGATTATTGTTTTTCCAGCTGGCTGCATCATGTCCTTGTACAAATCCTCACTCATCGGTTTAAAAGCTGACTCTTTTCGTCATCCCTTAGACCTGGAAGCTACCAAAGCTTTAAAGCAGATCCCAGGCTTGGATATGATAGTGCGTAATCTACTCGGCCCAATGGCAGAGCAGGTTTTTTATGTAGAAAATATTGCTTCTAGTGTTTTGGTAGGTGAAAAACAACTACCGAATTTACACAAACTGTTATTAGAAGCTTGCAAAGTTCTAGATATAGAGCCTCCCCAACTATACGTGAGGCAACATCCAGCTCCTAACGCCTACACTTTTGCTATGCGGGGTAAGCAACCTTTCATTGTGTTGCATACCTCCCTGATTGATATCCTCACCCCAGAGGAAACCCAGGCAGTAATTGCCCATGAGTTAGGGCATCTTAAATGTGACCATAGCGTTTATTTAACACCTGTAAATTTATTAGTATTAGCAGCAGCAGTAGTACCTAATATTGGTGCTGTTGTTGCCCAAGCCATACAGGCACAACTTTTAGAATGGGTACGCTGTGCTGAGTTTACCTGCGATCGCGCTGCATTACTAGCCACCCAAGACCCGAAAGTTGTCATGTCCGTCTTGATGAAGCTAGCAGGTGGTTCACCCACCCTAGCACCACAACTTAACCTTGATGCCTTTATTGCCCAAGCTCGCGCTTACGACGACATCAGTAAAACCGAACTAGGCGAAATGGTAAAATCAGCCCGTACAGCCCAACTCACCCACCCCGTACCAGTCCTCAGAGCCAGAGAAATAGACCGTTGGGCAAGTAGTCAAGAATATCAAACCTTATTACAAAACCACGGACAAAAACATACCAGTGAAATCCCCCCCAAAGGCGGCTGGCGTAACTGGTAAACTCAAAAATTCTCTCTGCAACTCTGCGTGAGATAAAAAAACTCAATAACTCAAATCGTCAGTATGACAGATGCCTCAGAACCCATCAACCTTTTTGAATATGAACAGCTAGCAAAAACGCATCTGTCAAAGATGGCACTCGACTATTACAGCAGTGGCGCATGGGATGAAATTACCCTGCGAGATAACCGTGCTGCCTTTGAGCGCATCAAGCTACGGCCGCGGATGCTAGTAGATGTTAGCCATATCAACCTCAAGACCACCATTTTAGGGCAACCCCTAGAATTCCCCCTTTTAATTGCACCAATGGCTTTTCAGTGCCTAGCTCATCCCAATGGGGAAGTTGCCACAGCAATGGCCGCAGCCTCAGCTGGTGTGGGTATGGTGTTGAGTACCCTATCCACCACCAGCTTAGAAACAGTAGCAGATGTGGGGCGGAAATTTCCCGATTCTCTGCAATGGTTCCAGCTATACATTCACAAAGACAGAGGATTAACTCGCGCCTTAGTGGAAAGAGCCTATGCAGCAGGTTACAAAGCTTTGTGTCTCACCGTGGATGCTCCCGTATTAGGACAAAGAGAGAGAGATAGACGCAACGAGTTTGTCTTACCATCAGGGTTACATCTGGCTAACCTGTCCACCATCTCAGGGTTAGAAATTCCCCATGCACAAGGGGAATCGGGATTATTTAGTTATTTTGCCCAACAACTCAACCCGGCTTTAACTTGGCAGGACTTAGAATGGTTACAGTCCCTATCACCCCTACCTTTAGTACTCAAAGGCATTTTGCGAGGAGATGATGCTGTGCGGGCTGTAGAGTATGGAGCCAAAGCAATTGTAGTGTCTAATCATGGTGGCAGACAACTCGATGGCGCGATCGCCTCTTTAGATGCCTTAGCTGAGATAGTTACATCTGTTAATGGTAGGACAGAAATCCTCGTAGATGGCGGTATCCGCAGAGGTACAGATATTCTCAAGGCTCTGGCAATAGGCGCTCACGCTGTTTTAATTGGCAGGCCGATATTGTGGGGATTAGCCCTAAAAGGACAATCGGGTGTATCTCATGTTATCTCCTTGCTACAAAATGAGTTAAATCTAGCAATGGCGCTGAGTGGCTGTAAACAATTACAAGATATTGACCCTAGTTTAGTCAGGTTCTAGTTGGCTAAATGCTCTGCTATCAACCCATAGTTTCATCACGGGCTACAATCTGGGTAACAGGAAAAAGAAATTTTGATTTATTCCTTGCATTCAACAAGTTTGATGCACTATAATAGTGAAGTTGCCTCCAAGGGCGGGTGGCGAAACTGGTAGACGCACCACACTCAAAATGTGGCGACCTTGCGGTCATAGGAGTTCGATTCTCCTCCTGCCCACTGTTAAGCAACCTAAGCACAAGTGAAACAATGAGACTGAAAAGATGGGAATCTCCCCGCCGCGAAGGGAGAAACGATAAAGGTAGAGGCGGCTCTGCCAGAAAGCGGCAACTCAAAAAACAACGGCAAATGTTACGTCAGAAACTCAAAGATAGCGAAAAACAAAACAATAACCAAAATAACCAGCAAGGGAGAAGACAAATAGAGCTTCTCCCTTTTTTAGTTGCTGATATAGCAGGGAACAGGTGAGCCGGCGCGGTCTTGGGGGTTTCCCCCATGTTGGCGTAAGCCTTCCCGTAAGGGTGCGACCGGCGAACCCGAAGGGTGACAGACTCCAAAACCTATTCATGTAATGGTTTTATGATTGCTTGATGTCCTCATCCAATAGTATTGACCCACAACACATTTTAAAAATCACGTATTATAATTAATGTATAAAGCACAGGGGTCCGTAACGGTTTCGACAGGTTGGCGAACGCTACTCTGTGATTCAGGTCGAGAGTGAGTCATCTCTCGCAAATCCAAGGCTCAAAAAAAAAGTAAATGCGAATAACATCGTAAAATTTGCTCGTAAGCCTGCTACTGTAGCAGTTGCCTAAAAACCTCTCATAGGTTCGAGCGTCTTCAGTCTGACTCCGTTAAAGGCTAAAGACCAACCCCCAACGGATGCCCTAGCAAGTATTCTCTGGTTGACTTGCTAGCTAAGACTTAATCAGAGTATCCTACGTTCGGGATAATGAACGATTCCCGCCTTGAGGGTTAGAAAGGCTAAACCTGTGAATGAGCGGGGGGTCAATACCCAATTTGGACAGCAGTTCGACTCTGCTCGGATCCACTAAAAATAGTTAACAAGTCCACCTAATTTTAGGTGGATTTTGTTTTGATGAGCGATCGCAATTTGCATAGCTCGCAAGCGTTCCACTAGGGACTAGGAGAACAAGGGAGGAGGGTTTCCAGTCCCCAATCCCCAATCACTTCGCCTTAATTGGCGTTAGGGCGACACCACGATAATAATGTCCTAAGATTTGTAGGTGGTTAGCGCCGCGTAAAGCTAAATTATAGGCTCCCCATTGGCTCATGCCTAAACCATGCCCAAAGCCTAAACCTTGGAGTATAAAACTACCATCTTCTCTCCTAGTCACATTAAAACGGGTACTTCTAAGTTTGAGGGCAGTACGTACTGCCTCACCCTTAATGACTTTTGAGCCTTTGTCCCCAACGATTCTTAAAGCTTTCACACTCCGAAAAGGTGAGAAAGCTTCTGGAACGACATCTTTAACATTGCCTACACCAGAAATTCTGGCGCTAATTTCAGCAGGAGTAAAGCTTCTTTCCCAATTACATTCTTTAATATTTTGATCGAAATCTTGAACTGCACGTAGGTAAGGAAGAGGATTACCCCAAACATCTTCTACGTTTTCGGTATGTCCTCCTGAACAAGCATGGAAGACTGAGAGAATCAGATTATTGTTATATGTGAGGACTTGCCCAGCAGTATTATCAACTGCGGTATAAGTGGCGGGAGATTCACTGCTTACCCCTTTATAAATTTGCCAGCGATCTGGACTGTCGCCTAAATCGTAAACTGGGTTTCTACGCTGTTGTTCCCGCTTGTAGAGGGCATAGGTACGAGCCGCGATCGCTTGAGCTTTGAGAGCTTCTTGCGGCCAACTAGAACTCATTTCGCCACCAATGACACTGTAGAGATACTCTTCTAAATCTACCCAGTTAACGACATCTAAACCTTTTTCGGAGGGGATCACCAAAGTTCTCCCCCGAAACCAGCGATCGCCAATATAAACTAATCCTTCTTTTCCTGTGGGTTCAATCCAAAATAAACCAGACTGCCATTTATCTAAAGCTACGCCACCAGGAACAGCTTGAGCATAAAAAGCACTCATCCCAGGTAAGTTTCCCAGAGTGCGCCCGCTACTATCCTTGACAATGGCGGGTGTATTACTGCCGACTTTGACTTGATTGACTCCCCGCTCAATTGCCACACGCAAAATTACAGAAGCTTGAGCTGGAGCCACTAATACTAGCCACAATAGGATACCTAGCCACCAATGGCGTACTTTCGTCTGGGATAATAAAGAGCCGAATAACAGTTGAAATTTCATGCTGATTATTTGATCACAAGTATCTGTTTGTAGCTCTGGACTGTAACAGTCCACAACTCAAGATAAGACAGCTCCTCAAAATCAGAGGTTGCCACTTTCCCAATCATTATGCAATGAGTTTTGCTTTATCTCCTGTGTAGAAATCGGCAATTAATTTGTCATATTTTTTAACATCTATACTGAATGATAGGCGATGCGGAGACTTTGCACGAGAATAATCAAGGATGCGATCGCTATGAATCCACCCCAAAACCAGTCAGGCGGAATCAACTATTGCTGTCTAAGATCCGCTTGTAAATTTTTAAGAAAAAGCTTCAGTAACTATCGCTAGATAGTAGACAAATAATATAAATTTAAGTACCACGTCATAAATTTAATACGTAAAGTTAAATTTTATGTCTACGCAATCATCTGAGCGAGGATCAATAGACCAAAATTCTTCAGTATCTATTCCTATTACAGAAAACCCAGAATTACGCGATGTAGAAGCCTCGAAACAATCATTAAACTCTCTGGAAAAACTGAAACTCTGGTTAGATATTGGTAAGTTTGTCATAGGTACTGTTTTGCTGGGTATCTTCTCTACTGTGATCAATGCTCAAATCCAGTACAAACAAATTGCACTCAATCAACAACAAATAGAGCAACAGCATCTGAGTAAGTTTATTGAGCAAGCCATGAGCGATCGCCTAATTCATAGGATTCGCTTCGCAAAATACTTTGCTACCCTCACCTTGTCTGAAGATGCCCGTGGGCGTTGGCAACAGTATTATCAAGAATTGGATGCAGAGCGACAGGCAAAAGAAAAACGAATTGCCGAAATTTATGCTGTACTGCCCGATGAAATACAAAGAGCAGAAAATACAGGCGATTTGGAAACCTTCAAAACTTTACAAGAAGAGAAAAAAATTTTAGAGAATGATGTGGGAGCTATTTCTAAGGCAACCCCAACAGAAGAGGGCGTTTGGAAGAAAAAACTTGATCACCGGATAGTGGATGAAGCTACTTTTACCTGGAGACAGGCGATCGTTGCTAATGGTAATTTACGTATCCCAACTAGCTCAGGTGTTGTCAAAAATATTGAGCAAATGGCAGTAAAACTACAAGCAATTCAAGATCAGCTAAGTAAACCTATTGAAATTGTCAGGTGGTATGTAACTGACAATCTTAATCCTAGATTTGGTGCTAGTTCTAACTCCCATTACACAGGCGGGGGAGTTGACATCCGAGTTACAGGTTACACAGGTAAAGAGTTGGCACAACAGCTGCAAGATTGGCCTGGTGGTATGGGATTATATCCAGACAAACCAGATGTAGTTCATCTGGATAATCGACCGCAAAGAATCAGATGGGGTGGCTTGCAATAGTAGTATTTTTTATACTTTACTATAGGCAATACGGAGACTTTGCAGCAAAATAATTAAGGATGCGATCGCCATTAATCCACCCCAAAACCAATAAGGTAACAACAAATATTTTTGCATCTGTGCTGTGTCAGATAGCCCCAATGGGCCAGCAGTTTGGCTAAATAAATAATTCAGTTGATGGTAGGTACTGACACAGGCTTGCACACCTAAAAACTGCACAGCAAATCCTTGTGTCCATCGGGGAGTTTTGAAAGCAATACCCAGAATCATTAAACCCAACAGGGGGATTGTCACAAATCCAAACCAAGAACGTACCCAAATTAATGTAGAAAGTAGTAAAAAACCCCCCAGAATTTTGAGACTGAGGGAGGCGGTTGTAAAACTGCGGGAAGCCAAAATTAAAACTGCACCAGCAATAGGTGGCCCCATTGGCCCAGCAGCTGCAACTAAAAACGGGCCAATGGGGGCTAGAGATAAGCGAATAGCATAGGTGGCTACCCCAGAACCATTGCTGAAAATCTGTAATTGTTTAAACTGCCCCCCTAATAGTAATGCCATCAACCCATGACCGATTTCATGAAACCAAGTTGCCAGGATGGTAAACGGGTATAAAATATAATCTCCTCCTGGAAATTGCCAGAGTATGGCTGTAGCGATCGCTGCTCCCACTAGCCAACTTAGTCCCATCCGTTCCAATGCTGGCGGGGCTTCATTAGAGAGTAAGGTTCCATCGTTACTTGGTTCCTTCATATGTAATTACTTGAATTTCTGAAGTGTATTTTTATTCTAATCTGGGCAGGTAAGAGGCAGGGGAGATGTAGCTTGCTTTCTTTACGGAGTCCTAAGTCTACCCACAGGGTGGGAATAGGGGAAGCCAGGGAGAGTATTAGCCTCTATACCCAATTTCCAATGCCCAATCCCTACTTTTTATTGTCTAACCTGATATCAATCACAGAAGCATTGAAGTTGTAATTGAAACCTTCCAACTCAAAAGGCATACCAATTTTTACTTTACTGTTACCTAAAACTGGGCCACTGTCAGTAACTTGTGCTTTACCTTCTAAAGTCAGAAGCATATCTGTACTAAAATTATTAGTCCTGGGATCTGGTAACTCTTTGACAGATCCATCTGGTTGACCAACTGTGAGCATTTTGGGTAAAACCTGCACAGATTTGATAGCAATTTGACCGTATGGCTGATTACGGATAATGACATTAGTTTTACCACCTGTTTTAAAACCTTGCTCAACTAACTGTTGAGTATCACGCACATTCAAACCGCGAACTACTAAATCTACTTCTATCGGGACTGTTTTCACACCAACCTGAGCCACAGAACCAGTAGTACCGGGAAATATGAAAATTCCTGCTATGACTAACAAAATTACTAGCCCAGCAAATAAGTCGAGAATATTGATTTTTCCGAATAAACGACCTTTGGAATCTAAAATAGCCATAAACAATTTTCCAAATCAAAACAGAGTAATTGATTTTAGCAATAAGTTTTATCAGTTAATCAGCAACTCATTCTAAGGGATGAAAATTACAGCTAGGGGCTTCCAGATAAAAAAATATCCAAAATGTGGGATGCGTCAGTATAAATAATTTCTTGTTACAGCTAGGTTTTTTCACACTGACGCACCCTACTAACTGAATTATGCGCCAGTTTATCATGAGTTACGAATATGGGAATAAGGCATAGAGAATCGGGAATAGGTGAGCATGAATTTACTCTCAGATCCATCTCTCATACTTATATACATAAGTCAATAATGCAACTTAAATAACATAAATACGTCATCTTACTTGTTGTTCTGATGTTCTCCCAGACTCATTAGATTATGGTTAACAGAAAAACTTTGCTGACAAACTACCATATATGGCGGCGACGCTGGTTTTATCCGTTAATTTCGGTGGTAGTTGCTTTGAGTCTCTGCCTGAGTACACCTTTACCCGGAAGGGCGATAGATTTATTGCCACTATTATTTCGGGGAGTGCAAATATTCCAGCTATCAAATATATCCGATCGCCAGGAGGTAGAACTAGGCCAGCAAATGAATCAGGAATTGCGAAGTAGTGAAATTAAACTTTACAATAATCCTGAAGTTAATCGTTATGTGGAACAAATTGGCCGGCGGATTGTAGCCAATAGCGATCGCCCAAATCTACCAGCCACATTCCAAATAGTCCAAGGTAATGATATCAATGCTTTTGCCACTTTGGGTGGTTTTATTTATCTCTATACGGGTTTAATAGAAACGGCAGATAACGAAGCAGAGCTAGCCAGTGTCATAGCCCATGAATGGGGGCATATTAGCGGCAAACATTTAATTAAGCAAATGCGTCAGAAAGCACTAGCTAGCGGCGTAGCTTCAGCCACAGGTTTAGATCGCAATACAGCCGTAGGGATTGGTATAGAACTAGCACTTAACCGCCCCCGCAGTCGTCAAGATGAATTTGATGCCGATAATAGAGGTTTAAGAGCATTGACAAGGGCTGGTTATGCTCCGTCGGCAATGGTTTCTTTTATGCAAAAGCTGCAAAGAAGTGGTGGTTCCGTTCCTACAGTCTTAAGCACTCATCCTGCAACTGGCGATCGCATCAACTCCCTGCAACGTGCCATCAAGAGTCAACCCAGCAATGGACGTGATGGATTGGATAATGTTGCCTATCGCGCTAAAATCCGACCATTGTTATAACATCTTATGTTTTTTCTATGACGCTCGCTGCTGACGACGGCGAGCAATTATTTGCTCTGGCTCCACTTGCACTACTGCTTCTGCTAAGGGTAAGCTGCGTAAGCAGTTAGTAAAAACGTTAGCTTGATAAATTAAGTTATTGGTAATATCGAATCCAGTCAACCAGCCGCTCCGAGGATGGTATGCACCAGTATCTATATCGAGCCATCCCCTTCCCTGTGCTAATTGACCAGGATTCACGCCAGGGAAAGTGAAGGTAATAGTATGACCAATAATGACCAGCTTATCAGGAAAGTATGGTGCTTCTATAGTGTGGAATTTTTCTCTGATCCAGCAAAATTGTTCGGCTGTTTGTTCTGCCAGTGGCATTTTCGGGTCTAAACCAGCATGAGTTAACCAAACATTACCTAAATCAATATGAGTGGGTAAAGTCTGTAACCACTCTAAATGCTCTTGGGGAATGGTGGTATCAGGGTAGCTGGCGATGGTTGCTTGTCCGCCACTGTGTAACCATGCTTGCATTAATGCCAAGGGGACATTTTCACCACTGAGAATATTTAATAACATCTGTTCATGATTACCCAACAGACATTGATAATTATGTTGTCTCACCAAATCAATTACCAGGGAGCTGTGAGGCCCGCGATCAATCAAGTCTCCTAAAAAATATACTTGGTCATCGACACCAGGAGCGATCGCTTCTAACAAAGTCATCAATCCTTCGTAGTAACCATGCACATCCCCAATAACTATTTGACGTTGACTATTTTCGCTCATCGGCTCTTAGCTGAAATCAATTAGCTGAATACTTTTGCTACAGTGTAAGCGGTCAGGATTCCGCATATAAAGGTAAAACATACTTGACAAATGTAAATTTATTGTAGTTTTTATCGAGGAAATGCGCTGAAATTATTTCAGAATTAGATGCTAGAGGTTAGAGGCTAGACCATAGCTCATGTAATTGGGAAATGCTATAAAATCTAGGCAGTTGTTTTATTGCTGACTCCCAAACCTACTATGTCTGATCAGTTTTCTCCTGAAATTAGCTCGCGCATCTGCAACCATATGAACGAGGATCATGCTAATGCTGTGCTGCTTTATGCACAGGTTTTTGGCGGAGTTACGCAGGCGACAGCAGCACAAATGCTGTCAATTGATTCTCAGGGTATGGAGTTAACAGCACAAGTCAATGGGGAAAATGTACCCCTCAGTATCCCATTTGATCATGTTTTGGCAGATGCAGAAGATGCTCACCAAACTCTTATTGCAATGGTGAAGCTGGCTAGGGTGCAAGCTACAAGTTAAAGATTGGGTACTAAGAGTTAAGGGATAGGAATTTAGGTATTGAATATGTCTGAAGAACAATCTAGCCAAGCACAATTACCTCCCACCAGTACCATTGAACTGCCCTCAATTAGCGAATTTGATACTTGGTTTACATATCCTGTAAAAGTACATCCCCATCATACTGACTATGCTGGTATTGTTTGGCATGGGACTTATTTGACTTGGATGGAAGAAGCACGGGTAGAATGTTTACGCTCTATCGGTATCGAGTTTGCTGATTTAGTAGCATTAGGCTGCGACTTACCAGTTGTAGAACTTTCTGTGCGCTATCATCGCTCCCTTCAGTTAGGTATGTCCGCATTGGTGAAAACCCGGATGAATGAAGTCACAGGTGTCCGTATCAATTGGGATTATGCTATTGTTTCCTCTGATGGACAGGAATTATTTGTTACTGCCAAAGTTACATTAGTGGCATTAGATAGAGAAAGAGGTAAAATTATGCGTCAATTACCTGCAAATGTAAAAGATGCTTTAGCAAAGATTTCGACTTTACACAATAACTGAATCAGAAACATGGTTAGGTGGAGATTGGTTGGTACACAATCTCTACTTACCAGTTCTCAACTGCGCTACAGTTTGAAGCAATCGCATAATTTGATCCCAAATATCTTGCGGTGTAATCCCAAAACCGATATTTAATAAAATGAGAATTGCTGCAACAGTTATGGCATTTGTAATAGTTGCTTTTAATACTTTCCAAACGATTACAAAGACTATCCAAGCTAAAATTAAGGTAGGAATCATAAATATCAATTCCTTCAAGTGTGCTTTTTTAAGAGGGCATTTATATCTCAGCTAAAATTTTCGCATTTGGAACAATTACTTATGAAATATTTCCTAATTTGTGTTATTTTTAACAATAGGCATTGATTTATTTTGTGTAAAATTTTAAGTAATTGCCGCTTTTAGAGTATACATTCAATTGACTGTTTAATCCTGTTGAAAAAACAACTTTTTAGACATAAATACTAAAAATATTTTTATTTTTTCGTAGATATATATAAAAATTATGAATAAGGGAAGACCAAAAAATAAATTTAGGATAATTTATTGCTAGTAGGGTGCGTCAGTATGAGTAACCTCTTGGTATGTCAAAGGTTTCTCTGACTGACGCACACTACATATGGGATATTTTTGATTTGGAAATCCCTAAATAGATAAGAGTGATGAGGGTGGTGTAGTAAAATCACCATCCTCATCATATATTTGTTGTTTATAATACAACAGAGTATTGAAAAGCAGACAGTTATAAATAGACAAAAAAGCTGATTTTATGGGTATGTGAACCTCTGGTTTTTTTGTCTGATTATACTTACTTTTTAATGGACAGAAATGATACGCGAGTCAGCATCTAACTTTTTAGTAGTTGTGACAACTTCTTGCCTTGCCCATTGATCTGCTGCCAAAATGTCATCTAAAGAAGGATTGGCACAGTTATCATTTTGATGGCGATCGCACACCCATTCAATACACCGAGGAATATCTAAAAATTTGATTTTCTCATCGAGGAATAAAGCCACTGCTTGTTCATTGGCAGCATTCAATACCGCAGGCATAGAACCGCCAGCTTTACCAGCAGCATAAGCCAACTGCATACAAGGATACTTTTGATGATCTGGTTCACGGAAGGTAAGATTGCCAGCTTTGACTAAATCCAGGCGTTCCCAGTCAGTGTAGATGCGCTCCGGCCAAGATAAAGCATACAGTAAGGGTAAGCGCATATCCGGCCAGCCAAGTTGAGCCAGCACAGAAGTATCTTGCAATTCAATCAGGGAGTGAATAATGCTTTGGGGATGGATGACAATTTCGATATCTTGATAATCTAGCCCAAACAAGAAGTGTGCTTCAATCACTTCCAACCCTTTATTCATCAGAGTCGCAGAGTCTACTGTAATTTTCCGCCCCATCGACCAGTTAGGATGTTTGAGAGCATCGGCGACTGTCACCTCTGCTAACCTCGCCACATCCCAATCCCGAAAAGCACCGCCAGAAGCAGTCAGCAGAATCCGCCGCAAGCCGCCTTTTGGCACACCTTGGAGACATTGAAAAATCGCCGAATGTTCAGAATCAGCAGGTAGTAGTTTGACACCGTGTTTTGCTACTAAAGGTAGAACTACAGGGCCGCCAGCAATGAGAGTTTCTTTGTTTGCTAAGGCAATATCTTTACCTGCTTCGATGGCGGCAATTGTTGGTAGTAACCCAGCACAACCAACAATCCCTGTCACCACTGTTTCCGCATCACCATAGCGAGCCACTTCGATGACTCCCGCTTCGCCACCCAGTAAAATGGGCTGGGGATCAAGGTCTTTGATAGCAGCTTGAAGTGCTGGCAATTTTTCCGCCGCCGAAATCGCTGCTATGCTTGGTCGAAATTGGCGAATTTGAGCAGCCAACATTTCTACATTGCTACCAGCTGCCAACCCCACAATCCGAAACTGATCTGGGTACTGAGTGACAATATCTAAAGTCTGAGTACCGATTGAGCCGGTGGAACCAACAAGAGTTATAGCTTTCACAATTGCTTAAGGATGTACTGATAACTCTCACTATAAATTGCTTCGGACTCATTCAGAACAGCGATATCGCCACAATAAATATACGCATATAGAACAGAAATTGCTTATACCTAAAAATTATTGCTAATACGTACTTATGATCTAGCAGAGATATTTCCGGTTTTTAGCCACATTTTTGTGTATTTACATACAGGTACATAACCTAAAAAATGCTTAGAATACTGGTCAAAATATTTGATTTCTCAATGCTCAATGGTAATTCTCCAAAAAACATAGTTATGTTAATGTTTAGTTTACTATTAAAGCTTTTATAAACTAAAGTACAAAATAATACCACTACATAACAGTAGCATCGGCAATAACAAACAATACATGAGGGAATTTCTGAAACGTCTGGAGCCTATGGCCAAAGTTCAAATATTGATCACGAGAGCGGTATGGAAAAATGATTTTCTCTTTCCGGTAGTGATGTGGTCTTTGAGCCGAATTTTGATTTGGATGAGCATTTTGTTAGTGGCTCCCCATTTACCATCATCACCAACAAACATTTTATCCAGTTGGGGTTGGGGAATGTTTGATGCTTGGGATGGTAGCCATTATCGTGCGATCGCTACTACTGGATATGAATTTGTTGATGATGGCAAACAACATAATCTCGCATTTTTTCCCCTATTTCCCTTCAGTATCAGGGTATTGATGAAGTTGGGTTTATCCTTTGAAGTTGCAGGTCTTTTGATCAATAATTTGGCATTTTTAGCTGCACTGTATTGTTTATACTTATGGCTAAAAAGTTGCTATGGCGTGAGAGTAGCACAATGGGGTACGGCTGTAGTTTGTTGGTATCCCAGTTCTATGTTTACGGGAGTAATTTATACTGAAGGATTATATTTATTTTTGAGTACAGCCGCTTTACGGGCTTTTGATCAACAGCAGTATGGCTGGATGTCGCTTTGGGGTGCAATGGCGACAGCTACACGTCCCACAGGTTTGGCGCTGATTCCTGCCTTAGCGATCGCAGCTTGGAAAGAACGCAGATCCCCAATTGCTTACATTGCTGGCTTGGCAACTGCCATTGGCGTATTACTATTTAGTGCGTATTGTGCAGTTCGGTTTCATGATCCTTTAGCTTTTATCGCTGCACAACGAGGCTGGCGGCCTTCACTAGGGTTTGATTGGCAAGGTTGGTTAAATATGCTAATGCAAATTGCCGTTGGTGATAAAAACTGGCAATTTGGTTGGCTTCAGAACTCATCTGGCTTAATTAACGACCCTTGGCATCCGTTACTGTTTAGCATGATTGTGACCGGCGGCTATTTTTTATGGCACTTCCGTAAACATTTACAGACTGCAAACATAGTCTACAGCTTTTACACTTTAGTTTTATTGTTGTTGCTGTTAGCAGAAGAAAAATTAATTAATCACCTACTCAATGCTTTTATGGTCTTGGGTGGTGGTTATGTATTGTGGTATTTTCGGGCAAAGCTGACACCGATTACCTTCTTCTATGGCTTGTGTGGGATCGGTTTGTTGTTAGCTTCTGGAGGTACGATATCTTTAAGTCGCCTCGCTTATGGGATTGTGCCTTTGAGTGTAGCTATAGGTATGTTCTTTTCTCGTTATCCTCGTCTGGGATATTTCACCTTTGGTTTATTTGTGATCTTAATGGCCAGATTAGCTGTAGGATTTGCTCAGGAACAATGGGTGGGTTGACACACATCTTGCTAGAGTTGCTTGATAAAAATGTTTGTAGGGTGGGCATTGCTTGTAAATTGCTGCAAACCCTTAGTTTTACGTTGTTGGCAATACCCATCTGACGCTTATTGAAAATGGTGCAAGATATGATTTGACTTTGAATTATTTCGATATTATAACTAATTACTCTCTTAGTAAGAAATCAGATATTGAATATGCTTCAATATGCAATGTACCTGATAAGAAGTTATTGTTGAGCCATTTTCAATGGCTTAATTTTGTGGTATGAAAAGTCAACTCAATCAATTTGCTCCTATTGCTAGGATAATTTGTATTAATTCTGTAATTTTTTTTGTATGCAGCAGTGTACGCCATGCCTTGTTTCAATCAGCATCTGCTGATTTAGGAATTTTTGATCAAGTTGTTTATTTAATTAGTCAGGGACAGACACCTATTTCTTCTTTACTTGGGTTTCATATCCTTGGTGATCATGCTGCTTGGATGTGGTATTCCTTGGCTTTGCTTTACAAAATTTACCCGGATGTACACTGGTTATTTGCAGTGCAGTCTACTGCACTATCATGTGGTGCTATCCCAATTTGGTTGTTGGCGCGTCAAGCTGGTTTGACAGTACAAATATCCTTAGCAATAGTAATTGCGTACTTATTGTACCCACTGTTTTTTAATATTAATTTATATGACTTCCACTTAGATACATTAATACCAAGTTTGCTTTTATGGGCGGTATGGGCAGCAAGGAAGGAAAGAATTGGGTGGTTCTGTTTCAGCATTATCTTGGTGCTGGGATGTAAGGCTGTATTTGCTCTGACGGTTGCAGCAATGGGAGTATGGTTATTAATTTTTGAAAAGCGGCGGTTGTATGGTGTAATAGCACTCGTTGGAGGTATTGCCTGGTTTGCGATCGCAACTCAAGTCATCATCCCATTTTTTGGCGGTTCTGCTGCTTCCATAAGTCGCCACATTCATCGTTATAGCTATCTTGGCAATTCTTTTACGGAGATGGCTAAAAATCTGATTTTTAATCCCGGACTTATCTTAAGTAACTTATTTTCAGTAGAAAATTTATTTTATTTATTCTTGCTGCTATTACCTGTATTTTGGGGACTTTCACTGCGTAATCTCGCCCCCTTAGTCGGAGCTATACCTTGTCTAGCACTTAACTTATTAGCAGATTCCATCCAACAAAAAGACTTGTTTTTTCAATATTCTTTACCAATCGTACCATTTTTGTTTTTAGCAGTTATACAAACAATATCAAATAGTAAAGGGTGGCTGCAAAGCAAAAGATTAATTATTCTGTGGTCTTTGGTAGTATTTTTAGCGTTAGCAAAATACGGCTATTTTTGGTCAATATATTTAAAATCAATAGATACTTGGCAAGCTATGCGAGAGGCAACTGCCCTAGTAAAGACGAAAGGTAGTGTATATACGAGTGCTGAAATTACACCCCATTTAACTCACCGTAAATGGATTCAATTTACCAATATAGAGTCAGTGCCGAAAAATCTAGATGACTTCGACTATATCTTGTTAAATCTTCGTCATCCTGGTTGGTTAAGTAATCAAGAGTTTGTGCAGAATTTAATCGCTCAACTACAAACTAATCCCAAGTATCAAAAAGTCTATCAACTTGATGATGTTTATTTATTCACAAAACATGATTAATAATTGATGAAATTATTTTCATATCTCAATAAATGAAGAACTAAATAATGATTAAAAAACATATATTTCTAAACAATAATTGGTTATTTGCTATGGCAATGTGGTTATGTAGCCGAATACTAATCACTATTGCAATGTTGTTCATTGCCCCCTTTCTACCAGCCCCAAGCAATGGGATCGCTGCAACTGTAGATTGGGATGTATTTTATGCTTTTGATAGTGGTTACTATGAAAAAATAGTCACACAAGGTTATGGTTACTCAGATATTACACAAGACTATTCAGTTGTGTTTTTCCCTTTATTTCCTTTGATAGTAAAGGCATTAACCACTGTGGGATTGCCATTTAAAATTGCAGGTACATTAGTTAATAATGCAGCCTTTTTAGGTTCACTAATTGTATTATTTTCTTGGATGAATTACCGTTATGGCATTGAAGTTGCGAGATGGGTAGTAGCTGTACTGGCTTGGTTTCCTTTGTCGTTATTCGGCACAGTGATTTACACAGAAGGGTTATATCTTTTGTTGAGTACAGCAACTTTAAAAGCTTTTGATCAAAAAAAATATGGTCAAACAGTTCTTTGGGGTAGTATGGCTACAGCCACTCGTCCCACAGGAGTAGCACTGATATTGGGACTGTTGCTTGTATCCTTCATGGAACGCAAGGAGATTAAAGCCTACATTGCCAGTATAGCTAGTGGTACTGGTTTATTCCTATATAGTTTGTATTGTCAAATTAAATTTGGCGATTTTTTAGCATTTGTTAACGCACAAAAAGCATGGCGGCCTTCACTGGGATTTGAATGGCAAAGTTGGTTAAAGATAATGATGCAGGTTATGATCGGCCAATTTAACACCAAGTCTAGCTATATTAAAGATCCTTGGCATCCACTGTTGTTTTTGAGCATTATCGTTATTGCTTATTTATTATGGTATTTTCGACAACAATTAGGTGTTATTAAAGTAGATTATGGTTTTTTTATATTAATATTATTGGCATGGCTGCTTGCTGGAGATCCTTTGATTAATATAAGTATAGTTTTGGGCGGTAGTTATTTATTATGGCAATTACGCTCTCAACTCAGCTCAATAATTTTGGTTTATGGTTGTTGTGGTTTGGGACTAATTTTTGCTTCTGGAGGAACTCTATCAATGAGTCGCATCGCTTATGGGATTGTATCACTCAGTATTGCTTTGGGTATTTTGTTGTCTCATCATTATCGCTGGGGATATGCAGCTATAGGGTTTTTTGCCATACTATTGATTACTTTCTCTGTGCGATTCGCACAAAATTTATGGATAGCTTAGGCTGTCAATTCAAAACTATCAGTTATTCATTTGCGGTGCAATCAGGGTATATTCTTCCGCCGTACCCAGAAATTTACTACTGGTTAAATTGATGCTATTAAGAGTTTGATTATTTAACAGCAAATATGATTTATTAGCCCAGATTTGTGGTAATTCTGAGTTGTTTGTAGGCTGCACTATGCAATCACAATAAAAATCTAAACTGGGACGACTATAAGCAAAAGAAGTATAAATTTGAGTGCCTGGTGAAACATGGGCGCGAATTAATTCCGCCACTGGTTTGACTGGAAATGCTTCGTTTAATTCCCAAATCCAAGATTGGGAACTCATCAACAAAATTAAAACTACATACATCCCAGTAAATAACATGGGAATAAAACGGCGATCGCTCCTGTTTACTAACCATGCAATAATACTCATGCTGATAGCTAAAACCAGACTCATGACAATTAGTACAGGTTGGGGATCACTCATAGCGAAATAAACACAACCACCTAAACCTGCAATGCTAAAGACGATAAATAATACTGTCCAAATTCTGGTTTTAAAATAGCCATGTTGCCAAATATCAGCCAGTTTCGCACCAGTTGCTAGGGCTAAAAATGGATAGATAGGCATAACATACCAGGGTAGCTTGGTATTCATCACAGAAATTGTTCCTAGATAAACAATTGTACCAACAAGCACCAAGCAACCCCAAGTAGTATGACGCTTTTTCCAAGCTAAATATAACCCTCCTGGCAAAAATAACAGCCAGGGAAAACCATATTTCAGAATTTCAATTAAATAGTACCAAGGTGCGCCGCTATTACCCTCAACAGATTCAATGAGACGGTTAAAGGTTTGTGATTGCAAATTAATTTGTAAAAAGCTACTACCATAATGTAACCATTGTGCTACATACCACGCGATCGCCGGGAGATTTCCTAAACACATACCCGTCCATAAATAGGGATTTTTTAATAAATTAAATTGCTTATTTACTAAGACGAATAAACCTGCAATTCCTCCCAACAATAAAACTATCATCCCCTTAGTGAGAGTAATTAAACCCAAACCCAATCCCACACCTAACGCATAACGTGGTTGATGACGTGCTTTCAGTAAACACCAAAAGACTACTAAAAAAAAAGTAATAATTGCACCATCCAACATTGCCAATCTGCCGTGGCGCACTACAGGCAGCATTGTTAAATAAACTAATGCCGTAAATAAGGCTGGTAAACTGCTGTTAAAAGATAATCTCCCCACCAAGAAAAGTAGAGGTACTCCCAAAGATGTTAATACTGCACTAGGTAAACGTGTTGTCAATTCATTAACACCACCTAGAGAATAAGTCCAAGCAATTAACAAATGGATCAAAGGCGGTTTATTATGATATGCTTCCCCTGCCAGGGTGGGATAAAGCCAACGCCAAGAACCAAAGTTAGCACGCCAAATTTCGCGGGCAACTTGTGCTATCGTACCCTCGTCCCAATCCCTTAAAGGAGAATCTCCCAAACATATGAGCCACAACAGCAGTGATAAAACAAATAAGCTTAATAGCCATTCTTTGTCTCGGAATGGAGGCATATCAGAAATTTTAGTTAGTTTTTAACTATAGATTTGACCTATTTACATAAATGTATATAATTTTTTTGGCTCTTCAGTAATCGGTATGCCAAAATTAATTTATCAATTTTCTATACTGTCTTTGCATTTGAGGGATGCGATCGCCACAAGGGAAGCGTAGTCCATCCCAACCATACATATATCAAGCAACAAAAATTACCATCTACTTAAATCATGAAAGTGTACGTTTTTATCTTGAAATATACATAATCTAAATTGAAATTTCCATTTAATTTCAGTGATTATACTGTAACCAGATATATTAAATTCTAATATGAATAATGTAATAACCTACATTCACTTGAGACTTCATAAATATTTAGTGTCAAGCCATAGGTAATTAATGTCTCAAATACCTAATACAACACAGCAGAAATAAAGCTATTATTGAAAACCGTTAACAAACCAATAAATCTTTATTTTTAGTTTTACTTTACAAGTAGCAGCACTATAGTTACAAGTGAAATTCAGCATTCGATAACATAGTTTTGCAATCAAGATTCAAAGAGTATATGGGTTAACTAATCACAGATGCTGATTCATGAGAAACTAGCTGGAGATGAGTGTCACCTAAGTGCCGAATCTCATAGGAAGGATAGCATTTAGGTACTAAAAATTTAATTTTTTCTTTCAAATGTAACAATGGCAGTAGGTATTACAATGTATGTGATCAATTTTAAGATTGATATTGATCTAGAGTTTTTGGTAGATAGAATACTGCCAATTAAATAATTGTATGGATCATCTTTGGTATGAAATCATATCACAGATGATACTAATTCATGGCAACAACATTCACACAACTAATTGGTTCTAATGCTATAGTAAATCAAATAATTTTGCTGTGTTGAATAGCTAGTTGTCAAGGGTAAAAACTAAAAACTTTACCTGATTTGGAACACCCTAATTCATAGTTAATCCTGTCGAATATTCTCTATGTATTCTATAGAGAGAAAGAAGTTTTCTAGTGAGTCAGGGAAAAACTCAGGCTCGTAGCTAGATAGCTTATTGCGCTTCTGACTAGCTGAATGTAAAGGTTTCTGCGAATTCACTCTTGGAGTTTATACGGCAACGGATTTTTAGCTTCATCTATTGACTATTCTTGATGTTAAATATCCAAAATTCAAATCTTCCAGCTTAGATTTCCATTGAGAACAGTTATAATCTGAAATTTTTTAATTAATTTCTGTGAAACTCTGTACAAAATTTCAGGATTAACCGAAATTATCCAGGTATCTAAAATATCATGTGTTAAATGTTTTAAGTATCACCATCAAACAGTAACTAATACAACTCGACTCAAAGGAGCTATGAAGTGGAAAACAATAAGTCGTTGCTGTGGCCACAAGGAATATTGGTTGTGCTGTTTGCTTTAAGTGCTAGTTTGAGTATTGGTTTAATGATGTTGATCAAACCAAATACCTCAGATGCTCAGAGTAGACAAAGTATAAATGTTCCTAATATTGCTATACCTGCGAAAGCGGGAACACAGAAGCGCATTGAAGGATTGAAGGCATCAATGCTCACAAGTTGGCGGCAGGAAGCGCAAGCTAAAGGGATCGCTCATTTGCCACCACGCTTTCAAGGAGCAACTATCAAATCAGCAAAACTTAGCCAAAGTCAAAAAGTGATTGCTCTAACTTTTGATGATGGTCCTTGGCCGGAAACAACTGCACAAGTATTAGATATTCTCAAAGAAAATAATATTAAAGGAACATTTTTCGTTGTTGGACAAAATGTGAAGAACTATCCCGACATACTAAGGCGGGTAGTTGCAGAAGGTCACGCCATTGGCAATCATACATGGCACCATTGGTATCACTTCATGAATCCTAAAGTAGCTGCTTATGAAATTGATAATACAAACAATCTCATTTACAACGTTACTGGTGTGAAAACAAATTTGTTTCGACCACCTGGAGGCATGATGCACAATGGTTTGGTAGCTCATGCTAGAAATCAAAAGTATGCAGTTATTATGTGGTCATCTGACTCAATTGATTACTCGCGTCCTGGCGTACCACAGTTAGTCAACAATGTTCTTAGACAGTCAAAACCTGGTGGTATTGTACTCATGCACGATGGTGGTGGTAATCGCTCCCAAACTGTACAAGCTTTACCAGAAATAATTAGCAGATTTCGCAATCAAGGTTATGACTTTGTGACTGTTCCAGAACTTTTAGAAATGCAAGATAAATACCAAAGATTAATTGCTAACAAAAAGTAATTCTATAACAGGGGACAGGTGACAGGTGACAGGTGACAGGTGACAGGTGACAGGTGACGGACTTGAAAGCTTTTTAGTGTAACGGTTTTATGATTGCTTGATGTCCTAATCTATATGGCAATAATTCGTAATTCGTAATTAAAAAAGACGCGATTCATCGCGTCTCTACAAATAAATTGGTATTAGTCAAAAGTCATTGTCAACTTACTAATGATTTTTGACTAATGATTAATAACTAAACTGAACTCAAATGTTTTTCTGGTACAGCTTGAGGGTTTGTTTCTAAACTGTCAGCTTCAGAAGGTGGTACTAATTGCCAGAACTGAGGTAAGAATTCTTGCCAATTTTGCAGGATGTGTTTAGCTTTTGCTGAATCAGTGCGTTCTGCATGAGCTGTAATTAAATCATGTAACTGCTTCTCTCCGGCTGCTGTTATTACCCGTTGAATTTTGACAATTTCGCGGTTAACTAACTCAGGGAAAGAGCCATCTTCATCTAAGAAGTAAGCTAGTCCACCAGTCATCCCTGCCGCTACGTTACGTCCTACTTTACCCAACACCACAATTGTGCCACCAGTCATGTACTCGCAGCAGTGATCCCCAGTACCTTCAATCACAGCTACACCTTTGGAGTTACGCACCGCAAAGCGTTCTCCCCCTAAACCATTGGCAAATAAAACCCCACCTGTAGCACCGTAAAGGCAAGTGTTGCCAACTATGACGTTTTGTGCAGGGTCAAATTTAGCATCTGCTGGTGGTTTGATAATAATTTCTCCACCGTGCATCCCTTTACCTACGTAGTCGTTGGCTTCTCCTTCTAGGGTGAGAATAATTCCAGGGAGGTTAAAAGCACCAAAGCTTTGTCCCACACTGCCTGTAAAGTTGAGGTTAATTTGTCCTTCAAAGCCGCTATCACCGTATTGAGAAGCGATCGCACCCGCTAATCTCGCGCCCACTGTTCTGTCGGTGTTGACTATAGCCACATTCTTAGTCACAGTAGATTGGTTGCGAATGGCAGCTTGAATGTTGGGATCAGCCAACAGTTGATCATCTACAACAGGGCCATTGCTATGGACTTCTTCATGCACTAACCAGCTACGGTTGGCTTTGGTATCTGGTAGTTGCAGCAAGCAATTCAGGTTGAGTGCTTGGGTTTTGGTGAGTTGTGCGTCTGTTCGTGCTTGGAGTAAATCAGCACGTCCCGTAATTTCCGACAAAGAACGATAGCCTAGTTTTGCTAACAGATGCCGGACTTCTTCTGCAATGAAGTAGAAGAAGTTGACAACATGTTCTGGGATCCCTGTAAACCGTTTCCGTAGTTCTTCTTTTTGGGAAGCAACACCTACAGGACAGTTGTTGGTGTGGCAAATTCTCGCCATGATACAACCTTCAGCAATCATGGCGATGGAGCCGAAGCCAAATTCTTCTGCACCCATCAATGCACCCATTACCACGTCCCAACCACTCTTGAGACCGCCATCGACACGCAATAGGACGCGATCGCGCAGGCTATTCTCCATTAGGACACGATGTACTTCGGTTAATCCCAATTCCCAAGGTGAACCAGCGTGTTTAATAGACGACAGTGGTGATGCACCCGTACCACCATCATGACCAGAAATTTGGATAATATCCGCGTTAGCTTTCGCTACACCAGCTGCGATCGTCCCAATCCCAATTTCTGCCACTAACTTCACTGATACTTGGGCTTTGGGGTTAATTTGATGCAAATCAAAAATTAACTGCGCCAAGTCTTCAATCGAGTAGATGTCATGGTGTGGGGGTGGCGAAATCAAGGTGACACCGGGTTTGGAACGCCTTAACATCGCAATGTAAGGACTCACCTTTGGTCCTGGTAGTTGTCCACCTTCCCCTGGTTTTGCACCTTGGGCAATTTTGATTTCGATTTGTTTGGCACTAGCTAAATAGCCAGGTGTCACACCAAAACGTCCCGATGCAACTTGTTTAATCGCACTAGAAGCTGTGTCACCATTTTGCAAGCCGCGCAGGTGGGGCAGGGTGGATGAGTGTCCAGACTCATCGACATCGTTGAGAACTTTATAACGGACTGGATCTTCCCCACCTTCCCCAGAGTTGGATTTACCACCTAGGCGGTTCATGGCGATCGCCAAGACTTCATGGGCTTCCCGTGACAACGCTCCCAAGGACATCCCCCCGGTACAGAAGCGTTTGACAATCTCACTGACTGACTCTACTTCTTCTACGGGAATGGGTAAGCGATCGCTTTGGAAATCTAGCAAGTCCCGCAACGCTGTCACTGGTCTGCCGTGGAGGTACTGCTTGTAAACTTCGTAGTGGTCGTATTTCTTGCCATCAACAGCTTTGTGCAGTGCTTTTGCCAGTTCTGGGCTGTTCATGTGGTACTCGCCACCAGGACGGTAGTTGAAAAACCCTAGGTTTTCTAACTTTTTAATGGTCAGTTCTGGGAATGCTTTGCTGTGGAAGGAGAGAATTTCCTGGGCTAACTCGCTGATACTCAACCCTCCAATCCGGGAAGCCGTACCACGGAATCCTAACTCTAATAAATCTTTGCCAATCCCAATCGCTTCAAAGATTTGTGCAGCTTGATAGCTAGAGAGCAGTGAAATTCCCATCTTCGAGAGAATTTTCAATAGACCCGAATCTACAGCTTTGCGATAGTTAGCTATCGCTTGCTCTAAGGTGAGGGCTTTAATCTTACCCCGTTCCATGAAACTTTGGGTTTTGGGATCAAACCACCAATCACGCACGGTGTTGAGAGCCATGTAAGGACACACTGCACCGGCTCCATAGCCAATCAAACAAGCAAAGTGATGGGTACTCCAACACTGGGCGGTATCAACAATGAGGGAGGTTTTCATCCGTAAGCCCTCACGAATCAGGTGATGGTGTACAGCACCCACCGCTAACAAGGGAGGAATATAGCTGTATTCAGTGCTGATGCCATCGCCTGCTCTGTCACTCAAGATTAAAATCTTTGCCCCAGCCCGGACTGATTCAGCTGCTTGTTTTTGTAGGTCTTGGACTGCATTTTTCAACCCTTCTGGGCCGTTAGCGATCGCAAACAGAGTTGATAATTCAGCTGTAGCAAATCCTGACAACTTAATTGCATCTAATTCTGTCTCTGTTAATACTGGTGATTCTAACTTCAGCCTTCTGGCGTATTCTGGTTTGGGTTCTAATAAGTTACCCCGCTCACCCAACTCAACTTTTAAGGACATCACCAGTTTTTCCCGCAGAGGGTCAATTGCTGGGTTGGTTACTTGAGCAAACCGTTGTTTGAAATAGTCATACAACAGGTGGGGTTTATCAGACAACACAGCCAAAGGAATATCATCCCCCATGCAGAAAGTCGGTTCTGCGCCGTTGCTAGCCATTGGTTGAATCACCATTTCTACATCTTCTGTGGTGTAACCAAAGGCTAGTTGTTGGCGGAGTAAGGTTTGTTTATCAATGGTATTGGTTGGCTGTTGTTCGTTATGTGCTAGATGACCATTACCATT
The DNA here is from genome assembly GCF_000316645.1 of Nostoc sp. PCC 7524. Classification (NCBI taxonomy): domain Bacteria; kingdom Bacillati; phylum Cyanobacteriota; class Cyanophyceae; order Nostocales; family Nostocaceae; genus Nostoc; species Nostoc sp. PCC 7524. The sequence continues at coordinate 5,063,889 of NC_019684.1, forward strand.
ACCGTTACCATGGCCGTTAACACTCGATACTTGCCCATCGAGCAATTGTTTCATATCTTGACGGTACTGTTTTAACCATGCACCGTAAGGATGTTGCTTGGCAATGCGCTGTTTAATCTCCCAATTCTTCAAGACTTCATGGTTGATTAAATCCACAGCAATCATTTGCCCAGGGCCAAGTCTACCTTTCTCGATAATGTTGGCTTCTGGTACATCCACTACACCAGCTTCGGAAGCGACAATAATGTAGTCGTCTTTGGTAATCAGGTAACGAGCTGGTCTTAAACCGTTGCGGTCTAGGGTTGCACCGACTTTTTTGCCATCACTAAATACTAACAGTGCTGGGCCGTCCCAAGCTTCTTGCAAGCCACTGTAATATTCGTAAAAATCGACAATTTCAGGATATTGACGCAAAGATGGTTGATTTTGGTAAGCCTCTGGCACCATCATCATCAAGGCTGCTTCTGGTGTTCGACCAGAACGCACTAATAACTCCAGCACATTATCTAAGGTAGCGGAGTCACTACTGTCAATATTGACTAAAGGTTTGAGTTCGGCAAAGCGATCTTCCCAAACTGGATGATTCAAGCTTGCTTCCCGTGCCATCATCCAATTGATGTTACCCAACAAGGTATTAATTTCGCCGTTGTGACCTAAAAGCCGCATGGGTTGGGCTAGAGGCCATTTAGGCATGGTGTTGGTACTAAAGCGGCGGTGATAGACAGCAAAGGCACTTTGATAAGCGGGATTTTTTAAATCTAGATAGAATTCTCCCAAAACGGCGGAACGCACCATGCCTTTATAGACAATTGTGCGACTGGATAAGGAACAGACGTAAAATTCCTCAGAGATATTTTTCGCTGCCTTAACTATGCGGCGACGGGTAATATACAGATCCCTTTCTAGGTCATCACCAGTTTTATCAGCTGCTAACAAGACTTGCTCAATTTGGGGTTGATTTTCTCGTGCCTGTATCCCCAGTAAATGCGGTTGTACTGGCACTACTCGCCAGCCCAGTACAGTTAATTTTTCTTCAGTGGCTATTTGCTCAAAAATGGCTTTAGCTGTTTTGGCAACTTCTGGATCCTGTGGCAAAAATATCATCCCTAAAGCAATATTGCTAGTAGATGAAAAGTCTATCTGTCCTAGGGAAGATTCTTGCTGTAACAACCCCCAAGGAATCGCAGTCAAAATACCCGCACCATCACCAGAGTCTTGGTCTGCGCTGCAACCCCCTCGGTGTTCTAAACAAGTCAAAGCAGCCAAAGCTTTTGCCACAATTTCATGGCTGGGATGATTTTGACGATGAGCAATAAAACCTACACCACAGGCATCTCGTTCCTCTACTAACCACCTTTGCCCCTGGTAGGTATCTCTTGAGTTAATTTTCGCTGTGATTTCTGGGTTTTGATTCATCGATTTATCATTCATAGCCTGTTCCTGAGTCACTTTCGCCACTGGTTGTGAAAACATTTTCTAAATTTCGTGCTGCATCAATATACAAATCACCGAAATTTAGGGAAAAAAAATTTTAACTTTGGTGTTTGTAAAACCACCCTCGTTAAAATGCTGACGTTGTTTACGCTATTTCTTATGTATTTATCCTGTGTTTGACAAAATACCTTTGCCTGAGAGCATTCTATTTATATCGTGAAGCTGTATACCTGCTCAATTTTTTGGTCGCAGATTAAATATCTTTTTTGAGAAAATTAAGCAATCTGGTGACGAGGAACAAAAACCCAGATCAATGCTTCACAGTATTCCAAGCTAATGAATCCTGATTTATTGGCAAAATCAGCGTATTACACTGTATGCTATATGCCCATTTGACAATTCCTAAGTATTGTTTGTTATTTTGAGTTTTTCACTAATAAACTGTTGCCACTGTTTTTACTACCGTTTAGAACTGAACTATTAAGTAGCCACCATGAACTCTTACACCAATAACGGATGAAAATAGGGACTAGAGACTAGAGGCTAGTAATTTTTACTCAGCACTCATGACTGTTTCAAGTTAGCAACAAAAAATACTTTACATCCTTGATGTAATATCTTAATTCAGATTTTACAACCAATACTACTGTTTATAGTCTGGTGATAACTATTGCTAGTTAAAGTATTTAGTCACAGTGGTTTTCGCGGCAAGCTTATCAGATATGACTTTAAGAGATAGAAAGCCAATATATACAATATCACATTTATTCCCAACTTGAATCGCTATTTTTTAAGATTTGCCGACAATTAGTTAACCTGTGATTTGAATAATAGGATTGCAAACTACCAAGATTAATTATGGTAAAAATGCCAAATTGTCACCGAAAACAAAACTACAGTGCGATCGCCAACGGTGGGCAGAACGTCATCTCTATGAGAGGCTGCGCCAACGCCAAGCAGTTAAATTACAGCTTATTACAGGCGACTATATCACCAATACTTGTAATATCACTGTGTTTGTCTGCTAGCTATGCCGCCAACGCCCAGACACCACTATCTGATGCTCAAGCCAATTCCAAATTAATTTCACAATCTGCCTCATCTGCTGGTAGCCAAATTTCCTTAAATGGTCGCAATCTGCCCGCAGCTTGGTGGCAGCAACCAGGAGGGACAAATCAAGTCAGAACATTCATCAGTGATGGTGCTTTGCGGCAATTGATAGGAATAGACTTATTAAGCAGCAACAATACAGCCAGGCAACCAATTCAGTGGTTTTCCGCAAGTAATCAATCATTAGTTTTAAATACGGCTCTATTGGCTGGCTATCGCTATCTTGATGTGACTAATTTAGCCCAAACCGCAGGATGGCAGATGCAAGTCCGAGGTAATACTTTAGTAATTACCACACCGCCAGCGCAAGTTAAAAATATTCGCCAAAGTCAACGACCTGCCATAGTTAGCAATAGTAGCCCTTTGCAAACAGCTCGCATTGTTTTGGATTTAGATCGCCCTACACCTTGGCAAGTCAGACAAGGATTACCAATCAAAACCCTACTTGATGATCCCAACAGCCCAGTTCCTAACGCATCTGCACCAGTTAACCGAGAGTGGACAATTGTCTTGGATGGTATAGCTGATGCTAGTTTAATTCAGCGATATACACCCTTACCTGCAACCCAGTCCCCAATCTTACAACCCAATCAGCTCAAACAATCACAGTCAAATCAAAGATTAGAGCCATTGATTCAAAAAGTAGAGGTGGTGAATAATCAGACTTTGATCAGTCTGAGCGTTCCATTGGATTTATCTCCCCAAATTAGCAGCATAGCTAATCCTAATCGCCTAGTAATTGATTTACGACCCGATGCTCTAAACACAAGAGATATCAACTGGGCTACAGGATTACGTTGGCGACAACAGTTGATCAATTTAGGTGCAGACCGATTTCCTGTAGTGTGGTTAGAAGTCAATCCCCGGACTGTGGGACTAACTTTAAAACCTATGGTGGCAACCGCAGGTACTTTAATAGGCACAGCCCCCATTATTCAAACAGCCCAAAGATATCTAGCTGTAGCCGCCATCAACGCTGGTTATTTTAACCGCAATAACAGATTACCCTTGGGTGCAGTGCGTCGGGATGGTCAATGGTTATCTAGTCCTATTCTCAACCGAGGTGCGATCGCCTGGAATGATTCTGGACAATTTCACTTTGGTCGCCTGACTCTACAAGAAACTTTAATTGCTGCTAATAACCTGCGATTACCAATTTTGTTTCTCAACAGTGGCTATGTACAAAGTGGTATTGCTCGTTACACCCCGGTTTGGGGGGAAACCTATACACCCCTAACAGACAATGAAATTGTCCTGGTTGTCCAAAAAGACCAAATCACCAATCAATTAGCAGGTGGTAAAGCTGGTCAAACTAACCTTCCCATTCCCAAAGACGGATATTTATTAACTTTACGTGGTAGCGCCACCAACACAGCATCTCAATTAGCTGTGGGTTCTGCTGTCCGTATCAGTAGCACCACTACGCCTGCTGAGTTTAATCGTTATCCCCACATTATCGGTGCTGGGCCTTTACTGCTGCAAAATAGTCAAATTGTCCTCGATGCTCAAGCCGAACAATTTAGTAAAGCCTTCATTGCCCAAAAGGCTAGTCGCAGTGGCATTTGCACAACTGCCAACGGTAGTTTGATGATTACTGCTGTACATAATCGCGCAGGTGGCCCTGGTCCCACTTTGGCAGAATACGCCCAATTAATGCAGCTGTTAGGCTGTGTAAATGCCCTCAACTTAGACGGCGGTAGTTCCACTAGTCTTTACCTAGGAGGACAACTACTAGACCGTTATCCTAACACTGCTGCTCGTGTACATAACGGTATTGGCATTTTCCTACAACCAAGGTAATAGGGAATTGGGACAGGAAGTATGGGGAAAATCCTTCCCTCATACTCCCCTGCTTCTTCCTAGTCCCCAGTCCCCAATCCCCAATCCCTTTTTAAAGTAGAGAATAAGCTGCCATTCAGCTTAATGAAGACTTGGTGTAGACCAATAATTTGAGCAAAGATTCCTTACCTATCAAAGTTTTGCTTTGCTATGTTTAGCAGAGAAAAACTAAATTGCTGATTTTCACGGTTGTAAAATTGCTCAGAAGTTTTCCATCAATTGTTAAGAGTTAAGAGTAATGACGGTTTGTTATGTCTACAAATGAGGTAACTATGGCTCAACATCAAGAAACCACAAAAACTAGCACTTTGACCCTATCGAGTGCGATCGCTAGCCGGGGTGTTGCTGCCACTGAACTGCGTCCTTGGGGTTCTTTCACCGTTTTAGAAGAAGGACGCGGTTATAAAATTAAGCGGATTGAAGTTAAGCCTGGACATCGCCTCAGTCTACAAATGCACCATCATCGCAGTGAACACTGGATTGTTGTCTCTGGTACTGCTAGGGTAGTGTGTGGTGACGAAGAAGTATTACTCAGCAATAATCAATCGACATACGTACCTCAGTGTACTGCCCACAGATTAGAGAATCCTGGAGTAATTCCTTTGGTACTGATTGAAGTTCAAAATGGCGAATATCTGGGTGAAGATGATATTATTCGCTACCAAGATGATTATGCCCGCACTGCCAATTAATTTTAGGGTGTAGGGGTTTAGGGCTGGGGAGATGAGACGAAGCAGGGAGCAGAGGGGCAGAGGGGCAGAGGAGACAAGGTAGATTTTTATCCAGTCCCCAATCCCCAATCCCCAGTCCCCAATCCCCAATTTTCAACTAATGACTTTTGTAGGCGATCCATCTGTAATACTTAGATATGGAGTTTTGGATCGGCTAAATTATATTTCATGATTCATGTGAGCCAAGCAGCAGCAACTGAAATCAGTCGCTTACGCGCAAAGCAACAACCAAACAAGTTTTTTCGGTTAGCAGTTAAATCCGGTGGCTGTTCCGGTTGGTTTTACGATATGTCTTTTGATGAACAGATCGAGGCAGGCGATCGCGTTTTTGAGGTTAACAGCCTGTCAGTAGTCATAGATGCCACCAGCTGGGATTACGTCAATGGGTTAGCAATAGATTATTCAGAGGATTTGATGGGTGGAGGTTTTCGCTTTCATAATCCTCAAGCTGTTGTTACCTGTGGCTGTGGCAATTCCTTCTCTACTACTCCAACGGTGGCTTAAGCAAAAAATTAAAAATAAATAATCTGAGAGTTTGACATAAAAGCATAAAAAAAGATATAATCAGGATTTGTTAAAACTTAGACTAGCAATCAGCTTCACGCGCTGTTACTCATGCCAACAATACAGCAATTAATACGTAGCGAACGCGAAAAAGCGCGTCAGAAAACCAAGTCACCGGCTCTCAAGCAATGCCCCCAGCGTCGGGGCGTTTGTACCAGAGTATATACGACTACACCTAAAAAACCCAACTCGGCTCTGCGTAAAGTAGCAAGAGTAAGACTGACCTCTGGATTTGAAGTGACAGCTTACATCCCCGGAATTGGCCACAACTTACAAGAACACTCAGTTGTGATGATTCGTGGTGGTCGGGTTAAGGATCTGCCTGGTGTGAGATATCACATAATTCGTGGCACCTTGGATACAGCTGGAGTAAAAGACCGTAAACAAGGTCGTTCCAAATATGGAACCAAGCGTCCCAAAGAAGCGAAAAAATAGGAATAGCGATTAATCGTTAACTCATGCGATTGATCGCTTGACCATAAAGCGCCAAAAATCAATAACCATGAAAGGCGCTAGTTCTGAAACAGTATTAATTACTTATAAAATCCCTGTTTCCAGAAATTTGGTAAAGCTTCTACTTCAAACCTACTACTCAGCGAGCAAGTGTAGGTAGCATAAGAAATGTTGTAAGCGGCAGCAGCATTTATTTTTGCACCCTAGATTACTCAGACTATTGTCGCTTTGTGTTCTCAGTTGAGAAGTCTAGAACAAATTAGGGTCACTGCAACCGTAGAGCCAACCATTGCGGAACCTCATCTGTAGCCGCAAAGCTCAGAGAATCCGCCGTCTGATAGCATATAATTTCGTTGCCAAATCTGAATTTAAGGTTAAAGTATGTCTCGTCGTGGTGTTACTCAAAGGCGGCCAGTTCCGTCTGACTCCGTGTACAATAGTCGGCTTGTGAGCATGATCATCCGACGGGTGATGCGTCATGGCAAAAAATCATTGGCTGCACGCATTGTCTATGATGCTTTAAAAACTATAGAGGAACGTACTGGTAACAATGCACTAGAAGTGTTTGAAAGAGCAGTACGCAACGCCACCCCTCTAGTAGAAGTAAAAGCTCGTCGGGTTGGTGGTGCAACCTATCAAGTACCAATGGAAGTACGTTCAGAACGGGGTATTACCCTCGCCCTGCGTTGGCTGGTACAATTTTCTAGGTCTAGACCTGGACGCACAATGGCTAGCAGATTAGCTAACGAATTACTAGATGCTGCCAATGAAACAGGCAACGCTATTCGTAAGCGGGAAGAAACACACCGGATGGCGGAAGCAAACAAAGCTTTTGCACACTATCGTTACTAAGTAAAATAGCGGTATATCGTGCCTCCCAAAGCGGTATATCGCAGAATTACACAAGCAAAGACGGTTTTCCGTAAGAGTATAGAATCTTAACAAAGAGTAATATACAAGATATCATGAGGCAAAAACCATAGGAGGATACTGTGGCACGTACAAACCCGCTAGAGAAAGTACGCAATATCGGTATTGCGGCGCACATAGATGCGGGCAAAACAACGACAACAGAGAGAATATTATTTTACTCTGGAATAATTCATAAAATTGGGGAAGTCCACGAAGGAACTGCTGTAACTGACTGGATGGATCAAGAGCGGGAGCGGGGGATTACCATCACTGCTGCGGCGATCAGTACCAGCTGGAAAGATCATCAAATTAACATTATCGATACTCCAGGCCACGTAGACTTCACCATTGAAGTTGAACGTTCTATGCGGGTGTTGGATGGTGTAATTGCAGTATTTTGCTCTGTAGGTGGTGTACAACCCCAATCAGAAACAGTGTGGCGGCAAGCAGATCGCTACAAAGTGCCTCGGATTGCCTTTATTAACAAGATGGATCGCACAGGCGCGAACTTTTATAGAGTTCACGAACAAATGCGCGATCGCCTACGGGCTAATGCCATTGCTATTCAACTGCCCATTGGTAGCGAAAACGAATTCAAAGGCATTGTAGACTTGGTAAGAAAGCGGGCGTATATCTATACCAATGACCAAGGTACAGATATCCAAGAAGCTGATATTCCGGCGGATATGCAAGAGCAAACCGAAGAGTACTATACCAAGTTAATAGAAGCAGTTGCCGAAACCGACGACGCGCTGATGAACAAGTACTTCGAGGGTGAAGCACTTACAGAAGAAGAAATCCGTACTGCTTTGCGTAAAGGTACAATCGCCGGTGCGATTGTACCCGTACTCTGTGGTTCAGCCTTTAAAAACAAAGGCGTGCAGTTAATGTTGGATGCAGTTGTAGATTATCTGCCCGCACCAACAGAAGTACCTCCCATTCAAGGTACACTCGCCAATGGTGATACCGTCGAGCGCCGAGCTGATGATGATGAACCCCTAGCGGCGCTGGCATTTAAAATTATGGCTGACCCCTACGGTCGCCTCACCTTTGTACGTGTCTACTCTGGCGTTCTGAAAAAAGGTAGCTATGTATTAAACGCTACCAAAAACAAGAAAGAAAGAATTTCCCGTTTAGTAATCTTAAAAGCAGATGAACGTCAAGATGTAGAAGAGCTACGTGCAGGTGATTTAGGCGCTGCATTGGGTTTAAAGGAAACCTTGACAGGTGATACTATCACTGATGAAGGCGCACCAGTAATTCTGGAATCCCTATTCATTCCAGAGCCTGTAATCTCGGTAGCGGTTGAACCCAAAACCAAGAACGACATGGATAAGCTATCCAAGGCTCTGCAATCTCTCTCAGAAGAAGACCCGACCTTCCGCGTCAACGTTGACCCAGAAACCAACCAAACTGTAATTGCAGGGATGGGTGAACTCCATCTAGAAATTCTGGTAGACCGGATGTTGCGCGAATTTAAAGTAGAGGCGAACGTGGGTGCGCCACAGGTAGCTTACCGAGAAACGATTCGTAAACCAGTTACCAACGTAGAAGGTAAGTTCATCCGTCAAAGTGGTGGTAAAGGTCAATACGGTCACGTTGTAATCAATTTGGAACCAGGAGAACCTGGTACAGGCTTTGAATTCGTCTCAAAAATTGTTGGTGGTGTAGTACCTAAAGAGTACATTGGACCTGCCGAACAAGGTATGAAAGAAAGCTGTGAATCTGGTATTTTAGCTGGATATCCACTAATTGATGTCAAAGCGACGTTAGTTCATGGCTCTTACCACGATGTAGACTCTTCGGAAATGGCTTTTAAAATTGCTGGATCAATGGCAATGAAAGAAGCTGTACTGAAAGCTTCACCAGTATTGTTAGAGCCTGTAATGAAAGTTGAGGTGGAAGTTCCTGAAGACTTTATTGGGAACGTGATTGGCGACCTCATCTCTCGTCGGGGGCAGATTGAGAGCCAAAGCACTGAACAGGGACTCGCTAAAGTGGCATCAAAAGTTCCACTGGCGACCATGTTTGGCTACGCTACCGATATCCGGTCGAAAACCCAAGGTCGGGGTATCTTTACGATGGAGTTCAGCCACTACGAAGAGGTACCTCGTAACGTGGCTGAGGCAATTATCGCAAAAAGCAAAGGGAACGCTTAATTAAAAAAGGAAACGAGCATTCATGGCACGCGCAAAGTTTGAAAGGAATAAACCCCACGTTAACATCGGTACTGTTGGCCACGTTGACCACGGTAAAACTACTTTAACAGCAGCTATTACCATGACCTTGGCTGCTTTGGGTAAAGCTGAAGCTAAAGCTTACGACCAAATCGATAACGCACCCGAAGAAAAAGCACGGGGTATTACAATTAACACTGCTCACGTTGAGTATGAAACTGACAGACGGCACTATGCTCACGTAGATTGTCCCGGACACGCTGACTATGTGAAAAATATGATCACTGGTGCAGCACAAATGGATGGGGCTATCCTCGTGGTAGCTGCTACTGATGGTCCTATGCCCCAAACTCGTGAACACATTCTGTTAGCACGTCAGGTAGGTGTACCTAACCTAGTAGTCTTCTTGAACAAGGAAGACATGGTGGACGACGAAGAATTGCTAGAGTTGGTGGAACTAGAAGTTCGGGAACTGCTCTCTAGCTATGACTTCGATGGTGACAATATTCCCGTTGTTAAAGGTTCTGGTCTGCAAGCTTTAGAAGCTATGGTCAAGAACCCCAAAACCCAACGTGGTGAAAATCCTTGGGTAGACAAAATCTATGCATTGATGGATGCTGTAGATTCTTACATTCCCGACCCAGAGCGTGATGTTGACAAGCCTTTCTTGATGGCTGTAGAAGACGTATTCTCCATCACAGGTCGTGGTACTGTAGCTACCGGACGGATTGAACGTGGTAAGGTCAAAGTCGGCGATGTTGTGGAATTAGTAGGTATCAGAGATACCCGTAACACCACCGTCACCGGGATTGAAATGTTCAAGAAGAGTCTCGATGAAGGTATGGCTGGTGATAACGCGGGTGTACTACTGCGCGGTATTCAAAAGGCTGATATCGAACGGGGTATGGTAATTGCTAAACCCGGTTCTATTACTCCTCACACCCAATTTGAAGGTGAAGTATACGTACTCACTGAAAAAGAAGGTGGTCGGAAAACACCCTTCTTCTCTGGCTACCGTCCCCAGTTTTATGTACGGACAACTGATGTAACCGGCACAATTACAGCCTTCACTTCTGATGATGGTAGTGAAGCAGAAATGGTGATGCCCGGCGATCGCATCAAGATGACAGTAGAATTGATTAACCCAATCGCGATTGAGCAAGGTATGCGCTTTGCGATTCGTGAAGGTGGTCGCACCATCGGTGCTGGTGTCGTCTCAAAAATCCTCAAATAGTACGTTTTTACCCTAATAACCAAGAGCAGAGATGGTAAAACGCCTCTCTGCTCTTTTATCTGAACTGAATTTGTAGGAGTGGGGCGTAGGGAATAGAGAGTAAGGTAAAAGCAAAATCTACTACTCCCAAATCCCCAGTCCCCAATCCCCAATCCCCTAACTTCATCCGAACCAGGAAAATTTAAGATGGCAACTCTACAGCAGCAGAAAATTAGAATTCGTTTACAAGCTTTTGACCGTCGATTATTGGATACATCTTGCGAGAAGATTGTAGACACAGCTAACCGGACTAACGCTACAGCTATAGGCCCGATTCCTTTACCGACAAAACGGAAAATTTACTGCGTGCTGCGATCTCCTCACGTAGACAAAGATTCACGGGAACATTTTGAAACCCGTACCCATCGCCGGATTATTGACATCTACCAACCTTCTTCTAAAACCATTGATGCTCTGATGAAGCTCGATTTACCATCGGGTGTGGACATTGAAGTAAAACTTTAATTTTTAATCAAAAAGCCCTGAGATAAATTTCTTCAGGGCTTTTTATTAGCTGTAAAACAGATGTTAGAATGTAAACAAAATACGGGAAAAGCAGAGATCAGTAAATTTTATAGAATTAAATTTATACTTAGGTAACAATGACATCTTCTTCTAAAATAGCAGTTCGTGAACTACCTCTGTTCCCGTTACCCGAAGTAGTTCTGTTTCCTACTAGACCTCTTCCCCTGCATATTTTTGAGTTTCGCTACCGAATCATGATGAACACGATTTTGGAAAGCGATCGCAGGTTCGGTGTGTTAATGTTTGACCCCATCAAAGGTACGATTGCGAACGTTGGCTGTTGTGCAGAAATTATTCACTACCAACGCCTACCAGATGACCGCATGAAGATGCTTACCTTGGGACAACAGAGGTTTCGGGTTCTAGAGTACGTTCGAGAAAAGCCTTACCGTGTTGGTTTAGTGGAATGGATAGAAGACCAAGCACCAAGTAAAGATTTACGGCCTTTGGCTACGGAAGTGGGACAACTGCTGCGTGATGTTGTTAGGCTTTCCGCTAAGTTAACCGAACAAAATATAGAACTGCCAGAAGAGTTGCCTGACTTACCAACAGAGCTATCTTATTGGGTAGCTAGTAACCTTTACGGTGTCGCCAGCGAGCAGCAGTCATTACTAGAAATGCAAGATACTGCTACTCGCCTAGAACGGGAATCAGAAATTTTGACCACTACTCGAAATCATTTGGCGGCTCGTTCTGTACTGAAAGACACCTTTAATCAGAAATTATAACTTCCTACTTTTACAAGAGTTGTTGATTGTCAAATCACAACTCTTGTGTACTGATTGGCACTAAACTATAACTACCAAATATTTTTAAAACTTCTGTGTAGGCATTTATTTCCCCTAACGCAGATTGCATTTTTGGCGTATCGACAGCAGCCTCTAAGTCAATAAAAAATAAATACTCTCCTAGCGATCGCTTTGTCGGCCGTGACTCAATCCGACTGAGGTTAATCCCTAGTTGAGCAAATACTTGCAATGGTTTCATCAATGCCCCTGGTACGTTAGCCGGGACACTAAAAGCGATAGATGTGTGACTAGGGTTTTGTACGGGGAAATGCTGAATAATATCTGATGCTGTCTGACTAATTACCCAAAAGCGTGTGCAGTTTTCTGGATAATCATTAATATTATTAGCTAAAATCGGCAAGTTGTAAATTTGAGCAGCTCTAGCAGAGGCGATCGCGGCTGTTGTTAAGTCATGTTGTAAAGTTTGTAATGCTTCAGTGGTAGAATTACTAGGAATTAATTGTACAGTGGGTAAAAACTCTCCCAACCAATTCTGGCACTGCGCCAAGCCTTGGGGATGGGAATAAACAGTTTTAATCCTATCTAAGCTAGTTGCACAAGAAATTAACGCGTGGGCAATGGGCATCACCAAAGCTGATTTGATTCGCAAACTGTCTATTTGCCATAGCGTATCCATTGTCATGGTGACGCTGCCCTCAATAGAATTTTCGACAGGCACAACAGCTAACTGGGTTTCTCCTTGGGCTACGGCTTTTAATGACTGGGCAATACTAGGATAGGGGCGTAAAACAGTTTCCATGCCTGTATTTTGTGTGAGCCATTTTACATAGATAATAGTGGCTTGTTCTGCATAAGTCCCAGGTGGTCCTAAATGGGCAATTGATAGAGTCACAGCATTGATTCCTTAGTTATTTCTGATGACGGAGTACTGAATTTTTGTATTCTTAATACATACTTTTTAGAGAATTTACTGCCTTTAGACTAAGTGATCAGAATAAATTAAATGCCATTATTTACATATTTTTATTTGCCCAGCCTTGCCCTAAATGTATGGTAAACCGTCTTAAATGTTACCAGGTTTTTAGGTTATTAATACCAGTTCTCTTTGAAGCTGCACCTTATTTTGGCTCATCTCAACTTCCCTGCGAGTTCGGGGAAGCACCCCAGGCTATGGGGTTGTTTCTACGCGTCTTAACATAGAAATGGTATAAGAAGTTAATAATGTTTTTTGAACGAAAAATAATTTATATTTGAGATATAATATATTTTTAAAGAAAATATTGCCAAACATTGTAATAACTAATGATCACCATAAGTAAATATAGTTTTTATAATCAATTTAGGTTCAGTCAAATAATTCTTTCCTGAATAAAAACAATAAAATCATAATTTCATCAATAATAAAAATATCAAACAATTCGTATTACTAACTCATGGCTACCAAGTTTACTGCCTCCCAATCGGTAGAAATTGCTGTTCCTCATCAGCCTATTCCTATTCAGCACTACTTGCGTCAGCCGCAACGCCTAGTTAATGCTTTGGTTGATCAAAAGCGCATTCACCAGCTATCTGAGGAAGTATTTCGCTTAAAAATGCGTCCTTTGGCTTTTATGTCACTCAGTATTCAGCCGACTGTAGACATGAGAGTTTGGGCAGAATCAAACGGCATAATTTATCTGCGATCGGTAGGTTGTGAAATTCTTGGTTTTGAATACATTAATCAGCGATTCTCTTTAAACTTACGAGGACATTTATCTCCATACCAAATAAATATGGATACGCATCTGCAAGGTAGAGCTGATTTAGAAGTGCAAGTGGATTTGCCACCACCTTTTTCCCTTACTCCTAAACCAATCCTAGAAGCAACTGGTAATGGCTTACTCAAGAGTGTATTGTTAACAGTTAAGCAAAGATTAATGCACCAACTCTTAGAAGATTATCGTCAATGGGTAATTTCACAAACCCAAGGACAACCCTTGGATAATGATGTTGCTAATTTGCCAATACTGAATATAGAGTGATTTTTTACTCATTCAACAGTGAAATTTTTAAGTAAATCGGATTAGTCAATTCTGGAATAAATTATGTCATGAAATTCTGCGGGGAGGTGTTCTACTGTTAGTAAAAAACACCTCCCCAAAATATTATTTAGCTCTGGAATTTAATTTGGCAAGGTCGAAAAGACTTACGGTGTAGATATGAGGGTCCATATTTTTGCAATGCCAACAGATGCTTTTGACTGCCATACCCCTTGTTATTATCTAAGTCATACATGGGATATTTAGTAGCTAAACGCAGTATCAAATCGTCACGCCAAACTTTAGCCACAATACTGGCTGCTGCAATATTCAGCGATCGCTCATCTCCTTTGACGATGGTTTGCTGTGGTATCAGTAAGTCTTTTACCAACTGATTACCGTCCACCAAGCACAATGCAGGCTGTACTTTTAACTTTTGTACAGCCCGCTTCATCGCTAACAGCGTTGCTTGCAAAATATTGATTTGATCGATTTCAGCAGTTGAGGCATAACCAATTTTCCAGTCTGTTGCTATCACACAAATTTGCTGTGCTAGCTGAACTCGGCGAGAACTAGATAACTTTTTACTATCTCTAATCTCAGCTGCTATCAGTTCTGGAAAAGCAGAAACTGGTAGTATGACTGCTGCTGCTACCACAGGTCCGAACAAGCAGCCCCGCCCTACTTCATCTACCCCAGCAATTAACCCTGAAATATTGGCAAAATCATCAGAAAACTCCAGCCAACTGATTGCATCTAGGAGTGCTGGCGATCGCTCTGCCTTAGCAGTTTGCTTCATCTTGACCATATAGACAGGTTAACTATCTTCTGTGCTAGAGCTGTCTGACTCGACCGCAGAGGAACGACGACGACGACGACGATTACTATTATTGGCTTCAGTCTCTTCAGGGTTTGTCAAACTTGCTACCGCTTTGGTGGGAACAGTTGGGGTTTCAGTTGTAGGTGTGGGTAAGACTTTTCTCGTTAACTTCACTTCTGGTGTGCTAACTTCTGTGCTTTCTGTTTCCACAGTAGTTTTATGTGCAGTTACCTCAGTGGATTCATTAACTTTCTGCCCTGGCTGAATAATATTAATAATTACAGATTTAGGATTTTTGACCTCCTGTTCTAACTTAATCAGAGGAGAAACCCCCATTAAGGCAAAAATATCCTGTTCTGGCTGAGTCATCTCTACAGTTTTTATTTCCGGTGGTTCTACCACAGGTTTAATTGGTTCTGCTTTAGTGACTTTGGTGCGTTCTGACCTTTCAGTCCAACCAGATTTGCCCAGGTTTGGTGGTGGAATTTCTGGTGTATTACCCAGTTCTACATCATTATCCAGGTCTAAATCTGAATCATTCATGAAACCCAAAGGATTATTAGTAATGCGGGCTTCATCTTTGCCATTTGCACCATTGATGCCAATTCGACTACGGCGAGTGCGGGTACGACGTTTGTTGTGATCGTTGAGTTCTTGATAGCTGGGATGATTAACTAAATTTAAAGCACCCAAATCAGAGTCGCCCTCAAAGCTTTCACCGAATCCATCGTAGTTTTCCCGCATATCTGTTAAGCGAGCCACTGGTATCCGGGGTTCTCTTTGAGGCAGAGGTACAAATCTGTCGGGTACTTCCACTGGTGTAGGTAAGCGACTTTCGGTTTCACCAGGTAACCGGACTGTATGTCCTAAACCACTACAGGTGGGGCAAGTTTCCCCAAACAATTCGTAAATATTTTGACCTTGACGTTTGCGTGTTAATTCGACTAAACCCAGCTCCGTCAGTTGAGCAATTTGGGGACGAGCTTTGTCTGCTCTCAGGGCTTTATTAAAGTGTTCTAAAACTTGCAATTGGTCGCGCCGTGATTCCATATCAATAAAATCAACAACAATGACCCCAGCAATATTTCTTAAGCGCAGTTGGCGAGCAATTTCTGTGGCAGCTTCGCAGTTTGTCCACAACACAGTTTCTCTAGCTGTTGCCGATCGCGTGAAGGAACCAGAGTTAACATCTATGACAGTTAATGCTTCTGTTGGCTCAATGATGATATAGCCGCCGGAAGGCAGGTCTACTCGTGGTTTGAGGGCTTCGCGAATGGCGGCGTTGATGCGGAAATACTCTAAAATGGGGGAGCGATCGCGATGATGATCAATTAATAATCCCTGCGGTGTTTGGCCTCCACTCCAGTTTTGCAAATATTGCTTAACCCGCTTCAAACCAGTGCTGGAATCCACCACAATCCGATTCACATCCGCGCCATACATATCTCGCAGTACACGCTGGATAAAATCATCGTCCCTATTGAGTAATGCTGGCGCACGAGTGGATTGAGCTTCTTGCTGAATGGCTTCCCACTGCTTTTGCAGCACTTCCAAGTCTTCAATAATTGCTTCTTCTGGCTTACCTTCTGCCTCTGTCCGCACTAGCAAACCCATACCTGCGGGTTTGATTAAAATTGCTAATGCTCGCAAACGGTTACGCTCAGTTTCGCTTTTAATCCGCCGTGATAAATTTACACCTCTGCCATAGGGCATTAGTACCACATAGCGCCCTGGTAAAGTGATATTACCTGTGAGCCTTGGACCTTTAGTTCCCGTTGGCTCTTTCATCACTTGCACCAGCACTTTTTGTTGTGGTGCTAACAGCTCTGTAATTGCTGCTGCTGTGCGCTTTAGTCTGAGTGGTCCTAAATCAGTGACATGAATAAAGCCATTACGTTCTGGATCACCAATATTTACAAAAGCCGCATCAATTCCCGGCAATACGTTTTCTACTACACCTAAGTAGATATCACCGATTTGATGATGGCCTGTGGCTACAACAAGTTCTTGGATTTGATCTTCCGAAAATACAGCAGCAATCTGATGCTGCTCCGCGATAATAATTTGTTTTGGCATTCAATTTCCTCAAAAATCGGCAGCGCCAACGGACTTGGAGGTTTGTTATGCCTCTCGCCCCTGCCAGCCTCCAAAGACGCTGTTAATAATAAAAATTGTGAAGCTGTGCTTCCAAATTAAAGAGCTATTGGCTATGGAATTGCGTTGACACGCCTGATTCTTCCAGAACGGCTGCATATTGTTTAAGCACATAAATCAACCGTCCTTGGTTGATTTTTGATGTAATACCTTCACCCTCTGGGGAGTAGGCATTCAGCAGTTGTTTTAAAAAGCATAGATAGAGAAGCCGACTTAGCCTGCTGTTAATTACCGATTCACAAGGTAGCTATAGAGAGAGTGTGCTTTAATTCACCTTAGTTTGTCTGGGATAACATCCTAGAAATTACACTCTAATATCTTGCTCTTGCTCCCTGATTACCAGGGTAGTAGTGAACCAGTGTGTTCAATGCAGCGCCAGAAAATTTCTCTTCATTTCATTCTAACGCAACCTTGCTAAAAATCAATTTCTACGATGTGCTATAACAAGGCAACTACTAGCAAGTTGCCCTTTGGGAATTATACAGCTAAAAGCAGCTGATTGCGGTGGATGTGCGAGAGATGAAATTTTGTGAAGTTTATGGATACTTCTGCATCTACTTGCGGAGTCGGTTGGCTCCCTGGATTTGGAACTTCACCAGCAATCATTTCCAGCATAGACAGGATTTGTTCAGGACGCAATAAAAATCCGTCTTGGCGACAACTACCCAAATAACGCAGGACGGCTGTAGATTCTGCTTCATGGTTGTTAGTTGATACTAATTCTAACTCAAACAACAGTGAGCGCAGATTTACAATTTTAGTTTTCCCTGACTTGGTGGTTTGCTCGCACAAAATTTCATCTTGAGTGGTAATTGCATCAATCCAAGTTTGCCATTGTGCTGGTGTCACATTGGCTGGGGCTGTAACAGTAATCAAATACTCTGCTTTTTCCAACAACTTATTAGCGGCTGGAGCTTTTAAGTCTACCTGTTCTACACGATATACAGGGATATCTTGGGGTAGTTCCTGAGCGAGTTTTTGGTGAAACGTATCCACGTCTATCGGCTCAGTTAACTCAAAATCGACAATCTCACCGCTACTGGTAGCTCCCAATGCTAAGGCACTAGCAACAGCAATTCTGGGACTGGGATGGAATCCGCCTGTATAAGCTACTGGTAAGCTAGCTCGCCGCACCACTCGGTCAAACAAGCGTAGCAAATCCAGGTGACTCAGCAAGGCCATGTCACTTTGTTTACCAAACCAAACTCGTAAGCGTTGATTTTTAGCTGTGTTGGGAACAAACTCACCAGCAAAGTCTGGGATGTCCGGTGGTTCAATAACAATGTTATGACCAAAATCTGTGCCACATACGCCACAGTGAGAACAGCCTTCAAATGAGCAGTCTGGGACAACTGCCGCTTCTAGAGCGCGTTGTAGGTCTTCTTTGAGCCACTTTTTGTCAATGCCGGTATCTATATGATCCCAGGGGAGGGGGGTGTCGAGGGATTGGGGATTGGGGAGTAATTCTCCCGTCTCTGCCTTGTCTCCTTTGCTGTCTTCCTCTGATGCAGAAAACAGATTCCATTCGCCGTTTTCGACTTGGCGGTATTTCCAATCTAGACCAGCTTCGACGATCGCCTCACCCCAAGCGGCAAAAGCTTTATCTAGGCTGTCATACCACGAATCCATACCTGCGCCTAATTCCCAGGCGCGGCGGACTACTTTACCCAAACTGCGATCGCCTCGCCCAATAAAGTCTTCCATTGCTGAAATCCGGACATCTGTGAAATTAACTTTCACTCCTCGGATGCGGCGGAATGCTTGTCTCAATAGGTCTTGCTTCCGCCTAAATTCGGCAGTAGAAACTGAGTGCCACTGAAATGGTGTATGGGGTTTGGGGGTAAAGTTAGAAATCGTCAAGTTGAAGTTGAGGGGTTTTCTACCTTTGCCTCGACATTCCCTTTGTAACCAGCTGACTGTTTCCACAATCCCCAACACATCGGCATCTGTCTCTCCAGGTAAGCCGATCATGAAATATAGCTTGATTTTATCCCAGCCTTGTACCCAGGCAGTTTTGACACCTCGTAATAATTCTTCGTTGGTTAAACCTTTATTGACGATATCCCGCATCCTTTGCGTTCCTGCTTCAGGGGCAAAGGTTAACCCACCTTGGCGTGTACCACCAAGGATATTGGCGATGTTTTCATCAAATCTATCTACACGTTGGCTGGGGAGTGACAGGGAAATATTTTCATTTCTTAATCGATTTTTAATTTCCATCCCTACAGCCGATAGGGACAAATAATCGGAACAACTCAAAGACAAAAGGGAAAACTCATTATAGCCAGTCGCTCTCATCCCCTGTTCAATGGCATCAACCACTTGCTCTGGTTCTACATCTCTGGCGGGACGGGTGAGCATTCCCGGTTGACAAAACCGACAGCCACGGGTGCAACCACGACGAATTTCAATTGTCAGGCGATCGTGTACGGTCTGGACGTAAGGGACTAGCCCGATAGAATAAGCTGGAATGGGGGTAGCGACTCGGCGCAAAATCCTTTGGGGAACATCTGGACGTAGCGGCTTGACTGAGCCATCCTCTGCCATATCATAAAACTGCGGCACATACACCCCAGGAATTTGTGCCAAGTCCAGTAGCAGATTTTCCCGACTTAATCCTGCTTGTTTACCGTCTTCCAAAACCAAACCAATTTCTGGGAGGAGTTCTTCACCGTCTCCCAAGGCGAAAAAGTCAAAGAAGTCGGCGTAGGGTTCAGGATTTGATGTTGCTGTTTGCCCTCCGGCGAATATGAGCGGATAATTGCCCTGGCTTCTTTCTTGCCATGTTAAGGGTATGCCAGCTAAATCCAACATTTCCAGAATGTTGGTTGCTCCTAATTCATAACTCAGACTAAAACCTAAGATGTCAAATTCTTGGAGTTCTCGCTTGGACTCGACAGTGAATAAGGGCGTATTGGTTGCCCTCAGTTTACTGGCTAAGTCTGTACCTGGTAGGTAGGCGCGATCGCATAATTGTCGCGGCTGGGCATTCAAAATGTTATAGAGAATGATATGCCCTAAATTGGATGCTCCAACTTCGTATACTTCTGGGTAAGTCAATACCCATCGTATTACTGCCGTATCCCAAGGTTTATGTACTGCCAGCCGTTCGTTACCCAAATAACGTGCTGGCTTCAAGATATCCGATGTGATTAATTTTTCAAATGCAACAGCCACTGTGCTAACTTCGAGCTACTTTAATTACAGCTACTCACCTCCAACATTAGCATTGATTAGCTCTTGCTGTCGGCTTTCTTGCTGTAACTTACAACTCCTTTACACTCGCTTGCTCAGAAACCATAGCTCGTGTTAGCATACAGTGCCGTATTTGTAAATAATTATCTTACTGCCAACTAATTTTTCTCTTCACATATTTGAAAAACTTGATCTAATTGGGTCAATTCAAAAATAATTTTAATAGCTGGAGAAACTGCATCCAATCGGAAACCCTTGCCTAGACTCTGAGCTACTTTGAGGGCAGAAACTAAGGCCATTAGTCCAGAGCTATCTAAAGATTCCACTTGGCTTAAGTCTACTGACAGGCTAGAAACATCATTCTGAGCCAAAGTTGTAGACAAATCTCGCTCAAATTCTAAGGCGTTGGTGGCATTCAAGTACCCTTGAGGACTAATAACTACACTTTTCGGACTCTCTACTACTGCTTGCATATGAACATCCTAATTAGAGTTATTGAACCGTGAAGCTTGAATTTATTTGAACATAAACTGTTTGCTTTCACATCGACCATATGTCCTAAATCTCTTTGCTAAATCTTTATTTTTTGACAGGGCTTGTTTAAAGATTGTCATAAATCCAGGGTGAAATGTGTTTATATATACATTTTTTTCATTAAAGTTACAAAAAAATCGACATGGTATAGCCCAAAAGCAGAAGTCAGTCCAAGCGTCATCCACAATTATGCAGAAAAGTCAGGCTGAACTACGACTACAACAGATTCAGCCAGAATTCCGTAATTGGTCAGGTGTATTTATCGCCGTTTATTGGCATGACTATTGGTAAATTTAACCAGGAATTATCTACCGAACTAATTTGTGATCTAAATCACTGGTATTGCGGAATTTAGATCACATTTTATACTTAACTTCATCTTCGATAATTTAGTATCACCGAATGCAGGTTCATTACTTATGAGAACTAAATACGTAATTCGTCAGTTGGTAGAAAAAGCACTTGATATTAAAAAATTAACTCCAGAAATAGAAAATGAAATCAACTCAGAATTGACGGCACAAGGCTATATATCTGATGTGGATTACGAAGCCCTGGAATTATTAATGTCTGAGATGGATGCCGGACGTGTTCAACTGGTTCCTAGTTGGGGATACTAAATCTAGCCATCGTCTCAGTATTTTTCTCTATAAAAACTTAATTTCGCCAATAATGTAGAAACACTCAATTTGAGAATTGCTGAGTTACAGCAGCGTTTTGATTGCTGGTACTTTTTGATGATGGTTACTATTTAGTTACAAGGTGTGCATTAAACTGTGCTAATGAGCATCCACTTTTGCATTAGTAACAAGTCGCCATGCAGCCTGCTAAACGTTTACAAAAAATTCCTCCTTATCTATTTGCTGAAATTAACCGTAAAAGGGAAGAACTTGTTGCCCAAGGAATTGACATCATTAATATGGCAGTAGGTGATCCAGATAAGCCAACTCCTGCTCATATTCTCCAGGCAATGCACGAAGCGATTGATGACACTGCCAATCATAACTATCCACCTTATCAGGGTATGCAAGCATTCCGTGAGGCCGCAGTTAAGTGGATGGAACGGCGATTTGGGGTAATGGGATTAAACCCTAATTCCGAAGTGATATCTTCCATTGGTTCCAAGGAAGCAATACATAACACTTTTTTAGCCTTCGTAGAAACGGGGGACTATGTACTGATACCAGATCCGGGTTATCCTGTGTATCGAACTGCTACCATCTTTGCTGGGGGCGAACCTTTTACCATGCCCCTGAAGGCAGAGAATAATTTTTTACCAGATTTAAATATTATTCCGGAAGAAGTAGCTCGGCAAGCAAAAATCTTGTGGATTAACTACCCCAATAATCCAACCGGGGCTTTAGCAACTTTAGAGTTTTTTGAGGAATTAGTGGCGTTTTGTCGGCAGTACGATATCTTGTTGTGTCATGACCATGCTTACTCAGAAATGGCTTACGATGGCTACAAACCGCCAAGTGTGTTGCAAATTCCGGGTGCTAAGGATGTAGCAATTGAGTTTCACAGTTTGTCAAAGTCCTATAACATGACAGGTTGGCGGATTGGGTTTGTGGTAGGTAACGCCGATGGGATTAAAGGGTTAAGCCAAGTCAAAACCAACGTAGATTCAGGGGTATTTAAAGCCATCCAAAAAGCTGCGATCGCAGCTTATGCCACTGATGAAACCGAACTGCAAAGCTTGATGTCAGTTTACCAAAATCGACGTGACATAGTGATTCAAGGATTGCAAGCTTTAGGTTGGCCGATTGCACCGCCAAAAGCCACTCTGTACATTTGGGTTCCTGTACCTCCAGGATATACCTCATCTGAATTTGCCAACTTACTGTTAGATAAATGCGGGATTATGGTTCCTCCAGGCAATGGTTATGGCGCATCAGGGGAAGGTCATATCAGAATTGCCCTCACCATTCCTGATGAACGCTTACAAGAAGCAATGCAAAGAATGCAAGATGCCGGAATTCGGTATGCTTAGGGACTGGGGATTGGGGACTGGGGCTGGGGATTGGGGACTGGGGACTGGTCATAGGGTATGGGATTTCTCTCCCCCTGCCTCCCCTGCCTCCCCTGCTCCTCTGCCCCTCTGCTTCTTCCCTACTCCCTACTCCCCACTCCCTCCTGATAAGCTTGCCAAAGTTGATGAATAAACTGATGGAGTTGCTGCTTGGCTAATGTGTCTAATTCCGGCTTTGGTTCTTTGACCAAAATCTGACTCAACAGGGTAATCACCTCAGTATCTAGGGCTGGTCGAAACAACTCACTAGGCCAAAGTAGGTCAGAACCATCTCGGAGGTCCGTAATTGTTGGCTGTTCTGGGGTATGAGTGACTAATAACAGTGGGCGTACCCAGCATAGTTGGCGGGAAACCACAAATTGAATCACTTCTGCATATAGATTCCTGTCACTATGCTCTAAAGATACAATTTGTCCTGGTTGAAATTCGACACTCATGTTGATCAACACCTAGCTAGGGCAATAGCACGGGTTATTTTGCGGTTTCCTGTACCTTTATTCTAAAAGTGAGAGTACAGTATTCCCCAAAAAAGTTGTAGATTATCGGCAGCAAAATTTTGATCTGCCATAAAGTTTTGGTAAAAATGCTATAAAATAAGTGAATAACTGTTAAGCGATCGCTAGTACAGAACCTCTGTTGTAGTAAATCAAAAATCAAAGAGCAAAAGCTGTGTCAGTCGAAACCATTGAGAAGCGTTCCACAACCCGTAAGCTCGCGCCTCGGTATCGTGTTTTGCTCCATAATGACGACTACAACTCTATGGAGTATGTTGTGCAGGTACTACTAACCACAGTGCCGAGCCTCACCCAGCCCCAGGCTGTTAGCATCATGATGGAAGCCCATACCAACGGGTTAGCCCTAGTCATTACCTGCGCTCAAGAACACGCAGAGTTTTATTGTGAAACGTTAAAAAGTCATGGTTTAAGCAGCACAATAGAACCTGATGAATAGTTATGAGTCATTAGTCATAATCTGGAATTATTGATTTATGGCTCTTTGACTCAACTCAGTATGAAAATCAATCTTGTCAATTTAGCTCAACGCCCTGCCCCTATCCGGCTGGGTTGTTTTATTTTGGCTTTATTATTGTTATGGTTGCCCATAGCCGCACCAATTTATCTGTTAGTGGATGATCCTAACTTAGTCAGCATATTGACAATGGTGTTGCTATATGCAGAGTTTATTATGCTGCTCAGGCTATGGGGTCAAAATGTCTATCAGCAACCTCAAATTTTGTGGAACTATGGCTTACAATTCACACGGCGTAACGGTGTAGAACTGCTATGTGGTTTAGTTCTAGGAATAATTAACATTACCATCTTATTTGGGCTACAAGGTTTTTTGGGTTGGTTAGTGTGGCAGCAACCGCAAGTTTTTTTACTCAAAATAGTTTTAGAAGGTTTTATTGTCGGCTTAGGTGTGGGTTTTGCAGAAGAGTTACTATTTCGTGGCTGGTTGCTGGATGAATTAGAACGTGACTATAGCAATAGTGTGTCATTGTGGACAGATGCTGTAGTATTTGCCGCGTTGCATTTCATCAAACCACTAGAAGCCATTATTTATACTCTGCCCCAATTTCCCGCTTTAGTATTGCTGGGGTTAACGCAGGTATGGGGAAAACGTTGGCGGAGGGGACGCTTGGGCTTACCAATAGGTTTACATGGTGGTTTAGTTTGGGGTTACTACATTATTAATGTTGGAGGATTAATGAAATATTCAGGACAAGTTCCTGATTGGGTAACGGGTATAAATCAAAATCCCCTACAAGGAGTGATGGGGGTAGCGTTTATGAGTATATTAGCCCTATGGATGCGGAGGCGGTGTGTGAAAGGTTAATTATGATTAAATGGATGGCGATTTTACTACTATTGATATTTTCTTTCTCTGACACCTCTCCAGCTTGGGCTATGGTATGCCGCAATTATGAAGATCATCAGATTTGCATTCTCAGTATTAAGCGTAGTGCAAAAAAATATTGGGAGTATCAAGCGGCTGTAAGTGTTGATGGAGTGAAAACACCTGTTGAAATTTACAACTGTCGCGGCAGATTTAAGCTGCAAAGAGATAGGACTGTAATTCAATTTACGCAGAATAGCCCCGGTGAGATGATTTGTAGTTTCTTTAAAAAGTAAATCGGCGGGAGAAAACCAAACTATATGGATAAAAATGAACCAGGCTAAGGAGACTTTAATACTTAGATGTACTTGTTTATATGAATTTATGTAAAATTTTTGGAATTTCTCCCCAAAAAGTTCTCTGCTATGTCATCATAGAAAGTGAGAGTTAATTCGGTTAATAGCGTTTGTTTTTAGTATTGACAGGCTTTTTGTTTTTGGTATTTACAAACTTTTCTCCGAAACTTAAATCTCTACACATTTATGATTTCGGAGACAATTTATGTCAGTTTATGTAGGCAATCTTTCTTACGACGTTACAGAAGATAGTCTCAATGCTGTGTTCGCAGAATATGGTTCTGTCAAACGGGTTCAGTTACCTACAGATCGTGAAACAGGTCGTGTACGCGGCTTTGGTTTTGTGGAAATGAGTAGTGATGCTGAAGAAACAGCTGCCATTGAGGCTCTTGATGGCGCAGAATGGATGGGAAGAGACTTGAAAGTAAATAAAGCTAAACCCAAGGAAGATAGAAATTCTTTTGGTGGTGGCAATCGAGGCGGCTACGGTGGACGTAACCGTTACTAAGGTTAACGGGTTTAGCTACTTGAGCTAATCCATTAGTTGAACAAGTTAATTTAATGTATTAGAGGCTCAAGTATTTATGCTTGAGCTTTTTTGGTTAAAACCCACATTCCGCACCCATAAGTATCACAGAGTGAAATAACGGAGAAGAAACATCGAAGTGAGAATAAAAACAGACATACTGAGTGTCAAAAGACATTTGAGTAACAATAAACCAGCAAAAATGGCATCAAAACCTATTCTCAATAAGTACCAATAAGAACTAAGGGAATAGGAAGGAGTGAGAGATAAATAAAAGAAGACGTTGAAGAGGAAAATGATAAATTAGACTCATAAAGCCTGCGAAAAACCTAAATTATTGGCAAAAAGAAAAAGAGCTATGAATCAAAGAGATTAGCTCATGATATTGGAGAAATAAAATTAATAGAGAGAAGAGTTAGCTGGCTAATTGATAATAAATTAAACAATCATCAGGTAAAAGATTTAAGAGGGTGTTTGAAAAGTCAGGTATGTTGTAAAAAAGCTCTCTCAGTATACGCTGTGAATAGATAATCAACAGCACCGAGAGAGCGACATGAGTAAAGCTTACCCCAGTAACCTGAGCCTCGCACAATATGAATTTCTTAGCGACTTGATTCCAGAAGGGAAACCGGGTGGTCGTAAGCGTGAAGTCGATATGTGGGAAGTCCTGAATGCAATTTTTTACATCCTGCTAGAAGGAGTGAGATGGCGATGCCTACGGCGGGCTACGCCTACGCTACCTGGGGACTTTCCTACGAGAGCAAACAGTGTACACATATTTCCGAAACTGGCGTAAAGACGGGACATGGTTGCACATTCACGATAGTCTCCGAGAGTGGACGAGAATCGAAATTGAACGTCATCCGAGTCCATCGGAAGCGATAATTGATAGCCAAAGCGTCAAGAGTGCGGCAATGGTGAGTCAATCAGTAGGCTTTGATGCTGGCAAGAAAATCAAAGGACGCAAGAGATTTATGACCGTTGATACCTTGGGGTTAGTGCTGCGGGTTTTGGTAACAGCAGCCAATGTCGGTGAGCGAGAAGGAGGCAAACAAGTTCTCCAACGAGTTAAACAGTCTCAGCCACAATCTCGGTTAACCACCATCTGGGTTGATGGTGGCTTTGATGGGGAACCGTTCATGCAGTGGGTCATGAATTTTTGTCGCTGGATTGTACAGGTGGTGCTGCGACCAGAGCAAAGCAAGGGCTTTGTTTTACTCAAAAAACGTTGGGTGGTGGAACGCACTTTTGGCTGGTTCATGGGATGTCGGCGATTGGTCAGAGATTATGAATTATTGCCCGAAACCTCAGAAACTTTTATCTATCTTGCAATGATCCGTATTATGGTGAAGCGATTGGCTTAATTTTTGACTCCCTAAAACTTTTCAAACATCCTCTAAGATAAAGTCTCTTTCGGGATTCCAATTAGAGATGTGTTTTTCATTCTTAAATTTAACTAAATGAATAGACTGAAAGCATTGAAAAATCCAGCGTAAAGTGGGGCGGTCAGTCGATTTACCTAACTGATTCTTAATTGTTGATTGAGATTTTCTGAGTGCAGTCCTGATTTGACGTTGAGCCAAGGTATAAACTAGCAGACATAAACCCATAATCATTGCCAATGACTCTATTCTCTCTGGACTTTTGAGGAAAATACTGTCGGCAAAAAATAATGGGTCTTTCAGGAAAGCAAATCCTCTTTCACAAGACTGCTGGGCTTTATATTCATTCAACATCGAGTCATTGCTAAGTTCATTTAAATCTAAAACATTAGTGGCAATAATGAAACGTCCTGCACCCAGAACTTCTGTGTTAATTTTACTTTCGTCCTGGGAAACTGTCGCTGATATTTGGTATGCTGTTTCTACTTGATTATCTTGATTTTTGAACTTGATTTCAGTAACTTGGCTCGACTGAATTTGATGGTATTTAAATTGTTTTGATAGTTTGGTTAATGCCTTGACAGCATCAACCTCACAAGCAAATTTATCTTTTGATAATTCTTTTAACTCAAGAACAGCTTTCGATTCAGCTTTCGTAATTTTTTGTGAAAGTTTACGCAGGTCTGATGCTTTTCGCTCTTGACTTTGCACTACCAACCATCTTTGCTCTATTCCTGCATAACTTACAATTTTTGCAGCAAATTTATATCCTGGTAAGTTACTATCAATAAATTCTGATGCTGCTAATGTTGATATTAATGATTGTGCTGCTTTAATGGTTAATGGCACTCGACATAACCAACGTAAATCCGACATTAATTTCAGATTTGATTCTGTGTATAAAGCCGAGTCTGCAACTATGAGACTATCAACTTCTAATTGTTTTTGATACTCTACTGCTATTTGACCAAAGCAGGATGAGTCAGCTTGATTTCCAGATGCTAATTTTAAAAATATTGGTATATCTCCATCTCCCGAACATATTAGTTCTATGATAAATTGTTTTAAGTCTGGTCTATGGTCACGGGAATAGCCATAGGTGATGGTAATCTCTTTTGGTGATTTTACTACTAATTCTTCTGATTCTTGGGTATTTCCTATTTGTTGATTCTCAAATATTACTTCTGGTAATCTGGTGTTGTACTGCCCATGTACGTGCATTGATGACGAATCTAAATGTGATGATGACAGAGATACACCAAATTTTTGGGCAGCTTTTAAGGCAATGATAGAAAATATTGTATCCAGTCCTTTGATAAATAGTTTATCCATGACTCTTCCCAGCTTATCGTCGTTGAGATATTCTGGTTTTACTCCTACTCCCATTAAATGCTCACAGGCTATTGTTTCAAAATATTTGGGAAACATATATAAAGGTTTGGATACAAATCCTAACCCATTCAATATCATGGCTTTGACAACATGACCTGAACTGATTTTTTCTCCTTTTTCAACTCCTATTAATTCATTGATTATTTCTACTAATCCTATCCTATCTATTATTCCTGCTACTATCCCTAGATGGTCTATGTTCTGAATTTCCATTTCTTGGGGTGGCAATTGCACAACAGATTTCTCCACAGCTTCTGTTGTGATTTTCTCATTTATCTTTTTATGAGCAATTAATTTTTTTCTCTGAACTTTTCTTTTCCTTTCTTTTATCTCTGCGGCAAAACTTCACTTTCTCACTCCCCCTGTCGATTTTAATGCAACTTATTCTCATTACCTCTCTTAGCAATTGAATTGACTTTAGTTCTTGTGTACTACTTTGCTGGCTTTGCTTGATGTGTGACAGTTAGGGTGCGGAAGGTGGGTTAAAAAAATTAGAAAAAGCTCATAATAGTAGCATTTCTAGGAATTTCCAGAGATGCAAGATATTGTCTATCTACTGAGTTAAGAAACTTTTTCCAGCAGGGTACCTACTATGCAGGCTTTGTCTAAATTAACGCCTTGCAAGTTCACACCTTCTAATTCTGCACACAGTAAGTTTGCTCCTGTTAAATTTACTCCTGCCAAATTCGCCCCGCGTAAGTCGGCTTCTTCCAAATTTGCCTCACTCAATAATGCCCCTTGCAAGTCAGCACGGCTTAAGTCTGCACCCTTAAGATTAGCACCTGTCAAGTTAGCACCCCTTAAGTCAGCACCACGCAAATCGACTCCTTGCAAGTTAACATTCATTAAATTCGCACCACTCAAAAAAGCGCCAGCTAAAGATACTTCGCTGAGTTTCGCACCCATCAAGCTAGCACCCCTTAAGTTACTACCTCGTAAGTCTGCGCCTGTTAAATCTGTTTGCATCAAGTTAGCTCCCATCAGGTGCGCCCGCAAATCTGTTGCTTGGAGATTTGCCCCCATTAAATTTGCGCCTTGTAAATGCCCTCCTTCGAGTTTAGAGCCTGAAAAATCAGTGCCTACAAGGTTAGCGCCTGCTAGATTGATGTTGCTTAAATCTAGTTGAGAGAGTTCCTCATCTTCTAAATTAACCCCTGGTAGTTGTTTAAGTTTTCCTTGTTTAATGGCTTCTATATTCATCGGCGGTAATTACTCATCTCCTGATTCGTTTGGCTATGGCTATCCCATCGGGAATCCAGTAGCCATATACCTGTGCTGACTTTGGTTGTCATTAGAGGTAAGTCGAGTCCTTGTTGCAAGCCCATGACTAATAAAGTGAGGGCATCTACCAGTTTAGGGTCAAAGCGATCGCACTGTTGTTTACATTCTGCCAAAGCTTGGGTAAATATCTCTTCTCGACTCAGTTGAGAAGTTTTCTTCTGATTGACTTGCCCCTGAAACTCGGTAACTAAAGCCAAAATTCTTGACTCTAGGGGAATTTCATCGCTAGCTAACCCGGCTGGTTCTCCTGTACCATCCCACCATTCGGTTTGATGGGTGATAATTTGAGCCACTGCCCGCAGTCTGGGCATGGTTCGCAAGACTTGCGCCCCTGGAACTAGAGGACAACTCAAGGGTAAACTTGGGGCTGTTTCTTCATGGCGTGTGGATGCGCCAGGCGTGAGAACGCTTTTTGTTGTACGGAGTGGATCTATGCGGTGTAATAATGCTGCTAGTTTTAATCGCTTAATTTGCCATGCAGGTAAATCTAAAAGTTGCCCCATTATTTCTGCTAGGGCGGCAACTTCTGCGGCGGCGGCTGGGTTGTTGACATCCGCTAAGTCCATCAATTGAGCCATCCGCAAAAATGCTTGCACTTCGTTGGAAATGAGGTTGTTATCTAGGGCTTGTTGGCGTAGTGCTGTAGAAATTGATAATTGCTCTTTCCCGGTTTGGAGGTAATTAACAACGCGGGAGACGACAGCACTCAAACCTTCTGAGGTAATTACAGACGGTGAAATAGTCTGTTGCAAAGTTGTCAGTTTTTTCGCTAATTCTGGATTGTAGTGCTGAATGTGAGCGATCGCCAACTCTGCCGTTTCTTGCACCAATTCTGGTTCAAATGTCCATAAGCCATAGAATTTGCGCTCTAAATCCGAATTAGGTACTCCCCCTGCGCCATAATCCGCAGCCGACAACTCTTGACAAAGTACCATTGCTGTGTATTTTGGCGATAGGATGATTAAGTGCCATTCTTGCGCTACCGGATCTGATGTATCTAATCCTACTAAGTCTACACTTGGCAATTGGCTAGTGGGATGTTCAGCAAAGCCTGCATCCGGTGCTGCCATGATCACAATCTGGCGGCTAGACTTGGCAATGTCTGCGTATCTTTCTGCTTCTTGCAAATACCACTTTCCCCGTTGGAAGGCAGTAATTACCAAAGGTGTGCTGTCATCGTTTAGGATATGGTCTTCTAAAGCATGGCACAAGGCAACAAGGGTATTTTTGTAATACACTCCGAAGCGAATCGGCCTGATACTCTGACGATGGGCTGTTTCCAGTTTTTCTAAAATCGAACCTTTTAACATAGGATTTGGACACAAGAACAGCAGAGGAAGCAGGGGAGTAGGGGGAGATGAGGGAGATGAGGGGGACAAGGGAGAATTTATTCTTAATACCCAGTCCCCAGTCCCTGTCTTTTATGATACGCCAGCTAATTGTTTCTCTTTCGTTTCAATCGGTGCTGACAGTGCCTCTTCTAAATCGGCACAACCCAACTTCTGTTCTAAGATGTTCATGACTTCCCGTCCAAAGTCATTGGGATTTTGTCGCCAAGCTTGTAGGCACACTTCGCCAAAAAATGAACCCAGGGGTTCAGGATTCCAGAGAAGTTTTTTGGCTGTCCATGGCATCAAACTCATGGGATTATACCCTGGTTTGAGAATCCCTTCTTTAAAGGCATATTCTTCTAAGTGGGTGTGGGGTTGCAAGCCGATGAAGAAGATAGCTGGCTCAACTTTATCCGCGCCAAAAATCTTTTCGAGTTCGCGGTGGTAGGCGATAGTTTGGCGAATTGTTTCGGGGCGTTCGTCAATCACGTTAAAGGAGTAATTGACGGAGACTAAATCGTTAAAACCAGCTGCTTTCAAATCACGGCAATTTTGCAAGACAGTACGTAGATTATACCCCATCCGCATTTTTCGCACGAGTTCTTGAGAACCGCTAGTAATACCGATTTCAAAGTAATTCATCCCGGTTTTTGCCATCAAATCACACAACTCTGGTGTTAAGTTGTCGGCTCTGATGTATGCTGCCCAATGAATATCTGTCATCCCGGAATCGACAATTTTTTGTAAGAGTTCTACAGCATCGTCGATGAATCTCCGGGCGGGGATAAATTGGGCATCCGTAAACCAGAAGTTGCGAACCCCACGATTGTACAGTTGGCGTATTTCCGCCACTACTTCATCGGCTGGATTAATGCGTACCTGTTTACCTTCAACCACGGTGTAGACACAGTAACAGCAGTTATGGGGACAACCACGCTTAGTTTGTACACCAATGTAAAAGTCTTTGTCTTGCAGGTAATAGTTAAACTCTGGCCAGATGGTTTCTATGTAATCGTAGTTACAGGCACTTTTTTCTAGGGGAGTAGGTTGTTCGTGAATTAGTCTCTGGCGTGGTTTATCTTCTCCCACAACATAGCAGCGTTCATCGCGAAACTCTTTCCCACTGAGGAATTTTTCCAGCAAGGTTTCGCCTTCACCTACAGAAATAATTGTTCCTGAAGGTAAGCTTTTACCCAACTGTTCGTAAAATACGCTGACTGCACCACCACCAACAACAGCACGGGCATCATGATGATATTGGCGGGCGCGTTTTAAACCGCGTTTAATCAATCCCAGGTTGCGCCATAACTCTACATAGTAGGCGATAAAAATTCGCAAACCACCCAATGCTCCCCGCAATTTAATGAGGGGATTCTTGGCATAGTAAAATTCAAAGGCATTTTGCAGAGGGTTGCCACCCCGTCCCCCCACTGGAGCATAAATTTGAATATCCCGCCAGGAGAATACTAATACAGTTGGTTGAAATTCATCAATACAACTATCTAGTGCCGAGGCGTAGTCTAGAGGTGGAACAGTTCCCAAATCAAAAATACGCTGTTCGATATTGGGAAAAATCTTGTGGACATGATCGCTCAAATAAACAACCCCAATGGGAAAGATGGGGTTACAAGGAAGGCGAACATAGAGGATTCGATTTTCCATAATCGGTGTTTTAACTTCCATCTTGCCGTTTGTCGGGGAAATTGTCAGGAAAGATTTTAGATAGTCAAGTAAGGGTTGATTTTACCAGTTGCTCAAGTCATACTTGACATTTACACAGATTCTTGATAAATGGATTTACTTGACATCAGTAATATAGATGAGGTTTTATGAGGAAAATTTTCATATATCTTTACCATAACATTGAGTTCATGCGTTAAGCGATGATCCCTCTGGCTAAGTTTTAGGCATAGATAAAAACAAATCATCACTATATTGACTTTAAAATAATGGCTTGTTGGAATTAACTATTGATGAGTTCAAGAATAAAATTCAAAAAAATTCTTTTATAGTGTATAATTATTCCTTAGTAATAATTTTTTATAAAAATTTCATAACTTGAACATACCTTTAGATAGAAATAACGTAGAAAATTTCAGTTGGTAGTCGGAGTTACAGCATATGGGGATCAGCAAGTGTTAACTTTGCTGGTGTAATGTAAAATTGTGGCGTAAAGCTCCTCAGCAGTTATGGCTCAAATACTAGATCCTCTACCACCTGAGCAATCAGGAAAAATTCTATGCTGCTACGTCAATGCCACGAGCAAAATCCAGGTTGCTCGCATCTCCAATATTCCGAACTGGTATTTTGAAAGGGTGGTTTTTCCTGGACAACGCCTCGTGTTTGAAGCTCCATTAGAGTCTCAGATGGAGATTCATACAGGGATGATGGCAAGTGCAATTTTGTCGGACACAATTCCGTGCGATCGCTTGATCATCAACGAACCAAGCAGTAGTGAGTTTAATACAGATGCAATAGGTACAGACCCTATTAGTACCAAACCAATTGTGAAGTCAAAGAATACAAAACTCAGTGATACAACCAAACCCTTAACAACAGCTGGTTTAGCATCAATTGATTAAAAAAATAATTTTGTTCAATTTAAGGGTTGCTGAATTCAGCAGCCTTTTTTATTTTTAGTCAATAATCCATAGTTAAGAATTATTCTCCTCTGCTCCCCTGCTCCCATGCCCTCTGCTTCTTTGCCCCCCATCTTCTCTAAAATAAATACTTATGCACCTACCTTCATTTCTCTGGTTATGGAAAATAGCTGCTTGGTCGATGGGATTGTCGATACTGGCTTATTTACTGTTAGCGGTTACAGGGGTTTGGATGTGGCGGGTGAGAAATGATCGGGATGTCACTAATTTTGAGCAGTTTAGAAGCAGCGCGCAATGGGCTACGCCCCACCTCTTCTGCGGTTCCCTACGGGTATGGCGATCGCTCCACTATATCATCGGCATTAGCATGGTCAGTTTAGTGTTGCTACTGCTGGCTATAGGTATTGTTGGCACTTTAGGTCACTTTGGTTCTTTGGGACACTCGCCACACTTGGCAGCTGGGTTAACAGTGGTGGTATTAGTTCTAGTGTCGGCTGCAAGTGCAACACAAATTGGTGCTAGACGACCTTGGGCTAGACCTTTACATATCAGTGTGAATATGATTTTATTCTTAGGTTTTACTTGGGTGTCACTTACTGGCTGGAGCGTCGTGCAGAAGTATTTACCTTGAATTGGGGACTGGGGATTGGGGATTGGGGATTGGGGATTGGGGATTGGGGGATGAGGAAGCAGGGGAGCATAGGGGAAAAGATGCCCAATGCTCTGTGCAGCGATGCCAGTTAGACTAAATTTAAGAGCTTATATATTGATGATTGAGCCGTGACCATAAACTCAGTTGATACTTCAGCATCTATTTTTCGTTTATCTCCTCTGATTCGGATAACGCTGTTGAGTCTTTATGTAGCACTCACAGCACCATTACCTTTTTTAGCCGAAGCAACAGCCGCACCCACACCTCCTGCTTTGTTATGGGTGGGAATTTGCATCGGCTTTGTTGGCTTATATGCAGTGTTGACTGAACGAGTTATTATAGATGATCAAGGAATCCAGGTTTCTTATCCTGTTTGGGTTCCTAGCTTCTTCCGTAAGGGTTGGTCTTTACCTTGGTCAGATGTTAAACAACTAAAACCTCGTTCTACTGGTCAAGGTGGATTAGTTTATTATTTTCTTAGTCACGATGGCAAAGCTTATTTACTACCAATGCGAGTAGCTGGATTTGCCCGGTTAGTAAATATAGTCCAGGCTAAAACAGGTATAGACACCACAGATGTTCGCCCTTTGGCGCAGCCGTGGATGTATTTGATTTTATTAGGATTTACACTATTGCTATTGTTGGTAGATGGCTGGACTATCACTACAGCTTTAGCTAATTAGAGATGGGCATAGCCGACGACAGTTGCCTTAAGTCGGGAAACCCGCCCACAGCACTGTCTCCCCAACGCAGTGGCTCCTCCCTACTCCCCACTCCCCACATTAATGACAGTCCAATTACAACTAGAACAAGTTAATTTGTTCGCCAAGCTCAAAACTCAGCTTCAGGGATACCCGATTTTGCAGGATATTTCCTTTGAGGTTTTCCCTGGAGAACGTTTAGCGATCGCTGGCCCTACTGGTGCTGGTAAAACCTCTTTATTACGCTTAATTAACCGCCTCTGTGAACCCAATAGTGGCAAAATTTATCTGGAAAATCAAGATTATCGCCAAATTTCGGCGATTAAACTCCGCCAGATGGTGACACTGGTATTACAAGAGCCAAAACTACTGGGGATGACAGTCCAGCAAGCTTTGGCGTATCCTTTAGTTTTGCGTGGTTTGTCTAAACAGACGATTCAGCAACAAGTCAATCATTGGACAGAACAACTGCAAATTCCCAATGATTGGTTAGGACGTACTGAATTACAACTTTCGGTAGGACAAAGACAGCTAGTAGCGATCGCTCGTGCTTTAGTCATTGAACCGAAAATTCTCCTGTTAGATGAGCCAACTTCTGCTTTAGATGTAGGTACAGCTTCCCATCTGATGCAAGTCCTCACCCAGCTTACTCAAACTCATCAAACTACAATTTTGATGGTCAATAATCAATTGGATTTCACCCAGATGTTTTGTCAGCGGCTATTGTACCTACAAAAAGGACGTTTATTCACAAATCAAACCGCCTCCATCATTGACTGGGTTGGCTTGCGAGAAAGGTTGATGCACGCCCAAGTTCAAGCAGATGAAGAATGGAGTCAGTAAAAGCACTCAAAAGTTAAAAATCAAAAGAATGAAAGTTGATTTCTTTTGAAATTTTGTTGTGTGATTATATCAATTGAGGAAGATACAAAAAAACAGAAGGATGTGAAAAAAGATGAAACGT
Source organism: Nostoc sp. PCC 7524 (assembly GCF_000316645.1). Classification (NCBI taxonomy): domain Bacteria; kingdom Bacillati; phylum Cyanobacteriota; class Cyanophyceae; order Nostocales; family Nostocaceae; genus Nostoc; species Nostoc sp. PCC 7524. The sequence goes on from NC_019684.1 coordinate 5,099,427, forward strand.
GCAGAAATCTTTTTCCCCCTGAATGTTAAATTTTACCTTGACTTTAGCGATCGCCTCATACTCTCTGACAGAGAAGTAGACGCAGCACTGCGAGATTTGGAATTGTTAAATTTTCAATCCAAAATCTCAAATTTCAAATCTAAAATTCTCTGTCTCCTGCCTAATAGCAGATTGTTGTCTATGATATTTTCCCACTCAGGGTTGAGCGTGGATTACTAAATCTCTCCTTTGCTAACTTGGTTGGTGTTTGCGGAGGATTCGCGTTCAAAATTTCCATGTTAAATCGGTATCCCACGTTACGAATAGTTTGAATCAGGCTAGGTTGACGGGGATCAAGTTCTACTTTTTTCCGTAGAGATAAAACATGAGTGTCAATGGTACGCGGATTATCAATGGCATCCGGCCAAGCACGGCGTAACAATTCCGATCTACTTAAAGGCACTCCTCCAGCTTGTGCCAAAACATACAGTAAACTAAATTCCTGCGGAGTCAGGTCAATAAACTCCCCTTGGAAGCGGACACGGCGCTGGACTAAATCAATTTGCAAAGTGCCGTAATCTAAATACGCTGGTGCAGTTGGTGTGCGTTTACGACGAACTAATGCCTCTACCCTAGCCAAAAACTCTTGCATTCCAAAAGGTTTACTCAAGTAGTCATCAGCTCCCGCTTTCAACCCGGCAACGATATCTGCTTCGTTGCTACGAGCAGATAGCATTAAGATTAAAGGCTGTTGCTGACGATGCAACCAACGGCAAAACTCGATGCCGTCGCCATCTGGCAAATCAGCATCTAAGATTACTAAAGTCGGTTGATGGCTTAAAAAGGCTTCTCTTGCTTGATAAATGCTAGCTGCTTGATGTACCCTATATTCCAACTGTTGCAAGTGCCAGCCTAGTAACGACCTCAGATGGGGATTCCCCTCTATGATTTCAATACAAACCGAACCCACGGCTGCAAGACCCCTTAGCATCAATGAATTTCAAAGTAACAAGCCCATGCTCAAGGTTTTGTAGTCTTTGTTACTCCAATTGCAATTCTCCTGACATTGACTCAGAAAAATTGTTGGCAATCTGGTTCATTCCTATTTTGCCCAAGGCGAAGTTAGTAATATTCTTAAATTTTTGTTAGACTTAATCAAAAGTTCTTTCGGAAAAATTTCCTACTTTTGAATGAGGGCAACTTGCATAAACTTGATTACACGCCAAGCTAACTTCACTCTGGATGAATTAATACTTATTCCAACTGATCCAGTCAGCCTGCTACACCGAAAAAAAGTATAAAAATAGCTTATGAGATAATCTAATTGCGATGCTTCTGGAATAGGATCTAACTATACTGTAGATGCTGGAGATATTGCCACAGAGGAGATCCAAACAATTGTTATAGATGTCAAAGAATAACTAACACTTCACATTTTAGTCGGAATCATTTACAATTCTCATTCCAAAGAGATCAACAAAGCAGTTATGCTCCAAGACACACAAACCATCCGCTATTACCAACGAATTACCGACGCCTTCGCCGAGTTATGGAATCGCGGTTATCGCACGGATGACATGAGGATGTATTTGGATGGCTATCTAGCCGCACTGCGACACAGCAACGTGATAGAACCTTACCTGATTCATCGTTTGGAGGAAGAAGCAAGTCGCTACCTGTACGATGCCTCAAATTTTGTTATGGTACAGCCTCAACCCCAACCGCAGCATGATTATTACTAAATCCTGCTCAGAGGTTATGACAGCTTCCATATATAACGCAGATGATTATAGCATATTATCTGCCTAGGTCAAGCACTCGGCTGGTGTGAATTTTGGGAATCTAATCAATAATTGTCAACAATTGATCAAAATAACCCCTCAGATTCTGCACATTTGTGCTAATTAATTATTCTGAGGGGTTTTTAACTATGCCCAGCACGGCAAATATACAAATTTATTATAGCATTGATAATTTAATTTAATTAATTGCCCTTGAAATTGGAGCATGATCACATTTCCTAATTTCCAGGGCAATTAAAACAAGATGAATGGCAAATATTATGAAGCTAGTGCTACTTCTACCATTTGCTGTAACTCACCCTTTTGGTAGAGTTCAATCATGATATCGGAACCACCGATGAACTGACCATTGATATATACCTGGGGAATTGTCGGCCAGTTGGAATATTCTTTGATACCCTGACGAATTTCGTAGTCTGCCAGCACATCAACTGTTTCAAAGGGAACGCCCAGAGTATTGAGAATCTGCACGACGTTGTTAGAGAAACCACATTGAGGCATCAACTTGTTTCCCTTCATGAAAACCATAATTTTATTTTGTTGAACTAAGTTATCAATTTTCTCTTTGGTTTCTGGTGTCATGGCCTTTGGGTTTCCTAGTGTTGTTAATAGTTAAGAGTCGATAGTAGCAATAGTCAATTATCATGGTTTAATCAGTAAACCTGGAATATTTGACTATTGATTCTAGGAAGCGGCTGTTGCTTGCCAAGCTTCGGGAGTGTAGGTTTTGAGTGCCAAGGCGTGGATAGCTTCAGTGGACATAGCTTGTTGCAACGCGCCATAGACTAACTGATGTTGTTGCACCAGCCCTTTACCTGCAAACTGCGATGAGACGACAGTCACCTGATAGTGATCACCACCACCGGTCAAGTCTTGCACCTGAACCTGAGCATCTGGCATTTCCGCTTTGATCATTGCTTCAACCTGTTGCGGAGTAATCATCGCAATTCCTAAAAAACTTACTTTCTTATTATTAACAAATCATAGACCAGATACTGCTGCCAGACGGATAGGTAAAAAACAAAAAAATACTGATGGTTACTGTCAACTTTCTTTAGGTGTCACATGGAAATTTGACCATGCCCCGTTGGGGCGGGGTGCAGGGTGTGGGGTGTGGGGTGTAGGGGATATTGAGCATCGAACCACCACAGGGATACAAGCCTCGTCTTCTCAAGACGATTGTATTGGTCGAGGTGCCAAGCCTCGACCAATACCGTCCTCCCTACACCCCACACCCTACCCCCAACACCCTGTTGTTGACTGATCTGATGGGGTAATGATGATAGGTAAGACTTGTGGGCGGATATTTGCGATCGCTCATGACCAGAATCAACCCATCCTAAGATCAACTAAGGGCGCAAAGCCTTGCGCCCCTTGCTCTACTTATTTTTGCGATGATGAAGATGAACCACTACCCCCTTGTCTGGGGTAAGGAGCATCAACAAAACCCAACTCAAATAACTGCTGATAAGCTTTTTTACCTAATTCTCTTGTAGGGTTTTGACTTTTAATAATTTGTACCAATAAAGGTACAGCTAATTCTGGCTGATTTTGAGCGCGATGTACCAATGCTAACTGATAGGTAGCTTCATCCCGTTTTTGAGCCGTCATGAGAGCCTTTTGACGTTGGGAATCAGAAACACGAATATCAATACCAGAAAAGCTAGAGTTTAAATCTTGATAAAAATTTGATAGCTGATTATAAACCTGACGCGCTTCTTGGAGTTTTTTAGCAGCTAAGGCGTAATTTTGAGCAGCGACAGCTTGCTCCGCCTCTTTCATCAAACGTTCTCCACCAGCAATGCTCAACAGGCTGTTATTTTGAGCAGTAGGACGTAAGTTATTGGGGCTATTAGGATCAATAGGTTGTACTTGGTTCTGAGCATTAACAGGCGCTAGCAGACCAAGAATTGCTATCACCGATAGAGAAGTTATACGAATTAGAGAAGCAGGAGCAGCGACTTTCATGGGGTCAATTTGTGCAACAACTATTAAGAAATAGAACAAGGTGGGGAAACTTCGGGTATCTTAACTCTGTTTTTGTTTTTAACAAAGCGCAGCTACGTACTGAGTTTCTGTGATTTAGACTGAAAATCGGTTTCATAGAGTTCCCATAGCCCCAGCAACAACCACAATCGCCCTTATGAACGAGCGCAATCACTCCTCTGATTTATCAACCACAGGTGTACCAGCAAATAGCTTGGGATTAGTTCTCCAACGGGGTGGTGAAGAATTAATCTTAGATAAAGCTTTAGACCGCTTCACCGTCCGTTTTGTCACCGACTTTCCTGTGCAACAATTATCTCAGGTTAGTTGGGGTATTTGGCAACGCAGTATTACCCAGGCTCGATTAGAACTATTTCAGGTTGTACCAGCACAAATTGAGGAGGCGATCGCCCAAGCGCGTGCTGACCAGAATGTAGCTTTTGCCAGTCATGCTTACACAGTTAAGGATAATCCGGGGACTTTTGTTTATTTAGATGACCACATTACAATTCAGTTTGCCGATGGTGTAGATACTGCCAAAATTAATCTCATCGCCGCTACATTCCACCTCATCCAAAATAAACCAATTCTCGGTTTACCCAATGCTTTTGTGTTTCTGGTGAGTAAACACGCCACAGAAAACCCCGTTAAAATTGCTAACCAATTACAAGGTATCTCAGAAGTATTAGCGGCTGAGGCGAATGTACTCGTGCAGACAGAGCCGCATTACCGACCCCGTGACACGCTGTACACTCAGCAATGGTATCTCAATCACAATGGTGGTTATGAGCTAGTTGCAGGTTCTCATATAGCCGTGGAACAGGCTTGGGATATTACAAGGGGTGTGCGTTCTGTAGTAATAGCTGTAGTTGATGATTCCTTTGATTTAAATCACCCAGATTTTCAAGGTAGTGGCAAGATTGTTGCCCCCAGAGACTTGAGAGACAATGACTTTTTACCTTTGCCTGATGGTAGTAAGGCTAATAGTCATGGTACAGCCTGTGCAGGGCTAGCGGTGGCGGAAGAAAATGGTACGGGAATTGTGGGAGTTGCCCCTGGTTGTGCATTGATGCCTATTCGTACTACAGGATTTTTAGATGATGAGTCCATTGAGCAGATATTCAACTGGGCGATTGAAAAAGGAGCTAGTGTCATTTCTTGCAGTTGGGGAGCTTCTGCTGTTTACTTTCCCTTATCTTTGCGTCAACGGGCAGCGATTACCAGAGCAGCTAAACAAGGACGCAATGGTAAAGGCTGTGTAGTTTTATTTGCTGCGGGTAATGCCAACCGCCCTGTGAGCGGTACTATCTATGAGCAGAATTGGCCAGACAATATTTTACAAGGGTTGACGGACTGGCTGGGTGGTTTTGCTGTGCATCCTGATGTCATGACAATTGCGGCATCTACGAGTATGAATAAAAAAGCCGCCTACAGTAATTGGGGTTCTAATATTTCTGTATGTGCGCCTAGTAATAATGCTCCACCAGGTATGTCATTTCCAGAGAAGGGTTTTTTGTATACCCAACCCATGATCATGAGTTCCTTAACTGGCAGGGGAATGTTGACAACTGACCAAATAGGGACTGCTGGTTATGATCCGGGTAACTTCACGGAAAACTTTGGTGGGACTTCCAGTGCTACACCGGTAGTTGCAGGGGTAGCGGCGTTAGTATTATCAGCAAATCCTGACTTAACCGCCCAACAAGTCAAACGAATTTTAGAAACAACCGCAGATAAAATTGTAGACCCTGATACTGATCCACAATTGGGTTTACGTGAAGGCACTTACAATGAAAATGGACATTCTCAGTGGTTTGGTTACGGAAAGGTGAACGCCGCTAGGGCTGTACAAGCAGCTTTACAGATGCAGGCAAATACATCAGCTGCCGGTAAAGAAGTTAAGGTGAGTAATACCAGCCCAATTGAGATTCCCGATAACAATAGACAGGGCGTGAAGAGTGCGATCGCTATTACTGAAGCTAGTGCAGTTAAAGATATTCAAATAACAGTTAATATCAAACACGATTTTTTAGGCGATTTAGAAATTTATTTAATTGCCCCCAATCATCAACAGGTATTGCTGCAAAATCGCACCTTAGGATGCCGTACCGAGTTAAATACTACATTTACACTGCGATCGCATCCCATCCTCAAACAGTTACTCTCACAGTCGGCTCAAGGGCGCTGGCAATTATGGTTAATTGACTACGCACCCCAAGATATCGGTAAACTCAACAGTTGGGAATTGAGTTTAGGGGTTTAGTCATTAGTTATTTTTTCTTGTTTCCCTCATCTTCCCTAATTCCCAATCCCTCAAGAATTGGTAATTTCTGCAAAAGCATGATTACTAACAGCTAGTTCTGGATGGCTTAATTTTTGCAACGACTTTGTTAAATCTTCTGTCAATCGCTTGGCGTTTTGTTTCGCTTTCCCATTGACATAATCTTGGACATTAATTGCTGAACCAATGTGAATACTTACATCTGTACCCCAACTTGGATAAGGTTCACTGTAATTGATGCTAACTGGTATGATTTTTACCCCCAGTCCTGGGTGGTGGGATTCTGCACTCAAAGCTAAACGCGCAATTCCAGGCTTTAAGGGGTGAATTTTGCCATCTCTAAAAATATTGCCTTCCGGATAAATGACTAACATTTGTTCTTGTTGCAGCACTTCCACTGCATGACGCAGAGTAGCAATAGCAGGATGTTGAGGATCTATGGGAAATCCACCCATTCGACGTACAAACCAACCTTGTAACCCTCTGCATTCAGTCCGAGTCACCATAAATTGTAAATCTCTACCCGTGACATAACGACCTACAGCATAGGGTAGAAGTAAGGAGTCCCAACGCGCACGATGGGTGGGAGCTAAAATTACGGGGCCAGACTGGGGAAGATGTTCTTGTCCTGTGATTTGAATTTTGCCAAAAAACAATGGCAGCAGGATATGATGCCCCAAAAAATACGCTACAGGCGTTAACCAAGGTGAAATTTGCGTATTATTAACAGCCACCTGGGGATTTATCGGTTTGTCCGTGGGGTTTATTGGGTAAGGATCAGACACAGAGTAAAATTCCATCATGGCGGTAGCTGCGTTAAGCGGTAGAATACGGGGATAAATTATTTATGTAGTTACACCGTAGATTTTCTTCCGTAATTTGTGTGATCACAGCTGGACACTTTTACCTCTGTCCGTTGGTTTGCTGATGTCGCCTAGCCACAAACCAACTTTGTAAATGTTGGCGACAAGCTGATTCTAGAATGCCTCCTACCACCCGCAGGTGGTGGTTAGAAGCAGCACTGTCAGGAATATTGATCACAGTACGAACTGCGCCAGTTTTTGTATCGTCCACTCCATAGACAAGCTTACCTATACGTGCCTGTACAATAGCTCCTGCACACATCGGACAAGGTTCTAGAGTGACATACAAAATGCATTCATGAAGTCGCCAAGTTTGTAAGGCTTGGGCGGCTGCTCTGAGGGCGATCATTTCTGCATGAGCTGTAGGGTCATGGTCACGCTCTTTTCTGTTTTCCCCTTCAGCAATTAAATTACCATCAGCGTCAGTAATCACTGCACCTACCGGCACTTCTCCTGCGTCCCCAGCATTTTTTGCTAACTCTAAAGCTCGGTTCATCCAGTGGCGGTAAATCAAATATTCAGAGTAGTCAGGGGATTGGGGATTGGGGATTGGGGATTGGGGACTGGGGACTGGGGATTGGGGATTGGGGATTGGGGAATCGGGAGACAAGGGAGAATAACTAATGACTAATGACTATTGACTGTACTAATAAGGAGTCAAGTTGACCTTTGGTGTCTAACTGATAAAGATCATCACAGCCGCCAATGTGTTGGTTATTGATGAAAATTTGCGGTACTGTACGGCGACCGTTGGCGCGTTCGGCCATTTTGGCTCTAGCTGCTTCATCACCATCGATTTTGTACTCGGTAAAATTTACACCTTTCCACCATAGTAAGAGTTTAGCTCTGATGCAGTAAGGGCAGGTTTGCCAAGTGTATATCTCAACATTGGCTTTGATGCGTTCGGGATGGCGACCAAGTAGGGGATTAAGAAAGTCAAACATGGTTTTTATATTTATGATGTTTTGTGAATTATAAAGTCGATCAGGATGTCAGTGTTACATCCCCAGGTCATGTAGAAGTTAAGCTTTCAAGTATTAACTTATATCCATCGGTTAAAATACTTTTTCTCTTAGCATCACAACTCGTAAAAATCATACGCAGCCTTGTAGTTAAAGTGATCGCTGCTCTTATTTTCCCATCCAAAATCTATCATTAGCAGCAAAACTTAACACATATGCAAGTGGATACTATTTTCCACAGGTATCCGCCCTTTGGTAGACTTGAAAACTGAAACAGCAATAAAAATGACGCAAAGTCAAGCAGTTGAGAGGGCGACTCTGTGGAAAATACACTTGGATTAGAGATTATTGAGGTAGTAGAACAAGCCGCGATCGCATCCGCAAAGTGGATGGGTAAAGGCGAAAAGAATACTGCTGACCAGGTAGCAGTAGAGGCAATGCGGGAGCGTATGAACAAAATTCATATGCGTGGTCGCATTGTCATCGGTGAAGGGGAACGTGACGATGCGCCCATGCTGTACATCGGCGAGGAAGTTGGTATCTGCGCCCGTCCAGATGCGAAAGATTTCTGTAACCCCGATGAATTAGTCGAAATTGATATTGCGGTTGACCCTTGCGAAGGTACAAACTTGGTAGCTTATGGACAACCTGGTTCAATGGCGGTTCTGGCTATTTCTGAAAAAGGTGGATTATTTGCTGCACCTGACTTCTACATGAAGAAATTAGCAGCACCTCCAGCAGCTAAAGGTCATGTAGACATCAACAAGTCAGCCACGGAAAACCTCAAGATTCTTTCCGAGTGTCTAGACCGCGCTATTGAAGAACTGGTAGTAGTGGTCATGAAGCGCGATCGCCATGCCGATTTGATTAAGGAAATCCGTGAAGCCGGAGCAAGAGTACAGCTGATTTCTGACGGCGACGTGGGTGCAGCTCTATCTTGTGGCTTTGCTGGTACTAATATTCACGCGCTCATGGGTATTGGTGCTGCTCCTGAAGGTGTGATTTCCGCAGCCGCAATGCGTGCTTTGGGTGGACACTTCCAAGGACAACTGATCTACGATCCAGAAGTAGTGAAGACAGGTTTGATTGGCGAAAGTAAAGAAGCCAACCTTGATCGTTTGCAATCTATGGGTATCAATGACCCCGATAAGGTCTACAATGCCCATGAATTGGCATCTGGAGAAAATGTTCTATTCGCTGCGTGCGGTATCACCTCTGGCAACCTCATGCAAGGTGTGCGCTTCTTCCACGGTGGTGCGAGAACTCAAAGTCTGGTTATTTCTAGTCAGTCTAAAACTGCTCGGTTTGTGGATACCATTCATATGTTTGAGCAGCCCAAGATTGTACAACTGCACTAAAAATTAGGGAGTAGGGAATAGGGAATAGGGAATAGGGGACAGGGAACAGGGCTTTTTTACCTTTAACCTTTTCCCCATATCTCATAACCAGTACCTACTCCCCACTCCCCATTCCCTACTCCCCAATCATTAATAACCCATTACTAATTACCGATAAGAAATGAATATTGCAGTGGTGGGGTTAAGCCATAAAACAGCCCCAGTTGAAATTCGGGAAAAGCTGAGTATTCCAGAACCACAAACAGAAAGTGCGATCGCTCAACTCACCAGCTATCCCCATATTGATGAAGTTGCTATTCTCAGCACCTGTAACCGTTTAGAAATTTACATTGTTGCTGCTGAAACGGATCATGGCATTCGCGAAGTGACTCAGTTTCTTTCTGAACACAGCAAATTGCCTGTACAGTCTCTACGCCAGCACTTATTTGTGTTGCTGCATGAAGATGCAGTGATGCACGTAATGCGGGTAGCTGCGGGATTAGATAGTTTGGTGCTGGGAGAAGGTCAAATTCTGGCTCAGGTGAAAAATACTCATAAACTGGGGCAGCAATATCAAGGTATAAAAACAATTCTGAATCGATTATTTAAACAAGCAATTACAGCTGGTAAGCGTGTCCGTACTGAAACGAGTATCGGGACTGGTGCAGTTTCTATTAGTTCGGCAGCTGTTGAGTTAGCACAAATCAAAGCCGATAATTTGGCTGGTTGTCGAGTGGCAATTCTCGGTGCTGGTAAAATGTCACGGCTGTTAGTACAGCACTTGATTTCTAAAGGTGCTACACAAATTAGTATTGTCAATCGCTCCCGCGATCGCGCCCAAGAATTAGCGCAGCAGTTTTCTGAGCAGCCCATCCGCACACATTTACTCTCAGAAATGATGCAAGTAATTGCCGAAAGTGACATAGTGTTTACTAGCACTTCGGCAACAGAACCAATACTTGACCGCTCTAAATTAGAGATGGTTTTAGCACCTAACCAATCTCTAATGTTATTTGATATTTCTGTGCCACGTAACGTTCATGCAGACGTAAATGAACTGTCTCATGTTCAAGCCTTTAACGTGGATGATTTAAAGGCAGTTGTAGCACAAAACTACGAAAGCCGGAGAAAGATGGCTCAAGAAGCTGAACGGCTTTTAGAGGAGGAAATTGAGGCTTTTGATATTTGGTGGCGCAGTCTAGAAACTGTTTCTACAATTAGCTGTCTGCGGAATAAAATCGAAACTATCCGTGAACAAGAACTAGAAAAAGCTTTGTCAAGATTGGGTGCGGAATTTGGAGATAAGCATCAAGAAGTCATTGAAGCTTTAACAAGAGGAATTGTTAATAAAATATTACATGATCCGATGGTGCAATTACGGGCGCAGCAGGACGTTGAAGCCAGAAGACGTTGTATGCAAACCCTGCAAATGTTATTTAACCTGGATGTAGGTGAGCAGTTTAGTTAAATAGGGGTATAGCTATCAAGTGTATAGGGGTGTAGGGGATACATCCTTATACCTTCATATGCTTTTAAAGTTCCTCTTAAAGTTCCTCTGGATTTATCAGTAAAGCTTGATATTGCTGACGTTCTTGCTCTAGTTGTTGGAGAGCAACTTATTTGGCTTATTATTCTTGTTCGGTGCGTTGGCTTTCTTGTAGCCATAAATACATCTACTTGCGCTGCCAATCAAATTTCTCAATTTTCTTTAATATTTACTATCCAGTGAAATTGCTTTTGATTCTCTGTTATCGTTTGTCTATCGCTTTCGGGGTAAATGACCTCAGATGCGTTACTGAGAGTGATTACCATAACGCTACACCTTCACTCTTGGTTTTTTCATAGTTTAGATGGTGGAGATGGTAGTTTCCTGGTAATGATGGTATTTATGTACTATTAAATGCTCAGTAATCGCATGATCTTAAATATTGCGAATATCAAAAATCATGCGATCGCTTAGATATCATGAATCCACAACTCACCGATTTCTGATTCTCGCTTGATAATCTAGTAGCGCACCTGAGCTAATTACCGTCCGCCCATTTTTCCGATGAGTGGGAATCTGCCCTTTTTGCAGAGCCATATAGAAAGTGCTTTGATCTATGCCCAAAAGTCTAGCGGCTTGGACAAGCGAAGTACCCTGTTGAAGCCTTCCTGATTGTCTTCTGTTTCGGCGCGATAAGGGTTTGAACATAGCTAAATGTAAAGAACAACTTAAGAAATCTCAATTTTTCTCAGAACAAATCGCAAAATTAACATTAATTCAAAATTCACCATAGCAAAGCTGTTGCTGCATCAGACGAAGCCAGCACGAGAAATTCGATCTAGCTCTAATTAGATTGAGATCGAATTAAGTATAACAAATTATGAAAAGAGAACAATTTCAAATCCTGTTGCAATTTTTTAAAGCGTTGGCTGACGAAAGCCGATTGAAGATTTTAGGGATTTTAGCAAATCAAGAGTGTAGCGTTGAAGAGTTGGCAGCACTAATGCAACTCAAAGAACCCACAGTATCCCATCATTTGGCGAAACTCAAAGAACTCAATTTGGTGACAATGCGCCCAGAAGGTAACAGTCGCATATATCAGCTAGACAGTGAGGTGTTACAAAGCATCAGTAAGGAAATCCTCTCCCCAGAAAAAATAGCTTCTTTGATAGAAGATGTCGATACGGAAGCCTGGGAAAGCAAAGTCTTGAATAACTATTTGGAACCGGATACTAGCACTCAAGAAGGAGTAAAACGCCTGAAAGAGATTCCTGCTAGCCGTAAAAAACGCCTTGTGATTCTTAAATGGTTGGTAAGCAAATTTGACTTGGGTGTTCAGTACCCAGAACATGAGGTGAACGAAATTTTGAAGCGATATCATCCTGATTGCGCCACTCTGCGACGAGAGTTAATTAGCTACCAATTAATGGCGCGAGAAAATGGAGTTTACTGGCGAATAGCACAGATTTGACACTCATGAGAATGCCTATTTGAAAGTAGTGAGTGGTGTTAGCAGTAACGCGACGGTTAGCCGATGCTGAGGTAAAAATCCCAGCCCTGCCTGCTTCAAGTTCCCAAGTAAGCTTCTAAAACTTGGGGATTATTTTGAATTTCTGCGGGGCTACCGTCAGCTAAATTTTTTCCTTCAGCCAATACCCAAACGCGATCGCACAAAGACATGATCACATCCATGTTATGTTCGATAATCAGAAAGGTCATGCCGTCTTCACGGTTCCAATTGAGAATGCGATCGCATATATCATCAATTAACTTGGGATTTACTCCGGCTGCTGGTTCATCCAATAAAATCAACTTGGGATTAGTCATCAACGCCCTACCCATCTCTAGCAGCTTGCGTTGTCCTCCCGATAACCCACCAGCATACTCATAGGCTTTTTGGGCTAATCCCACAGATTCCAGTAAAAACATTGCCCGTTCTTTTAATTGCTTTTCCTCCTGAGCAACTACGTGCGGTTGTAACTGTACCTGCCAAAAATTCTCACCGGTTTGTTTTTGGGCTGCTAGCAGCATATTTTCTAACACCGACAACCTAGAGAGTGTCCGGGCTACCTGAAAAGTCCGGACTAATCCCTGCTGGGCGATTTGGTGGGGTTGTAAGTTTTGGATGGGTTCACCGTCAAAAATCACCCGTCCTTTATCTGGATGGATAAAATTTGAGAGTAAGTTGAATAAAGTAGTTTTACCAGCACCGTTGGGGCCAATTAAGCCAGTGATGCTGCCTTGGGCAACTTCAATGTGGGCTTCTTGAACAGCTTTAATCCCACCAAAGTTTTTACACAATCCACTAGCTGCTAACAGGGGAAGTGGGGATGATTGGTTATTTACCAAGGGTGAGTTCCTCCTTTTTCCCTAAGATACCTTGAGGCCGCCAAACCATCAGCACCATCAAAATTAAACCAATAACCATGATGCGAAAAGCACCTAGACGCGCTTCATCTAGGGGAATAATTCTCGGTAAAACCTCACGAGTAATCGCATCGTAGGCAAAGTAAATGACTGCACCTAAAATTGTACCGATATTATTACCCGAACCACCGAGAATGACCATAATCCACGAGTCAAAGGTGAGTTGTGGCTGAAAATTATCAGGGTAAATGGCGCTGATTTGCCAAGCAAAGAAAGCACCAGCAACACCTGCGATCGCACCACCTAGCATCAAGGATTGTAACTTGTAGGAAAAGACATTTTTACCCATTGCTTTGGGTACTTCTTCATCTTCGCGGATAGCTTTAAGGACTCGACCCCAAGGCGATCGCACCAGATATTCTAAACGCCAAAATACAAACGCTAAAACTAACAGCGATAACAACATTAAACCTGCTTTCGGAATGTAATTATAGAGCGTTATCACCCCAGAAATATAAATTGCTGCTGCCAATAACCCTAAAATACTTCCTACTACTAAACGGGTGGTAAATTCACCCTTACTACCGACTTGAGAATTCCCATCGGCAACCCGTGATTTTTGGGCGCGACGAATCCACCCCCATAAAGAAAAGGTAGTAATGGCAAACAATAACGTTAGTATGCCAATCATCACCAAGCGAAACAACAAACTCGGCGGTGTTGATAGAGGGAGCGGATAACTTTGGACACCAAAAGCCCCAGATACCCAGGTATTACCTATAGGTAACTCTTGGTTATTCACCACTAAACGAATCAGTTCTCCTGTGCCAATAGTGACAATTGCTAAATAATCTTCACGCAGACGCAAAGTTGCTAAACCGATAATCAAGCCCAACAAAGAAGCCACAATTGCCCCGGCAATGGCGGCTATGAGTAAGGGAACACCCTGTAAACTCAACAAGACGGTAGTGTAAGCGCCCAAGGTCATAAAAGCAATATGACCAAAGTTAATTAACCCTGTAAAACCCCACTGTAAATTGAGTCCTAAACTAAACAGGGCAAAGATGGCTGTAGAAATGGCAAGAAAAATTAGATATTCAATCATTGGTGATTAGTGAATAGTTAGTAGGCAATAGGCAATAGGCAATAGGCAATAGGCAATAGTAATAGTTATTCTCCTCTGCTCCCCTGCTCCCCACTCCCCACTCCTCGTTAACCGTTTCCGATTTTTGGGAACAATACCCTTGTGTTTTGGGTAAGTGAAGAGTAGATGAACTTGCTGAGAATTAGAATCCATCACTTAATTGAGCAATTAGGGGACGAAGAACTAGAAAGCGTTTGGAGTGATATCCATGCGCTGCATTGTGACTTTTATATGCGTAAAGCTATACAACAAGTCAAGCGATCGCAGCAACCGTGGGACATATTAACTCATGATGAAGCAGTCAGGATGTTGATGTTTGTCTAGGGTAGGGGACTGGGGACTGGGTACTGGGGACTAGAGACTGGGGACTGGGATAAAAATCTACTTTGTCTACCTTGTCTCACCCTACACCCTTATACCCCTACACCCTTGTCCTTCGGGTTCGGCAGTTGCACCCTGTGGGAAGGCTAACGCCAACATGGGGGAAATCCACTACGTACCCGTCACTGCTTCATCTCATGCTTCCATCTTTCTCAAGGTGAGCCTAGTGAATCTAGAAATGCGCTATGCCAGGTCTTTTTTAGTAGACCTTAAAAGTTTAGAACCTGCTGCCTACCAGCGAGTATATGATTTTGTGTTTTATGAGTTTGCGGAAAATTGGCCTTTGCATTCTTTGCCAGAACTGCGACAACTGGATGATGAGGGCATTTTTCATCGGTTTACTATCGATAATTATCTGATTGGCATAGAAATTAGGGGTGAGATTGTAAAATTTCTCCGAGTCATACCTATGCCAGATGTTTAGGGTGAGGAGTTTCTCAACACTTAAAACTGTATAAGGCAAAGCAGGGATGGGTCTACCGTTACATTACACTTGATTTTAAAGGACACTTTACTAGAGATTTCCCTATGGATGCGAAGGCACTTTGGCAACGATACCAAGATTGGTTATATTTCCACGAGGGATTAGGACTGTATCTAGATGTTAGTCGGATGCGTTTTGATGATGCCTTCGTGAATTCGTTGCTGCCGAAGTTTGACAAGGCGTTTGCGGATATGGCGCAATTGGAGAAGGGTGCGATCGCTAATCCGGACGAGAACCGCATGGTTGGACACTACTGGCTAAGAAACCCAGACTTAGCGCCTACTCCAGAACTTACACAAGAAATTGTCCAAACCCTAGAACAAATCGAAGCCTTTGCTGAAAAAGTCCAAACAGGTGCTATTCATCCTCCCAAAGCAAGCCGCTTCACAGATATTATCTCTATTGGGATTGGGGGTTCTGCCCTCGGCCCTCAGTTTGTCGCTGAAGCCCTCACCCCAGAATTTCCACCCCTGAAAATTCACTTTATTGACAATACTGATCCGGCTGGGATTGATCGGGTTCTCACTCACCTCAGAAATAATTTGGCTAGCACTTTGGTGTTAGTCATTTCTAAATCTGGAGGCACACCAGAACCCCGTAACGGCATGATTGAAGTCAAAAAAGCCTATGCTGGACAAAATTTAGATTTTGCTCAATATGCAGTAGCTATTACCAGTGCTGATAGCAATCTAGACAAATTAGCAAAAGCTGAAGGCTGGCTAGCAAGATTCCCCATGTATGACTGGGTGGGTGGACGTACTTCAGAAATGTCTACTGTCGGTTTAGTTCCCGCCGCATTGCAAGGTATTGATATTCGCGCCATCCTAGAGGGTGCGAAAGAAATGGATGACGCTACCCGCGTCACTGATGTGAAAAAGAACCCGGCGGCGTTGCTGGCTTTATCTTGGTATTTTGCTGGTAACGGTAAGGGTGAAAAAGATATGGTTGTCTTACCCTACAAAGACAGCTTGCTGTTGTTCAGCCGCTATTTACAACAGCTAGTTATGGAATCCTTGGGTAAGGAGAAAGACTTAGATGGCAATACTGTTTACCAAGGTATTGCTGTTTATGGTAACAAAGGCTCAACTGACCAACACGCTTATGTGCAGCAGTTGCGTGAAGGTGTACCCAATTTCTTTGCTACCCTGATCGAAGTTTTAGAAGATCGTCAAGGCCCATCTCCAGAAATAGAACCTGGTGTAACATCTGGTGATTATCTCTCTGGTTTTCTTCAAGGAACTCGCCAAGCCCTGTATGAAAATCAGCGCGATTCGATTACAGTCACCGTTCCCCAAGTTAACCCCCGCATTGTAGGCGCGTTAATCGCTTTGTATGAGCGTGCTGTCGGTTTGTATGCTAGTTTGGTCAACATCAATGCTTACCATCAACCAGGGGTAGAAGCTGGGAAAAAAGCTGCGGCTGCCATTCTCGATCTGCAAACTAAGGTAGTAGGATTACTACAAACAGAGAAAACTGCCCTCTCTGTAGAACAAATCGCGGAAAAAGTGGGTGCTGCGGATCAAGTAGAAGCCATCTACAAAATTCTGCGTCATTTGCACGCTAATCAACGCGGTGTAGTATTCCAGGGAAATCTGGGACAACCGGGTAGTGTAAAGGTTTCTCTCGGCTGATCACTCTGACTTAACTTTGACGCATTGTTCAATAGAAATTTCTCACTCACAAGCATCCTAATTTTTAGGGTGCTTTACTGTTAGATTGGCGTTGTTGATTGAGTGGGGATTGGGGATTGGGGATTGGGGACTGCACTCAGCACTCAAAAAGCTCTGGAAGTTAGTACAGGTTTTGGCTGACGAAGTGTTGGTTAAAGTAGCTCTTGGGTAGAAAACAGCGATCGGGTAAGAAAGGATCATCTGTATATTGGGATAGGAAAGCTAAGGGTGGATCTTTGTGACAAAATGGAGCCACAAGTCCCCATTCTTCTGCTAACCAAATCCAGTATCCTATTTCAATCTTGCCGTAGTTTGATACAGTGAGAATTTCACCAACGCTGTTATTAATTGGTACGACTTCAGGGGATGACTTGATTTCTGTTAACAGCCAACCTAACTCATCTACAGTAAAGTAATAATCATAATTAGCAGCTATGTTAACGAACTGCTGGGGGTTTTTAGCTGCTAGCAGTTTATCTTTGAGGGTTGGTGTTTTTTGAGCTAAATCAAATAATTCCCAAATCTGCTTTCTGGTAACAAGAAACCAAGCCAATTCCTCCGCCGTTAAACTATAGCCGTTCTGTTTTGCTAAGTTAATAAACTGCTCAAGGTTATAAGTTTCTCCTAGTTGATGTTTGATGAAGAAATCTTGTTCTACAAATGTGAAGAAATCATTAATTTTTTGCCATGTAGACTTATTAAAATTATTGGGACTTTTTATTTTTTCTTTCCAATTAATATATTCTTCATCTTTGAGAAAGAAATTCCAAATCTGGTAATACATAATTCATTTTTCCTTAATATTTAGAGTGGTTGGGAGTATTATTAAATATCAGTGTAGTCAGTATCTCATTGGTTATTCGACAGTATTAATTTAAAAGTTTTTGTAAAGGCAAACACTCAGGGTACAAGTATGAAGTTTATGTAAAGTCTGTTACTTTGATTGACGGTATCTAAACGTAAATAAGAGGCGATCGCGTCTAGTTTACTGTTACTTTTCTTAATATAAAATCACAGGTATTTTAGTGAGAGCGATCGCTCATAATTTATTGTTACTTTTCTTCATCTAAAATTAGAGTAACACTGATAATTTTGGGTGTAAAAATTATGAATTGACAGCAAAACTACTCTGGGAGAGCCAAAATAAATTATTCCAAATTGACGCTTAGTGCGGTGCGTCAGTATGAATAATTTCTTGGTACAGCTAGGTTTTCTCCCACTGACGCACCCTACATTTTGCTGTTGGGGATGAGATTACAGAAGTTTTATTAGGTTCAGAGTAGTCACAGAGGCACAGAGGTAAGGATTAATGCACACTGGGCTGTTATTAGTTAATTAGTAAATCACGGAGGTAGTAAAAGCGATCGCTTCTCCAATCACTACCTTTAATTCTTCCTAAATAACCTGTTAATGGTGATGAAAGTTCTATTAAAATTTCGTGCATTTCTTCTGTTTTTAATGGCTGTGGCGGATTTGAACCGAAATATGCACCATGTAAAGCCTCAACCCCAGAAAATTCTATACCTGAGTTTTGTAAATAATTTTTAACAAGCTGTATAATGTGCGATCGCATACTCAAATCTAAATAAACTTGGTCAATATATCTTTCAACTTCTTGATCAGATTGACCTGCTTTTAAGTATTCTTTCAGCCTAAATAAATCTACTGAATTGCGGTGATTGCTTTGCAATTTAACGAGTTTTTCAAGTGTTTCTGGGTTCATAATAGCCATATCTTGTATTTTTGCAGCATCATTGAGTTGGATTGTAGCTTCACCTGGCCCGATAATTAATTTAGTCGCTTGCTTAAATAATTCCTGGCTTTTTAAGCGTAGAGTTCCTAAGTTTAATAGTTGTACTGCGGTATCATTAGGAATTTTTTTACCAGCTTTGCATTCTGCAACTAATGGATAAGGTTGTGAACAGAATACATCTACACCACCAGCACCACCTTTATGGAAATAGTCAACTGTAAAGCCTAAAAATTCAAGGCTTCGACGAACTATAATTTCAAAATCTGTCCCAGCTTGATAATTATTTTTTCCCGCATCTTCTTCTTTACTACGATTACCCAGAGATGCAATCTCATTTATCCAAGCTAAATCTGTATTTATTGACTGAATCTGCTTAGTATTTTTCCAACCTAAAAATATTTGAATATCATCATCTAATTCTTTAACTGCTGGTTTAGTAATTGCAAGTGGAGCTAGAATACTCTGCAATTCTTCTAATTCAGGATGCGGTGGAGGTTCTAAGTTCTCTAGTTGTTTTCTGCGTTGTGCGAAGATGCGATCATTTAATATTGGGTTGTCTTCAGAACCCTTAAAATTAGGTAAACTAACGAATCTACCTAACTTTTCTTGAATGTTGGGATTAACTGCAACTTCACAGACATGAGATAAATGATAAACACGTAAGTAAGCCAGAAATATGTTTTCTTGCTTCTGTATGATGGACTCAAATGCTTCTGATGTCCATATTGTTAACTCAGATAAAAGCTTTAAAGGTTTAGTCTTGTCTATAATTTGGCAAAGTTCACATTTAGCCCAAGCTTTAATTGAGACAGTTTGAGACGAGTTTAATTTAATATTTTTTTGAGTAATTGATAATAAATTGGCGTGATAGTATTGCCCAATTGAAAGTATATTGTTGGAATACTCAGCAGGATAAAGAGAAAACCTCTGCCCAGGACGCATAAACATCTTGGGCATAGCTGCAATTGTTCGCCCCTGTATTAAAGCTTCAATTTCAGGGGCAGGTAAACATAATGCTGTTGGAAGTGAAAACAGCTGATTCATTTCTAGTTAACTATAAGGTTAATTCAATTTTTTCGTCATTAGTAAAGCTTTGAGGTATTCTCATTGGCAGCTCATCATCTGTCAAATTATCAGGTTCTTGTCCAGAAGGATCGCTGAGTATTTCTCTAATCAATGGATTATTGATTACTAATTGCTTCTGCTCAATAAAATCAAATATTTGTTCCTCTGTCAGTTCGTAGCTTTCACTGTTATACCAAACAAAATAGATAGCTAAAAGAGATTTAATATCTTGGCTTTGCAATGCTACCCATTCTCCACCCCTTTCTTGTAAAAGTATTCTCAAACGTTCTCTAGCTAATGCAGCACCTGAATTAATTTGTTTGGAACGAACTAAGCAGCCACGAGTTAGATTAAATTTTTTGTAATCAATTAATCGCTTCAATGTAGCACCTATAAATTTACCATCTTGTTGAACTACACTTACCCCAATCCTTACTTTTCCATCGTTACCAACAATTATGAAATCTATGAATCCCTGATCTGCCGCACTAGCCTCAATTGCTGCGATTTCATCAATAATTATTCCTTCTAATGTTTTACCTACTAAGCTATCAAAAGCCAGCCAAAGAGATTCAGCAATATTTACCTCTTCTTCCATTAATGAACCAATAGAAGATTCAACATTTGCTAGTTCACTATCAAAGTATGGTTTTACAGGATGGACTGTGGAAGATTTCCAAGCATTTGTAACATTTGGCTCTACTGTACAGGATTTATCATTAATAGATTGGCAAGGAAGAAAATTTTCTGCACACCATTTTAGAACTGACCTAATAGTTGGCTTACCCTTACCAAGTTCTCTGAGTTTAGCTTCGTCAAATGGGTAGAGAGGATGAGGAGGATTTTGATTATTTTCCTGATAAAATTCTTTTAACCATTGCTGAACGAGAGCAACGATATCATCAGCATTTAGATATTTTAATGCAATTGGTTGTCTGTCAGTTTGTTCACTTACTAATCTATCAACAACTGCCTCAGCCTGCGGTAATGCCCTAATTTGATCATTCCAAATTTCGGGATACATTGTTAGAAGTAAAACACCTTGTTTGAGACTGTTGTATAAATCTTTAGTTAAATTGGCAACAATTTGTGCTGCTGTAAATCCTGTATCAGAAACATCTGTAATATCTAATTCATCAAAGCAAATTACCGTAACTCTGTAATGACTTGTTATGTCTAATATCTGTCGTACATTACTTAATGCTTCAGCTTCTCTGTCTTCATTTTTAGGATTTGGTAAACCCAGTACATCACCTTGTGTTTGAGTTATTTCTAAACCTGATAGCCAATAGGTTGCATAATGAGCGTGTGTTTTCGAGAGTGTCCACAAAATAGCTCTAATGATGTAGGGGTTATTAATTTCAGGCTTAATTTTTAAGACTGATTCTGTTAAAATGTCAATTGTTTTAGTTGAATATTTGCTTAACCAATTTGGATAAATACTACTAATGTATTGTTGTGGTGTATTGTTCCAACCTTTAGCTTCATTGATTAAAGCCGTAGCTATTTCTTGCCACTGCATCACTTCTTGACTGCCAAATGCTCTCAAACTAGAAGCAACGGTTTGCTGAAATTGATATTTAATTTGATTCAAGTTGTCATACTTGCTCATGTAAATGAATAATGTATTATCTTGTGATTGCAAGCGATGACGTATACGGCTAATAATATGACTTTTACCTAAACCTTTTTCAGCAGTTATTGTAATACCTACAGTTTCGCGCTTACCATTACGTATTTTTTCAACTGCATCAAACACTGCTTTAGAAGCATGAGCATTAATAGATGGAACATCAGGATAACTTTTACCCCATATTTGCTGAGGTCTGACAACAATATGTCCTGCAAATGGGTTGTGATTTCTAATTAGTTCATCAATGGTAGACGTAGTAGCAATCATAGTATGTTGAAGTTTATTTAGTGAGGAGTTTAGAAAATCTAGGCTTTGAGAAGTTTGGCGTAACAACGTAGTCCATCTAACACAGTAGTAATGGAATCTTCTATTTTGTCAGGTGCATTATCCTCTACAGTTCCGCCTTGCAACTGCAAAATATCATCAGATTGCATCTCTAGCAGCCAATCATTAAATTGTGTACGACTCACCCGATCGCCTACTTGTCTCCTAATCCGATAAATTGGTACTAGATGATTGAAGTTGTATTCATAATTCAACTTGTCGTAAACTTCCAGCACCGTTGATTTAAACTCGTCATAAGATGTGATAATCGCCACCTTATTGCCCTGATTCGATTGCTTATCTGAATCAGCCTGAGAAATCCCTACACTATCTATCTGACGAATCCATTTAACCAACGCATTTGCAACTCGCACTCCAATTTGATTGCCATCAAACTCAAAATTACCGCTTTTTAATCCATCGCTAAGAATTTGCAAGCCTGTATCAGTCAGAGACATCTTTGCTACTCTGTTTGTAGTAGCGATCGCGATCGCTCCAGTTTCTTGTAATTCTTCAAAAACTACCTGATAGTCTTTGGCCTTTTCATTAGTCCGTATTACTCTCTTGGTGAGATCGCTTTTTTTAACTTCTGCTTTTGCGCCTCCTAAATCCCACAACGCCAGCAGAGTCAGAGTTTTAGCTTGAGCTTCTCCGCCTTTTAAGCCAGTATTCTTTGATACCATACAAATAATTCCATTAAATAAAACCAGTATAGTTTTTCTAGCTACTCAAAACGTTTCGTAAAATTACTGAAAGAATCACAGAAATTTACAATGATTTTAGATATTTTTAGCGAAATATTCCGATGATTTATTAGATAGAGTTACTTGTAAACGCTCACTATTTCTCTGCATATATAACCTAACTAAAAATCTATTTCCTTGGAGCGATCGCAATGTCTCTCAAAAGCAGGACGGAAGACCGGAATAAGCGACTCATCATAGCAAAAGGTAAGTACAACCTTCTTTAAAAATAGGCGTATATCCTACTGCTATGTTTTAGCCAGGAGATAGATTATGGTCGGTGATTTTTTGCGAAAAGCTCAGGATTTTATTGGTGGCTCAAGGCGTGACGAACGTGGGGAAGATAGGGATTATCGAGAATATCGGGGACGCGGGGGAAGACGAGACAGCGAAGACCGTTATGATGAAGAAGATGAGGAAAATTATGGCGATCGCCGCCGCTCCCGTGAAGACCGCTATGATGATGAAGAAGATGAGGAAAATTATGGCGATCGCCGCCGTTCTCGTAGAGACAGGTATGATGATGAGGACGAAGACGAATAACTATTTAAGAAATTTGTTTTAATTGCGCGATAAATCATGTAATACCAAATAAGGCAGTAGCATCAGAAGTTACTGCCTTTTTCTTGTGATTATATTGAACTTGTTGCAGCTAAAATTTCTTGCGATCGCTCAATATTTTTCCGCACAGATTGAGCCGAAATATGTAAAGCTTCTTGTTCACTATCGCTAAGATTTAATTCTAAAATATTTTCAATTCCACCAAAGCCTAAGCGACAAGGAACACCAATCACCACATCTTTTAAACCATATTCACCTTGCAGATATGTCGCCACAGGTAACAACCGCGACTGATTCAATAAAATCGATTCCACCATCACACTTGTAGCGGAAGCTGGCGCAAAAAATGCACCGCCAGTTTGCATCAATTCCACAATTTCAGCGCCACCGTTGCGGGTTCTTTCTACTAAGCGTGCAATTGTGTCTGCATCCAATAATTCTGTGATAGGAATACCGTTAACTGTAGCGTAACGAGATAAAGGAACCATCAAATCCCCATGACTGCCTAAAACCATCGCCTTGACATCAGCAGGTAATACCCCCAATTCCAAAGCGATAAAAGTTTCAAACCGCGCCGAGTCTAACACCCCAGCCATACCCATAATTCTGTTGCGTGGCAAACCAGTCGCTTCCCAAGCTAAATATGTCATCACATCCAAAGGATTAGTGACAATGATAAAAATAGCATGGGGAGAGTAGGCGATCGCTTGTTTAGCTGCGGTAACAACAATCTCCGCGTTAGTTTTCAGCAAATCATCCCGACTCATCCCAGGTTTACGGGGAAGCCCGGCTGTAATCACGACAATTTGCGAACCAGCCGTATCAGCATAATTATTTGTACCGATAATCTCACGATTATGTAATTCAATGCCCCTAGCTTCCAACAAATCCAGTGCTAAACCTTGAGGCATTCCTTTCACAATATCTAATAACACCACATCCGCCAGATTTTTTTCAGCGATGCGTTGAGCTAAGGTACTACCAACTCTACCAGCACCGATGATAGAGACACGCGGCAGACGACAAAGAATTGGGGAGTCAAGAGGATAAGACATAATTTGGGTAGAAAGTGCAACCTTTACAACCCCAGGTTAACAGCTAGTTTTCATGCCGCCAGCAGCTCAAGTCAGAAAATTGCATATATAGAATGGACGATAAAAAATTCACCAACATCATCACATTTGTAGAGACGTTGCATTGCAACGTTTGTACACTCCCTGTCTCCTGCTTCAAAATGGATTTAATACAGACAGAAATTGCTGTAAGTACATTTAATCTCTATAACTATGCTGCTGTTTATTCAAGTCCTGGTGTGTTTTATTTTAGTCATTATGGCAGGAATCAAGCTTTCCCAAAGTGCCGATATCCTGGCAGAAAAAACTGGATTAGGACGTACTTGGATTGGCACAATCTTACTAGCTGGTGTGACTTCTTTACCAGAGTTAGCAACAGGGATTAGTGCCATTGTGATCTTCAATTCCCCAGACTTAGCGGTGGGGGGAATTTTAGGTAGTTGTTTATTTAACTTGCTGATTTTAGCACTACTGGATATTTTGACTGGCCCTGAGCCATTGTTGAAACAAGCACAGATTAGTCATGGACTAGCCGCCAGTTTGGGTTGTGTGATGCTAGGTGTGGCTGCGGCTGGGATGCTGTTGGCAAAAACCGATGTTAATTTAACCGTGGGATGGGTAGGGATTCCCAGTTTACTATTAATTTTGCTGTATTTTGTTAGTGCTAGAACCATTGCCCAATTTGAGTCTAGACGACGTGCTGCCGTATTAGAAGAAGAAGTTGAGATGTTTCAATACGAACACGTAACTACTCAACAAGCCTATCGACAATTCTGTTTGCATTCAGTAGCGATTGTAATTTTAGGCGTGTGGCTAGCATTCTTAGGAGATCAAATTGCTGAAGTTACTGGGTTAGGAAAGAGCTTCATCGGTGCGATTTTGTTAGCTACAGCTACCTCTCTACCTGAAATAGTAGCATCAGTTGCAGCCGTGAGACTCAACGCTGTAGATTTGGCAGTTTCCAATCTTTTTGGCTCTAATCTCTTTAATTTAACTATTCTTGGCATTTACGACTTAGTTTATCTTCCGGGTAGCCTGTGGTTAAGTATTAGCCAAATACACATATTTACAGATGTTGTAGCGATGGTAATGACCTCAGTAGCGATCGCAGGTTTAATTTACCATGCTGTCAGTCGCTCCCGAATGTACATTACTTGGGATGGACTCACAATCATCGCTCTCTATATCGGTGGAATGTATGTTATTTACCGTAATTTACTATGAAATGAATAACTAGCGATCGCTATCTGGGAACACTGTAATCATCAGTCAAGTTTTGTATGCAAAGGCACACGCTGATGAAAATCGTGGCACAAACCCATAGCCGATTGGCAATGAAGCATTTACCTACAGAAAACTGGTGGACAGGAGGCTTATTAATTAGCTTTTGTTTGGGTTCTTTGATTTATCTGATATTTTTTAATGCTGTTTCAGCTAGTTTAACTTGTAATCGCGTTGTCAATAATCAAATCAATTGTGTATTGAAGAAGTTTTATCTATTAGGAAAAACCGAACAACAAAAACTTTTTGATCCTCAACAGGCAAGCATGAGAACTCTAGTTGGGAGTAAAGGCAGCAGAAATTATCAAGTAATTATTGCAACTCCCTTTGGAGAATATAGTATTTTAAAACCAACCACTGGATATCGATATCATCAGGGCATTGTTTCTCAAATCAATAATTTTATTGCTTCAGATCAAACATATTTATCAATTAGACAGCATCAATGGTATGAATATTCGATTTACTTATTAATGATAGGTACTGCTATTATTTGGAGTGCTTTTTTAATCTCATCTCCTGTAGTAACCTGCACCTTCTATAAAAGTCTCAACAAAATTGTTATAGAATACCAAGGTCTGCGCGGTAGTCGAATTAAAGAATATCCTTTATTCAACTTACTCCGTATTGATAGTCAAGAAAAAAATACTCGTTGGGGCAAATTGTACCGTCCTGCCTTAGTATTGAAATCATCAGAAACTATACCAATTCATCAGGACTACACTAATAAAAACATTAACCAAAATGCAGTCTATAGTATAAATAATTTTTTAGAATATTAGAGGATATTTAAAATGTTTCTAATGATGTATCAAATGCTTTTAGCTGAACCTTTACCCCCTTGAAAAAGCTAATAATAAGTCAACCCCCAAATCCCTCCTCTTGTGTGTACACCATAGGATTAATAAAGAGGGGTTAGGGGGGATCATTAAGACCTTGACAATACACCCTAGCCTCTATTGTGACGTTATTCAAAAGCTTCCAGTTGATCTAAACGCAACCAAATGTTTGGTGTTGGTACCAGTCCAAACTTCACTAAGGCATAATCGCCTTTAATATCTACTACTTCACCTTGGCTATCAAACAAATAAGCAGGAAAGCGAGTATCACTAGCTTTAGCTTCTAAACTATTTTCTAGCTTCTCGCGGACAGCACGCACCAAATTTCCTTTTTTAATTGGCATAAGTTCCTCTCTCAAGTGTTTACATCCTCTCATAGAGGATTATAGGGGATTGGGGACTGGGGACTGGGGATTGGGGACTGGGGATTGGGGATTGGGGATTGGGGACTGGGGATTGGGGTAAAAACTCCTCTGCCCCTCTGCTCCTCTGCTCCTCTGCTCCTCTGCTCCTCTGCTCCCCTGCTCCCCTAATGCTGACATTGGGGACAAAAATGACTGGATCTTCCTGCTAACTTCACTCTCTGAATTACCTCACCACAAACTCGACAGGGTTCTCCAGCACGATTGTAAACCCAGGCGACACCGCCATAGTTACCATTGATCCCCTTAACATTGAGGAAGTTACTAAAAGTTGTACCGCCAGCCGCAATGCTGGTTTCTAAGACTTGAATAATCGCGGTTCGCAAAGGTTCAATTTGCTTTAACTCTAAATCTGCACACAGAGTTTGAGGTAATATTCCACTTTTAAACAGTGCTTCATCAGCATAGATATTACCCAAGCCAGCCACCACTGACTGATCTAATAAGGCAGTCTTAATCGGACGACGGCGATTATGCAGCTTATCGGCTAAATACTCAACAGTGAATTCTGGCGAGAAGGGATCAACTGCCAGTTTACCTAAACCAGTAATTACACTTTCTACAGCTACTTCTGGCGGAACCCACCACATCTGTCCGAAAGTACGCTGATCAACAAACCGCAATTCCTGTTGATCCCCAAAGAAGATTCTGACTCGTGTGTGCTTGTGCAATGGTTCATCTGGCTTTAACCATAACAATTGACCGGTCATTCGCAGATGTACACCCAGCCAACCGCCGGAGGGGGATGGGGGAGTGGAGGGAGTGGGGGGAGTGTCAGAGAGTTCTGCTAAGAGATACTTACCGCGACGATGCCAATTAATTATGGCTTTGCCTGCGATCGCATTTACAAAATCATCCACAGAAAAAGGGTGGGCGATGGTGCGATTGAGCAACACATCTCCACCCGTGATTTGCCGTTGGAGGGTCAATTGATTTAAACCCCGGCGGACTGTTTCAACTTCAGGCAGTTCAGGCATTTAAGCTGATTGAGCAAACAATTGGAATTATTTATAGGGATCATAGAACATATAAGGATATAGATACTTCGTGTGACTTACCATGCTACTGGAGACAATCCGCAAATACCCGCAGGTCGGCTGATTATTCCGTAGGGTAGTCTGGGGTGAAGAATGAAAAAATTATAATTTTCATACTTCGGTATCTATATTTCACCCTTCTCTTCATCATCCCATTAAATAATCCCCTCCAGGCTTGGCTGCTTATTTTTTCGCCTTAGCCTTTGGTGCTTCTACCTCAAGCAGTTCATCTGGAGCAAAGTTGTTGGTGTTGATGCCAGAATAATTGACCTTATCAAAGCGGACAATTACGGAGTATTTAATGCCACTTTGGTCTACAGAAGCAACAGTTCCGACATCTTGGAACCAGTAGGATTCTGGGCGAAGAATACGTACTTTAGAACCACGTTGAACCATGATTATCTTCCCTTTTAGTTATCAATCGCCATTATGTAGGGCTAATTGATTTCACTCTACAACTTGAAGGTCGTTACTAGAGTCTTTGTTAAGTTATTTGTCAATTGGGAATGGGGAATGGGGCAGTAGACAATAGGCAATAGTCCATTTTCATTAGTCTTTTCTCCCTTATCCTCCACTCTGAATTTTGAATTGTATTGCCCCCTGGCTCCCGTCACTATCCACCAATCTCTACCCTTAGTTGCTTTTACGTCCCCAATTACAAACCTAGTATGGTGTCAGACCCTCCTTGACAAAGTGTCAGTTATCGCATAAGTTCGTTCGCAAACACACATTTAAGGAAAATCTTATGTTTTACTTAAAACAAACACACTACCCTCGTTACCCCTGCCAATGCGTAAATTTTCATCTAGGTAGGTGATATCCAACCAACCCTGTTGTGTCTCACTGTTGATGGGTACATCCAGCGCCATAAATTTTTTTCCGGCGACAATTTGTTGGATAAAATTCTCAGGAGAAGTGTATCCTATTAATCGTTGTAACCCAACAATAGAACGCTGAAATTTTACTTGGACACGCCGTTCCGAAACTGGCTCAAATTTGGCAGCTACACTGACTAATCCTTCTAGATAAGGTAAGCCATAAATTTCGGCAATGTTGTAAACGCTGGTAGTTTCTACCCGAATACACTGATAAATTTGACCAAGTTTATATACAGGTAGGCGATCTATGTTTAAGAGAGCCTTACTACTGGTGTAGAGTAAGCGCCAATTGCCTTCAAGCAAGTCGGCAGCCTCTAACGGGCGCGGTGTCGGATTCAGGTCTTCTAAGGTGGCGATCGCTGCTAAGATAGCCTGCTTCTGGGGTTGACTCGCCAATAAACCGCGATTGGTGCCTGCGATCGCATCTAATAGAGCCGTTTTTTTGAACATCACCCATTCCCTCAAGAATGATTAAAATTAAACCCACATTAAGTTGATATTAATGTCTATGTATGAAACCGGAAAAATTACTCAGAATCAGTTGTTAATTCCTCTATCACTATTAAATAAAATATTTTTCTTAGCTTGCGGATTTAGAAACCTAAGAGTTGAAGAAATAACTAAATTATTCCGTCTCAAGTGATAGACTTCTTAATGTCTAGTTACATAAGCTTTTTTGTGTATTCGTCGATATGTTGAATTCTCCTTTACGTGAAGAACCCCGGAACCAGCGTGCTGCTGTCATCCCTCTCAAACAAGAGTCTTCTTTATTGGATTGGTTGCAAGCCAATGGCCGGATCATTGCGCGTGACGTTCATGAATCTGATTTTCAGGATGAAGAAGAAGAAATATCAGAATTTCTCGGTGGAGATGATGGTATCGACTACCTGGATGATGATGATGATGACATCACCATAGATGAAGATTAGTCTTTGTAGACGGGGACTTCAGACAGATATATTGTCCCTGTGATTCAGTTTTGTAAGTGTGGAGTGAAGGGAAAGATTTGTGGACGCGAAATTATCTCCAAACCAAGGATTAAATGTTTCTGGGATTGGTCTGGCTTCTGGCCTCGCCGCCGGACTGGGTATAGCAGCCGTGATTTTAGATGGAATGGCAAACAGAACACCCTGGCAGGGGATGTCTCTGACACTGCCATTGTTACTGTCTGCCGTAATATCGGCTGCTGTGGGTTACTTGGTAGTACCCCTGTTGCAAGCACTCAAAACTGGGCAAATCATCCGTGAAGACGGCCCCCAAGCTCATTTAAAGAAGGCTGGCACACCTACAATGGGCGGGATATTTTTCATCCCTGTGGCAGTTTTAGTTGCTTGTGTGTGGTCTAATTTTGCGACCGATGTACTGGCTGTCTCCGCATTAACACTAAGCTATGGCTTAATTGGCTGGCTTGACGATTGGCAAATTCTCCGACGGAAGTCTAATAAAGGCATTTCTCCCCGGATGAAATTGTTATTGCAAATTGGGTTTGCGATCGCTTTTTGTCTGTGGCTGATGTTTAATCAACCCGCTAATATTACAAATATTGCTCTACCTTGGGTCAGCTTTGCCATACCTTTGGGATTCTTATTCTGGCCTTTGGCTGGCTTTGTCCTCGTGGCAGAGAGTAACGCCACGAATCTAACTGATGGTATTGATGGTTTAGCAGGGGGAACCGTAGCGATCGCCCTGTTAGCATTAGGTGCTATAGTTGCTCCTACTTCCCTAGGATTAATGGTTTTCTGCGCTGCTTTGAGTGGTAGCTGTTTAGGTTTCTTAGCCCACAACCGCAACCCAGCCCGTGTGTTCATGGGAGATACCGGTTCTCTGGCTTTGGGTGGTGCTTTAGGAGCAGTGGCGTTGTTAACTAACAGCTTAGTAGCCTTGTTTATTCTCAGTGGCATCTTCTTTGTAGAAACCCTGTCTGTGATGGCACAGGTAAGTTATTACAAAGCCACCAAAGGCCCCGATGGTAAAGGTAAGCGTCTATTTAAAATGGCTCCTCTCCACCATCACCTAGAATTGTCTGGTTGGTCAGAGTTGCAGGTAGTTGGTGTATTTTATATAATCGCTGCCATATTAGCGTTCCTTTGTGTAGCGATCGCTCCCTTTTAAATCTTTTTTAAACCAATAAAATTCCAATAACCATAACCCCGCTTTCTGCTAGATAGTGGGGTTGTTTTCATTAGATTAGGACTTACGCAACTGGCATATTCGTAGGGTGCGTCAGTGTTTGACGCTATTCTCAACAGATTTTTGGCATCTGACGCACCCTACAAGATAGGTTTAGTGTGACACCTGCGTAAATCCTGTAGATAATTCAGAAATTATTTGTCAACACATTGGATCTAAATTATAGAGTTAGTGAATGAAAAATGAAAAAATTAATTGTCCCAATATTATTACTTGGAATTAGCACCAACTTATTAGCAAGCAGTCCCAGCACTGCTAACCAGAGTCATTCATTAGTGGCTCAATCTAATAGTCGCAACAGAAACACAGAAGAATTTACTGTTAGTGGCACAGAGCCATTTTGGAGTGTCACAGTGAGCAAAAAAGGAATTATTTACTCTACACCAGAATCTCGCCAAAGCTTTCCTTATGTTGCACCATTAACAGCATCCGGCCGTCCGGTAGATTTAGTCAGAGTTTACAGATTAAGAGGTAGAAACAACACAAATAATACCCTAGTAATTAAAAAAGTAAACTCTTGTAGTGATGGTATGTCTGATATCAAATATCCTTACTCAGCTATATTCATTGTGGGTAATAAAGTTTTAGAAGGTTGTGCCAGATTAAAATAGTGATTCTGCACTCAGCCAATCCTGTGAACTGTAGGGCATAATTTGCCCACATAAATTTAGCTTGTTGACTCCGTGGCTTGTTAGTTGATCAATGCCACATTTTAGCCTGATGATTCCCTTGAGGATATTCCAGTGCAGGAAAGATGCTCACTGGACATGGTAAAATCTATGCCCTACTGATTGATCTTTAAGTTATTCCGGAAACCAAGGGCAAGTATGGGAAATTTACTATTATAAGGACTAACTCAGTAACCAGCTCATGAGCTACCACATGATCGGTAAAGTACTGCAAGCGCGCTACCAAATTGTCCAAAGCCTGGGCGCAGGGGTATTTGGACAGACATACATCGCTGTGGATATTAATCATCCACACAGCCCCAAATGTGTTGTTAAACAACTCAAAGTTAGCAGTTTGCATCCTAGCTACCTAGATACCATCAGATTACGTTTTTTAACTGAAACCGAAACCCTCAAACGTTTGGGAACTCACTCCCAAATCCCTGAGTTCATCGCTTGTTTTGAAGAGAATGAGCGTTTCTATTTGGTGCAGGAATATATTGCAGGCCATTCCTTGACGGCGGAACTGCCCATTAATCAACAGTGGGGGTGTTTGTGGAATGAGGATGAGGTGATCGCATTTTTAGAAGATACTTTGGGAATTTTAGAATTTGTTCACTCCCAAGGTGTAATCCATTGTGATATTAAACCAGAAAATATTATTAGGCGTGCTGTTAATGGTAAGTTAGTCCTCATTGATTTTGGTTCTATTCAATCAATTAATTTTGGTATGGATGGGGAATTATCCATCTATCAAGCTCCTGCAACTTCTTTAGGCTATATTCCCCCTGAGCAATTTATTGGTCAAACCCAGCCCAATAGTGATATTTATGCTTTGGGGATGATTGCAATTCAGGCTTTAACAGGGCTAGAACCGCTACAAGTCAAAGTAGATGCTTATACTAATGAAATTATTTGGCGTTCACCCGATACACAGGTGAGTGATTATCTAGCGGCTATACTGAGCCAAATGATCCGCTACAATTACCAAGAACGTTTCCAGTCTGCTGCTGAGGTATCGCGTGTCCTCAAGCAAATGGTATGGGAAACTGCCGTCACACCAGTACCTCAAATAGAGCTAATTGCAGATAAGCAAATAGAAGCAGATTCAGAGCAATCATCCCCCCTACTCACAGGCATGACAGTAGGAATAGCTGTTAATTCTTTATTAATGGGGTTGGGAACTTATTCTTTGCTCAATAGTTCTCCAGCATATTCGGAAACAGAAATTTTATATAACGCTACAAAAGAATATCAAGCAGGAGATTTGCAACAAGCGATCGCCTTAGCCAAATCAATCCCATCTTACAGTAATGTTTATCCAGATGCTCAAGCGACCATCGAAACTTGGCAACAGCAATGGCAAACAGCTGCACAACAATATTTAGTAGCTGAAAAAGCTATGTCTGAGGGTAGATGGTCAGATGTACTTAGTGCAGCTAATCAAGTTCCAGATATTTTATATTGGCAAGTCAAAGTTAACGATTTAGTTCAACAAGCCAAAATCAATATTGAAGCACAAACAAAAGTTTTATTAGCGAAAGCTTTTACTAAAGCTCAGGCTAGAGATTTTTCTACAGCATTAGAATATCTGCGGCAAATTCCCAAAGAAAGTTCTGCTGGTGCTTTGGTGCAGAATAAATTAGTTGAATACAGTGAAAAACGGCAGATTAGAGCCGCCTACTTTTTACATCAAGCCCGCAAGCAGGCATTAGTTGGTAACTTTGATCAAGCGGTAACATTTCTCCGCAAAATTCCCAAAGATACCTCTGTTTACGCTCAGGCTCAAACTAAATTGAATGAGTATAACCAAAAAATCCGCCCACAACCTCAAAGTCAAAACCTAGCCTATAGCGTAATTTCTTCTACTCAAAAAACACCATCGGTAATGAAGTTGGAAAACGTCAACCCTGATCATCACTTACAAGAAGTAAATATTCAGTAGGTGAATTC
Organism: Nostoc sp. PCC 7524; assembly: GCF_000316645.1. NCBI lineage: Bacteria > Bacillati > Cyanobacteriota > Cyanophyceae > Nostocales > Nostocaceae > Nostoc > Nostoc sp. PCC 7524. Next base: position 5,132,589 of record NC_019684.1, read on the forward strand.
ATGTAGTGGCGTGGCAAGGCTAAAATGTTGCATTAAAACTCTCTTGTGGGATGGGCTTCTAGCCCGTCCAGTGCGGGCAAGATGCCCACACCACAAGAACTATATTTTTGCACTACTTTAAGCTTGCCATGCCACTACAACTAAAATTCACCAGCTAAAGCGGAAACACAGCGATCGCAAATTAACGGATGCTCTTGTGATTCTCCTACAGTCGTAGAATAATTCCAACAGCGATCGCATTTTTCGCCGTCTGCATTCACTATCCCAATTCCCCAATTATCAGACTGCAAGTTATATTTCACATCTGGCAATTTCTCAGATGAATCTAATAATTCAACCTGAGAAGAGAGGAATAAATAGCGCAACTCATCCACATGATTTAAAGGTGAAGAAGTAGATTCTGCTATCTCTTGAAGGTTAGAAATTGCATAATTAGCTTGTTTTTGCGCTTGCAACATCCCTGTAGAAGCTTTCTCTTGAATTTCTAACTCAGTATTTTGAGCATCTTTTTGAGCTTTGAGAAGATCATCTCTAATTGCCTGTTGAGTAATAGCGTTAGTTGTAATTTCATGAACTTTCAATAAATGATGATAAACTGACGATTCTTCATCATCTTGAGTGTTCAACTGGTTAGCTGCTTGTGTTGGCTGTATATTTGCTTTTACTGCTTCCAGAATTTTCAGATTTGCTTCACTTGATGATTTTTTCAGCTTCAAAAGAAACTCATCTGTTGTTTGAAGGCTTTGAGAAATTGCTTCACAACTGTCTGAATGTGAAGGAGTATTAAGTACATGGCTTCCTGTATTCATTTGTTGCATCTGTTCGCGTAATTTTTCATCTGCGACATACAACAAAACTTTGGCTTCCAACGAAGAACCAATCATTTTTTCTATCCTGGCTTGTTCCATCACCTTATTAACATCGGTGCGGAGTGAACGCAGAGTCTCCCAAAATTCCCCTAAATCTGGATTATGCCATTTATCCTCTAGTTTCACCCAACCAGCTTGAAACACTGATTTATACGGTGTTTTGTAGGGAAGATATTGCCAGATATCTTCAGCAGTGTGACATAAAACAGGTGCGATCGCTCGTGCTAAATTTTCTAAAGCGATGTGGATAACTGTCTGACAACTGCGACGACGGAAAGAATTTGGCGCACTGATATACAGCCTATCTTTCGCTACATCTAAATAGAAGTTAGATAAATCCACCACACAGAAATTCTGCACAGTTTGGAAGAATCGGAAGAATTGGAAACTTTCAAAAGCTTCTGTCACTTCCTGGAACACTTCCCGGATACGGTGCAGCATATATTTATCTAACTGCGGTAACTCCTCAAAAGGTACAGCATCTTTTTCGGGGTCAAAATCATGCAAACTACCCAACAAGAACCGCGCCGTATTGCGAATCTTACCTCTGACATCGTTGAGTTGCTTAATGATATTGCTACCCAAACGCACATCGGCAGTGTAGTCAACCGACGACACCCACAACCGCAACACATCCGCACCATAGGGTGGTTCTTTCTTCTGGTCTTTTCCACCCAGAATCATCACCTGGGGATCAACCACATTCCCCACTGATTTACTCATTTTCCGCCCTTGTTCATCTAAAACAAAGCCGTGAGTTAACACAGTTTTATAAGGTGCAATCCCATTCACCGCTACGCTAGTCAGCAAACTCGACTGGAACCAACCACGATGCTGATCAGAACCTTCCAAATACATATCAGCCGGGTAACGCAACTCTGGCCGTTGCTTCACCACAGAAGCCCAAGACGAACCAGAATCAAACCATACGTCCATTGTATCAGTACCGCGACGGTAAGACCGACCATTATTACGGTAGGACTCTGGTAATAATTCCTCTACCGACAACTCCCACCAAGCATCAGAACCTTTTTCGGCAATGATAGCTTGCACATGGTTGATAGTTTCTTCATTCAGTAAGGGTTCACCCGTTTCCTCATCGTAGAATACCGGAATGGGTACACCCCAAGAACGCTGACGAGAGATACACCAATCAGAACGTTCCGCTATCATGGGCGTGATACGATTTTCACCTTGGGCTGGTATCCATTTTACAGATGCGATCGCCTTCAGTGCTTCCTCCCGAAATCCCGCCACCGAAGCAAACCACTGTTCAGTAGCGCGGAAAATCGTCGGCTTTTTCGTCCGCCAGTCGTAAGGATACTTATGCGCGTAAGCCTCCTCTTTCAACAGGGAACCCGCATCTGTCAGCGCATCAATCACCGCCTGATTCCCATCACCCAAAACATTCAACCCAGCAAACTGTCCTGCTTCCTCAGTAAAGTTGCCATTATCATCCACAGGCGCGAGAATCGGCAGACCATAACGCAGACCAACAATGTAGTCTTCTTGACCATGACCAGGCGCAGTATGCACCAACCCAGTACCCGATTCAGTAGTGATATAATCACCACCCACAACCACCGGACTTTCCCTGTCAAACAAAGGATGTCGATAAGTAGTATGCTCTAAATCCTGCCCCTTAAAAGTAGCCTTCACAGTCAACTCAGCCGAGATAGTAGTAGCCAACCGTTCCACCAACTCCGCCGCCACAATCAAATACTTGAATTTACTCTGCGTCTCTGCGCCTTTGCGCGAAACTTCCACCAAAGAATAATTGAGGTCGCCATTAACCGCCACCGCCAAATTCCCCGGAATAGTCCAAGGAGTAGTAGTCCAGACAGCCACACCCAAATCCGGCAAATACTCACCCAAAACAGACTTAACCGCCTCAGCCAAACCCGTCACAGGAAAAGCCGCATAAATACTCCGCGAAGTATGCCCTTCAGGATATTCCAACTCTGCCTCAGCCAAAGCCGTCTTAGAACTAGGACTCCAGTGAACCGGCTTCAAGCCCCGATAGATGTACCCTTTCAAATACATCTGGCCAAACACCCCAATTTGCGCCGCCTCATATTCCGGCTTCAGCGTCAAATATGGATTATCCCAGTCACCCCAAACACCATAGCGTTTAAAACTTTTACGCTGATCATCAACCGTAGCCAAAGCAAATTCCTTCGCCTTTTGCCGCAATTGCAGAGGTGTTAAATTTTGCCGTTCTGCCGACTTGAGATTTTGCAAAACCTTCAATTCAATTGGTAAGCCGTGGCAGTCCCAACCAGGCACATAACGCACCTTCCGCCCTTGTAGCAGTTGGTAGCGATTAATAATATCTTTGAGAATTTTATTTAAGGCATGACCAATATGAAGTGAGCCGTTTGCGTAGGGAGGCCCATCGTGCAGTATAAATAATTCGCCTGGGTTATTTTGCGACAGGCTTTCAAAAATTTTATTGTCTTCCCAGAACTTTTGGATCTCAGGCTCACGCTTGATGGCGTTCGCCCGCATATCAAAATTAGTCTTGGGTAAATTTACCGTATCTTTGTAGCTTCCAGGTTCTGTCACAGCTTCATGCCTAAGATTTATGTGTACAGGTTCTATCAATTATAGAAGATGGCAGGAAGTCCTAAATTAGCGATTTTTCCGACAGTGACCTTTTCTCAATTTAAGATTCAGATTCTAGTAGTTTTACACCTCAAAATGGGATAGACATAATTTGATTGACCCATTCCTCTGCGGTAGATGCTTCCCAAACGATAATGAGTGAGTCAATAGCATCACTGATGGGCAGAT